>JASJCT010000096.1 GCA_030065855.1 Myxococcota bacterium
CTTGAACTGTGGGACAGGTGAGAGGAGGAGTTTGCGACTATGTATGTGTACATTCTGAAAAGCCGGGTGACGCCGAGTAAGTACTATGTGGGGATTACCGATGACATTGAAGTCCGTTTGGAAGAACACAATTCGGGACAGACATTTTCTACTAGAGACAACCGACCGTGGAAAATGGATGTGTACTTTTGGTTTGACAATCCTTTGGCTGCGGCCAGATTCGAGAAGTACTTGAAGACAGGCTCAGGCATAGAATTTTCAAAAAGACACTTTCGATAGTTGATTTCGAGTTCAAAAGTCGCAGATCCCGCCAGAGGCTCGGCGTAGGCGGACACACCCGCGAGCTACTCCCACGCCAGGCAGATGATGATGCCCGCTCCGTTACAACCCATTGCCGTCGCCCTCCTCAGCCATTCCGGCCCCACATCCGTTGTGCTGCCAAGTGCCGCACCGATGGATGTGGACGCTGTGGCCCATCCCGCGCAATTCATTGAACTGTCTACAGATCCGTCAGTATAGCTGCCGCTGTACCACCCAGCCTCATTACCCGCTACGCCGGCTTGTTGCAATGACCTAATGGGCCCTTCATTCAAGAGGGTTGGAAAATCCTCGGCAAAATCGTAGTCAGAGTTGTTGGGAGCGCCTCGAATGATCCGATTCGTCGGCACAGGTGGATCGGTGAGGTGCAAATCCAAGATCTCGTCGCTTGATGAAACCGAAATCAGCGCTTTAAAATTCGTATACTCGCCCGGGGCATGATCGGGTATGGCACCTACGCAGATGTCGTTTGCCCCAGTGCGTCCCCCGAGGTTGCCGTTTGATACATCGGCGTCGTAGATGAAGATGGGCTTGGCGGTGGCTTGTTTCAGCATGGTGTAGGCGCGCCGATTGCCGCTGCTGTCCCGAACGATGACGTTGAAGTGATAGAATTTATCTATCTCTAGCCCTGTTGCCGTGACCTCGGCTGTGTTTTGTGTCCAATCCGTAATGACAGTGCCGTTCTGATCTGCTTCTTCCGGTGTTGCTATGTTCGGGAATATCGAGCGAACGATTTTATATTCCAGCGCTGCCTGCGGTGTGATGTAATCGGTCGCCTTTTCCCATTGCAGCGTGAGCTCACTGGTGCCGATGTTCGACGCGGCAATAATCCCGCTTTGGTAGTGCGGCGCTGTGGTGTCAACCCCGAGGCCGGTGACGGTGAATGTAAACGGATCTTCATCAAAATCGTCACTTTCAATATGCACGGTTGCACTTTGCACATTCAAACCGAGGGGGTCGAACCGAACGAGGAACTCGCTCTCCCCCTGGGAGGGTATGGGGGCATCTATCTCGTTTGTCAGGTCGAACGCCTCGGCCCCTGCATCCATCAAGTAGATGTCAGATATGGTCAGGGCACCGCTGCCCACGTTTTGAATCGTAAAAGCGACCTGGTTGCTGGCGTTGCCGTCGTCCCCATCGGCGTCGGTAGCGTCAAACTCGAAAATCCCGGCGCCGCTATGAAGCTCTATCGTATCCTGTAATACGCGTATTTCAGGCCGGACGCACTCGGTTGGATCGGGCTCGTTGGTAAACCCTTCTTCACAGTCACACACAGCAGCACCTTGAACGACTTCGCACGTGCCGTGCCCTGAACAATCCACACCCTCACAGGGGTCAGAGCCAGTGTCGGTGTCGGTGTCTGTGTCGGTTTCAGTGTCAGTTTCAGTATCAGTAGTAGTATCAGTATCGGTGTCAGTATCATTGTCAGTGTTGGTGTCGATGTCAGTATCAGTGTCGGTGGCAGTGTCGGTGGCAGTGTCGGTGTCGGTATCGGTATCGGTATCAGTGTCGGTATCGGTATCGGTATCCGATGCTGTTTCAGAGCTCGTATCTGAGTCGCTTTCGTCCCCATAATCTGGATTTTTTCTGACACATCCAACGATCCAGTAAGAGATGAGGTAGAGAACGATAATCAATATCCTTTTTCTTAACCCCATCAGTGACATTTTCTTCATCAGTGACATTTTCTTCCCCATTGAAAAAAGGAACCAGGCATCAGAATCAGATTCCATTTTTTATCCTTAAAGGCTTATCGGTCAAAACAAAAAAAAGTTTCCAACGTATCCGGCCAAAAACGGATCGGATGGATTGGGGGCGCTTGGGGGTGTTCTGGTTACGACGTGGAACCGATGGCCTCTGCCGATGCGCTGGATCCCGGTGGATGTTTAGCGAGGATATCTCCCAGGGCAGTGGCCGCGCTTTTCCTGATGTTTACGTCTTGGTCCTTGAGCAGATGGATGAGTCTGGGTACGGCTTTTTTGGCATAGGGACCGATACCTCCGAGGGTGCGTGCGGCCACATAGCGCAGATCCGAGCGCTTTGATTTTAACGCTTTGGTCAGCTTTGGCACCGCTCCCTTGGCCGCTGGACCAATATCGCCCAGAATCTCCGCCACACACCGCCGAACATTCCAATCCTCATCTTTGAGTGCGGCGAGAAGGGCCGGAATGACCTCTTTGGAGTGGGTGCTGATCTTTCCGAGCACGGTCGCAGCTCGCTTGCGAAAATCCGGGTCATCGCTATCGAGCGCCTCGATAAGGTAAGGAACGGCTGGTTCTGCTGCCGGACCGATTTGCCCCAATGCCTCTGCAGCGGTCTTGCGCAACTCCTTGTTGTCCAAGTTAACGATGAGCATAGCGACTGCATCTGCCGCAGGTGGGCCTATCCGGCCGATAACCTCTTCGGCACCCCTGTGGGCAGACCAGTCTTCTTTTTCAAGTGCCTGGTTAAACCTGGGTTTTGACTTGAGGACGCGGATAAGTTCTGGGACTGTGGGTTCGCCGATCGCGACCAGTGCTTCAATCGCCTGGTTCTGCACTTTCCAACGGTTGTCCTCGAGCAGCTTTAGCACTGCCCGAAGTGCCTTGGGTCCGAGATTGGCCAAGGCCTTGGTTGCCGGACCGTGTAGATTTGAGTTTTCATCGGCCAGGATGGCAACGAGTGCGGCAATGGGTTTCTTAGGATTCCCGCGGACACGTCCGAGGGCGATAACAGCGCTCTTTCGAACATCGGGGTTGCCGTCTTCAATAGCGGCCAGGAGGGCATCCACTGCCGGGCCAGAGCGCGCATTTATTTTCCCAAGTGCAGTGGCTGCGGTCCGCCTCACGGTTGGATGCGTATCTTCGAACAGTTTGACGAGCTTTTTTTCTGTCTTCCGCCCTTTTGCGCCGATTTTCCCCAGGGCTCTTGCACATTCAGCGCGGAACTCAGGCGCATCGTCTTTTAGCCCGACCATCAACTCGTTCTGAGCAGGTCTGGCCTTGAGCTCCCCGAGTGCAAACGCAGCTGCTGATCTAATGTTTACATTTTCGCTCTTCAACATCTTTTGAAAGGTGCCAATGGCTGCCCTTGATGAATTGCCTATTTTTCCGAATGCTTTCGATGAGACTACCCGTATATCCGTGTCTTCGTTGGGGTCCTTGAACATGGCCATAAGGGCTGGCCCTACATCCCGCGCATCTGAACCCAGCCGACCCAAAGAGATTGCCGCTGCAATACGCACGTCCGCGTCTTCATCCCGGAGCTTCCCAGCGAGGGCGGGGAGAATTTGGGGAGAGTGAAGACCGATATGCGCCAAAGAGCGGATCGCACCGATGCGTACGTCCGGGCTCTTGTCCTTAAGTGCCAGTATCAGCTCTGGCACAGCTTCTTTGGCTGCCGGGCCGATTCTGCCGAGAATGCGGGCAGTTGATTTCCGCAGCTCTTCCTTCTTGTCCTTTAGAGCCCATACAAGGGGTGGCACGGCTTTGGACCCCATTTCCTTCAGGGCTAAGGCAATGTACTTGCTCGTCGCCTCATTTTCGCCCTTAAGCGCGCCGATAAGGTTGGGCACAGCCGGGGGGCCGATCTGACCCAGGGCAGCGCTGACAACTTCGAAGAAGGGTTCATCCCCATCGCTAAGCGCGGTTATCAGTGCTGGAACAGCAGGTGCGGCCTTGGGCGCAATGGCCTTAATAGACGTTGCTGCGGCCTCTCGCACGCGAACATGCGGATCTTTGAGCATCCGGACAAGGGTCGGCAGGGTGTCGCTCGCATTGGGGTCGATGTGAACCAGTGCCAAAGTAGCGCCGGCTCGAACATCCTGATGGGCGTCTTCCAAGGCGTTCAGAATCGCTGGCTTTGCTTTTTTCGCCCGTGGGCCAATGCTTTTAAGGGCAAGTGTTGCTTTGGATCGCACGTCTTTGTCATCGTCCAAAAGGGCCGCCTTGAGGGTGGGAAGGGTTTGGTTGACCAAACCGCCGATTTTGCCCAGTGATTCCACTGCAGCGCACCGAACCTGTTGATTCCGGTCTCCAGCCACGTCAAGCAAGCCGCGTATGGCCTTTTCAGTCCTTGGACCCACTGGTTCTTCGGCCACTGGGGATCCATCGCTGCGAGCACCTTGGCGGTTGCCCTGGACTGAGCCGCACCCGGCACCTATCAAAAAACAGATAGCCAAGCCCCAAGGGAGCGTCGTTCGGACCTTAGGTGTGCATAAGTTTCCAACGGATCTTTGAATCGTTATGGGGTACATTAAGCCTCCATTCCCCCGGGTCAGCTATTGTATCGCGCGTCTGTTCTTATCTGTTCCTCACGGCGCGTATTGAGCCCGGATTTTATGACGGACTATCCGCTACACCAAGTAAATATTCTCCTTTTTAGTAAATACTGCACGCTGCTGCCCGCATATTTTTGCGTAGACGTCAGCCGTGAACGACCTGTCCTCTCTTCATCATCGGGTTGATTGTTCTTTTTTTCAGGTTGTCCAAGCATTAACCGTGGTTAATCTGTATAAAAATATCCTGTTTCAAGGCGGGATATGAGCGAAAGATAACGGGCAATGGGAACGGGCATTTCCCGCCTGGTCTTGCGGTTGATGTGTGCTGCTGTGGCGTTTGCGATAGTGGTTCAAGGCATTGGGAAAGAAGAGGGTATCGTGAAGTTAAATAAGCTGACCCCAGAAGAAGCGCGGGTCATTGTGCACAAGGGTACGGAACCGCCTTTTTCCGGGCGGTTTGTTCTTAACAAGGAGACAGGTACCTACACCTGCAAGCGATGCGAAAGTCCACTCTTTGGCTCGGCGTCGAAGTTTGACTCTGGCAGTGGATGGCCGAGCTTTGACGAGGCACTCCCAGGTACCGTGACGCGCGTGCCAGACGCAGACGGCATGCGAACCGAAATCATCTGCGCGGCCTGCGGGGCACATCTGGGACACGTTTTTGCCGGGGAGGGATTGACCAACAAAAATATGCGCTATTGCGTGAATGACATCTCTCTTAAATTTGCGCCGGCAACGACCAGCAAGACCGAAACGGCCGTGTTTGCAGGCGGTTGCTTCTGGGGTGTTGAATACTACATGACCCGGGTCGAGGGTGTCGTATCGACTGAGGTGGGCTACATAGGCGGTCACGAGCCCCATCCCACCTACGAGCAGGTTTGTGCCAATGCAACGGGCCACGCAGAGGCGGTCTCCGTGACGTTTGACCCCGACAAAACCAGCTTTGAAACACTGGCCAAGTTGTTTTTCGAGATACACGATCCAGCCCAGCTGGACGGCCAAGGGCCGGATATTGGCAGACAATATCGGTCGGCCATTTTTCCTCAAAACCAAGCGCAGCAGCGGGTCGCCCAGGCGCTTATTGACGAATTGAAGCAAAAAGGGGTTCCCGTGGTCACGCAAATCGAAGTGGCTGATGCGTTCTGGCCCGCTGAATTATACCATCAGGACTACTACGAAAAGACCGGTAAGACCCCCTATTGCCACCGTCGTGTACAAAGATTCTGACGCGCGCATCTCCTAGTGAAAAATCCCCCTAGCCCCCTTTTTCAAAGGGGGAAGTCCTCGGACCAACTCCCCAGCTAATAGGAACACCCCCTAGTGATTCGTAACGATGACCTCCCCAACTTCTCCGCGTCGCTTTGTGTTGCTGTTGACACTTCGCTTTGCTTGAATCCTTTGGATATTGTAGCGGCCATACCGTTCGTGCATCCATGGCACATCGGCATTGGAGAGCATGACCGCCACCCCTCGCTTGGCGAGCGCATCAAATACCTCGGCCAGCCGCTCCTGGTTGTCCATACCAAAACCGCGTTTCTGATAGGCGGTGAAGTAGGCAGTATCTGATACGGGAATATAGGGCGGATCAAAGTAAACAAAGTCCCCTGCCTCTGCCGATGCCAGCACTTCTTCGAACCCAGCAGTGCAAATGCTTGTACCTTCGAGAGCTTGCGCGCACGCGCGCAGATTCTCGGCATCGCAGATGGTCGGGTTTTTATAGCGCCCGAACGGCACGTTGAACTTGCCGCTGCTATTGACGCGGTAAAGACCGTTGAATCCGGTCCGGTTGAGATAGATGGTCCGGGCAGCGCGCTTAACCGGGTCAAGGGTTTCTGGATCCCAATCCCTTACCGCGTAATACTGCTCCTTTTGATAGACATAGTGGGACAATGCCTCTATCAGGGCGTCGACCTCGGTTTTTACGACCTGGTAGCAATTGATGAGTTCGGCATTGGCGTCGGAAATACTTGCTGACGCCGCCTTTAGGTCGAAAAATACAGCGCCGCCGCCCAAAAAGGGCTCGTGATAGCGCTTGAAATGGGGTGGATACTTGCGTCGAAGGTGGGACAGAATTTGCGTCTTACCCCCTGCCCATTTGACAAAGGGGCGGGGAATCCGTTTGGGAGAAATAAAGTCAATAGGCATTTTTTTTTAGTCTCCACAGATTATCTCTCCCTGGCGTTGTTGGGAATACCATAAAGCCACACGAATTGGTCTATTGTTCGCGAAGGGCTGGTTTTTGTACAACCCGCAGTGGAATGTCGAGGAACTGTCCATCGCGATGTATGTGGAGCTGGACCTCATTGCCCACCCCGGCGGTACTCGTCATCCAGGATAACTCGCTGCCACTTTTGACAGTGGCGCCGTTGAATTTTGTTATGACGTCCCCGGGCCGAAGGGTGCCATCGGCTGGGCCGCCTTTGAAAACCTCCACCACCAAAATACCCGGCGGCCCCTTGAGCCGTTGTTGCAGCGTGGGTGTCATATCTCGAATACCAATCCCCAACCAGGCAGGAACAACCCGGCCGGTCCGCTTTAGCTGCTGCAATACCGCCTTGATCATGTTGATTGGCACGGCAAAACCAAGTCCTTGACCCTCTGCTGACACGGCCGTGTTCATGCCCACCACTTCGCCAGCCACGTTAACCAGGGGGCCGCCCGAGTTGCCCGGGTTAATGGACGCATCGGTCTGTATGAAATTCTGGTAGCCGCGCTGATGCATGCCCAAATCCCGGTAGTCCCGTCCTTTGGCACTCACAATACCAGCGGTCACGGTATGGGAAAGCCCAAAGGGATTGCCCACGGCGAGCACCCATTCGCCCACTTCTAGGTTTTCCGAATTCCCGAGGATGCACGGGCTGAGTGCCGTTGCTTCTACGTGGAGCAGCGCCACATCAATACCGGGCTCGACCCCGACCACTTCAGCCGGGACTTCCCGCCCATCCTCGAGCTGCACCAGAATTTCGTGGGCACCGCGTATCACGTGAAAGTTGGTGAGCACAAATCCCTGGCCATCGATGATGAAACCAGATCCCAAGGAGCGCTGGATCCGCTCCCTGTGAGGCCGGCCAAAGAGATCATCGAAACCAAACCAGCGGTTAAATGGACTTTGGCGAACGATCTGCGCGGTGAAAATATTAACCACGGTCGGTTTTACTTTTTTAGCAGTGGCGACAAACGAACCTGGAACATTGGGATACACCACGCGCACAGGCGGCTCTGTTTCAGGTAGCGGTGATGTCAACGCAGGCAGAGAGGACGACGGTGCCGGCGCATCTCCAACGGGTCGACATGCAAGCCCTGCCACCTGGCAAAGAGCGATAAGACACAAGACCTTATGCCGCATCGATTGCTTACTTAGAATCTTTTGCCGATTCCCGTACAAAGGCCATTTTTAGGTTGTAGAGGATCTCTGCGAGAAGTTGTTCTTCAGAGGTCGTGAGGTTGCCCGCGGTCTTTTCCTGCAGGATATTAAGGATATCAATAGTCTGCCGGGCCATGGGAAGATTCCGAACCGAACTGCCCTCTTCTGGATGGGGAGCGAGCCCGAGATGGTACGCAGCAGAGGAGCTCAGCGAAAGTATGAACGTTGCAAAATCGATTGGGGTACTGGGATCTTCTTGGTGTTTCTCCTGATCTTTGTCATGCTCATTTGACGCGTTGCCGCTCATGGATCTCGTCCCTTCAGCCACGCCGCTATGGCGTGTCGGTCTCTGAAGGCGCCGCCTCTTTCGAGGTCTCTTCCGCCTCCTGTGGTTCTTTGTAAAGGGAAACTTCTATGGGTTCACTTTCTTCTGAGAGGTCCCTGAGGTTGGCCAAGTGGGCCTCGTACTCCTTTTTTGAAAGAATGCCTTTTTTGATATTGCGTTCTATAATGCGTGTATCGAACTTGAGAGGTTCCATCCATCTGCCTCCTAAACAGAGAATTCACTATAAATTTTAAATCGTTAATGTCAAGTTACGGCCACCTTGGCGGCGCGACCCAAGGAGGCGCTCGTACCTGGGTGCGAGGGTGTCCCAATCCAGCGCCTCAGCTGCTTTCTTGCCATTTTCTTTCAACTTTTTTAGTAAGTCGGGGGTTTCTCTGAACGCCGCGAGCGCGGCTCCAAGCGCTGTGCTGCTACCAGGGGGCGTCACTAGACAGCAGGCATTGCTTTCCAAAAACGCGGGATCAACAGCAACAGTTGACGCCACCACGGGGATTGAGGCGGCGAGTCCTTCGATGAGGGTTATTGGAAACCCTTCCTGTCGGCCGTCTGGCAATTGGCGCGACGGGAGCACCAGGACGTCGCAGGCCTTTAACAGGTCTGCTCGCACCCTTGGTCCGACCCAGCCCAAAAACCGGGCCTTGATGTTCACTCGACGGGCCTGTGCCTCAATGGCAGCGCGCATGGGGCCGTCGCCGGCGATCAGGAGCTCAGCGTCCCTCATTTGGCCCATGGCTTCGACCAACAGATCCACTCCTTTTACCGGCACCAGTCGCCCGAGATACAGGACCGTGAATTTGCCCAGGCAAAACCCCTTTCGAATATCCTCGCGGGTGCGAGGGGATTTGAGTTCGGCAATGTCGATGCCCATCGGGGTGATGCTCGATTTGGTTAATATCCGCTGTTTCATGGATGGCGATGCATACGAGACAAACGCGTCGCGAAGCCTCGGTGAGACAAATCCCATGTGGTGTGCGTTATGCGTTATCCATTGGGTTAATCGGTGCCGGCCGGGTAGGGCGCCCAGGAGATGGACATCGGTGGAGTGGGCAATGGCCAAGTGGTGGCGCCGTCTGCCAAGCACAATACCGGCGACGATAGCGGACGGCAGCAGCCAATGGCTGATAACCGCATCCCATGTTCGCCAGTTAGCTGCCACCTGTCGCCCCAGGGCGATCATCGCCGAGGGAATAAGACCTGCCAGCCAGGGGTTGGCTGCCAGATTGTCGGGCACCCCGGCTCCGTAAAACAGCTGCTCCAGGGATTGTGGCCAGGCATAGGCGGCGTGGTACTGTTTTAACCCCTCAATCCGAATCGCTTTTTCGTCGCCGTTGGTAGGTCCAGGCGGGCGGGGTGCAACCACGTCGACAGTGTGGCCGCGCCTAATAAACGCCCGTGCCATCGAGAAGACAAAGCTGCCAGCAGCGTCCCCGGCATACCTGGGGAAAGAAGTCGTGACAAAGCCGATGCGCATGGGCGGGTTACGGGTGTTGTCGGTTGTTCGAAAGGCCGATCGGCAACAGGTGCGCTTCGGGTTGAAGCGGTTTTTTCCGCTCCTTCTTTATACGGTTGACCCTGGAATGGTATAGCACCCGCGGCACCCTAAAAAACGCTGTAACAAGGGAGATCTCCGATTTTTCAAGCCCATAAATCGGCCGCACGGTCACTTGGGCCACCCGTGCATCGATTGCGTGCAGGTGGGCCAGCATATCGTTGGGAAATCCATACCCCTCGTAGAGCGCATCCAAGTCGAGCGCGTCCAGAATTTCGGCGCTCGCCGCAGTGTAGCCGCACTGGGAATCTCGGATGTCCCGATAGCCCGACGTATATCTCGTAAGCAGGCTGAGGGCGTGGTTGCCGATAAGCCGCATAAGGGGCATCTCAGACGCCACATGCGCGTGGGAGAGGCGATCTCCTTTGGCGTAGTCGGCGCTTTCCTCGACAATCGGCAAGAGCAGCTGGGGTAAATCAGCCGGGTCCATCTGCGCGTCTCCGGCCATGACTGCCACCACTTCAGCACCGAGCCGGAGCGCGTGTTTGTATCCAGTGACGATAGCGCCACCCACGCCGCGGTTCACAGCATGGGTCAGGAAGTAAAGCCCGGGTCTCGGTGCAGCCCGATGCATGGCATGTTTCGTGTCGTCATCGCTCGCATCGTCAACGACAATGACAACATCGACATAACTGGGAACACGCCGTATCGCATAGGCGATCAGCTGTTCTTCGTTGTGTGCCGGGATCACAACGGCAATTGTTTTTCCACCAAACATCTGCCCTCTATACCACGTTGTCGACACGGCAAAAACCAGCTGCCCCATTTCGCTGCCAGCCACTCGCGCGATGACCCACATGGGGCGGATCTTCGACAAATAGGGGTCGATGTTCCCCTGTTTCCGTGGTATCTCAAAAGCGCCATGAGATGGTTTGTTGGAATAGCACTGCTGCTCTCCCTGCTGATCTGTGCCATAGATGGGTTGGCTCAAACGGCAACACCCCAGCTACCCGATTCCCCAGCTGCACCCGAAGCAGCACCCCTGGCTGACGCCCTCGTGCCGCCAAAACTCATCTCGTACGTCGAGGCTGCGTATCCGCCCGAGGCACTCCAAGAGGGATTGGAAGCCGCGGTTACCGCTGAACTGGACATCGACGAAACGGGGCGGGTTGTCGGCGTGACAATCACCGAACCCGCTGGATATGGGTTTGACGCGGCAGCTGAGACAGCCATGTTTCAATTTGTCTTTGAGCCGGCCACCAAGAACGGGGCGCCCATCCCTTCTAAGGTAATTTATAGATATACGTTTTTCTTAAAGGAAGACGTCTCCGCTGCGGAACCGCTCCCACCACCAGTGGCCACCCTGCGGGGCACTGTGACCGATGTCAGCGGGACCACCATACCAAAGGCCGCGATTGTATTGAGCCCGCTCGAACCAGCATCCACCGGGGAGGGGCAGCTGGCCCCGACTCCCAGGTCAGGTGCATCTGAATCCAACGGCGCCTTTGGGTTCGAGGCATTGCCACCTGTGACCTACCAGGTCGACGTGATTGCAGCTGGGTATAAGCCGTTTAGCGCTACCGAATCCCTGGTCGACGGGGAAACCCGGGAGGTCATTTACCGCTTGGAACCCGAAGCTGTGCTGTACGAGACCGTGGTCCGGGGCCGCCGGCCACCTCGGGAAGTGACCCGCCGGGAGATTACCCGCCGGGAGATTACCCGCATTCCCGGCACCGGGGGCGATGCCCTGCGGTCGATTCAAAACCTTCCTGGCATGGCCCGTGCGCCTGGATTGAGCGGTGCACTCATCGTACGCGGTAGCTCGCCCACTGATTCCAGGTATTTTTTCGATCAATTGCCCGTGCCGCTCCTCTATCACTTCGGTGGGTTGACATCTGTCATCAATTCAGACCTGCTGGAGCAGATCGATTTTTTCCCTGGCAACTACGGCGTTCGGTACGGCGGGGCCACCGGCGGCATTGTGGAGGTCTATCCCAGGGCCCCCAAAACCGATCGGCTCCACGCCTACTTGGACGTGGATTTCGCCGATGTCAGCGCACTTTTGGAAACGCCTATTTCAGACTGCTGGTCCATCGCCATCTCGGCCAGGCGCAGTTACATCGACGGCGTATTAAACGCTGTCCTGCCCGAAGACGATGGGCTGGCATTCACCGTGGCCCCCAGGTACTACGACTATCAACTCGTGGCCAACTACCACCCCCATCCTAAAGACGAATTACAACTGTTTTTCTTTGGGTCAGATGACAAGCTCGTATTTATCTTTGGTGAGGATGTGGCTGACAACCCCAATTTTTCAGGTGGGATCGATTTTTCGCTGTATTTTCACCAGGGCCAAGCCAGGTGGGTGCACAAGTTTTCAAAGGACATATCAAATACATTAAATCTAGGGGTCGGCGTCCAATCCAGCGAATCGAACTTTGCCGATCTATTTGTTTTTAACGCCAAGAATTTCCCCGGTTATTTGCGAAACGAGCTCGTGTACGATCCCGGAGATTCATTTGTCTTGCGCACCGGCATCGACGCTGAACTCTCTTGGGCCAAGTGGCAGGTGCGGGCGCCCCTCGAAGTCCCGGAAGAGGGGGAGACCCTCGATCCCATCACCGAGGATGAGAGGATCGTTGAGACAACTGGCAAAGGCTGGTTCTATCGGGCCGGGTGGTATGGCGAAGTGGAAATCAAGCCTATCCCGGATCTGCGGTTTATCGCGGGCCTCAGGGGGGATTATTACAGCCAGGTGGACAAGTTCGGGTTGGATCCCAGGTTTGTGACGCGCTACCAGGTAATGGACGGCACGGTGCTCAAGGCAGGCGTGGGACTGTTTCACCAGCGACCCCAGGACTACCAATCCGACGAGGCGTTCGGCAATCCAGACCTGAACCTCATCACAGCAATTCACTACAGCGCTGGGATAGAGCAACAGCTCATCCCCAACGTCGAGCTCGGCCTGGAGGGGTTTTATAAGGATATGTCGAGCCTTGTCGTGGGCTCTCAGGAGATGGTCAGTCGCAACGGCGAACTGGTGCCCGAGCGATACAACAACGACGGCAAGGGCCATGTATACGGGCTCGAAGTACTGCTCAAACACTATCCCACGGATCGCTTCTTTGGCTGGATCTCCTATACACTGATGAAGAGCAGCAGGATTGACCACCTGGGTGAAGATGCGCGACTGTTTGACTTTGACCAGACCCACATCCTGACAGTGGTGGCGAGCGCTGTTTTAGGCCGGGGTTGGGAGGCAGGACTGCGATTTCGCCTGGTCACTGGAAACCCAGAAACACCGGTGATGGGCGCGTTCTACGATTCAGATGCCGATATTTACTTTCCGGTTTACGGCGAGATCAACTCGGATCGGCTCCCCACCTTCCACCAGCTCGACCTTCGCATCGATAAAAACTGGCAATGGAAATACCTCAAGCTGGCCGTTTATATAGACGTTCAAAACATCTATAATCAGAAAAATCCAGAAGGGTATCAATACAATTTCGACTTTACGGAACGGCGCTTTTTCACTGGATTGCCAGTACTGCCCATCCTGGGCATCAAGTTGGAGTACTGATGCACTTGACTGTTGACGAGGACAACCAAACACACGGGGAGGAGGCCCTTTACCTGATCGACGTCTCTTCTTTTGTGTTCCGCGCGTACTATTCAGTGGGGCATTTGTCGAGAAGCGACGGCACGCCGACCGGCGCGGTTTTTGGCGTGGCCAACATGCTGGTCAAGCTGGTCCAGACGGCCGCACCGTCCCATATCGCCGTGGCCATGGACTCCAAGACCCCCACCTTTCGAGAGGAGATCTACCCGGCGTACAAAGCAAATCGCCCGCCCGTGCCAGAAGACCTCAAGGTCCAGTTCCCCATGGTTGCTGATCTGCTCAACGGGTTTGACCTCACCGTGCTCCAACAGGACGGCTTTGAGGCAGATGATATCATCGCCACAGCTGTGAGCGCGGCCCAGCAGGCAGGCATGCCCGTGGTCATCGTATCGGGCGACAAGGACCTGATGCAGCTCATCGGCCCTGGCGTCTCCATGCACGATACCATGAAGGACAAGCACTGGACCGAAGCGGAAGTGGAAAAAAAGTGGGGCGTGCCACCGCGACTGCTCGGAGACCTGTTGGCCCTGGTGGGCGATGCTTCAGATAACATCCCTGGGGTCCCTCGTGTGGGCGTTAAGACCGCTGCACCCCTCATTCTGGCACACGGCAGCTTGGACGCGCTCTTTGAAAATCGGACCACCCTCAAATCCAAAGCCCTTCAAAAGCGCCTGACTGAACACGAGGAGAGCGCCCGCCTGTCGCGACAGCTGGTAACCCTGCGCACCGACGTGCCAATCGAAGTTGATATTGCCAAGATGCGCTACAAATCTTGGGATCCCGTAGGGCTCGCCGACGTGCTGGAGCGATTTGAGTTTAAAAAGCTAAAAGAGCGGCTGCTGGGTGCAGACAAAGCCCAGCAGAACGCGATCCAGCCGGCGTATCGAACTGTGACCGATGCCGACGACCTTAGGCGCATTGCCGCTGAAATTCAGCGCGTGGGTCGATTTGCCGTGGACTTGGAGACCACGTCCGTGGATGCAGTGCGCGCCGATATCGTGGGCGTCGCCCTTGCTTGGCAAGCCGATGCAGCCGTGTATATTCCCGTTGCCCACCAGGGCGGGCCACAACTCGAGCGCGATGTGGTGCTAGAGATCATCGGACCGCTGCTCGTGGATCCCCACATCGAAGTGGTCGTTCAAAACGCAAAATACGAGGATACGATTTTCAGGCGCCACGGCATTTACATTCAAAACCTGGCGTTTGATCCAATGCTCGCCTCTTACCTCATTCGCGTGGATGGGCAGCGCCATAAGCTGGACGTGCTCGCCTGGGAGCTGTTGGGGCACCGCATGATTTCCTACGACGAGGTCACTGAAAAAAGCCGCGGTCACCAGCTCTCGTTCGATGCTGTCGCCGTGGACCGGGCCACTGAATACTCGGGCGAGGACGCGCTAATGGCCCTGGCCCTGGCCAATGAGATGGCCCCTATGATCGATACAGCTGGTGCGCGCGAGCTGCTGTTTGACGTAGAAATCCCCTTGGCCCGGGTGCTCTGCAGCATGGAGCTCAATGGGGTTGCCGTGGATGTGGCCTTGCTCGACCAGATGTCTCGCGACCTATCGATCCAACTGACGACCCTGGAGCAACAGGCCTATGACACGGCCGGACGGGATTTTAACCTGGCGTCTCCCAAGCAGTTGCAGGAAATCCTGTTCGACGAGCTCGGCCTACCGACCCAAAAGAAAACAAAGACTGGCTATTCCACGGATTCAGACGTCCTCGAAGTGCTCGCTGCGCACCATCCATTGCCGGCCCTGCTCCTCGAGCATCGCACGTTGTCAAAACTAAAAAATACCTACCTCGACGCACTGCCCAGATTGGTCAATCCAAAGACCGGTCGCATTCACACCAGCTTTAACCAGGCAGTTGCTGCCACGGGCCGGCTATCGAGCTCGAATCCGAATCTGCAAAACATCCCCATTCGTTCAGAGATGGGACGGGAGATTCGTCGGGCGTTTATCGCAGCGCCTGGCCATGTGCTGCTATCTGCTGATTACTCCCAGGTGGAGCTACGGGTGCTGGCCCATTTGTCCGGCGATCCTGCGCTTTGCGAGGCATTTAGGAACGACGAAGACATCCACGCGAGAACCGCGCGAGCTATCTTCGGTTATGGTCCAGACGACCCGATACCGGCCCAGGCCCGTGGACAGGCCAAGGCCATAAATTTTGGTGTGATCTACGGGAAAACGGATTTTTCCCTAGGCCGGGAGCTCGGCATCCCCAAAAAGGAGGCGAGCCGGTTTATCGATGGGTACTTTGGCCTGTACAAAGGGGTCTCCCAATTCATGCAGGAGACCATCGACCAGGCCCGCAGGGACCGCAGTGTCACCACATTGCTCGGACGCAGGCGTGGGCTTCGAGATATAGCATCGCCCAATCACACGGTGCGACGCCACGCCGAGCGCATGGCCCGCAACACCCCCATTCAGGGCACGGCTGCTGATCTGCTAAAGAAGGCTATGGTTGCGATCCAAAAACGCCTGGATGCGGATAACCAGGGGGTGCGGATGATATTGACGGTCCACGACGAGCTGGTGTTCGAAGTGCCCGAGGATGAACTAGATCGGGTCAAACCGCTCGTCCAGGAGGAGATGGAAAGGGCCCTCGACCTAAACGTACCCCTCGTGGTCGACCTGGGCGCGGGCCCCAACTGGGCCGAGGCGCATTAGACTGGACCCGTTCGCATCTATTCGATGGCATTTTCCACGGCTATATTGTTCACGGTCAGCTGGCCAGCAATCACGTTGGCTTGTTGCGTATAACTGGAGTAGGTGTTGTCTCCGTCCAGGTCTGCCCTGGCAGCGGCCGTATATTGGCCTTCACCTTCGACGCATGCCTCTGTACCGCAGTTATGACTAAATGAATACGCGAAGTAAAAATCTCGATTGGGCCGCCAGTTGAGTGCCGTCCACGTAGGGCCGTTTGGCTGGGAGGTGTCGGCGAACTCCTCGATCACTGACCCCAGGACATACCCGCCAGCAGTCGGGGCTGCCGCGGGGGTATACGTCGCAGACGCGGGCAGGAGATGTGTTGTGCCCTCAAAATCCATCTGGAAGTAAGCACTCGCTCCCGTGAAGATGGCCTTTAGGTTGATCGCAGCTTCCGAGGTCTTGGTGCGCTTTACAAATTTAAGGAAGGTTGGGATCGCCACCGAGGCGAGGATCCCGATGATCACCACGGCTATCATCAGCTCGATGAGCGTGAACCCTCTTTTCATTGTATCTCCCACCTTGCGTACAATGTGGGGATAGTATCACAATATCGTGACAGTGTATTAATTAAATAATAGTTCAAAAAAACACCCCTCGTCAGATGCCAAAGTGGATACCGGGCTGGGCGTCTGCTAGACTAATGTAAAGGAAGTCAGTAGATGAGGCGCTCACCTCTGGATTCGAAACGTCCGCGGCCAAGGAAACAATACAGGTCACTCTTTGGGCGTCAGACACTGGCCGACGCGGGTTATGAAGCGACAACCAGAAGGACCTCGGTCGGCCCATGGGCCTTTGCCGGTCAGGTCGGCGCAGCTGGACTCTTGTTTGCGCGCACGTTTCGGCTCATTCTCACGGCAAAAACCGATAAGGGCGATACCATGCGCATGGCGTATCGCTTTACCAACGGATCCGCGGTCTTTGTCGCGGTCACGATGGCATTTGTCGGCATGATCATGATCTATCAGTCGACCGAGCAATTGGCCCGGGCCATCGGCGATACACATCTGGTGGGCGCATCGTTCATCAAATTGCTGGTTCGCGTGCTGGGACCCACGCTGATCGGCATGCTGATCGCTTGCCGCGTTGGCGCGGGGATTGCCGCGGAGCTCGGCACCATGGCAGTTACGGATCAGCTGGACGCATTGCGGATGTGCGCTGCCGACCCCATCCAGGTGCTCATGGTACCCCGCGTGAGGGGCGGCATCATCGCCGCGCTTGTCCTGGTGCTAATCGGATCCTGCACCGCTGCGGTATGCGGCATGGTGACCGGGCAGGTCCTGTTTTCCATGAGCCCCGGCACCTACTGGGATTTCCATTTGGTCACGCCCATCGATTTGTGTCAGGGATTGACCAAGGCCGCGGTCTACGGTGTGGCCATTCCCATCGTTTCAGGTGCCTGTGGGCTCGCGGCCCGAGGTGGGGCCAAGGGTGTTGGCCAGGCAACCACAGACGCGGTAGTGGGCGCATCCTTTGCCATCGTAACCCTGGATTCCCTCATTTCACTCCTGTTCCACAGTCTGGGAAGCGGATGATCGAGTACAGGAACGTATCCATCGCACTCAAGGGGCAGGAGATTCTGCGCGATGTGAGTTTTAAGATCAACGAGGGAGAGGTCTTTTGCATCGTGGGCCGATCCGGTGTGGGCAAAAGCGTATTGATTCGTCAGCTCGTAGGCCTGCTTCGCCCGAATCAGGGCCAGATCCTCTTCAAAGGTGAAAACGTCACGGAGATGAACGAGGCCCAGCTGATGGGGCTTCGGCGTACCTGCGGCATGGTGTTTCAACACGCGACCTTGTTTGACTCGTTGAACTGCGTGGACAACGTGGCCTTACCCATTAAAAAACACCTCAACCTGCCCACCCGTCGCGCGCGTATTCGGGCCCTGGGGTACCTGGCCCGGCTCGGGGTGGAGCACCTGGCTTATCGGGAGCCGGCCGCGCTGGGACCGGGCCTTAGAAAGCTCATCGCCATTGCGCGGACAATGACCCTGCAGCCAGAGGCGATTCTATACGACGAGCCCACCACGGGTTTGGATCCGGTTGCAGCGCGCAAATTCGACGCTTTAGTAAACGGCCCGCAGGCCGAAGAAGGTATTACCCAGGTCGTGGTATCCCACGATGTCCGCTCTGTCTTTGATATTGCCGATCGGGTGGCAATGCTACACGAGGGACGGCTCAGGTTCCTGGGTACGGTTTCGGAACTGGGAAAAACCAGCGATACCGTGGTACGTAGCTTTATTAAAGGCCGAAGTGAAGGAGCACTCTGATGGCCACACCTGGTGTCGATGAAAGATATCTCGAGCTAAAAGTGGGCGCCATGATCCTGGTGGCGCTCGCAATTCTCGTAACATTTATTCTTATTTTGGGCGACTGGTCGTTAAAGGCAAAAACAGATCTCGATATTTTTTTTCAAAATCCAGGCGGTTTGTCAGGTGGGTCCGCCGTCAAAATAGCCGGCCGCAAGGTGGGTACGATCACGGAGATGACATTTCTAGGCCAGTCCGGCCCGAGAAACCCGATCACCGGGCTACCGTCGCTGGTGCGCGTGCGCATTGCAGTCGAAGAGGACGTTCAAGCATCCCTGCGCAGGGACGCAAAGTTCTACGTCACGACAAAAGGCGTTCTGGGCGATCCGTTCCTGGAGATCGATCCTGGGGTTTCTCCTCGGGCGATCGACCTTAGAACACCTCTGTTCGGCATTGATCCGCCCCGGCTCGATTTATTCGTGGCAGATGCCTATCAGCTCCTAAAGACCCTCAACCGTCTGATCGAGCGAAACACTGAAAACCTGGACCACATCCTTGGCAGCAGCGCCAGACTCCTCAGCACCGTAGAAGACATGGTCGACGCTGGCAGTGGCGAACCCGGACAGCTCGCACGCATTGCAGATGGTCTCAGTGTGCTCATTGCCGATGCGCAGGCACTCGTGACCGGAGCAAAAGAAAAATATATCGACGACCCCAAAGTCGCACGCATCGTGAACAACCTGGCTTCCCTCACGGGAAAGCTCGACCGCGAGATCGACGATGTCCTGGCCGATATCCGAAATTCTCTAGCGTCAATAGAACGTCTCTCCAGCACCATCGGTCCTGATGAACAGGCTAAAATTAAAGCAGCCATTGCCAAATTGAACGATACGATGACCCGCGCGGACCGAACCTTGGGCGCTGTTGAAGCCGTGGTCCGAAGAATCCGCCGAGGCGAGGGGACGGTAGGTCAACTCATGGCTGATGAAGAGATCTACGACGACCTAAAAGAGCTGATTCGGGATATAAAAAGGCACCCTTGGAAGATCATCTGGCAAGATTAATACATCATTGAGTACCTAAATACGCTTGACATGGCACTCGCTTGCAATTTGAATTGTCGGTTCATGGACGGGGGATTTGTCAATGGGACTGGCAAGGGCTGAGGTCCTGCCATTTTTTGGGTTGAAATGAGTACATCCAACTTTGCCAAAACAGGAACTGGCACCAAGCCGAAAAAAAAAGCGGCATTTGGACAGCCATTGGCCACACCTGGATTGCTGGTGGCGTTTGCGCCGCCAGGTGCTGTATCAACGTCCCGCGTCGAGATCGTACCGCCGTTCATTATCGGCCGCGACAAAAACTCCGATCTATGCATTACGGACGGTCTGGTATCGCGGCATCACGCGCAAATCACACGGACAGATGACGACGTTTTTCTGGAGGACCTAAAGAGCTCCAACGGCACCTTTGTCAGTGGCTACCGGGCTCAGAAGCGCCAAATCATTATCTGCTCGGAGGTCGTGCGTATCGGGGATGCTGTCCTGATCTTCCAATCCAATATCAACCCGGGTAAAGGGCCTCAGCCGGCCCCAAGCGAGACATTCATTGGCGACTTTCATGCGATCGAGATATTCCGAGAGCTTACGACCGCCATGCTCACAGACCAGCCCCTCTTATTGGTCGGCCCCTCTGGCTCGGGCAAGGAACTCCTGGTGCAGAGGTACGTAGCCGAGTTGAGAGAAAAAGAGGGTAACTTTCCGTTTGTCTCGCACAATATGGCTCGGTTCACATCAGAGGCAGAAATCGTCTCGACCCTTTTTGGCGTGAGCCCTGGTGTGTTTTCGGGTGTAGATGCGCGACCCGGCCTGATCGAAGAGGCAGCAGGGGGCGTGTTGTTCCTCGACGAGGTTCACAACCTGCCACTGCGCGTGCAGAGAAGCCTCTTGAAAATCGTGGAAGACGGGGTATTTTCCCGCATTGGAGAGTCTCGAAAACGCAAGATCCGCCTCAGGTTTGTAATGGCATCAAACGCGGCTGAACCCGACTTCGGCCTTGCCCACGACCTCCTGGCCCGGTTTTTCGTTCTCCAGCTGCCATCCTTAAAGAAGCGGGCTGCAGATATTCCCTGCATATTCAACCATTTACTCAGAAGAAACCTCAAAAAGTTCAACCTGCCTGAAGACAGTTTAAACAGCATTTTGAACGGTGATCACTACGAGGCGCTCTGCTTGGACGGGTTTACAGATGACAATGTCCGGGGTGTGGACAACTTTGTTAGTAAACTCGTGGCCAGCATCGCCACAGGGAATGCGCCTGAAGCGGCTGTGGCCGCGGCGTTTTCCGAACGCTTTGCCAACGGACCAGTAGCGCGCCGGTACCTGGAAGAAAACAAAGAAAATGGCGAGGCAAGCCCTGCATCTCACTACGAACAGAACAGAGCGCTCATTGTCGATGCATTTAAAAAATGTCAGGGCAGCATCACGGCAACCCATAGAATGTTGGAACAACAAGGCATTGCCTGCTCGCGCCGGTGGCTGTCCATCTTTCTAGACCGCTGGGGCGTGCGCAAGGCCCGGAAAAACACCTCCCATCACCAGAGGTGATGCAGCACGCGCATTAACATTTCCCCCTTGAAAAAGGGGGATAGGGGGATTTTGTCACCTCGCAACGCCTGAAAAAAACGAAATCCCCCCGGCCCCCTTTGCCCAATGGCATTCGGTTAAGGATTTTTGGGTGTTTTTATAGCGTAGGATCGCCAGAAAAGAATCCCCCTTGAAAAAGGGGGCAGGGGGATTTTCAATTGTCCAAGCAATTGTTTTC
>JASJCT010000097.1 GCA_030065855.1 Myxococcota bacterium
GTCGTTTATGCTGAGATGTGCGCGGAGCATCTGCTACTCGCACACGTGTTATCGCAAACTTGGCCTTGAGAACGCCCTTGGTGCCACGGCGCCAAGTGACAGCGCGAAAGAGACCTCGACAAAAATGCTTGCAATGAAAAAAGATATAATGTTATACATTAGTCAGTCATTTGTTAAATAAGGAGGTAGCCCCATGAATATCTTTTCCAGCAACCGTATTGCCGGCGTATGCTTAGCCGTCATCGTGTTCGCGTCCGCACAAGTGAGCGCTTCTGATCTGTCGGTTTCCGCCAAAGCACGGGTTTCGGTTATTGGGGAAGGTGCGGACAATCCCACTAGAGCTGCATTTATTGAATCCATGGTGCGTGAGGTCGTCATCGCACCGCTTGGGGATGATTTTTCAACAACATACAGCAAAGCCCGCGCCCAGATCATGCACTATCAGGACCAATACCAGTAGGTGTTGGTGCTCCTGTTCCGAAAAGGGGTGTATGTGGTGGACCCCATTCGGATTGCGCTGCAAGGGGAGCAGGTCATTCACGTGGAAAACAACTATCAGTTGCAGGAACGGGATGCCACGCCCACACGCCCGGGGGAGTGCCCGGACGACACAGTGGACGTGCTTTTTACCTGCCCCGCGTGCAGTGAAAGCCAATGGGCGGTTACTAACTTTACAAAGTCCGTGGCTGCAGTTGAAGCCGCAGGATTAAATTATGTCATGTTCTCCGACAGACCCATTCCCAATGTGGATGTCTCTGGCAGGGCCAACAGCCAAGAGTATCACGACTACCTGGCATGCCCCAACGTGAAATACTTTTCAAATACAGGGCATGGATTTCCGCAAGGGTATATCCAAACAGATGACGGGCAAATATCAGCGTCCCACATCAATGCCTATCCCGAAAACCAATTGGCATGCAAAATCATGTTTTTTACGTCGTGCTATATTTTTAACTCAAGTTTTAAAAGCGCCGTCATGGGCAGAAATCCATCCTATTTTTCCGGCGGTGCTAATGCGATAATGATGAACTCCGGGGATAATGTCTTTGGGTGTTATTGGGAGCGCATTATGGAAGACCTCGGCGCTGCTGATATGGAGCAGACCCTGGTTGATTGTGTCAATCAATACTATGGGTCATGGCCCGCAGATTATGGTGTAGAGGCACCAGGCCCGGCACCGTGGGAGCCGGCGTGTGCTGATACCGACACGGATACTGACACCGACACGGATACTGACACCGACACGGATACCGACACGGACACGGATACCGACACGGACACGGATACCGACACGGACACGGATACCGACACGGACACGGATACGGATACGGACACTGATACTGACACCGATACTGACACCGATGTCGATACGGACACGGATTCAGACACAGACAGCGATGGCGATTCGGATTCAGACTCGGATTCAGATTCAGACAGTGATAGTGACTCGGATTCAGACTCGGATTCGGATTCAGACAGTGATAGCGATTCTGACTCAGATTCGGATTCGGATTCAGACAGTGATAGCGATTCTGACTCAGATTCAGATTCGGACAGTGATGGGGATATCGATGATATCGTAGACAGCATGACCGCTCGTAATAGTGGCTGCGGTTGTTTACACGTTGGAAATGGTAAATCCAGCGCATTGCTGTTCCGCATTGCATCTCTGTTGTAAGGGATAGATAAAACACCCATTTCAATATCTGCTGAGCCACTGGGCCCAACCTACCTACTCGTCTAAAATCGTTTAAGATTCCCGCTGATTGACCGATGAACATTAAGAACCGATGAGCACATCGTTTTTTGGGACTGCATTTGGGGATAAGGCATATGCCGAGTCAGTTTGATAACAAGAATCAGCGCATTCTCGTCATCGACGATAACCCGAATATTCACGATGATTATCGCAACATTCTCTTATCTGATCAGCGCGAGCCCGAATCCGACGATCTGTTCGGCAACCTGCTTGCCGACAGCCTGTCCAGTGATGCCCCATCTGCCTTTACCGTGGACGCTGTCTTCCAGGGCAAAGACGGGCTTGCCCTGGTAACTGAAAAACTGGCGGACCACAAGCCCTATGCCGTGGCCTTTGTCGATATGCGCATGCCCCCGGGCTGGGACGGGCTCGAAACAGTCGAGCGCATCTGGAAGGTCGATCCCGACCTGCAAGTCGTTATCTGTACAGCCTATTCAGACTATGCCTGGTCTGATATTAGCAAAAAACTGGGCAACACGGACAACCTGCTGATTTTAAAAAAACCTTTTGATTTCATAGAGGTATATCAACTCGCCACCGCGTTGACCGAAAAGTGGCATTTGGCCCGCCAGGTTCGCGCGACCATCAACACCTTGGAGGACACGGTCGAAGCGCGCACCAGCGAGCTTCGGGATGTCATTTCAGGGCTAAAGGAATCTGAGCAGCGGTTACAGGATGTGGCGCTGAGCTCAGCAGACTGGATCTGGGAGACAGACAGGGCAGGTCAGCTCACGTTTGCCGCGGGGTATGTTAAGGAGATTACTGGATATGAGCCGGACGACATCATCAATAAACGCCTCATCGATTTTTTCGATCCAAACGCGGAAGACATAAAATCTCTGTTTTTAGAAAGCTTTTCTAAAAAGAAACCCCTTGTGGATTTGGAGACCTGGATTCATACCGGTGACGACCGGCGTATCTACGTACAGACCAGCGGTGTGCCAGTGGTCAATGGATCGGGCACGCTCAAGGGATTTCGAGGGGTGGCCAAGGATATTACGGAGCGCCATCAATTGGCCCTTGAAAAGACAAAGCTAGAAGAGCATCTACAGCACTCGCAGAAAATGGACGCCATTGGGCGACTTGCCGGTGGGGTGGCCCACGACATGAACAATATCCTGGCCGGCATCATGGGGCTCGCCTCCTTGTTTAAGAGCGAGATGGACCCCACTGACCAAAACGCCAAGGATATCGAGGACATCCTCTTTGCCTGTGCCAGGGGTAGGGATCTGACGCGCAATCTCCTGGGCTTTGCCCGCAAGGGAAAGTACAAAAAGGGGAAAATCAAGCTCAATGATGTGGTCCACGAAACCGCTGATCTGCTCAAGCGCACCATTTCCAAGAAAATCGAGATCAAGATCACCTTGGAACGGGATCTTTCCCCGATAGAAGGAGACCGGAACCAGATCTTCAATGCCCTGATGAACGTCTGTATCAATGCCGTGGACGCCATGAAAGATCAGGGGATATTGACCATCAGCACCCGAAACGTCGTAAAGGGAGATCATCGACCCTCACAGGTCGAAGGCGTTACGCTGGGAAGTTGTGCCCAAGTGCGGATAAAAGATACTGGCACGGGCATGGATCAGAAGACCATGGAGCGCGTGTTTGAGCCGTTCTTTACCACCAAACCCCAGGGGGAGGGGACCGGGCTCGGGCTGTCCATGGTATATGGCGTCATCAGCAACCACGGCGGTACTGTCACCATAGACAGCAATATCGGTCAGGGAACAACCGTAACTATCGAAATACCGGCATTTGAAACCCGCCAAACCCCGACGTCGATGATGCCGCCCGCCTATGCCGAACCCATGCTGATTGGCGAAGGCACCATCTTGCTCGTCGACGACGAGGAGCTGGTCCGCGCGGCCACTGAGCGACTCCTCAAGAAATTGGGATACCGCGTCCTCTTGGCGAGTGACGGAAAAGTTTGTGTTCAGGAATACAAAGAGAGAAAAGATGACATCTCACTCGTCATTCTCGACCTGATGATGCCCACAATGGATGGGGAAGAGACCTATCGCGAGCTTCAAAAAATCGACCCCAACGTCCGGGTCCTGCTCACCTCCGGGTTCAGTAAGAGCGATAAGGCCAACCGCATGTTGAATGCGGGCGCGCTCGGCTTTATCGAAAAACCATTTGAGATGAACGACCTCGTAGCAAAGATCAGAGAGATCTCTTAAAAAGCAAGGTAGGGCGGCAGTTTATCTGCCGCCGAAACGCCGGCAAAGTTGCCGCATTACGGCCGGGGCTAAACCCCGGCCCTACGAAAGCCAATCCTATTTGAAGCGCACCCTGTCAGTGGTTTCGAAACAATCGACAAGTGGAAGGGCCTGCTTGCCGCATCGAATGACCGCGGTGGTGATGCGATCGCGGTCGATGCCCGCATCTGCGAGCACGCGTATGGCAGCTTTTAACGTTCGGCCTGTGCTCGCGGTATCGTCGATCAATGCAATGCGATAGGCATCTGAAAGGCACGACGGCAGGGATGCATTGCGTCGCGGCGATGTGAATCTGTAGGTGACCTCTTTGATGGGCCAGGCCATGGCCCTGAGGAAACGCGGCGCGCGATTGAGCGTTCGACTCAGAGGATAGCTGATATCGAGACCAACCACAGGTACATTGAGGGCCTTTGCCACGGCCACGCCCAATCCACTGGCGCCCTGCTCGATATAGACCACCAGCTGCACTGGCCGATGGGATATCCGCACGGCCAGGCGCTGCGCAATATCCTCGATGTTTCGCCGCTTCATAATACGGCGACGAATTACAGGCGTCATGACGTGGTGAGCATACGCGGAGACGCGATGGCTCGCAATGGCGATAGCTGTGCCGCATCGAACAGTATTTTTTGAAATCACTCAAATATAGAATATATTTACAATTAGGTGGGGGGGGCCATGGTTACATCGCTTTCCTAGCAGTCATTTGAGGTAGACCCGGAAGAACAGATGGCACAAATGGCCGAGTCAAAGCCGTTGCGCATCCTCTTGGTGGAGGACTCTGAGGACGATGCCATACTGCTGTTGCGCGCCCTTCGCCGCGGCGGATTCGATCCCCAGGTGAAACGGGTCGACAACCGCTATGACACCTATGCCGCATTGCAAGAGCCCCACTGGGATTTGGTCATTACCGACCACAACATGCCGGGATTTAATTCAAATGACGTGATTGCAATGGTGAAGGAACTTCGCTTTGATAAGCCCGTGATCGTGGTTTCCGGCAGCATCGGGGAGGATATCGCGGTCACCGCGATGAAGAGCGGTGCCCACGACTACATCATGAAAGATAACCTCATGCGGCTCGTGCCGGCTATCGAGCGGGAACTTCGGGAGGCAGAAACACGGCGCGCCCACCGCAAAGCCGAGGAAACCATCCGCTATATGGCCTATCACGATTCCCTGACCGGGCTGACGAACCGCCATAGCTTTGAGCAACGCCTCGAACAGGCATTGCAGTCTGCCCGCGCATCCGGGCTTTCCCACGGACTGTTATATCTCGACCTCGACCAATTCAAAATCATCAATGATACGTGCGGCCACGAGGCCGGGGACGAGCTTCTCAAACAATTGACCGTGGTCCTCAGGCGATCTATTCGCCATTCCGATGTGCTGGCCCGTTTGGGTGGGGACGAGTTCGGCGTGTTGCTGGAAAAATGTCCCATCGATCGCACCATGAACATCGCCGAAACATTGGTCCAGGCAGTCAGGAATTTTCGCTTTGTCTGGAACCGAAAGACATTTGCCATTGGCGTAAGTGTCGGCCTGGTGCAAATCAATAGCGCCACCAAGGGGCTAAAGGAGGTCCTGAGCGCGGCAGATATGGCGTGCTACGCGGCCAAGGACGAGGGGCGCAGCCGCATTCACGTCTACCACGACGAGGATGCGGTCCTGAGGCAGCGACACGGGGAGATGGAGTGGGTATCCCTCATCAACAGGGCACTCGAGGAGAATCGGTTTGTATTGTTCCAACAGTGCATCGTGCCGCTGGCGCAACAGGGGAAAAACAAGCTGAACTATGAATTTCTCCTGCGCATGTCGAACGGCGATGGGGATCACATTCTCCCGGGCGCCTTTATTCCGGCTGCAGAACGCTTTGATTTGATGTCCAGACTGGATAGGTGGGTCATTGACGCGGCCTTTTCCTATCTCTCAAAGATCCTTGATAGCAATCCCTCACCAGCTGAAACGGGCACCTTTTTCATCAACATTTCAGGGACCTCCCTCAGTGACGAGAGTTTTTTTGTCTTTGTTCGCGACCAGCTCAGCAAATACAGCATCCCGCCAAAGATGGTCGCCTTTGAGATTACCGAAACCGCGGCCATTGCCAATCTGAGCAAAGCAGTTCGGTTTATTGAAGAAATACGGGATGCGGGATGTTATTTTGCCCTTGATGACTTTGGCTCGGGATTGAGCTCCTTTTCCTATCTAAAAACCATTCCAGTGGATTTTATCAAAATAGACGGTCTATTTGTGGAAGGCATGCTCAAAAAGCCGATCGATGCCGCCATTGTAAAGGCCATCAATCAGATCGGCCACGAAGCCGGCCTAAAGACCATCGCCGAGTGGGTCGAAAACGCCGGGGTGAAAAGCGCGCTTCAGGCCATCGGGGTGGACTACGCCCAGGGCTTTGGCATTGAAAAGCCGCGAAAAGTTGAAGTGTCGTAAGTTTTTTGAAATAGGACAACCCATCCATTACAAGGGAGAAAAACGATGAACAAGCGCTTGGATGCCAGGCAAGCGATCATGGGTTTTACCGAAGAGACATTTCCGGTGGGCACCCATATGTGCTTGATCTACGACAACGACAAGGAGCGGGAGCACGTGATCGCCAAATTTCTCCAAGCAGGCTTGGCCCAGGAAGAAAAGGTGGCGTACTTTGCAGACATCATGACGCCGGCTGATGTCAGGACTTGGTTGGCCGAGATGGGGGTGCAAGTCCCGGAAGCTGAAAGCGAGGGTTTCAGCGCTACGATCGCGATGGATACGTATTGTCCAGACGGGAAGTTTATCCCCCAGCGAATGCTGGACACCCTGCGCGCATTTTATCACCAGACCCTGGACGAGGACTATCCCGGAGGACGTGTGAGCGGTGAGATGACCTGGGCCCTACGCGGCATACCCGGGGCTGAGCGACTGATGGAATACGAGGCCCTTGTAAACGATGTCCTCACGACCCATCCGATTACGGCCATCTGTCAATACGACGCGCGACGGTTTGATGGGGCTCAGATTCTGGATGTTCTCAGGGTTCACCCGATGATGATCGTTCACGGGCAGATCGTTCGAAATCCTTACTACATGCGCCCGGAGGATTTCTTAAAGGAATATAGCTTCGAAAGATGAGCACCTCTGATCTCCAGGCAGATGCGAGCGTCCTGGGTCAGCTGCTGGCCGCCCATAATGTCTTTTTTGTATTTTCAGACCGGCTTCGCATGACCCAATTTGTCCAGCAAGCCATCGCCAGCGTTCCAGGGATAATAAACTGTACCTACTGCGTCCCAGGCGCAGCCAAGCCGCGCTTGGGCGACATCGAGATCCCAGAATGTGCAACGTGTCAGAGCATCCCCCTGGACGACGGCTATAAAATGAAGGAGGCGTGCAACCTAAAGGGCACCAACGCGCTCTGGGTGCTTCCCTTAAGAACCCGGGTGCACCACTGGGGGAACCTGTTGATTCAGCCGGACGCCACCGCGCACTACAAGCCGTACGAGCCGTTTCTGATCAACCTGGCAAATAGTTTGGCGGTCAACATCGAACGCTGTTGGCAGCGGGAGCAACTCGAGCGAGTAAACAACGCACTTGAGCAACGCACGGCACAGCTGGAGGCGGCGAACGACGAGATCGAGGCCTTTGCCTATTCTGTATCCCACGATCTAAGGGCACCGCTGCGGGCCATTGACGGATTCAGCGAGGCCTTGCTGGAGGATTATGCCGACAGCCTGGACGAAGGGGGAAAGGATTACCTCCACCGGGTTCGAAAAGGGGCGCAACACATGGGTCGCCTCATCGATGATCTGTTGAAGCTCTCCCACATCACCAGGGCTGAAATGCAGATCGAGCCCGTGGATCTGAGCGCCCTGGCTAAAGAAATAGTCCAGGAGCTGGAGAGTACTGACGCTGACAGGCGGATTGAGTGCCTCATCGAATCAAACATACCTGCCAACGGCGACCCCATATTGCTGCGGGTCGCCCTGGAGAACCTACTTGCCAACGCCTGGAAATTTACCCATCAACGCGATGTAGCCAAAATCCAATTCGGCCGCAACGGCGATACACCGCCGACCTTTTATGTGAGAGATAACGGCGCGGGATTCGACATGGCTTATTACAATAAACTCTTTGGACCGTTTCAACGCCTGCACGACAATGCCTCGTTTCCAGGCACGGGTATTGGCTTGGCGACCGTACATCGAATCGTCAGCCGGCACGGCGGGCATATCTGGGCAGAGGCGGAGGTCGAAAAGGGCGCTACCTTTTACTTTACCCTGGCCCCCCCAGAACAAGGAGATGCCCAAGAAGATGTCTAGAGACAAAGTAATTCTGCTCGTGGAAGACAACCCAGACGATGAGCTCCTGACCCTGCGTGCATTAAAAAAGAACAACATTGCCAACAAGGTGATCGTTGCGAGAGATGGGGCAGAGGCGCTCGACTTTCTTCACCAGAAGGGCGCGTATGCGGATCGGGATATTAAAGAAATGCCGGTCGTGGTCTTGCTAGATCTAAAGTTACCCAAGATCAGTGGTCTGGAGGTGCTGCGCGCCATTCGCGATGATGAGCGAACGAGCTTGCTGCCGGTGGTTATCCTTACGTCGTCACGTGAGGAGAAGGATATCGTTGAGAGCTACAACCTAAGGGCCAACAGTTACATCCGCAAACCTGTCGACTTCAATCAGTTTTCCGAGTCCGTTAAACAGATGGGGTTATACTGGCTCGTGCTCAACGAGGTACCGCTGGGCGAGGCGCGGTATGAGAGCTAGTGCTAGGTTAAACGAGTTTTGTCGGGTGACGTCAGCAAATTCCCCCTTGAAAAAGGGGGGAAGGGGGATTTTGTCACATCGAGGTGTTAGGGGAAATGACGAAATCCCCCCGACCCCCTTTTGCCAAAGGGGGAGGCCTTTTACACCAGGGCACAGATCGGTCCGATTGACCCTTTGGGGGTCGCGCTTACCTTGCTGTTAACTTGGATTTCTTTCGGAGGGAGTGATGAGACTCGACAAGCTAACAGTGAAATCCCGCGAGGCCCTTGGCCAAGCAGACGCCATTGCCAGAAAAATGCAGCACCAGGAGGTCCTGGGACTTCACTTGCTCGCGGCGCTGGTGGATCAGGAAGGGGGTGTGGTGCGACCCGTGCTGGAGCGGGCCGGGGTCTCCACCCAAATGATCCATGAAAAAATTGGCGCTGCGCTCCAAAAAAAGCCTTCGGTCCAGGGAGCGGACACCTACGCCGGTGTTGATCTGAAGCGTTTGATCGACAACGCCAGAGTTCAGGCCGACAAGCTCAAAGACGAGTTCATTTCAACCGAGCACTTCCTGCTCGCCATGACCGATGGCAACGGCAAGGAGGCAGCTGATATCCTCTTGGGGCTTGGCGTCACCACCAGTACGGTGCAGGCAGCCCTGCTCGACATTCGGGGCAATCAGCGGGTTACTGACGAAGATCCAGAGGGCAAATTCCAGGCCCTCGATAGGTATTGTCAGGATCTGACCGAGCTCGCGCGGCGCGACAAGTTGGACCCGGTCATCGGTCGAGACGGGGAGATTCGACGCACTGTCCAAGTCATTTCGAGACGAACGAAGAACAACCCAGTGCTCATCGGCGAACCCGGTGTGGGCAAGACCGCGATTGTGGAGGGGATCGCCCTGCGGATTGTCGCCGGTGACGTGCCCGAGAGTTTGAAGAACAAGCGCGTACTGTCACTGGACATGGGGGCCCTCATTGCCGGGGCCAAGTACCGCGGTGAATTTGAAGACCGCCTAAAAGCAGTGCTCAAGGAAATCACAGCCCGGGACGGCGAAATTATCCTCTTCATCGATGAGATGCATACACTGGTGGGTGCGGGCGCGACCCAAGGGGCCCAGGACGCGGCAAATATGCTCAAACCACCTCTGGCGAGGGGCGAGCTCAGGTGTATCGGCGCCACCACGCTGGATGAATATCGAAAGCACGTTGAACAGGACAAGGCCCTTGAACGGCGGTTCCAGCAGGTCTACGTGGGCGAGCCCACGGTCGAAGACACGATCTCCATCTTGCGCGGTATCAAAGAAAAGTACGAGGTGCACCACGGTATTCGTATCCGGGATACGGCTCTTCAGGCAGCGGCACGCCTATCCCATCGCTATGTGTCAGATCGATTCCTGCCGGACAAGGCCATTGACCTCATCGATGAAGCGGCGAGTCGTCTCAAAATGGAAATTGAAAGCCTGCCTACCCCGATCGATGACCTGGAGCGGCGCATCACCCGCCTCGAAGTGGAGCGCCAGGCCCTGAAGATGGAGGGAAAGAAAGGGGACCAGGACAGGGTATCCGAGCTCGACGCCACCATTGCCGACTTAAAGGAAGAGGCCTCGGCCATGCGGGCCCGGTGGCAGACCCAACGCGGTCTGGTCATGCAGGCCAAGGCCGTTGCGCTCGAAATCGACGCACTCAAAACCCAGGCTGAACGGGCCCAGAGAACCGGAGAGCTCCAGAAAGCAGCTGAGATCACATACGGCCGCCTGCCCGATCTTACCAAAGCGCTCGAAAAAATCCGGCAAGATCTCGAAGCCAGCCAGGAGGACGGCGCGTTTTTACGAGAGGATGTGACCGACGAGGACATTGCAGGGGTCGTGTCGCGATGGACCGGCATTCCCGTGAGCAAGATGGTAGAGGGAGAGACAGACCGGCTGTTACATATGGAAGAACGGGTATACCAGCGGGTCGTGGGCCAGGACGAAGCGGTCTCAAAGGTGGCGCGGGCCATCCGCATGTCCAGAGCCGGCCTCAAAGATCCCAGGCGGCCCATTGGATCGTTTCTTTTTCTCGGTCCGACCGGTGTGGGAAAGACCGAGCTTGCGCGAGCCCTGGCCGAATTCCTATTTGACGATGAGTCAAACATCGTTCGCATTGACATGAGTGAGTACATGGAGAAGCACGCTGTGAGCCGGCTCTTGGGCGCCCCCCCTGGGTACGTGGGCTACGACGAAGGGGGTCAGCTCACTGAAGCTGTGCGTCGCCGACCCTACAGCGTGGTATTGCTGGATGAAATCGAAAAGGCCCACCCCGAGGTGTTCAACGTATTGCTCCAGGTGTTGGAGGACGGCCGCCTCACCGACGGTCACGGCCGCACCGTGGACTTTAGCAACACCATCATCATCATGACCAGCAACGTGGGGTCCAACTTTATCTTGGAGCTGGACGACGCGCAGAAAATAACCCGTCTTGCCAATGACGCCCTCAAGGCCACCTTTAGGCCCGAGTTCCTCAACCGTGTCGATGCAACGCTGATTTTCAACCGACTTGGAAAAGAAGCGATTCGGGGCATCGTCGAGATCCAACTCGGCCGCGCCAGTGAACTGCTCGCGCCACTGAATCTAACGCTGAACGCGACAGAAGAAGCCAAGCAGAGGATCGCGGACCTAGGATACGATCCAGCCTATGGGGCACGTCCTATCAAGCGGGTCATTCAAGAAAAGATTTTAGAGCCCCTATCGGAAAAGATCATTGCCCGAGATGTGAAAGACGGAGAGCAGGTGTCTGTAGACCTGGCAGGTGGTGAGCTCACGCTGGTCTCTGGACCCATGTGAGTTCCCCAATACAAGCCTTTGAGATATTTTTTCCTGCCCTTGAGGGTGGATATTACGTAGCGGCAGGCTTTAGGGATACCTGGAATCACTTTAAATCCATAACCAAAATGGCTGTATTCTCGCGATCCGACATAGTAGGTCTTTCCAGGGAGTAATTCTGCGTCGAGAACAGTCACTTTATCCGCAACAAAGTAAAATCGATGTTTTCCCGGTTCAGCCGTGTCAATCGTGTGGGTTGGCGCAGTTAAATAGGAGAATGAACTCCGTCAACTGTTTTCCCAATCATAGCGCCTGAGTTTTTTTGAAGAATCCCTGTTTCGACAGCACGAGGCGCCAAAATAAAAAAAATATCTTCGGGGCCATAGAGGGGGGACCTAAGCGATTTCAGTTAGCCTCCGGGCGATTTTTGAGGCAGGGAGGACTTCGTTTACAACTCCGGAGTCGACAGCGCTGCCTGGCATACCCCAAACCACAGAGCTCTCTTTGTCTTGCGCGATGATGTGCGCACCTTGTTGGTTGAGGTGCGCAAGACCAGCGGTGCCGTCCCGTCCCATACCCGTCAGGATCACCGCGAGGGCGTGCTTGCCGCATGTTTTCGCCGCTGATTCGAAGAGGATGTCGGCCGCGGGCTTGCACCCGAGAACTGGCGGTGTGTCCAGGGTGTTTAGGCAAAGCGTGTTTTCCGTTCCGTTTTTGATGATGGTGTGCAATCTTCCTGGGGCGATGTAGACGGTTTGGCTTTCGATTGGTTGACCATCTATCGCTTCCATCACGCGCAACGATGATTTCTGGTCGAGTGATTTGGCAAGCGCAGTTGTGAAGCGTTTGGGTAAGTGCACGACAACGACAATGGGAAGAGGAAAATCAGCGGATAGATCGGGGAGGATTCTCATCAATACGTCTGGCCCCCCGGTCGACGCGCCTACCACCACCAGCTTTTTTGAGTGGTGCAGCGTGAAGGGGCGGACAACGGTTTTCGTTGCTCTCTGGATCGCACGGGTCTGACCGGTGGTCGCGGATCGATTAGGGGACTTCGGTCTCGAATTGTCTCTATTTTGAAGCAGATTCTTGGCGATTCGAGCGTGAACCGCCATGGAGCACATCTTCAGTTTTGGGAGGAGCTTTCGGACCAGCAAGTCAACCGATTCGTATCTTCCGTGTCCACTGGGTTTAGGGAGCAGGTCGAAGGCGCCGTAAGAGAGCGCCTCCATCGCCAGGGCCGCCTCGGCTTCGCTTTTTCCTGCCAATACCAGCACGGCGGTTTCCGGGAGAGACAAAGCGAGACTGCGCACCATGCTGATCATGGATCGGTCCGTGGGGTGGGTGCCCACAATCACAATATTCGGTGGGTCTGCCAGGGCTTTTTCCAGTCCCAGCTTTGAGGTGGGAGCGGAAAAGACGAGCTCCATCCCGGAAATTCGATCGATGGCCTCCTTCATCTGCGCCTGCAGGGTGAACGAGGTTTCAACGAGGACGACCCGGGTGTTGCGCCGGTTCATGGTGCGCTCCGAGGAGCCGATTGGCCCATTTTACTCACAACTCCTCCTGGAGATGTCGGAGGTTTTCAAGAGCTTGGATCGCCCCGGCGATTTGGTCCACCACATGACTCACTTCCTCTGTGGTGTGCTTGCACTTAGCTGCTGCTTCCGAGGCCTGGGTAATGTACCTGGCGGTTTCCGTAACCATGACGGACGCGTCACCGATCTGGTCACTCAAATCGTTCACGGCCCGGGCGCCGTCGGAAATATTGATCGCCACCTCGTTGGAGCCGGTTGCGATTTCAATGATTCCGGTGGATATCTGTTGGACTGCCTGAGCCGACTCTCCGATACTTCCGGAGATGTGGTTGAGGCCCAGCACTGCCTCGGAGATGTTCTGAGAGAACGCCGCCGCCGACGCGTTTTGCTGGTTGACCATGTTCGTGATCACCGACTGCATTTCATTGATTTTGTTGACGATATCAGCGATGCTATTGACTGCCTGGGAGGCTCTGGAAGCGTTTTGCTGGATGTTTCTGATGCGGTTCTCCACGTTGCGGGTTGCGTCCGTGGTGGACTTCGCGAGATTTCTCACCTCTACGGCTACCACACCGAACCCCTTTCCGAACTCGCCGGCCTTGGCGGCTTCGATGGATGCGTTGACTGCGAGAATCTTGGACTGCTCGGCGATCCCCTTTACCGAACCGACGATTTCGCCGATTTCATCCGCGGCGACGCTCAAGTTATCGATGATGTGCCTTGCGTGATCGGCGGAGGTTTGGGCTGCTTTGGCCACCTCGTAGCTCGACTTGGCGTTCTTAGCCACGCCGTCGATGGCCTCTGAGAGCGCCTTGGTGGTCATCTCCATCATGGAGAGGTTCTGAGTGGCCTGCTCCGCAGAGGCGGCGATGGAGGCAACCGTGGTGCTGATCTCTTCGGATGTGGCCGCCACCGAGCTGATATTTGCTGAAATCTCCTCAGCGGTGCTGGCGATGGCGGTGATGCTCTGGGAGAAATCCTGGGCCGTTCCGGTGATGGCCCGAACATTTTCTTCGAGAACTGCGGTGACACCCGCGGCTTTTTCCGATTCGCTGGCGGATTCATCAATTTCCCCTAGCATCTGCACCGTGAGGGACATGCCCTTGGTGTCGGCGTGTTCAATTTCGTCCACGATGGTGTTGAAGCCATTGAGAAAACGGTGCTGCGAATCATTTGAATCTGTGAGACGGTTTCTCAATTCCTGAATGGCAGTTTCTTGTTCCGCCAACTCCTTCGCGACTTGCGACTGGAACTCCCTGGCGCGTCGTAGAATTCGAACCAGCCCGTTTACGATGAAAACAAGGCAAGTGCCCGCACCGAGTAAGCCAAACCAGAACCGGATCGTTACGGAGCGCTCGACGAGGTGGAACAGAAGCACAAGCGCGATGAGAAAGACCACCGCGCCACTGATAGCGTAGCATTGTTTCTTTATAGTGCTCCCAAAGTCGCGCGCAATTGTCGATGATTTGGCTTTAGACATTTAACAACCCCCATTGGTATTAGTTTATTACAGTAAAGTGATCGGACAATCCGGGCGCCGCCAGTTCAAACACGCGGCACGGTCCTCGGCATCTCGACGATCCTGATGGGGGCGTGTAGCGGGGATTGGATCCGTGCTTCAAAAGAAAATCACCAAGGACCTAATAGACAGGTTTCTTCTTCTGGAGATAGCACTCGGTTTTGCCGGGGTTGCGAGTGTGCTCGTCTTGGGGGTGGGGATGGTCTCGCCGCACAGGTACACGTTGTAAATGTCGACGCTGACTTGTTCATCCGAGTCCTGCACGGGCCATACGATGCGGTCATCATCGATTTTCCCGATCCACACCGATGGGGCAATATGAGGTGCTCCCGATTCGATGAAGATACCGTCAAACACAGTGCCGTATTGGTCGATCAACGATTGATCTGGCTGCGATAGCAATAGAGCGGGAGGCATCGTGGTTATTATGCCTTATTATCGCGAATTTTAATCACGGGTCGACAAATCTCACCAGGTTTTCCGCGGCACCGTTGCACTCAGATTGATGGACTTGATATTGATTATTTCCGGTTTTGTAAGTATCAGAAAAATGTAGGCACAGGCCTGTCCTCAAGCTCTGAATTTCATAATAACCAGACCCATGCGGTATTAGACCAAAATATTGGTCGTAATAGTCGTTACTATTCAGATTGTCCGGATCATCGTTGAAAATGTTGAAAACAAAACCATTAGGACCTACGAACGCGTGATGCCAGTCGGCTACAAGTATGCGGGGATGATAGCGTCTATTGCGAAATTTTACATATCCGGGATTATCCGAAGATCGGATCAAATCCCATTGATCCTTATCGGAGGAGGTGCACCACCATCGAAATACTTCATATCCGGTGCCTACCTCCTGGTATCCGCTGGCACGAACACAACTATTAAAATAACGCTTACTTTCTATATTTACATAACCTGGAGGCCATTGAACACCAAATAGAGTGTTCATCTCCAGGCGAATATCTCGTATCTGATTTTTAATCAGGTCAATGTGAGTTGCTTCGATAGGTGGTAACCCGAGCGCCTCCAATTGATCATTGGCGTTATGTACAGCGGTATTTATATAGTCTTTAATGCCGAGGTAACCGTGAAAGCGCTCAGAATTAAACACTTCTCCCAAAAACTCGTAGACTTGTTCGCGCAATTTGTGGGCATAGACTTGCTTCCCGGATCCATCTCGATAACGGTAAAGTTCTCTTGCAATGATGCCTCTCTTGTTGAGAAGATGGAGATTAGTTTCACTCCCATAGATGTACCATTTTTTCATGTATTGTGGAGATGTGCTTGGATCAGGGTATATCTGGTCGATACCCCAATGTAGAAATTTGAAATTCACATCTTCAGCAGTAGAGGGATCTACAACAGGTAAAGCATCGTTATAAATATACGCATTATTGATATGTGAAGTATATCCGTCCCAGTTTCTCAACAACACATCCATCGCCCAGAATTTTATGAAATGGTCGACGTCGACGGCGTTTGCAATATCTCCATCTGGATCTGAAATTTCGTTTATCAGATATACGAGATCTATTTTATCCTGATGCAGTGGATTGTCCGAAAAGCCCTTCCAGTCTATCCGGGCGATGATATTCCAAACATTGGGATTGTCCCAACGAAAGTCCTCTTTGTGATCAATTTCGTAAAGATTACCCTCGCCGTCTTCTTCTGGTATATCGAAATGGTGCTTGATGTATCTTTTTTTAATGGGTTCCACATTAACGTAAAGGCCTAGATTTTTTTTGATGATATTGCCATGTTCATCTTTTAGACGGGCTTTGACAGCGGCAAAATTGCAGCGAGAGTAAGGCAATCCAGCTCTTTCCAACAGCATGTATCCCAGACACTGCCTAATTTTTGCCGGATCCTGCTTGGCGTTGTTCAACGTGATGTGCCTGGTGCCGATGTGATCTTCAACTTTGTCTGGAAATTTCAATTTCAATGCTGGTTGATTCTTGTCTTCAGAACCGAGCCACGCTTTTTTTCTAATGCCCACGTTGGTCTCCGCGACCGTGCCAACGAGATGTGACGAACTTTCAATGGTTACCTTATCGGCGGTGCGCCAGTGGTAGCGCGCTCCATTCCATGTAAAGCAGATTTCTGTTGATGCCCCGTCGCAGGGTTCTTCTAGTCGAAGGGCGTTGAATTCATCCTCTTTCATTTCTATTGTTACTGTTACTCTGTTATCGATATTGTAGAATCGCGTGGTTTGTAACTGTTTATCATCCTGGCTTTTCACTGCCACAGCAAAGAAAGTGATGGTGGCAACAATAACCGCGCTGACTGGAGCATGTTTCATCTTAAAATCCTTTCTATAAATATTCAAAATTGGGACTGTTAAATCAAACAATCCAATTGCTCGGAGCAACTATTGCTCAAATCATGGACAAACGCGTCCACTCCTAATTGGGATAACTGCTAGCTCTCACACCATCCAAAAATTGCCCCACCCAGATGCCCTGGATGCAACTCAGAGCGCCACTCTCATATAAAGATATGATCTCCTTTCATATTTAAAATGTTCCATATTAAAACTAATTAGTATCTTGATAGAAATCTAATGAAATATTACTCGATACATTCTATCATTAATCATCTGAATCTCAGAAATTCTTCCTGTCAGATAATTCGTATATATTCACATTCGTGCTACCTTATCTAATAAGTGCATTCAGTCGTGCATAGCGGGTGGAAAAAAAATGAACGAATTTCCCCCCCCGATACAATCTCGCCCTAAGACAAGCCGGCGAGTTTTTTCTTTTGTTCAGGAATTGGCCGGACTGGCCCAAGGAAACGCTGCATACTCAGAATTGGAATGCCTTACAACAGGCTTTCTAAGGCTTGTAGTGGGGTCTCGGAGCCCCTGATCCGCCTATTTTGATTTAGCCGCAGCCTCGGCAATGAGTGCTGCCACATCTAGTGTTATTTTGTTACCAAAGGGGGCGTGCTGACCGTTTTCCGATAGGGCGATGTGCATCAATTTTTTGTTCGGTTCATATACCGCGGCGATTTGTACGATATACCCCGCTTGTTCTAGTGCCACTTGTTGCAGCAAACGCCACGCTTTTTCTACGGTGAGCGGTGACTCAGCTCCGCTCTCCACGTTGGCGAAGTATTCTTCCAACAAGGTGTAGCGCCAGCACTCGCCGGTTATGGCGAGTCTCTCCCGGTAGTGGTTGGATTGGATCAACCAGGACTGTTCAGCTTCTGGCACACGGATATGATAACCGCTACTGTTGTTCAGGTCCCCGTCGAATTCAAAAACCGCCGAGGGCTGGTTGGACCCGGTAAACGGCCAGGTCGCCATGGGGGCGCAACCACCCACTACGTACAGTTCCTGTAGCACGGCTTCAGCATCGGCAAGGGCGGTTTCCGGTTTGATGGTTTCGATCATCTTTCTGTGGATAAAATCATCCGGACAAAACCCGTTCGTTGTCGATGGATCTCCAATATGAACCACATCCTGCTGGGCCAAAGAAACACCCGAGGCACTCATGCAAGTGGTGCAGCCCAAATTACCGGGCCAGTTGATTTCCACAAACCCTTGGCGAAACCCATCAGGAGAGGGGGCATGTACAAAGAGCATGTGGTTGTTATCGTAAGGAGGTCCGATGTGGTAGTCCATATTGCGAGCCGTAATGGTGGCGTTACCCGAGACCAAAGTATCCCACGCAGCAAACGAAGTGCATTGCATTTGGCCGACTTCGCTTGAGACGTAGACCGCAATCATGTCATCTAAGGTGAAAGCTCTGTTCAGGGGCGCTACGTAAAACGAACCATTGGCGCGGGCAGTGACGCCGTTATAAACACCCTTAATCTCCTCGAGATATTCAGAAGGAATAGAAAATCGATGAATATTGGGCAGGATAGCGTTCTCCCAATTATCTGCTGCATTGGGATCTTGTTCGGCGGAGACAATCAGCCAATCGTGAAGTTCTTTGGCCAGCAGGTATCCCATGGCGTATCCTCGTTCGTAATTTGTCCCCCACAGTCGAATCGCGCGTAATCCACCTATTTGAAAGAGTTCACCGGTGACCGATTGAGTTGGTTCAGTCCACTCAATTTGCGAAGTATCCTCGCCTTCGTTTTGGCAGGCTAAAAAACTGATAAGCAGGGCGACTACTAAGAAGATTTGAGTTCGTTGCATGATTTGCAGCTCCTTTTGATTCATCGCAAAAGCGCAAATTAGTCTCTATTGGGAGACTTTACACAAATGGGGCTGCCTTTAATAGAAATATTTGGCAGCATATTTAATATCACTTGGCCACTTTGGCATCGGGGGAACATGGGATAATATGTTCGGTAAGTTGTCCATGCAGACGCAGCTACTGGCTGTAATGCTTCTATTATCAAGCTCTGACCCCACGTTCCCCACGTTGTCAATGGTCACAGGTGCAAGCCGATGATGCAGTTGGGGTTCGCCCAGCGTTCACAAAAAGCCCCGCAATTAGTTTAGTGCTGACAGATCTGAACTGTATCAGGTCACGAATAGCTCTTGTCTTAAATTAAACCAGAACTCCACTGATATCAAATTAAAAACAGAAATGTCCCCTACAACCGATTTCGGGACGATTTTGGTGACCCTCCCCCTTCCCCTGTGCTTCTGAATTTGACAACCAGTTTGATGTATGTTTTGATCCTTTCATCTTGAATTCATATTCTCAGGAGCCAAAAATGACAAACGATGATAGAGATAGAAGTCGCCGCAACTTTCTACTAATGGGAATTGGTGGGGCCGCTGGTGCTGCCTTTCTAACCTCAAGACAGACTCATGCCAGTACATGTGGACCGATTCCCGAAGCCGACATTGAGACATCCTGTGAGATCTGTCTGGGGCCCTCAGATGGTGGCCAAGCCTTGGTGGACACTCTGCGTAACCTCGAACGAATTCGCATTCTCCGCGGTGCGACGCTCACCATTCGACTTTTCGCGGGTGACTATTTCTTCAATCGTCAGATGACAGGCATCACTCGCCTCGCAGGCGAGGACAACTCCGAAGCGAACGTTGGACTTGAAATTCGTCACCCTGACGGTGAACGCATTCACATTATCGGAAGCGGTTCGGATTCAACCAGACTCGTTTTCACAAACATGCATGGGCTATTGGTGCGAGACGGTTCAAGCTTGGGTCTCATCGATGCTGTACACCTATATGGCGACGGTAAGATCGGTCGTTTGTTCGATCCAGATGCTGACAAACAAGGCATTCTGGCGCGCGAGGGATCGATGATTCGCTGTGGATCGGACGTTAGAGTCTCCGAGTTCAGTCGTGTTGGTGTGATGGCATTTCGAAATAGTGTAATCTACGCTGCATCTGTGCACTCGGAGTCGAACGGATCCGACGGTTTCGTATCATCGGATGGGAGTTCACTCGAAGCCGCTAATGCCGAAGCAAAATACAACGAAGGAGTTGGATTTTTTGCAGAGTGGAATGGAACCATCACGGCCAAAGGTGCCACTGCGGGCGCAAATATTGTCCGTGCACCTGGTACTGACGACGAAGGTGGTGGCATCGGGTTCGTGGCACGCCAAGGTGGGGTTATCAGGGCACCGGATGGACATGCTGTAAACAATGAAAAGGCTGGCGCAGTGGCGACCCAAAACAGCACTCTCATAGTCGACGCGATGCAGTTCAACGGAAATGACGCGTCGCACCCTGGGATTCGCGCAACATATGGTTCCCACGTATCTTGTGAGCGGGTGACGATCAGGCGGTTCTGGTGGGGTATTCACGCCGACCACGGTAGCAACATCGTCGCGCATGATGCGACACTCACTGGAATCGGCTACAAGGATGGCGTCCTTGCTGATCACGGATCGAGCGTGTCATGCGACAATATATCTGTCGGTTCCTACGTAGACGGGATCGTTGCAACGAACGCGTCTCAGGTGTTTTGCAAAGGAGCTAGCCTCAACGCACTAACTCGGGGATTGGTTGCCTACCTATCGTCCGCGATCGACGCTCGGTTCCTAAACCACCAATCCGTGATTTCATTGTATAGCCCACTACCGAATACAACCGGACAAAGCGCGAATGCGTACATACGCGTATGAGCCTCGAATTACCGCACTATTGTTGCCCTATTGTTGCCCCCTATTGTTGCCGCCCTATTGTTGCCGCCCTATTGTTGCCCTATTGTTGCGCCCTATTGTTGCCCTATTGTTGCCGCTCACAGACCCTGAATATTGCACCTATTGTTGCCCTATTGTTGCCCCTATTGTTGCCGCTCACAGACCCTGAATATTGCACCTATTGTTGCCCTATTGTTGCCGCCTATTGTTGCCGCCCATTGTTGCCGCTCACAGACCCTGAATATTTATGGCTCTCCTGCATTGAGAGTGGGTAAACGACCTATCCGTCCAGAGATCTGAGCCACTCCCTATTTGAGTTTCGTCCGCTTCGTTACAAAAAGTTGAAAAGCGCACGGTTTTTCGTGCACCTATTGTTGCCTATTGTTGCCGCTCACAGACCCTGAATATCCCTGAATATTCCCTGAATATTTATCAGTAGAGAGAAGAGGTCCAACTGACTGCGTTAGTGTTCTTTTGTCGGTTAGGCATTTCGAATTGCAGAATAAGGGATGATTT
>JASJCT010000098.1 GCA_030065855.1 Myxococcota bacterium
GCCATCCAATTTGGCATATTAGGATAGCCGGTTCGGTTACGATAATCCCTATTCTTCCAATAGCTCTCAGCGATGCTATTTAATCTTGTATGAAATATATAACTGTAAAGCAAAATATATGGAATTTGATCGGTCCCCCACGGCTACAAGATAAGGTTGAAAATAGGTATTTTGGGAAGGGCACTAACTAGGGCTTGGCAGCTCCCACAAACGTAAAGCTGCCCATGGGCACTTCGATATTTTGACCGACGTTTGACGCACTTACAACTTTTAGCATATTTGCAGCAGGATGATAGCTCTTGTGGCCGCTTGGCAATATCCACAACATTTGCACTTCCACAGAGGCTTGAGGCGGCAGGAGTTTGTCTTTTGGACCTTCTATGCGAACGTTTAGGTCGCCTTTGAAGTGAGGCGGAATCATCGCCTGCGCCCCCACGGTTTGGAACGGGCGGCTGATTTTCACAGGTCCGCTCTGAAAACTCACGCCGTTTTTATCTTTAGACCCAAGGGAAACCACGGTGCCGTCAGGCACGTTGCGGCAATATGCCTTGAACGCAAAGTGCTCAGGCGTGGCGTCCTGGTTGTAGAATTTTAACACCATATCGGTGTTGCGCTGGGGATCCACATTGTGCCAAGCAGCTGCGCCGTTGTGTGTCAACCAGGTCGCAGAGTTCCAATTCGAGTGATGCTTGAGAGGATCATTTTTCTTGAAAAACTCCGATGAGACCGTGGCTATCAGGCAAAAATGGCGGGTTGATTTGGGCTCGAACATAAAGGCTTCACTTGCACCGCGAACGCCCTCAGCCATTGGACCGGGCTTACCTCCGATAAGATTGATCTGGCCCTGGGGGTTGGCCGGGTCATTTGCCGTGTATAGCTGGATCCAACTCTCAGGCGGCGAATTGAACCCTGCGTCGCTGTAGAACATCTCAACTGTCGGGGTGATGTCCCCGAGAAAGTTCAGGTTCTGACAGCGCGTGTAGACATAATTTTTGCTGTCCTGGGGGATCTTCCAAAATTCAGTGTTCCAGTTTTTGATCAACTGGTCGGTGGAAGGCAGGGGCGTGTCTTGATTGCAGACAATATCCGGGCAGTTCGTCGTGGTGCCGTTACATGGAATCTGTCCCTGATCTCCGAAATTCTTCCGGGTCAACATGCCCCGCCACAGGGACATCGCCGCATTTGCGTATTGCGTTGCCAGTGACAGGTCGATGCCGATACCCTGGACCATGTGTTTGGCCAAGATGGATGGATCCATGTACGTATCGACCCAGTAGGTGTCCGCATAAACCCCGCTGAACACATTTGCCATGTCGTCGTACCCCAGCCTGGCCGACATTCGCTGATTGATTTCGTACATGGCGGTGGAGTCAAAGACCTTTTCTTTTTGGTACCCGATGGCTGCCTGCCAAAGCTGTTCAAGTGTGTTGATCATTCCAGACATGTTCTCTCTCCTCCTCCAAAAATGGGTTCCCAGGGGATGGTTGGTGAAAGCATCCCGCTCGAGCCCCCCCTTACCTCGAGCGGGATTTCACGACCGAACTCCCGACGTTGCAAGTCGATAGGTCGAGATCGCGGTGGGGCTACATATTCAAAAATCGCACCAATCCTGTGGTGTTGATGCAACGCTCAGACGCTCGTGCCCGTCGGGTTAGGGCTGGTCAAAAACGTCCATTGAAACACCTGGGAATGGACGGATCTGTCCACCTTCACATCGGCAGCAATAGGGCGTGGATACGCATTCGGGATTTGTTTTTTGAACGTGCCTTGCCCGGGTTGGAAAATATGGTTTACTTAACTCCGATTCAAAAAGGGCGTTGGCGACCAACGGTTTCAAATCGCAAAAAAAAGGAGGCGTCATGGGGGGTATTCAGGGGGAAAAAGGGTTCAGCGAAGAAATAGAAATGCGTGCGTTTCGGGTGATCTACAGAATCCTGTCAGATGACCTCGAGCAAAACGGGGAAGTGTCTGCTGTAAAAGACCTTCACCGGGAAATTGTATCCTTGTATCCGAACACGCCGGATCCCGTCTTCACGGAGCAAGACGTCGTAAGGATCCAAAGTTTTCTCTGCGAGCGGTTGGACCAGATCATCCACGATCCGGTCGCTCGGGCAAACATGCAGGAACAAGTCGTCGTTGCGATCAACAGACCAGTGGTCCTGGAGGCGCTCTACTGCCTCTTTAAAAAGGATGAGGTGTTTATCAACATCGCGCCGTATCACGGACCCACAGTACCTGGGACGGTAGGTGCCTGGTAGTGCACAGGGCGTGCATCCAACCGCACCATCATACCAGGCACTGCTCGCCCAGCTGAGCGCGCCGCTGCGGGAACGGGCTTTGTCGCTGCCCTACAAACTCGGCCTCTCCAGCGATCCCGCGGCCGGCTGGGAGGCCTTTACGGTCCAGCCGCTGATGTACGACATGCCCCGGTTTGTTTTAGACATCATTGGCGATGGAGTGGCGCCAGAGATCCTGCAGAGATTTTGTTATGCCCACCATTGTGCTGGATTCTTTGGCCTGCTCTACGACAGGCTGGCCGATGGTCACATCTCAGATGCTGCTGAGGTCAGCTGCCTGCTCCCGGTGTTTTCACGGACCTGGCAGGAGGCGCTGACCCAAGCCACCGGGGATCCTGCTGGCTCGGCAGTCATCGTTGCACTCGCGACCCAGCGGTTGGTCTATGGCACGGCGCGGCAATCAGAGGCACTTCGTGCGCGTGCCATATCCGGCGCGACCTATGCCGCATCAGTGGCGGACAAGGTTTACTGGCTCGCCGCGACAACGGTCATGTTGCTCGAGCGCTTTGGAACGAGCGCAGATGTGGCCGGGTTCCTCGAGTGTTTTTACCTCACGCTGCTCGGGATGCAATGTCTCGACGATGCCCTGGATGCGGACGAGGATACCCGGCTTTTTGGTGCGAGCTATTCAGATGCGCTGGGATATTCGGCCGGCAGCCTCTATTGCGCGGGGCTGCTGGTTTTGAACGAGGCTTTAAAAAAACTCAACTCCCTTGAACTCAATGATTGGATCCAATGGCTGATCACCTACAAAAAGGCGCTCAGCAGTTCGCGCATCATTGGTGAGCCGTGGCTCGACGCCTTTGGGGGGGTCGCTCTGGCGACTGAACTTCGGGCTGGGACCCTGCTGCTGCATCATGGGTCTCGATAAACCAACCGGCAATCGGTACCTGCTGCCGACTGTGGTCAGCACAGCCGGGGTGATCGCCATTATCTGTCTGACAGCGGCCATCACCACGGTTAAGACCCCCACTGCACAGCTGTTTACCGATGCCTTTGGTTATTTCTCTGTGGTGTCATTGCCCCATTGGCAGACCGATCGCCTCGGACTTCAGATCTCTGATCACCTCGTGGCGGTTGACAGGGCGCGACTGGCATCCCAATCCCGGGTTGGGATGTATCCGCTTCACACTATCAATCGACAGTTGGCTCAAAAAAAGGCGACCCACTCGAGCAGTGCAACCCTTACCTTTGCCCGCGGGCATCGAACCATTGAGGTGACCCGTTCCCTGGATCGGATCGGGTATCGAGAGGTTTTGGTATTCTTCATTTCCTACGCGTTAATGGGGCTGCTCTGCCTATGGTCTGGCGGGGTCGTGTGGGCCTGCGCTGGGAAGCGCCCAGGGGCGCGGGCCTATGTGTTTGTTAGTTTCTCTATGTTTTTATTTTTTGTCACCTTTTACGATTACCATACCACAGCGTGGCTCGTGCCCTTGTTTTCCGGATCCACGGTTGCGCTGCTATTTGGCTTGTTTTGGCTGTGTTTGGCGTTCCCTTGGACGCCCCGGGTCGATCCGGCAACGCGGCAGCGTATCTTCCGCATCGCGGCGATCGCTGCACTCGCCGTTGCCGCATGGCTGATCTTGGGACCTTTTTGGGGAGCGGAAACACTGCCTTTGCGATTGGCGATACCGTCGTATCTGTTGCCATTGGCCCTGATAGTATTGGCAGGAAGTGTTGTCGTGCGGTACTTCAGCAGCCAATCTATGAAACGGCAGCAGCTCCGTCCAGCGCTGATCGGCTTTGCTGGATTGCCGATCGCCCTGGGTGTTGCCTTTCCCCTGACATTGGTCCACGGGTCCGCGGTGTTTCATCTGGTGCTGCCGATCGTGCCCTTGGTTATCACCCTCTCCATTGGCCACGCGATTTGTCGCTACAATATCGTCGGCCTCTCGACTGCCTTACCGCGAAGGGCGTTTGCCGCGCCTGCGGTCATTTTGGCAATGTTCGGTGCGGTCATTGCGGCCCTGCTGATCGACCACGCGGTCCAGGCATTTGAGGGCCCCTATGTGGCATGGGCAGTGGCGGCCCTACTGGTATTTCCAACAGTGCTCGTGGGGTGCCTTTTTTTAGTCAATCGATTTGTCTTTCCCTCCAAAGGCCAGTTTCGGCCGGTGATCCAACGGCTCGGCGATCGGTTGTCACACCTGGCTTTTCCACAGGAGGTAACTGACACGGTTGTCGAAATCGTGCACCAGTGGCTACCAGTCTCCCACGTCCGGATTATCCAACCCGGTGATGAGGCCCAATGCGCCGGTATCGCAAACCAAGCGCTGACGTGTGGGACAGTAGATCAGGCCTATTGGAGCGACGGCGACCCTTGGGAGCGGCAGCTGATCCAGCCGCTGATATCAAACAACGAGGTGATCGGCTATATCGTGCTTGGGCCCGACCCCAAGCACGCGCTGTACACAAGCGAGGATCTGTCACTGCTGGCTATTATCGCCAAGCTCGCCGCAACCGCACTGCACAAAGCCATGGCTGTTGAGCATCTCAGCAAGCTGGGCCAATCGGATCTGGTAGCAGCGCGGCAGGAAAAGGACTTTGCCCTTTGGACGTTGAGCGCGGAAGTGGCCCATGAAATTCAGTATCCGATCAATTTCTTTACGTTTCTTATCGACCAGGTAAGGAGGGGCGAATCCCTGGATCCGTCTCTTGTAGAGCTCGGTGCAGACGAGGCCCAGCGACTCAAGCGGATGGTAGAGGCCCTGCACCGATTTCGCTATCCCCACCCTGCCTTAGAAACCGTTCCCCTGCTGGTGCAGGTGCGTCGGGCTGCGCGACTGCTCGCGGCATTGATCGAAAAGAACGGCACACAGCTCCACATCGATGTGGATCCGGATTGCGCCCTGCGCGCGGACCCGGATTCCTTATTGCAACTTCTGGCCAATCTGCTTCGAAATGCGATCCAGGCGACAGGAGAAGAGGGAACCGTTGAGATCGTCTCTCAAGCAGATCCGACGGCGTTTTCCATTTGCATCTACGACCGGGGCCCAGGTGTGCCTGAACATCTGCATTCAGCAATATTCAATCCGTTTGTAACGTCTGGGCAAACCGGCAATGGGCTAGGCCTAGCGGTTTGCCAGCGCATTGCCAGATCGCTGGACTGGTCTATCGAACTTCGCCAGGACAGCGATAAAACCTGTTTCTCTGTTCAGATCCCATGGGACGCAGTCATCTATCAGCAGGGAGGTACTGATGAGGGAAAGCACGACCATCTTGATTGTCGACGATCAGCTGAGTTCGAGAATCGTACTGAGGCGTCTCCTCGAGACAATTCCGGACGTTACGCTGCTGGATGCTGAATCCCTTTCAGCGGCCCGAGAGGTGCTCCTGACCCAGGCCGTGGACGCGGCCCTGATCGATATTCGACTGGACGCGAAGGACGCGAGGAACCGGGACGGTTTGGAACTCGTCAGGGAGATGGTGGAGCAGAAGCTCGGCACGCCGATTGTGGTGTCGGTGTTCGGCGAAATGGCGGAAATACGACATGCCATGCGCTATGGGGCATATGACTATATTCTGAAGGATGATTTATCCGCCGAGTTGATTGAGCCGATTATTCGACAGATACAAGAGCGATGTCAGATGAAGGCAGAGCTCTCTCGGTTAAAGGCGTGTACCAAGGACTCGAAAAACGAGCTGATCGGTACATCGCCAGCCATGCAAAGCGTCAAGCACATGGCAGATCGCTTGGCTACGATCGATCGCCCGGTACTTATTTTGGGGCCCAGCGGATCTGGAAAGGAGCTGATCGCGCGGCGCATTCACAAGCACGGAAACCATGCCTCTGAGCCATTTGTAGCGATAAACTGCAGCGCCATTCCCGAGGCATTGATAGAGTCCGAGCTCCTGGGTCATGTGCGTGGATCCTTCACCGGAGCGGTTTCGGGAAATGAGGGGTATTTTGCAGCGGCCAGACAAGGGACGTTGTTCCTCGACGAAATCGCCGAGCTTCCCCTTCAGCTCCAGCCCAAGTTGCTGCGGGTTCTGGAGACCCGGTCCTTCTGTCCGGTTGGATCGCGCAAGGAGCGGCCGTTTCGGGGACGTATCATCGCTGCAACCCATGCGAATCTGCAGCAGCGCGTCGACCAGGGGTTGTTTCGCGAAGATCTTTATTACCGCTTGGCTGTGCTCGAAATTCACGCCCCTTCCCTCAACGAACGGCGGGAAGACATTCCGGATTTGGTTTTGAATTTTGCAGCGACCCAGCACAGAGAGCTGCTCTTTACCCAGAAAGCGCTAAGTGCCCTGGCCCGGGCTGATTGGCCGGGCAATGTGCGGCAATTGCGCAACACGATCGACCGCCTGGCCATATTGACCGACGATACACCGATTACCGATGAGACCGTACATCGCATCATGGGGCTCTTGCCCAGTGATGAAGATCTCTTAAAGGCCATGGCCCGATCCCTGCTCAACTTAGACGTTACCAACAGGTTAAAAGCCGTGCAGGATGCGATGATAACCCAAGCGCTGCAGATGCGCGGGGGCAACAAGAGCGCGGCGGCAAAGCTGCTCGGGGTGCATCGCAAACAGGTAGAGCGCAGATGTCGGTATCGGAGTTGATGTTGTAAAAACAGGTTGGGTGGATGGGATTACGGGTAGACCTGGCCGTTCCAGACGGCTAAAATCAAGATGCACAAATCAATAGTTGAAATTAATGTAGAGGCGTTCATACTGTTTATTAAAAGGAGATGATGTAATGTCTGATCCAGTGTCTTCAAAACCCAGAGACATCACGGTCACTATCACACCTATCTGGGCCATTATCGAGCACGTGCGCAAGCGCATTAGGACAGAGCTGGCCGCGACCCTGACTGATGAGAAATTGGATGCGACCATCATCTGTGCATCCGAACTCTGTGAGAACGCCATCAAATACGGTGACGCTGTTTCCCAGATGCAGTTCATACAATTTTTGCTCCGCCGCCTGGATTCAGCCATCCAAATCACCGTAACCAACGGGGTGACGTCACCGAGTGACCTTGGGGAAGTCAAAGATTTCATCGAACGGATCAACAAGAGCCAAGCCCCGGGGCAACTCTATCTCGATCGCCTCAAGGAGCTGATGGAAGACGCCACCCACGATAGGACGCGCCTCGGTCTTTATCGCATTGCCCACGAAACCGGATTCACGCTGGACTATACCCTGCGGGATGAAGTCGTGACAGTAACGGCCACACTGGATTTGAAATAGTAGGAGACCGGGACCATGAGCGATTTTATACACGGAGCGTTAAAAATTGTGTCAGAAGAGGAAAATGAAGCGCGCAAGCTCTCTTTTTTCGGAAGAAGCGATACAAGGGAACCCGCCGAGGTATTGAACCCGTTTTTTAACACTGTTCTTAGCAGCGGAACCGACCATCTGATTCTAGACTTTAGCAAACTGGAGTTTATGAATTCATCGACCATATCACCCCTGGTGCAGTTTATGCACAAGCTCAATAAGCGCAGCCGAAAGACCACGATTACCTACGATGCCAGTACAAAATGGCAGGATGTTTCATTTCGGGCCCTAAAGAAAATCGCCGAAGCCCTACCATATATTTCGGTTGAGTCTTAGTCAGCTAGAATATCCCTACAATTGGCGTCAACCATCTTTATGTTCTGCCGATAATAGTATTAAGAAAAGGACCATGAAGCGGTTTTTTCAAGTCGAAATGCTAGTGGCATTTATGTTCGTCTTTCCCCTGTCTTCTCGGGCAACTGCCGCAATGGAAAAACGCATTGCCAGGGCAGTGCCAGCGCACATACCGCCTGTGATCGACGGGCGCCTGCAGGACCCAGCGTGGGCTGATGCGCCCTGGCACGGTGACTTTGTGCAGCGCAGGCCAGTAAACGGCGCGTCAGCTACCTTTGATACCCGCTTTGCCGTGACATTCGACGAGGCGCATATTTATATTGCTGTACGATGTTTTATCGACACCCCGGACAACGTTGTCACAAGGCTCACCAGGAGAGACCGCTTTGCCGACTATGACTTTGTGACCGTACTGTTGTCCCCCAGGAACGACGGACTCACAGGATACGAGTTCACTGTAAACCCGGACGGTGTGAAGCGGGATACAGCCCTCTACGACGACGACACCCACGACGTCAATTGGGATGCGGTCTGGCACGCAGAGACGGCCGTGCGCGATCGGGAATGGACAGTGGAGATTGCCATCCCGCTTGACCAGCTCAGATTTTCAGAGGGCAATGATACCTGGGGCTTTCAAGTCAATCGATGGGTCGCTCACTTACAAGAGGGGGTGGCGTTCAACCCGGTGCCGGTCGATAAAAGTGGTAAGGTTTCTCCTGCTGGAAAGCTTACCGGCGTTCAGGGGATCGCCCCGGAGCAGCCTGCTGCCATAACGCCGGAGACCTATTTTTTGTATCGCAGCACCACTACGGATTTTGACGGCCGAGGCAAGGACGGATTCCAATACGGCGCCGGTGGGTACGGCAGATTCGGGCTGGGGTCGGACACGGTCCTCAACGTCGCCGTCACCCCTGATTTCGGCCAGGTCGAAGTGGACCAGGTGGTACTCAATTTATCTACGATCGAGACCCTGTTCCCTGAAAAAAGACCCTTCTTTCTCGAAGGGGGCGGTCTTTTTCGCACGCCGATTCAGCTCTTTTACTCTAGAAGGATCGGTGCCCCACCGCCCACGCCGTCTCTCGATGACGACCAAGTTGTGGTGACCGGACCGACTGCCACGCCCATTCTCGCAGCGGCAAAGTTCACCGGCCGTACCCAGAGCGGCTTTTCAATGGGTGCGATACAGGCTGTGCTCGCTCCGACCGAGTTCATTATCGAAAACGAGGGAACCCCGGGTGGGGATATTGTAAGCGGATCTCCATGGACCAGCGCGACCGTGCTGCGCCTGAACACCGAGCCCACCAAGACCGCTACCATTGGGGCGATTGCCACGGCTTTCAACCCTGGTGGAAGCTCGGGCAGCTATTCGGGTGGTGTGGACGTAACTGCATTTGATGCCAATAGGGAGTACGTGTTCCAGGGTCAAGTTGTGGGTAGCTTGCGGTATGACGGGGTATTTGAACAAGAGGAGGCTCGGGGTGTTGGGATCCACGCCAAATTAGGCAGGGAGGGGGGTGAACACTTTCGATTCTCTATGAATTATCAGTACTTTAGCGAAGATTTCGATCCAAACGATCTCGGCTATCTCAGGCGCAACGATCTGCACCACTACCTCTTGTTTTTAAGACTTCAAAAAATGGAGAAATGGGGTCCGTTTTCAGAAGTTCACGTCACAGCCACACCAAACGGCCACTTCAACAACAACGGGTTAAATCTCGGCCAGGGAGGGGGCATTGGGTTTTTTGGCAAGTGGCTCACCGACTGGGTCACGGATATGGGCATTTTCAGCGTTATCGGCCATTACGACGATCGCGAAGCCAGAGGGGGGCCGCCCATTGAAATGCCTGGATTTGCAGGCGGGTGGCTATGGGTGAGATCTCCCCAGCGCACCCTGTTTGGTGGAGATATTGGATTAGAAGCCCACAGCACGCCGTTTGCCTATAGCCTCGAAGCATGGATCAGTCTTCAATTGCGCCTTTCGAGATTGGAGCTGGCCCTCATACCCAAGCTAAAACATAAGCTGGGTGAGCAGGCATACGTCGACACCGTGGATTCGGACGACGTGGAAGAGATCACCATCATCGGGCGTCGCGATCTAGACGCGTTCGAGCTCGGGCTCAAAGGGACGTTCCTCATCGCGCGAGACATTTCAGTGCAGTTATTTTCCCAATTTCTCTCAGTGCGTGCGGACTACAGCGACTACCGCCAATTGCTTTCGGACAGTTCTACCTCGCCATATGATTACCCGGATGCCTCAGCTGATTTCTCGCGCATCGACCTGGTGATCCAGGCGCTCCTACGGTGGGAGTATGCGCCCGGATCCACCTTGTACGCGGTCTATACCCACTTCGGGTATACCGAACCGAGCCTCACAGACCCCGGCCTCCTAACCAACCTAAGGTACCTCAAGGACGAGGCGCGGGAGCACCTCCTGATGGTCAAGTTGAGCCATCGGTTCGGCCTTTAGCGCTCTTGTGGTGTTGAACGAGGCCAGCGCGTTACTGGCCTCTGGCTTCGGGGTGCGCTGCTTTCAGGTTCTTTGCGGCCAGGCGCACGGTTTCCCGGATGCGCTGGTGGCGCGTTGACGCTCGTTTCGCGCTCTTGATCCAGAACAGGATGATCTTCTTTGCCGACGCATTGAACGCCTCGAAATTTCGGCTGGCTCGCTTGTTGGCAGATAGCGCCGTTGCGAGGTCCTCCGGCACGATGAGCTTGTCGATATCATCGAGATAGGACCAGGAGCCGTCTTTCTTTGCCGCGTCTATTTTCTCCTGGCCAGCGTGTGTCATCAGGCCGCGCTCGATGAGGTGGGCCACGCGTTTCTTGTTCGGCGCCGACCATGTACTGCCTGCCTTGCGGCGGGCAACCAGCAGCATCGTTCGATCATCGTCCACGCGACGGGTTCTCCCATCGATCCAACCGTAGCAGAGCAATTCCTCTACGGTGTCGCCGTACGGAATGTAGTACGTTTTCACGTGCTTCTTGTACGTAACGAGCCAGAAACTATCCGCTGTAGCGTGATTCGCCTCGAGCCAACGGCGCAAGGCCTCCCGGGAACGAAACTCGCGCTGTGGCAGATCATTGTCCATGGCCATTTAAGGGTAGGGATCGGCTGCCCAGCGGGCCAGAGCCTTGGAGGGCTCGGTGATCTCCTCCACTGATTGGTAGTAGTAGGCTTTCCAGCCTTCGGCCGGGAGGCCAGCAAAGAGCATCAGGTTGAGCGGATAGTCCTCGGAGTCGGTGCACCGCCTGAAGTCGTCGCGAAACAAAAAGGTGGGCTTGCCCAGGGCGATCGCAATACCGAGCTCCACCATCACCCCCTCGTCCGGTGGCGTACCGTTGACCACGGCAAAAATGGCGTCGGACTCTCGAACGTCCGAGACGTCTTTTTGCCCCACGCGATAGGCCCAACCCGGCGTGTCGGTCAAGCCCTCTTGGTTGTTGCGGGCAAAGGGTTCCCAGACCTCTAATCCCAGTGATTCGAGCTGTCGCACAATGGCCGGCAACAGCGATTCCTTGGCTTGCTTGGAGAACCCGTAGGGGTTGGCCAGGTACACTTTTTTCATTGTGACATCACTCCCGCGGCGCTGACACAGGGCCTCTTCGCTCGCGTACACTGCGGGTCGCAAGCCCAAGCGCATCCGCACCACGACGCAGTGCTTGGGGCTTGGTCAGTCCGATCGGCTGATCATATGCGAATACCACCCGGCGATCAAACAGGTGCAGCTCTCCTTGGAGTGAAGTTCCACATTGGTGCGACAATCAACGCCTGTTAGCCATCTCTACCCATTACACGCACACACTCGTCTGTAACCCAACGCGGATGCGACCGCATCGGTGGCCGGGATAACGGTTCGCCAGCGCTCTAAGCTTACCCATTCAGCACAGCCGGGGCCTGGTCCTTGGCCTCCTTCGAAAGAATAGAAGGGACGGAGGATGTACAACTTACCGAAAATAATAAGCTTATAGATTTTTCATACCGTTGCCTTTGCGGCAATTCTCTCTTTCAGAGTCCTAGGCACCAGAAAGGGGGTCTTGAAAAATTTGCTTTACTAACCGTCAAATGGACGGTATTTTAACCGTCAAATGGACGAAGGTAAAATAGGCAAATGGACGATATTGCTGGCACACTATATCCAAGGTACATCGAACCCTCTCTACATGAAGCACTGGCCGACACTCCGGTCGTTTGTCTACTCGGCCCCCGTCAGGCAGGCAAGACCACATTGGTGCGACAATTAGTGCCAGAGCGCGCCTATATCAATTTTGACGATGTAGCCCTTTTAAATGCTGCTCAATTAGATCCGACGGGCTTTGTGCAAGGCCTGCCGAATCACGTAACTCTGGACGAAGTCCAAAGGGTGCCGGAGATTATGCCGGTCATTAAATCTGCCGTAGACCAGCAACGGAAACCCGGGCAATTCTTACTCACCGGGTCTGCTAATCTACTACTGCTGCCCCGTGTACAGGAGTCATTGGCCGGACGCGCAGAAGTCCTACAGCTCTATCCGCTCTCAGAACAGGAAAAACATCGATGCAAACACTCTATACTCGAGAGGTTAATCGGCGGGGAAATAAAGCCAGACATCATTGGAGAGCAAAAAGGTATCGAGGGCATTGCTGAAGCTATTTGTGTGGGCGGTTATCCGGAACCAAATACCCGCCAACCAGACAGAGCGAGACAATGGCATCGTCAATATGTAAATGCAATTATCCAAAGGGATGTGAAGGATATTGCAGCAATTCGCGACGAAGAAGAAATGCAGCGGCTAATGACAATGCTCACGTATCGTACTGCATCATTAATCAATATCAGTAGTCTTGCGAATGAGCTCGGCATGCGTCGTGAGACAACCGAAAGATATCTAACCATTCTGGAGAGACTGTTTCTGATTCGTCGCTTACCAGCATGGCACCGCAAGCAGGCAAAGCGGATGGTGAAAGCTCCGAAAGTGCACATTATCGATTCTGGTCTTGCCGCGACCTTAAGTGAAGTGAAGGCAGATGATTGGCGTGACTACAGCACTGATTTTGGGCCGATTTTGGAAACTTTTGTAGTACAGCAACTTATTTGTCAGTCCGGCTGGGTAGACCTTGGCCTGCGGTTTTCCCATTATCGCGACAAAGACCAGATTGAGGTAGATTTGGTGATCGAGCAAGGCAGGTCAGTATGGGGTGTGGAAGTAAAAAAGTCAGCCAGCATCCAAGCTCAAGATTCAAGAGGGCTTAAGCGTTTGGCCAAACAAGCAGGAAAGCAATTTAAGGGCGGTATTATCCTTTATTGTGGCAACAACTGTTTGCCGTTAGGCCAAGAAAACTGTTTTGCCGTGCCCATGAATGCCCTGTGGCAATAACGATCAGCGCCTGTTGGCCATCTCTACCCATTACACGCGCAAACCCTCTTTCAGGGTCCTCTTTCAGGGTCTCTGAGCACCTGAAAGGGGAGACTGTTTCGAGTATGTGGTGAGCGATCCATTATGTATCGATTGCCGGTGTTGCAACAACTCCACCCTGACAAAGCCAATCCTGCAAATGAGGTGCAGTATGCATAGCTCTTGTTGCCCAGGCGAGAAAAAAGTTTCCAATTTTGGAGATATTCTTTGAAAAAAAATAACTCAGGTGCTTCTGATCAGGTTTTTTCTTTGCCAATTATTTGAATTTGATAGATAAGTATGATTTTGTGCCCTTTGTATGAAGGTCTCAAATTTGCTTTCAAAACTGAATGCACTAACCGTGGGAGGAATTTTTATGAAAGAAGTAGGAAGACCCGTTTCTATAATATTAGTATTTGTATTCAGAGGTTTTGTAATATTTCCGTTGGCACTGATTAGCCTGGCTTCCTGTGATCAATACGAGGAACAATACGAGGAACATTCAATAGAACTATCGTCGAGTGGCAATAGGACCAAAGGGATGTTCTGCAAACACTGCGAGAACCTCCCAAAAGAATGCGTTGAGGTACACCGCTGCCCGTCCGAAACCAGATTGATTGCTACGATATTTGGGGAATGTCGCACCAGTACTTGTGGTTTTGGTGATAAAAAAACGTATCCATATGCCTGTAATTGCTGCGGCGATAATCAATATAAAGTAGGCTTCGATTTCACTTCAGGGTATTGTAAAGATTGTCCTGACGGCATGCTCGCAATGGACGTCGTAGTTTCGGAACCTTCAATAGACCCAATATCGGATGGTGTTTGTTATTGCCCCTCGGATCGGACAATGTGCGGGGCAGAATGTGTCAATCTACAGACTCATAACGACAACTGTGGTAGCTGCAACCATGCTTGCACAACATATGAAAAATGTCGAAATGGTACTTGTCATTTATCGTCATGTCCTTCGAATAAGAGACTATGTAATGGCATTTGCGTTCCGAAATACAGCAACAACGAACATTGTGGCATGTGTAACCGTAGATGCGCATGGAATCAAATATGTGATGCCACACGATGTGTCGGTGGCGACAGTCCAATTCCTTGATGTCAAGAGTCATCGCTATCCCCCCAATACAGGCCCCCAATACAAGCTTCTTAGTCATTTGAATGGCCACAAATGTGGGTATCTTTGCCGTTATCCCCATTACGATGATCGGGAAGCCAGGGGTGGGCCGCCCATAGCAATGCCGGGGTTTGCAGGGGGATGGTTCTTGGCGAGGTCTCCCCAGCGCATCCTGTTTGGCGGAGAGCTCGGATTGAAAGCCTACAGCACGCCGTTTGCCTATGGCCTTGAGGCTTGGATCAATCTTCAATTGCGCCTTTCGAGATTGGAGCTGGCCTCATTCAGGGTCTCTGAGCACCTGAGTAAGGCACCTGAGTAAGGCACCTGAATAAGGTAAGGGCACCTGAGTAAGGCACCTGAGTAAGGCTTATAGGCTTTTCACGCCTTTGTTCCTACGGTCTTATTCTCCTCTCTTTTAGGATCTCTCTTTCAGGATCTCTCTTTCAGGATCCCTAAGCACCTGGAAGGGCACCTGGAAGGAACCTGGAAGGAGTGGCCTTAATTCCGCGCCCTTCGAGACGGCCTTCGGCCTCCTCAGGAGCACGGACACGGGGTATCTTTTTTCTTACCCTCTCACTCCCCCCTTGAACCGTGCTGGTTTCCGACATCGCGGTTTCCTCAATTCGACTTTCCACATGACTGGGTCGAGCTGAGCCGCCGGGCGGCATTTAGCGCCCATGTGGATTTGAACGTAACCTTTTCCTGGGACGCTGCGTACACCGAGTGTGTGCCCGAGTCTGTTGGTCGATCTTGGAGCGTCCCCGGATCGGGACTTAACCGAGGAGGTGTAGAGATGAAACACGCACTGATGGTCGTTGTAGTGCTGATTGCGCCGGTGGTTGCATATGGGGAGGATGAGCGCTCAAATATGAGCCGAGCCACCTTTGCCGGTGGCTGTTTCTGGTGCATGGAGGCGCCGTTTGAAAAACTGGACGGGGTGGTGTCCGTGGTTTCCGGCTATACCGGCGGTGTGGAGGTAGACCCCACCTATAAACAGGTCTCTTCTGGCCGGACCGGTCACTTGGAGGCGGTGCGCATTCGGTTCGACGAGCGAAAAATTTCCTATGAGCAGTTGCTGGCGGTTTTCTGGCGCCAGGTGGATCCCACGGACCCTGGGGGACAGTTCGCAGACCGGGGCCCCCAGTACCGCACGGCGATCTACTATCACAGCGACGCACAGCAGCGGGCTGCGGTGGCCTCCAAACGCAGACTCGGAGCTTCCGGACGGTTTTCCGCTTCCATTGTCACCCAGATCCTCAAAGCCGGGCGATTCTACCCGGCAGAGGCGTACCATCAGGATTTTTATAAGTCCAACCCGGTCCGCTACAAATCCTACAGAGCCGGCTCTGGCAGGGATCAGTTCCTCAAGTCAGTGTGGGGTGACGCGTCTAAAAAAACCGGGGCAAGAAGCTTTACCAAGCCATCAAAAGAGGTGCTTCGGCAAACCCTTACCCCCCTTCAGTACCACGTTACCCAAAACAACGGCACAGAGCGGCCCTTTCAGAACAAATACTGGCGCCACAAGGCAGAGGGCATCTACGTCGATGTGGTCTCCAGAGAGCCCCTTTTCAGCTCAAAGGACAAGTATGATTCAGGTACGGGGTGGCCGAGCTTTACCCGGCCCTTGATCCAGGGCAACGTCGTGGAAGTGACCGACACGAGCCTGGGCATGGTACGCGTGGAGGTTCGCAGCCGACACGGGGACTCCCACTTGGGACATGTGTTCGACGATGGACCGCACCCGTCTGGTAAGCGGTACTGTATCAATTCGGCAGCACTCGAGTTCGTTCCCAAGGAGGCGCTCGAAAAGCACGGTTATAGCCAGTTCGCGTCATTGTTTGAGAAATAGACCTACCGAGCCGGCGTGAAGCGCCATTGCTAGCTGCTCGCTTTGTGGTTATAATGACCACATGGACGATGCGAAACCGACAACGGTTGGATCCCGAGAGCTCAAGACGCGGTTGGGAACCTACCTCAAACTGGTACAGCGCGGGGTGCGCTTGATTGTCACTGACCGCGGACGCCCTGTGGCAGAGTTACGGCCCCTGTCCCGAACTGCTGCGGATCTCGATAGCGTGATGGAGGAGTTGATGCAGTTGGGGGAAGTGACGCGGCGCTCTCCTAAGTTCCTGAGGCCTTTCAAACCCATCTCCGTATCCGGGGTACCGGTATCGAAGACGCTATTGGATGATCGAGAAGATAGGGTATGATCTGCTACTTCGATGCCACTGCCCTTGTAAAACGCTATGTTGAAGAGCCCGAATCCGGTCGGGTCGATGCAGTGTTGAAGAAACGACAACCCGCCACCTCACGCCTATCTCTGGTTGAGATATCATCTGCTCTAGGCCGGCGGTGCCGGGAAGGAGATCTGACATCTGACCAGCGGAATCTAGCATATGCCGCGCTTTTCGAGGATGCATCGCGCATTTTTTTAGTAGAGCTGCTACCCGCGGTGGTCGAGCTGGCATCTCGGCTCGTCAACAGCTACCCGTTGCGCGCAGGAGATGCCGTACAGCTGGCTTCTTGTCTGCATCTACACCGACGTACCCACGGCAACGTAGCGTTTTTCTGCTTTGATCAGCGGTTGAACCAGGCCGCTGAATCCGAAGGCGTGGTCGTACTCTAGCGACAAAAATTCGTAAATATTCATGGTGCATACAACTAAATTATTATATTTATTATAAAATGAACCTTGTTGTTTGTACATTTCAAATGTTGTCCCTGATTGAACCTTTGTTGGAAGAGCGCCAATCATGCTGAGCTTATACAAGGAGTAGATGAGATGCTGGTTGCCCGTTGTCGGTTTTTTGTAAATCTGTTTATTGGAGGGGGACTATTTCTATGCTTTTCCTGCGGCAGTGATGGGGAGAGCCTGCAGGATAGTGAGAGCGTCGTTGATACGGACACCGGGGTCGATACGGACAGCGCCGTCGATACGGACATCGGGGTCGATACGGACACCGGTACTGATACAACGGACGGTGGACTGCCCGATGACCCCGACCTATATGGTTTTGCGAATGGCTGCTTTGCCCTCAGCGACGCGCAGGGGCGCTGGCTCGTGCAAAACGCCGCACTCGACGGCTTCGAGTTCGCGGCAGGCGATCTTTCAAATGCCACGCCGTTCTTCATGAAGGCCTCGGATCTGGCTACCTACCTGCTGTACGACCCTCAAGGGGGCTACTTGGTTTCAGAGGATGGGCCACTCGGGCGAGAAACGACCCTGCAATCAGACGTGAGCACAGTAGACGACAGTTACATCTCAGGTGCGGAGTGGGAGTTACAGGCCCTGCCCGTGCCCACGGGAAACGACCCTCAACGCTACCTTCTGCGACACCGCAAGACAGGTGAGTTTCTTTCAACTTACGGGATGAGCCGTGTGCCCGAACTCGCAGCGGACCTGGCCTTCGAGCCAACCACGGGTTGTACTGAGCACCCGGAGCTAAGCCTCGACGCCGAGGGTCCTGTGCAAGCACAAAGCTTCGAGGACGGCTCGGTCTGGGGCGTTGTGGAAACCCACACGCACATTCTTTCGAACTTCGGCTTTGGCGGCGGCGGCATCTTCCACGGGTCGCCCTTCCACCGGCTCGGCGTGGCGCATGCGCTGTCCGACTGCCGCCAATTTCACGGAGACGCAGGTCGCAAGGATATCTTCGGCTACGGCTACGATACCGGCGATAGCGGGCTTAACGCCACAACCCTGCTCTCGTTGTTGCTTCTTGGTCAGCTTAGCGAGGACAATCACAATACAGCGGGCTATCCCGATTTCACCGAGTGGCCCAGCGCCCCGGACAGCTCGACGCACCAAACCCAGTATTACATGTGGCTGAAGCGCGCCTGGATGGGGGGACTGCGCCTGGTCGTCCAACACGCCACGACCAATTCCGTGATTTGCGAGTTCATGGCCGGCCAAGGCCATCAGCCCGTGCGCTACTCTTGCAACGATATGGTAGCAGTGGATCGCATCATCGAGGAGACCTACGCCATGGAACGCTATATCGATGCTCAGTCGGGCGGTCCAGGCAAGGGTTTTTTTCGCATCGTCGATACCCCCTCGCGCGCCAGAGAGGTGATTAGCACGGGCAAGATGGCGGTGGTGCTCGGCATCGAGACTTCCAATCTTTTCAATTGCTTTTCAGTGCCGCGAGACGGCATGCCGTTTTGCGACGAAGCATACGTGGTGCAGCAGCTCGACGCTTACTATGAGCGCGGCGTCCGCGTGCTATTCCCCGTGCATAAGTTTGACAACGCCTTTTCCGCCGGGGACGGGGACCGAGACTTTATCGAGCTGGGCAACTTCATCAACAGCGGCCACTGGTCAAACTTCACCCTGGAGGATTGTCCGGACATGCCTTCAGTGTTCGACAGGGGGGATTTATCCTTTGGCGGGCTCAATGAGCCACGGGACGAGTACCAGTCCGACCCGCCCAACGACATGAGCGGATTTTACGACAACCCGGTGTTAACGCTTACGCCTTACCTACCCAGGCTAATGCTGGGAGGTCTCGAGGGAGACTACTGCCAGAACGCGGGCCTGACGCCGCTGGGCGAGTTCTTGCTGCGCGAACTGATGAAGCGAGGCATGGTGATCGAGATCGACCACTTTTCGCGGCGCGCATACGAGCAGGTCTTCGCGATTCTCGAAGCCAATGACTACCCGGCAGCCGGCACGCACGGTTCCATGGGACCTGATGGACGCTTGTACGCTTTAGGCGGCATCTCCATGACCAACTTTGGACGCTGCCGAGATCCAGAGCGCAAGGGAGCCATGCTCGACCGTCTGCGAGCTCGGGTAGCGCTGATTGAGCAGTATGGCGGCTATCCGGCCGAGGGCCTCGGTATGGACCTCAACGGCTTTGCCGGCGCGCCCGGACCGCGTTTTGGAGAAAACAGCAGCTGCGAAGATCCTCAAGAAGACCCGATCACCTATCCATTCACGTCCTACGCGGGCGACGTAACGTTCACCCAACCCCGGGTCGGCAACCGCGATATCGACTTCAACACGGAGGGCCTGGTGCATATCGGACTGTTGCCCGAACTGATCGAAGACGTGCGCAGGGACGCCGAGTCGGACGCAGATCTCGAGCCGTTGTTCCGCTCGGCTGAAGGCTACCTGCGCATGTGGGAGCGGTCCGAGGCGCGCGGCGCCGCTCTGCGCGCCAAGCAATAGCCCCTGCTCTTCGGCTGGCTCGATGAATCAGCTACGATGGCTCCCGAATCATTTCCCACATCGGCTGTATAAGTTTTTTAATGATTATCTTTTTTACCGTCTTGAAGCCAAATCTCTCGTAGAAGGCGACGTTTTTCTCAGTTTCGGTTTCGAGGTAGATGGGCAACCCTTCTCGCTCTGCTCTTGCTATCAGTGCCCCTAGCAACGCACTGCCATATCCCTTGCCCTGCAATCTCATCGCCACCCCGAATATGGGAATATAAATGAACGGGCGCCCCATCATGTGGTTATGCCTATCCAACTGAATCGGCTCGAAAAGCGGCAGCAGCTTTAGGCCAATAACAGGTCCCATACGCATGGCACAACCCAAGGCGCCGCTTTGTACAATATGCCACAGGGTTATTTCTGCTTGGTTGCCTGGAACATGCGTTATAATGCCCTCTAATTTTTCAGAGAAAGCATATGCCTCGCCATGGTGCAGGCTGTGTCTGAGCAATATTTCTGAAAATGCTTTTAACCTGCTGTTCTGGTTGGTCGTGTGTTCAAAAATCCCGGCCCATAAGGGGTCGCGTTTAAATGCGTCTGCAAGAACCGCTGCGGCTTTGCCAATATCTTCTTTTGTTAACTTGTAGCAAGCATCCAAATTGCTGGGTGCTTGAATGGCCTTGGGAATTGCGGAAAGAACCATAATAAAGTTTGGATCGGTTTTTGATGGGCTGCAAAACGAACTATTTCACTCTTTTTATGATTACCATGGTGATGTCGTCATCTGTTTCATAGTTGCGGAGCGCGCTGAGTATGGTTTCTTTGATCTCTTCGGTGGACCGATCGCCGACAGATTGAAATGCATCCCGAAGCCGCTCATCTCCAAACATATCGACCTTTGTGTTTTCCGGATCTGCCGGGCCATCCTTTTTTTGCGCTTCGGTAATGCCGTCTGTGAAGAGTAAAACAGCGTCATTCACATTTAAGTGAAGCTGATGGTCGTCCAACATGCCCTGTATATCATCCACGATACCCAGCCACATGCCGTTTGTTTCGACGATTTCAACCGATTGGCTCTGGGAGCGGTAGATGAGCACGTCCTGATGAAGGCCTGCAAAATGGAAGGTGCCGTTGTCATGAACGACAAAGGCGGTCAGGGTCATATATTTGTTCTCTCGCATTCGGCTGATGTTTTTTCGTATGGTCCCATTAATGACAGTTAATAGTTCAGCAGGAGAGAGCATCGAATTTTGATCCAGGGCCGTGTTGATGGATGTTTGCACCATCATCATTACCAGGCCAGCAGGCACACCGTGACCAGAAACGTCGCCGATGATGATCCAGGTCCGGTTGCCGGCATTGATGATGTCGTAATAATCCCCCCCTACTTCGTCAGCAGGGGTCATGGATGCGGATATCTCATATCCGGGTATGTGGGGCTTATGGGGAAGGAGGACGGTTTGTATTTTTTTGGCCAGTTGCATCTCCCCCCACAGGGCCTCATTGGCCTGCTTTATCTCCTCTTTTTGCAT
>JASJCT010000099.1 GCA_030065855.1 Myxococcota bacterium
GCCCGCGGCCGACATCCTCTTCGAATCAGCGGCGAAAACATGCGGCAAGCACGCCCTCGCGGTGATCCTGACGGGTATGGGACGGGACGGCACGAGCAACTAAAGCAGATCCCTCGCAGCGCTTATAAGCGAATGGTCATCGAGCAGAGCCGGCTGCTCGAGCTGGACTGGGACCAGGCGATTGCCACCCTGCCTGAGCTCCTCACTACAGCGGATACCCGCCGACAAGCACTGAAGATCGCAGAGCAAATCGCCTATGCTGACGGCCACCTCGACACAAAGGAGCAAGTGGTCATCGCCCGCATAGCAGCGGCCCTGCATTTCACTTCCTTGTCGAGCTGTCCCGGTTAGTGCTCCCTAGCCACCCCTTGCGTCGGAAGTAGATCAGCAAGCCGACTGCGATCACTGCCATGAGCAGCAGTGCGAACGGGTATCCCAAGCGCCAGCTCAGCTCGGGCATGTTGAACGGCGATATTTCTGGGTTGAAGTTCATACCGTAAAGGCCGGCGATAAAGCCTAGCGGGATGAAGATGGTGGCGATGATCGTCAACACCTTCATAACTTCGTTCATCCGGTTGGACAGGCTGGAGAGACACAGATCGATGAGTCCGCGGGCGATCTCCCGATGGGTTTCAATGGTATCGATGAGCTGGGCGACGTGGTCGTAACAGTCGCGAAAGAAGAGCCGCGTCTCTTCGGTTATCGGAGGCATCTCCTCTCTGGATAGCGTCTTGGCTACATCCTTGAGCGGCGCGAGCGCCCTTCGCAGGGCCAGTATTTCGTTTCGGATCCTGTGAATGCGAGATATCTCGTCCTGGGCTGGCGAGGCGAGCACTTCCTCCTCCAGCGAGTCCAAGCGCTCGCCGTACGTTTCGAGCACCGGGTAGTAACGGTCTACGATGGAATCGAGGAGCGCATAGCCGAGGTAGTTGGCGCCGAGCTTGCGGATGCGAGTTCGGCCTTCGCGGATGCGCTTTCGCACCGGCTCATCCCAGTCGATCTTTCTCTCTTGCAGTGTGAGCACAAATGTTTCGCCCACAAAGATGTTCACCTGTCCAAAGTCGAGCCCGCCGTCCTTGGGAACGGCGAGAGCGACAATGTAGAGGTGATCTTCGTAGGGCTCGAGCTTGGGGTGTTGGTTTCGGCTGGCCACGTCTTCTAAGGCCAGCTTGTGCAGGGAAAAGATCTCTCCCAGCTTGGCGATCACCTCTGCATCGCCGAGTCCTTGGACATGTATCCAGATTGTCGGCCATTGCTCTCGCAAGCTCGTTATTTGGTTCAAGTCGTTGAGGGGTTGCTCGTGGACTTCTTCTGGGCTGTAGGCGGTGACGTGTATCTGCGGCTTGGCTCCCCCAGGGTCAACTGAGATAGTGCCAGGCGCCGCACCGAGCGTCACGTGTGGCCGCTTGCGCACATGGAGCCTTACTTTCCAGTCAGGTCTACTCATTTTACTCACCATTCGGGCTAGAATAACACAACGTTTTCGATCGATCTGTGGTGATTTTCTTCTCCTCAGGCGAGCTTTGTGCGTATAAAGTGAATCAATATACGGGAATTTAACGAAAAATCTGTTCTCCGTAGAGGTCATGTCGAAGATAAGTCTGGAGTGCGAACATGAGTCTGAAGTGGATTATGGAAAACGGCCTGAACGATCCCGGGACACCTCAAGGCGCGGCTATTCTGGCCATGGGTATTCTCATCGTTACCGGATTGATCTCCCGTGTACTGACCTACTTGATGCGACGGCCCCGATGGGTGACAGGAAAGCTCAAGCGGAAGGTAGATCCCACTGCTGTGCGATACATTGTTCACTTCAAAACCCTGATGCTCTTTCTCATCGCCTTCGTGGTCTATGCCTATTACGTCCCAGCACTCCGGGCGCTCGTTGGCGCCATTGCCGCCAGCGCGGGCATTACTGCGTTGGTCGTCGGCTTTGCCGCCCGGTCCACCCTCTCCAATATTGTCTCTGGTATGGCGCTCGCCTTGTATCGTCCTATCCGCATCGGGGATAAGGTCACCATCGACAATGAATACGGAACAGTGGAAGATATTACCCTGAGACATACCATCGTTGTTACCTGGGAGCACAAACGGCTGATCATTCCCAACGAGAAGCTCGACAGCATGTCCATCGTCAATCACACAATTATCGATCCTAAGGTGATCGCTCGCGTTGAGGTGGGCGTAAGCTACGATACGAATCTCAAGTATGCGAGACAGGTGCTGGAAGAGGTGGCCGGAGAATGTCCCTACCTGGCCGAAGACGCGAATCCACCATGGGTGAGTGTGGTGGGGCACGGGGAATCTTCCATTGTTTGGCGGGTGTATATTTGGGTACCGGATGTGGATGCACTCTGGTCAGCGCGCTTCTGGTTGTTCGAAGCAATTAAGCACCGCTTTGATGAGCGCGGCATTGAAATTCCTTTCCCCTACCGCACTGTCGTCTACAAAAAGGACCTACCCGCGCCTGTAGAGAAGTGAATATTGTAAGTCAGTGCTCACAGGCATCGAACGCATCAGCCACTGGATTTCAGCCTAGAATAGACAATCAGGGATTTGGCACGAAATGTGCTTCGGTTATGTGCCTAGACATCGGCGGCCAGAGAGGAGCGTCACAAACGGCGAACCACCAGTACAGCCACCGGAACCTGCTCCGCAACCGAGGTTATCCCATGATGACCGACAATGTAATCATGAACTGCCTGATGATCTTCGTCGCCCGGGTAACCGATGTCTCCCTCGGCACCTTGCGCATGCTCGCGGTGGTACAAGGGAATCGTTTCCTGACGTGGGTTCTGGGCTTTTTGGAGATTGCGATCTGGCTCTGGATCGTGGTTCAGGTGTTCAGCAGCGTGAGCGAAACCCCTGTTTATGCTCTCTTTTACGCTGCTGGATATGCCACCGGCGGATACGTGGGGATGACCATCGAGAAGTGGCTCGGGTTTGGGGAGCGGTCTGTCCTCATGTTCACGCGCAGCGGCGATCTGATCTCCGAGGCCCTGAGATTGAAAGGATACATCCTCACCGAGTGGCAAGGACGCGGCAGGGACGGCCCCATCGACCTCCTATTTATGAAGATTCCCCGCCGCAGGGCAAAAGAGGTGCTGGGAACGGCAAGGGAAATCGATCCAGACTGCTATTGCGTCGTTGAAACCGCTGAATCATCCGCACCCCCCACCCCATTGATGGTTCCCCGACTTGGGTGGAGAACAACCGTTCAAAAAGAGAAGTAAACCCGATTTAACCGCATCGGTAGACCATTTTGAGCCACCTGACAGCGACAAAAGTTGGACCGAAATATGCATACGGTCGCCTGCGCTGTCGACGAGGGAGGGACGCAAAGGCGTAAGAAAGATGTCCTGGCAGATCACAAGAGGTTTGGGGCCAATAGTGGCCACGGCGATACACGCCGGACACGACGTGCGCTCCGATATTATCGACCTTCTCGCAGTGGACGATAAGACGCGTCTGCGCGAAGAGGATCCCTTTACCGATTACTTGACCGAAATCGCACCAAATAGAATTATCGTGACGACTTCGAGATTTGAGTTCGACCTCAACCGGCCGCTTCAAAAGGCCATCTATTTGGATAGGGCAGATGCTTGGGGAATAGACGTCTGGCAGCAGCAGCCGAATCTACAAATATTGCACACATCGCTTTCCCGATACGAACAATTCTACCAAGCGGCAGCCCTTTTCTTAAACAGCATCGCTTCAACATACAGGCGATTTGTCGTGCTGGATTTACATGCCTACTGCCACCGTCGGAAGGGACCGGAGTTTCCCCCTGACGATCCGGCTTCAAACCCGGATATCAACATTGGTACAGGGAGCGCCAATAAAAAAAAATGGGCTTGGTTGATTGAGCGATGTATAGCTGATTTGAGGGCATTCGACCTTGGCAGACAGCGCCTCGATGTAAGAGAAAACGTAAAGTTTCAGGGTGGTTACTTCTCCTCGTGGATCAACCGCCGATATCCGAATGAGGCGTGCGCCATCGCAATTGAGGTAAAAAAAATATTCATGGACGAGTGGACCGGTCAGGTGGATATGGCTAAGCTCGATATGATCAAGAAAGCCCTGGCTTCAGCGATTCCCGGCATACTCGAGGCGCTTCAAATCACATGAGCTCAGCCGTTTCAGATGCAACAGGCGTGACCGCAGCTTTTTTTGAAGCTGTTTTGTCCGAGATTCAAAGGGGCAACGCAGTGCGCCGCAAGCTCCCCGGGGGCGGCCGGATATACCTGGATCGCCCGTTGCCCTTTATATGCATCTACCGCCAGCCAGAGAACGGAAAAGACCCGGGGACCTGGCGGCTGGTGACGAGCGAAGCGGCTTTTTTGATTGGCAACACGCACAAGGCTCAGCAGGCCGGCTTACGCCGTTTGGTACAAGCCATCGCCAAGCATGCCATCAATAGATTCGGTGCGTTTCTCGTCGTGGAAATTTGGGCGGCCACAGGCAGCGCGATCAGCGACGATAGCAATTTCCTTTCGCCTGTTCCGGGATTTCACGTGTTTGCGCATTCCAAAAGAGGCCTCTCTTCTACCTTGGAGGTGCTAACAACGGCCTTGGGCCGCATTCGCATTCTGAAGCACGCACCTGCAGTTGAGCTCACCCAGGCTGGGCTATGGGGGCAGGCCGTTTTCAAACCGCTGCTTCAAAGGGAACAAAAGCAACTCGCAGGTTTACGGGTCATCGGGCTGGAAGTTCAGCCGGTTTACCGGAACGAAGAGGGCGAGATTTTTCCAATGGTGCTTCGACGGCTCAAGCGTCAGATTTCCGTTGCGCTCAAGCGAACATTTCATCGCTTTGCCACAGAACATTCTTTAGAAGTACCCATGAGCTACCAAGCCCTTGGGCAACACCGGATTTCCAAGCACGTGATCAGCGTCGATAGAGCGCTCTCAAATCTGGCCGCTACCTACGATTTTTTGTTGGACGTGACCCCGGTCAACTTAGATTCGGCATGGCATAGGTTCAAGCGAGCCAAGTTCGACCAGAAGCCTGTCTTTTTCTATCGACCGCTGTCTGTCGATCCTGCCGCGGTCAAGCGACGGCTTTTTGCCGTTAGCACAGAGCGCATCGAGGAGCCGACCCTGGCCGATCTGTTTCGCGAAAAGCAGCTCGGCATAGATCAGGAGCTAAGTGCGCTCTTGGCCAGGGGTACTTCCCGTTTCATCCACCATGGTCTGCTGCTCTACGGCGGGATAGATGAGGACCTCGTTTGCGCCGCAGAGGATATCCTGGTCCGCATTCCGCCTCGAAGCCGAGAGGGAAAGGGGTTTATCAGTGCGACCGATTTTGCAGAGCGGGCCCGCGTCGAGATTGCCCACTACCGTCGCCAGTATCCGGATTTCAGGTCTCGCGTGGAAGTGAGAGATGATCTCTATTCCGGCCTGATGGTCTCCCGGGGCAATCTGTTGATAGGCCGCAAGGCGAGTATTCCTCAGACGCGACTCGATGCTCTGCTGCAGCACGAAATCGGCACCCATGCGTTGACATATCACGCGGGCCGAGCCCAGCCCTTGCACCTGCTCTGGTCTGGATTGCCCGGCTACGAGGAATTTCAGGAGGGCATTGCCGTGCTCTCCGAATATCTCGTCGGTGGCCTGAGCCGAACCAGACTTCGACTTCTCGCCGGAAGAGTTGTCGCTGTGAAAGCGCTGCTAAGCGGTGCCTCATTTCTGGATACCTTCATATACCTCACCCGCGACTGTGGCTTTGACCAGAAGGCGGCGTTTACCATCGCTGCCAGGACCTACCGCGGCGGCGGACTTGTCAAAGACGCGATATATCTGCGAGGCGTGCGCAGGGTGATGCGCTATATCGCAAAGGGTGGTGATTTCAAGACCCTGCTTATCGGCAAGATAGCGGGCACCCATGTCTCGATGATCCAGGAGCTGATCGAGAGAAAAATACTAAAGCCGGCCCCAGTGTGGCCTCGTTATCTAGGGGATCCAGCCGCGCAGATGCGACTGTCCCGGCTTCGAAAAGGGGGGAATTTATTTGATCTTACAAAAGGTGGTGTGTGATGAAGATCGGATTCATTGTGAATGACGTTCAAACTGAAAAAGAAGGGTACACGACGACGCGAATGGCCATGGCAGCGCTCAATCGAGGTCATGAGGTCTGGGTGATTGGTGTTGCGGATTTGGCCTACGATCCCGATGAACAAGTGCGGGCCAAGGCGTACTGCACACCCAAAAAAGCATATAAATCCCTGTCCGCCTATATGGGTGACCTAAAAGGGCGCAAGGCACGGTCAGAGCGCATTTGCGTGGACGACCTGGACGTATTGATGCTTAGGAATGATCCCTCGGACGATGTTCGCAAGCGCCCTTGGGCCCAGACCGTTGGGATCAACTTCGGCAGAATGGCGATCCGTAGAGGCGTCATCGTGCTCAACGACCCCAATGGACTCGCCAAGGCCTTAAACAAGATGTACTTCCAACACTTTCCCGAAGAGGTGAGGCCGCGTACCCTGATCACGCGGAGCAATGAGGAGATTCGACAGTTTGCCAGGGACAGCGGGTCCATTGTCATAAAGCCGGTTCAGGGATCCCAGGGAACAAACGTATTTCTCGTGCGTGAAGAGGACATCCCCAACCTGAACCAAATGGTGGACGCTGTGCTCCGGGACGGATACGTTGTTGCCCAGGAATATTTACAAGCTGCAGAGCACGGGGACACGAGACTGTTCATGATGAACGGCCGACCTCTCAAGCACAAGGGAAAGTACGCTGCGTTTCGCCGCGTGAGAACCGGGGGCGACTTGCGAAGCAACGTCCACGCCGGTGGCACGCTGGACAAAGCTGAGATCGACGACACTGCGCTGGAGCTCGCGGAGATGGTGCGGCCCAAGATTGTCCAAGACGGCATGTTCCTCGTGGGCCTCGACATCGTAGGAGACAAGCTCATGGAAATTAACGTGTTTAGCCCCGGTGGGTTCGGCAGCGCCCAAAAATTTGAAAACGTGAACTTTGCCCGCACTGTGATACAGGCCCTAGAGCGGAAAGTGGATTACATGAAATACTATCGCCGCAACTTCAACAACACGGAAATGGCCACATTGTGAGCCGTCCACAGGGGCGTGGCCATGCGTAAATATGCGTGTCCAATGGAGGCGTGGCAAAATGCTACATGGGGAGCATTTCCACATTGCGCTTGGTCAGCGCGTGCTCATGTATTCCTCTTGGATAGTTCGGTGAGAATCCCTCGAGTATCACACGCATGAATAATTCATTGGCACGGATATTGTTATTATATGCCTGGGACAATGAGTAGAATAAAAGGCTTCATCTCTCCTGCGGGCTGGGACGCGTCCGGCAATGTCGACAATTTGTGTTTGGTTACTGCCCCAGGAAAACTCTATTTCCTTTGTGTTTCAAACAAGGATATTGATTTGTTCAAGTATACTAAAAAGTCCGTAATCGTCGAAGGTAAGGCGTTCAAGAAGAATGGCGTCTCCTACATGTCTGTTGTCAGCATCGCAGAGGCTCCCGCATCTGAATGACACCTCTCCACCCCTTAGAATGACTCCGGGGAAACGAGTCCTTTCAGGAAAATTTTAAAGTCGTGAATATCAAAGGGTTTGTCGAATACAGCGGCAGCGCCGAGGGCCTTTGCCTCTTCGATGGTCTGCTGATCGCAAAATGCAGTGATCAGAATAATCGGAACCTTGCGCATAAAGCGCCTAAAATCGCCGATCACGTCCAGAGCGGTCTTACCAGGCATGCGCATTTCCGAAACAATAACATCTATGCCGGGATCCTCACTGTTGTGTTCCATTGTCGACGAGATATTCAAAAGAAACGCATGCAGCTCGCTGTTGTCGGCGATCTCCACGACGTCATAACCATCGCGCCTCAGGGAGGAGGTGAGAAAGGAGCGCATTTCTTTATCACCCTCTGCAATGAGAACGCAAACCGGTCGCTTGGACAATGTCCCTTTTCTTCTGCTTTCAACTGTCATTTCTGAATATCTGACGTCGAAGGTGTCGCAGGCCACCGATATGCAATGTCCATGCCTTTAAAAGGTGCCAGACCTATTCAAACGGTGGTCTGATTATTGCTTAAAGAATGCCGCATTTCACATGGCTCAGTAAAAGGGCCCCTAAACGTAGGAGGAGTAAGATGAAAAAGCACCTAATCCTTGGAATGACACTGCTAATCTTTGTTGCCATGAGCATGCCGTTGGTCGGAGAGGCCCAAAGCACGGCGTCGACAGACAACTCGGTGAGCTTGAGCGATCAGGATGATTACGATCAGGATGTCACTGGAGAAGAGAAAAAAGAGAAGAAGAAAAAGGGCAAAAAGAAGGGCAAGAAAGGAAAGAAAGGCAAGAAAAATAAAAAACCCGCCATGGAAGAATAGATATCCTGTTCAACTGTTGCCTGGTCACTGCCCAGGCCTACTCCCACCCGGATCGCATATTTCTTCCAAATTGTAGCGCTCCAGCTTTCGGTAGAGGGTTTTGCGATCAAAACCCAAGATACGGGCGGCGATGGTTTTGTTGCCATTCACAGAGCTAAGCACCCGTTGGATGTAGCGGCGTTCCACCTCTTCCATTGATACGAGGTCATCGGATCTCTCACTCGCCACGAGGACATACGTACTCTTGTGTTTTCGGATCCGCTCGGGCAAATCTTCCACCGTGAGTTGATCGCGCGTGGTGAGCGCTACAGCGTGCTCGATACAGTTCTTGAGCTCGCGTACGTTTCCAGGCCAAGAATAATCGAGCAATTTCTGCGCTACCTTGGATGTAAAGCCGGTGACAGGACGCCCCATCTGCGTCGAAAACTGCTCTAAAAAACACTGGGCCAGGGTAAGAATATCGCGCCCACGATCCCTGAGAGGCGGCAAGCGTATCTGGATAACGTTTAGTCGATAATAGAGATCCTCTCTGAAATACCGTTCCTCCACTGCTGTCGTCAGATCTCGATTTGTGGCAGACACAATGCGCGCATCAAAGCGCACTTCGTTGTTACTTCCGACCGGCCGGACACACCGTTCCTCCAGGGCGCGCAGGATCTTTACCTGAAGACCCAGCGGCATATCTCCGATTTCGTCGAGGAAAAGGGTGCCCCCATTTGCTTGTACGAACAGACCGACGCGAGACGCACGGGCGTCGGTAAACGCACCCTGGGTATGCCCGAACAGTTCGCTTTCGAGCAATTGCTCGGGCATTGCAGCGCAATTGATAGCCACAAACGGTCCATCGCGGCGGTTTCCGATTCTGTGCAATGCGCGCGCCACCAACTCCTTGCCGGTCCCGCTCTCACCGTTGATCAGCGCAGTGACATCTGATTCGGCAGCCCTGCGAAGGAGACTGAACACTTTTTTCATGGACGGGCTGGATCCGTGTAGATCCTCGATCTCTCCGGCTTCATCCATGGCGCGCCGTAAGGTCTTTACCTCTTCGCGCAGATGCCGGTGTTGAATGGCCCGTTTTAATGTGTGCGCGAGAACCTCTACCTCAAACGGTTTGTTGATGAAATCATAGGCTCCCACCCGTAGAGCGGCAACAGCGGTTTCCATACTGCCAAAAGAAGTAATGACGATAACAGGCAGATCAGGTCTGTTTTCTGCTAATCTCTCGCTCAGCTCGATGCCGTTCATGCCGGGCATGTTCAGGTCCGTTACCACGGCGTCGAAATCCTCACTGTCGATCGCAGACAGCGCATCTACAGCTGAGTTGCAAAACGCGGCCTGGAATCCGCGTTTTCTGAGCTGTGCTTCAACCAGCTCACACATGGCCAGATCATCATCGACGATCAAAACCCTTCCAATCATTCTTCACCTTTCTCGGCAGGCAGATAAAATGTAAAACAGGCGCCGCTTTCCGGTTCGCTCGTTGCATCGATCCACCCCCCGTGCTCCCGAATGATCTCTCGAGAGATAGCCAAGCCGAGCCCCGTGCCGCTGCCCGATGCCTTTGTCGTGAAAAATGGTTCAAAAATACGCTGCCTAATATTCTCTGGGATGCCATCGCCGTCATCTCGGATAGAAAGCGCCCAATAGGATCGCGGTTCTCCTCCCTCTACGTCTGGGTTCGTTGCTCGCTCCAACGCGAGCCTCACGTGCACCCGACCGCCTGCCTTGGCAGCTTGGATCCCATTGACAATGAGGTTGGCCAGCACCTGCTGTATTTGGCTGCGATCCACATGGGCCTCATACACTGCTGCGCCGCTGGTTTCGAATTCCAAATATATACCCCTATTTACAGCCACCGGGGAGAGGAGCATCACCATCTCTCCTGCGATGCGATCGAGGGATTCATTTGATTTTTGCTTCTCTCCCCTTCTGGAAAAATCGAGAATTTGTCTGATGATCTTAGTTACTTTTTCGGTTTGTTCCACGACGATGCGCGCGCAATTGCGAGCCTCTTCACCCTCAGCCTCAGCTGTTGATATCATCTTCGCCCGCCCTGCGATAACGGTAAGGGGCGTACCGATCTCGTGTACTACGCCCGAGGTCAGCTGTCCCACGGTCTTGAGGCGATCCGCATGTCGAAGCTGTTCTAGGGTCTCCAGCCGTGCTGTGGTCTCGGATTCGACCTGCTTCCTCGCCAGATATAATTGGTCGGCCATGGTGTTCATTTCCTCGGCCAGATCGGCAATCTCATCGTTAGTCCTAAATTCCAAGCGTCCTGAAAAATCTCCCTTTCCGATACTTCGCGCTTTTTGCACCAAGCGTCTGACAGGTCGACCCACGAGCACCAGCCCTAGCAAAAACGTTGCCGCAACGCAGATGACAATCATTACTAACGTCGTAACCACAGTCCGCAGGATGGTTGTGCGAATGTAGGTTTTTTGCGGTGCCAGGGACTCGGTGATTTCGATGACCCCAACGACATTACTTGTTGGGACCACTGGAACGTAGGTGCTGAGGCGGCGGCCGGCTTCCTTTGACGATGATATCCACGACATGGGCTGCTTTGACTTTACAACTTGATCGATCATGTCCTGCGGGTATCTCGCTCTATCCAAGGTCGAATCGTTCCCTTGTGATAGGGGTATCCATCTAATGAGGACGCGTTTTGTCTTTCTTCCGATACCCTCTATGAGCTCCAGTGCGAGCTGTTCGCCATGGGACAGCCAAGCTTCGGTCAAGGCTGCGGCGGTGGCGCGCCCCATGCTCAGGTGATCCCGCTCAATATCTGCCTCGAACAGGGCGATCTGGCGATGCACGCGGAGATAGCCGTCCACACCGAGAACGACACAAATCGTTACAGCAATGGTCAGGGCGATTTTCCAAGTCAATCTCATTGTTTTTCTCCGGTCGGGTGCGATCGTATCCCTTAACTTTGGGTTTCGCCACGTTTTTGTTGCGAGGTTGGACCGACCAGCAGACTGCTAAAAAGCAGCCGTTGAGCGTCGGTTTCGTTCTAAATGGGAGCGTAGCACTATGCCCCATGTGGAAAAATGCCACAGCAAGGGGTGATGATACAAACCGTCGACTTGGTGTCTACAACAATAAAAAGCCAGCATTATTTCCCAAATTTTGGATGCCAACGATCCCCTCCTGTTGGCATACATCTTGATTTATACAGACTCAAGAGAAGGTGTAGCCTTGCGCATTGAAGAAAAAGTTCGCAATCATGCTGCGACCATGACCCTCAAACCGATATTGGGGTCCTGGCACAGCCTTGTTATACTTGCTGTATTCACGCTTTGTTTTTTCCAGGATTCTCGTTGCGAAAAAACAGCTACAGCGGCATTGCCTCGCGATCCCGCCGATATTGCAAAAGATGTTTCAAGGGCTCACGGCATGCCCATGGAGGCCCATTCCCTGCCGGATCCATTACCCAGATGGAGAAGAGGAGAATACGAAACAATATTTGTCTTTCATGAAAACACGCACCGCGCCCACTTTCGTTCTGGCGGCCTGATCATCGACTTCGGGTCAACCGGGCGACATAAACACACCCTCGGAGATGAAAAAAGTGGGTTCCTCGGTGACTGCAAAATAGATCAGAGGGGGTATTCGAGCATCCAGCAAGGCTCGGCGCGCATTCTCTTTGACACCTTGCCCGATGAATTAGATGAATTAAGTAAAGGATCAATTGTTATAAGTGGCATAGGCAAAGGCCAAAACAAGGCGCACGTGCACCTCAATGACAGCTGGATCGGCAACATCGCCCTTGATGAGACAACCCCTTCGACCGTGGCAATAGGGTTTAACGAGCCGCTGCTCAAGGGTCAAAATGAACTACACCTCCATTGCGGGAACAGGGATGCCAAACAAGAAGGAGATGCACCTTGCCTGTTGCTCGACTATCTGAAAATCTCGCCTGACCCCCCAGAAAGCCCCCTGTCTGAAACGAGTCGAGACAGGGAAGACGCCATGCATCAGTGGCGCCAATCCGGCATTCTCGAGCTCGCCGATGGTGATTCGGTCACCTACAACCTACCATTGCCGGACAGGACGCATCTTCTCATCGAAGATGTGTCTCCCATGCTCGGAGATGCACCCACCCTCGAGGTCATGGTCTTTGCGGACGGCGAGGACCAGCAGATGGTTATTAGTAGGCAAGTGAGTGCATCGACGAAAAACCTCGCGATCCCCCTGGACCATCTGGGTGGGCGAGCGGTTTCGATAACGCTTCGAGTTACCGGCGGCAGCATCGCACTAAAGCATATCGAGCTCGCTGTACCGCGACAAGAGACGTTGGCAGCAACCGAGTGGCCCCGGGCAACGAATTTCATACTGGTTGTTATCGATACCCTGCGCGCTGACCGACTCCGCCTCTACAACAGGAAGACGCGTGTCCGCACACCGATCATCGACCGGCTGGGTCGCCAGGCGATTGTTTTTGAACGCGCCTCGGCCCAGGCAAGTTGGACCAAGCCGTCTGTGGCGACACTACTGACCGGTCTCTTTCCCAAAACACACAACGTACAGCGACACCGTTCAAAGCTACCCCAGGCCATGCCCTTGGTTTCCGAGCACCTTCAGGGGCTCGATTTTGTAACAGCCGGTTTCGTGGCCAACGGATATATCTCGGGAGAGTTCGGGTTTGCACGGGGGTGGGATCACTGGATAAACTATGGCAAGCAAAAAAAGCCGAACCATGCCTATCGCGTATTCTCTGACGCTGCTAAATGGCTCGCGGCGCATGGCCGTGAAAAGCCGTTTTTCCTCTATGTCCATACGGTGGATCCCCATGCCCCGTACGCGCCGCCCAGAACTTATTGGCAGCCATACGATACGCGACCGTATCGCGGGGAGGTCAGGCCGCGGTTCACGGCCGAGTTGCTCAAGCGTATCAAGGGGAACGAGATCATGACCTCTCGAAGGGATCTGCGGCGTTTAGAAGCGCTCTACGACGGCGAGGTCAGTTATCACGATACCCAACTGGCCAAGCTGATAAACGCAATGGAAACGCAGGGTTTCGACAAAAATACCCTCCTAATCGTTACCGCGGATCACGGCGAGGAGTTTTTCGATCACGGTGGCGTTGGCCACTCCCACTCCCTGTTCGAGGAGCTCATCCACGTACCCCTGATCGTCAGGCTCCCCAAAACAATGCAGCGCGCAAGACAGCGCTCCCCGGTGGATGTTCAACTAGTCGATGTGTTGCCCACTGCCTGTGATATTCTCGGCGTCCCGTGCCCGAAACACATCGAGGGGCAGTCTCTGATGCCCCTCATTATGGGAGGTCAGTTCCATGGGTATCCACGGGCATCCTTTGCCGAGCTTCCGGATCTGAAATTGCATTCAGTACGGATGGGAGATTTCAAAGCAATCTACAAGCATCTCTCTCCAACTCACTACGACCTCGCCGTTGACGGAAAAGAGACTACCGATTTGGGCCCCGAGAGCCATGTCATCCGAGCCATGCTCAGGGACGCATTAGGGTTACACCTCTCCGGCGACTCCGCGTTAAAGGGCGAAACAGGTCATTATCAAAAATACTTAGAAGAACACGGCCCAATAAGCGATGAAATGACCGTTCAACTGAGATCACTTGGATACATCGTCGATTAAGAACAAGGTAGGACAGACGAAAGGAAAGGCAATGAAACGAAAATCAAAGTGGCGACAGAAGCCTTTGCAGGTATCCGAATGGGGAGTCATGGAGCGCATCGACGAAATGGATGACGACGGCTTTTTCGATGCAGTGCTCATTACTGATAACGAAGAAACGATCTATGTGGAGTTTCCGGGCAAGAAGACGAGACTGCAAGACTACATTCGCCAAAGGGTCCAGATTACAGGTACACTTTTTGAGCGGGACGGGCGTTTATCGATTGCGGCCAAGCGCATCAAAATCATCGCACCTGGGGAAGATGACGTCGGCTACTTTGACGATCCCCACGAAGATATATCACGCAAAACAAAGGATGAATTTTACAACGACCTATACAATAATGACTTTGATGATTTGAACGATTTTCTGGAGTCGTTCAAGTCGTCTCGTTACTCTCGCGGGCGGGGAAACTCACAAAATTTTTGAATTGAGATTTCCATTTACATGCCCTGCTATGCTCGCAGACAAGCTGCGCAGGGTCTCATGATTCATCGTTTTATTTCCGTTTAAGGGGATAATCATACTGAAGCATTATTTATTGGAAAATCAGAAGGCAAGCAGTGGAATGACCGGCGCTGAGGCACACCGATAGGTTCCATCACGGGAAGGTCCTTCCAGACTGCGACGGTTTGATGCATTCTGCATAGCTGGATTCGGCTATCCATCGCTTCTATTTGTTGTCTTCAACTGCTCGTAAAGATCTTTTTGCTTATTTCCGGGTATTCTACGAATGGCTTTTTGAAAAAAAAGATTGTTGGGAACGTAAATAACCTCCTCATCTTGGCCGCTAAGGGTGGTGTACATGAGGTTTAAATCAGTGACTTCGCCCTCCAGGTCATCTGCCGAAATCTTGATGCGATCTCCGACTTGAAAGGGCCTGTAAATGAGTAGCAAAAGGGTGCAGAAGATATTGCTCAGCACGCTCCACACTGCAACAAAACCGACTGCCACCATTGCGATCACGGCGAGGAAGGCGGCCCATACGTTCTTTAATACACCAAACGCACTCAAGAGCAGAAATATCACTAGCAGTATAAACACCCAGCGAAGTAGCACGCGAAGCAACGACACCACCTTGGGTGCCAGGGCGCCTCGGGATTGGAGCAAGTTCAATGACCTTTTGAACAAGAAGTAGACCACGGAACATGCCGCTATGACAGCAGCTGGAGAAGCAACGTTCTTGACGATAGTAACCCAGTTTTCTGGAATGGAATCAATCATTTGCTTTTACCTCAAGCTGATTTTATACCACTTTCCAGTCCCAGCTCCCAAACACCTTGAAGGTTAGACACACATACAGCCGTGTAAAGGGGGGAGAGGCAAAACCAGGCATGAAAATTTCGTATTTTTCTGCTCGAATCCTCTTGACCGGCGGGTGACGGTGAACACACCAAGCGAGGTTTCTTCTACTCACCGGCAGTAGATATGATCGACCCGTCAAAGATCAACGCCGCGTTGAAAGACGGTGTTCTCACTCTCGTGCTGCCCAAGGCAGCAGAGGCTCTCAAGCCCCGCAAAATCGAAATAACCACATCATAAGGTCCCTCCCCAGAACGCCTGAGATAGACTCTAAACAGACTTGACCAGAAGTCATTGATGAACAATCTTAGACATACCAGGTATGTACGTTAGGAGACTGAGTATTCAAGTCGCATGACATCAGATGGAAAATACGCTCTGGTCTTAGGTGGTGGTGGCGCCAACTGTTCGTATCAACTCGGCGTATGGAAAGCCTTAAGAGAGAAGAACATCGAGATCAACGCTGTTATCGGCACCTCAGGCGGGGCCATCAACGGCGCTTTCATTGCCCAGGGGGACTGGGATTTGGCTTGGGAAGTCTGGGAGAACTTGACCCTGGACAAGATCGTGGACATCCCAAAAGAGCTATTTAAAAACGGCCGTTTCAAATTCAGCTTTAAAACCCTCTCCAAAGCCACTGAGATGTCGCTGCTCAAAAACAAGGGGCTCGACACGACGCCGTTCAGACAATTACTCAAAAAATATGTCAAAGAGTCCCGTATTAGACGATCGGGGTTGGACTTTGGTTTGGTCACCTACCAGATCAACGAGCTCAAACCACTAGAAATATTTATCGAGGACATCGATGAGGGTATGCTTGGAGACTATATTTTGGCATCCGCCTCTTTTCCTATCTTCAAGAGAACGGAGATAGGCAACAAGTGGTTCATCGACGGCGGCATTTATAACAATGTCCCGTTCTCCACGGCCAAGGAACGGGGATATCGAAACATCATCGTCGTGGATGTATCCCGGCTTGGAAGGGTAAAAGAGCCGGATGTAAGTGGCACCCAGACGATCTACATTAAAAATTCCAAGTCCCTGGGCGGTGTGCTGAATATGAATCCAGCCAACGTTGGGCCGTTTTCTACCCTGGGGTACCTAGATACATTAAAGGCTTTCGGAGATGTTTCCGGTATGGATTATTTTTTGGACGCCGACGTGAAGACCGTCAGCGTGCTTGATGATATTCTGCGCAGCGCAGCGCTTGAAAAAAAGTTTTCAAAGAAATTTGAAACCGAAAACGGTCCGGCCCGAAGCTTTGCCCAGGCGGTCCGGGGCATCCTTCCCAAAGAGAAGAGAACCCATTGGAACATTATTCTCGTTTTGGCTGAGTCCGCAGCGTCGAGCTTGAACATCGAGAACAGAAAAATTTGGCGATTCGACGACCTGATCGCGGTGATCTGGAAGAAATATTCAGACATCGAAGCCATTGAAACCGTTTTTTCTGAGGGGCATTTCAGAAAATTCTTCAGCATGCTTATGAAGCAAACTCAAAAGTCGCTCAATAAAACAGAAAGGGGGCTATCCCCCATGATGTATGACCGCGCCATGACGCTAATGTTTGGAAAGTCGCTCAACAGCATTCATATTAGAGCGATCGAGAAGTACTTCCCAGATTTGCTTCCGGCCAAGATATTTCTATCAGTACTGGCGACGTACTATGGGCTCCCGCAACAAAAGGGCTGAGGCCGTTCAACGGTTTGCAGTACTCGGCTGGCCGGTTACGTTTGAACGACAAAAATCAGAGTGTAAATGGCCGCAGAGCCCCCTGCCGCACAGCACCCATTACGCGGCTTGTCTTAATGCGTTGCGTAACTTTTCGATCGCCCGCTGCTCGATTTGAGCCACCCGTTGCTTGCTGATGCCCATATCGTTGCCTATTTCCTTGAGCTGCCTGGGCTTCTCGGTTAGGTAGCGTTGCTCGATAATCTCACGCTCTCTCGGCTGTAGGTTCATCAGTGCGGCGTCCAACCGGGCAGCTCGGTCGGCTTGAACCTCGAATTCAACGACCGCGTTTTCAGGAGTAGGCACTTCTGCCGGAACGAACTCGGCAAGAGCGGTCCCGGGTTCTCCAACGGGCGCATCCAACGAAAGCTCTCTACTGCATAACCGGAGGTCCATCTCCTCGACTTCCTGTTTGTCCACGCCGGTCTCTTCTGCAATGAGATCGATGACCGTATCTCGATCTTCGACGCCTTGCGCAGCCAATTTACCCTTGAGCGCCCGAAGCTTGAAAAAGAGCTTGCGGTGGGCTCTGGCCGTGCCGAGTTTCACTGACTTTACTGTTCGCATTAGGAAAGAATGGATCTCGGCACGGATCCAGTGGACCGCGTAGGATAGAAGTCGATACCCTCGATGAGGGTCGAACTTCTTGACTGCCCGCATCAGGCCCAAACTGCCCTCCTGAATCAGGTCGAGCAACCTGGCCCCGTAGCCTCGATACTCATTTGCAATTTTTACAACGAAGCGCAAATTTGACGTAACGAGTGTGTGCGCTGCCTGAACATCGCCTTTTTCTCGCCACCGAACTGCCAGTCTGGTTTCCTCCTCGTGGTCAAGTATCGGATATCGGCTGATTTGGGCGATGTACCGGTCAAGCTCACCAACAACCGTGATTGCATGTGTGCTCATGACACCACCTCCTATTAATCTGGAGACAAAATAAGCACGGATTCTATTCCGTCAAGCCCGATATTTTAAAAAAAATTCGTGTTAAATATTATAGGGTTACCTTGCATGAGGAGCATTCTCACCGATCGGCTAAATTGAAACCTTTATTGTAGCAAAATCCTCTAGCATTTTTCACGGGCCACTCTTTACCAGCCCATCTCCGTGACTACTCTGCACATCGATGATGGCCCGCGAAGCCATTTCAAAGGAGGTGTCATTATGAGCAAGACCATTGGAATCGATCTTGGTACAACAAACAGCGTGGTGTCCATTATCGAGGGCAAAGACCCCATTGTCATCGCCAACGAGGAGGGCGCCCGCACCACCCCGTCGGTGGTTGCTTGGAGCGATCAGGGCGAAGTCCTCGTCGGCCAAGTGGCCAAAAGGCAGGGCGTGACCAACCCCGAGGGGACCGTCTTCTCGATCAAGCGATTCATGGGCCGTCGATTTAATGAGGTAAAAGAAGAAGTCGGCATGGTTCCATACAAGGTTGTGGAAGCATCCAACGGAGATGCGCAGGTCGAGATAAAGGGAAAGAAGCACGCACCTCCGGAGGTTTCAGCCAAGGTACTGATGAAGCTGAAGAAGGCGGCGGAAGAGTATCTCGGCCAGAAGGTGGATAGCGCGGTTATAACGGTGCCCGCCTATTTCAACGATGCCCAGAGGCAGGCCACCAAAGACGCGGGGCGCATCGCCGGTCTCGAGGTCAAGCGTATCGTCAATGAGCCCACGGCCGCGGCTCTGGCCTATGGATTGGATAGGAAAAAGGAAGAAACCATCGCGGTGTACGACTTCGGCGGTGGGACGTTTGATATTTCCATTCTAGATGTGGGTGACAATGTGGTGGAGGTAGTCGCCACCAATGGCGATACCCATCTAGGTGGCGACAACATTGACCAAAAGATCATCGACTGGTTGATTGCCGAGTTTAAGAAGGATCAGGGTATTGATGTATCCAAGGACAAGATTGTGCTTCAGCGGCTCAAGGAGGCGGCCGAAAAAGCCAAAATCGAGCTCTCCTCGGTCATGGAGACGCAGATCAACCTGCCGTTCCTCACAGCTGATGCTTCGGGACCCAAGCATATGGACATCAAGCTGAGCCGAGCCAAGCTGGAGTCAATGATCGCCGACCTTGTGGAGCGCTCCTTGGAGCCCTGCCGCAAGGCGCTGAAAGACGCCGGCAAGAAGCCGAACGAAATCGACCAAGTGGTGCTCGTCGGTGGTTCGACTCGAGTGCCCCTTGTTCAGCAAAAAGTGAAGGAGCTCTTCGGCAAAGAACCCCACAGGGGTGTGAATCCGGACGAGGTCGTCGCCATGGGCGCGGCGGTCCAGGCGGGTGTGCTCTCCGGTGAAGTAAAAGACATGCTCCTACTGGATGTCACGCCGCTTTCTCTGGGTGTGGAGACCCTGGGCAACGTGATGACCACGATGATCCCGAGGAACACCACCATTCCGGCAAAGAAGACCGAAACCTACTCCACAGCCGCGGACAACCAAACCTCGGTCGAAATCCACGTGCTCCAGGGTGAGCGACCCATGGCGAAAGACAATCGCACTTTAGGTAAATTTCACCTTGAGGGGATCCTCCCGGCGCCGCGCGGCGTTCCGCAAATCGAAGTTACTTTTGATATTGACGCCAACGGTATCGTCAACGTTTCGGCCAAGGATCTGGCCACCGGCAAGGAGCAGAAGATCACCATCACAGCTTCATCCGGGCTGAGTGAGAATGAGATTGACGATATGGTCAAGGATGCCGAGCAACACAAAGAAGAGGACGAAAAGCGACGAAAGGAGATAGATACCAAGCACCGGGCAGAGCAACTCCTCTACGCGACCGAGAAGACCTTGAACGAGAACCGCGACAAGATTCCCGCAGCTGATGCAAGTGCCATCGATCACGCCATCGCGGATCTCAAATCGGCCATAGAGTCGAACGACACCGGGCGCATGGAACGAGAGGTCGACAACCTCACCAAGGCCTCCCACAAACTGGCCGAGGCGATGTACCAGCAGTCCCGAACCACGACCGAACAACCCGGCGCTCCTCAGAGCGGCGCGCCAAATAGCTCGGCAGCGGGGGACGACGATGTAATAGACGCAGAGTTCAAGGAAAGTGCATAATCCAGCAGATGAAATCCAACCATTCGAAGCTGAAGAAGGTAAGAATACTCGTCAATCGCCGCTCGGGCTTTATGTGGTCCTTCAAGGAGATACAGGAGGCTTTTGATGAGTATTGGGATACACCTGAGCACGATCTCTCCTATCAGTTCTGTAAGGATCCGAAGGACGGTCGGGTCAAAGCGCTGAGGGCAGTGGACCAAGGTGTTGACGTGTTGCTGGTCGTGGGCGGAGACGGAACGATCAGTACGACCGGGGCGGCGCTCATTGGAACAAAAACCGTGCTCGGCGCGATTCCCATGGGTAGCGGCAACGGCTTTGCCAGACATTTCGGAATCCCTCTGAAGCCCGAAGAGGCCGCCTTGGATTTGGCAACTGCAGAGGTCAAGGCCATCGACGTTGGATGTGTGGGAGGTCGCCCCTTCTTCGCAACCTGCTCCATGGCCTGGGATGCCGCAATCGTCAAGTCCTTTCAGAAATCGCCGGTTCGGGGCATTTTGCCCTATGTATTTGCGGGAGCATACGAGTTCTTCGAGTACAAACCACAACCGATTCGGGCCCAGCTCGACACAGGAGAGATTCTCGAATTTCCCGATCCCTTGGTCTTTACCATTGCCAATCTGACCCAATACGGCGCGAATATTCATATCGCGACCGATGCCGAACCGGACGACGGGTTGCTCGAACTGGTGGTCGCGAGGAAACAGGACACCCCTACGCTCATCAAAAATCTTTTTAGCCTCAAGACCCGCGCGCTCGCGGAGCTCCCACGGATTGAGTATCGACGTTTTCGGAAGCTCCAAGTGGAGCGCAAACAACCCGGACTGATTCAGGTCGATGGAGAGCTCGTAGACGCACCAGAGGCGGTGGATATAGAGGTTAAGCCCCGGAGTCTCAGGGTGCTCGTTCCCAGGAAAATCAATTAACGAGGCGCTGCAAGAACCGGCGCTATCGCCCCTGGAGCGACGCCAAAAGGTTATCGCTAGCAAGTACCTACCCGCGCCTGTTGAAAGTAAATAGCCGGACACTTCGAGCAGCCTTCAAACAAGCCGTTGTTGAACCGAGCAATCCGCCGTATATGGCCAAGTTGGATATCTACAGGGCTTTGGAGGAGAAAATGAGGGTTCGAAAAGCAATTGTTCTTTTAACCGTTATATTGGGTGTCGCTTCCACGGGGTGCTTTGGCGTCCGGCGAGTTCAACCTACCACCGTGTCACCGACCGACCCCATCCTGCTCAGGCCGGCGGCCCGGGAATTACGCGGTAAAGGCCTGTCGGATGTCGTTACACGGCAAGAAAGCAACGGAGAGGACGTGCCCCTCACCAGTCGACTCATCAGGCGAGTAGCGATCGAGGTAAGTCCTGCGGTTGTCAGCATCTACACCAAGACGGAAACCACCTACAGGCTCAGGTTGTCCCGGCTGCGCTTTACCGTACCCGGAGAGGCGCTGGGCTCAGCCTTTTTCATTCATTCGTCCGGTTTGCTGCTTACCAACAACCACGTGATAGAGAATGCCACGAAGATCACCGCCCGAAACCAGGACGGTGAGGATTTCGATATCCAGGTGCTCGCCCGGGATCCGGTGCTGGACCTCGCCCTGCT
>JASJCT010000100.1 GCA_030065855.1 Myxococcota bacterium
CAGGTTACATATGCTATTTTATCTCACGATTTGCTACACTGGAATGCGTATCCTAAACGTGAATGTATTCAAATATCCCACATGGGCGCAAAAATTTTTCCAAACCACTCACTTCAGGGATGGGAACTATTCTAGTACTTGCCAGGCCTCAGTTTTTGTAAACCTCGTGGATCTCATGTTCAAACGAGTATACCCGATTTCCGAGCTGCCAGCGCGAGGCAATAGATGAAGATATTGGTGTTGCGTTTAGTGGGTTTGAGCAGAAATTGGAATCGGGGATGGCGTATGTCGCAGTTACATTCTAGTACGGTAATCCAAATAAGCGCCAATAAAGTGTAAAGCATCCTTATTAGATATATTATTGACAACGTCTTCAAGCGGCGTCCATAGATAATCCCGCGTAAGCGATCGACTCGGATCCTCAGGCGGATAGTCAGCATAGTACGGAAAATGATTGATGGTACCGTCTTCGACAACGGAAAGGATTTCAAATATCGCCCTCAGGCCCATGCCTGTTCCGAGCTTTAAGCTCCCTTCACTGCAGCAGTCTGCGTTAAAACCTGGTGCGTCTGTATCCCCACATGAAAAACTGTCGTAACAAGCGTAGATACTCTCACTGCCGCTCGCTGTTTCCATCCTGTCTCTTAGCCAGCTTAAAGCCGACATGAGAGTATATCGCATCTGATTGCAGACGCTTCTTTGTCCGTTGAGATATGTAAAATCGGGCTCCCAACAGAGATTCTGTGAAGTGAGGAGCCGGTAATAACTCACCAGTCCATCGACTATCATCTGATGGTACCCTGTGCCCTGATAGTACAGTTTATCAAATGCGCCGGGAGCATCGCAATCCGTATCATGCCATACACCGTCAGAAGATGGGGGATCGTTATGCATCCAGCTGCCGAAACCAAGGGGTTTGCCGCATTTTTCGTCATTTCTGCTCCATATTTTGGTCAGCTCTAAGTAACGGTATGAAATTTTGTGGATGTCGACGATATTATCGATTGTCACCTCAGTCGGCGCCACTTCTTTTAGCCGAGAAAACACATCGAGCCAAATCGCTCTGTTATTGGCATTGGCTCTATTCGGCTCTGCTGGCACGTACTCGTCGTATGAGGACAGTACCCAGTCGCGAAAGGTTCTGCCAAGCCAGGTCATGTGATCAGTGATCACATGCGCGTCATTAACTTTTGAATAGAAGCTCAATGCTCGTATGACTGTCCAATTGGTAATACCGTCAAATGGGTAAAAGTCTTCATCATTATCATCACCATGATAACACTTCGCATAATCGCTCTTTACCCAGATTTCTCCATTAGCACTTCGTAAAAAGGTCATGAGATAGTAGTAGGCATCAAGCATCATCTTTCTCATGGTAGGCTTCATGTCCTGACTGGCGGTCGTATAATATCGAGCAAGCTCTTCCAGGTTTTCGGCGACATCACGGACTTTTCGATACTGCAGTGTTTCCCCCTCGTACGAAGAACCTGACACAGTGCATTTGTAATCAGGATCGTAGTGATAGTGATCGATATAGTTCTCAGCTTTGTTGATTGCTCCATTCAGTATTTCCTGAGGCAGAAATCGAGCTTGTGAAGATAGTGGCTGCTGACTCTCTTCGACGAGTGGACTGCCAGAGGTGATATTTTGTGGGGAGCAGGTCACCTGGAAGGCGGAATAAATACAAACCAAAAAACAGATAAAACGCGACATGATGTCCTCCTTTTAGGTTGATAAAAACTACGTTTACTATAAATTATTAATTTAAAAAGACAAGGCTAAATAGTTGCAATATTATAAATGGATCTTTTGATCACTAACGATAGCCCTTTTGAGTCGTTGTTAAGTTGATACGTAATTACCGAAGAATCAACGCGAAATCGCTCAAAGGCTCGTCAGTGCTGGGCCTTCGGACCCCTCCCTGGCCCTCCCCCGGTGGACAATTGGACGTTGGGGGGGAGGGTGGGGGACAATTTTTACTGGACAGAGCCCTAAGGTGTGCAGTTGGACTGATCGAATTCGCAGTTGCTATCGCAGGAGAGCGGGCCGGTCATGCCAAAGAATCCACAGTCCTGACCGCCCAGGTCTGTGCCGTCACACTGCTCGTTCAGGTGGCCTTCGAGGCGATTGTTGCCGCAGCCGTCGTTGCAGTTGTTTAAATTGAGCGTGCAATCCGGGTTGCAGGAGAGGTCGCCGCCGCCTTGGAAACCGAGGTCATAGCAAGAGCTGGTGCCAGTGTCTTCCCCATCACAGACCTCACCGGGTTCCCTGAGTCCGTTGTCACAGACCGCGGTGCACCCTGAGGTATCAAAGGTACAGGTCTCAGCTGCGCAGGCCAGGCCGTCCGGGTCGACGTATCCCACGTCCTGACAGGTGGCATCGCCCACGTTCCCGGCTTCGCACAGCTCCCCTGGCTCCAGGGTGGCGTTGCCACAGGCACTTTCACAAAGGGTTGTATCGTAGCGGCAGGTACCAAGGCAGGTCAGGGTTCCTGGATCTGCGTACCCAACATCCACACATGTTGCTGCGCCCACATCGCCGTCACAGTTCTCACCGGTATCCACCTCGCTGTTGCCACATCCACTCAGCTCGTAGGCGCCCATGTCCGCATAGGCCGGCGTGCCCGTGCCCGTATTTGTCTCGGTCGGATCATCGTATCGCGGGAACCCGTGCTTATCGTAGGTGGGCGCTGCAGTGCCATCTGCCGCATCGACACAGGGGGATCCACTTAGGAGCCGAACGTCATCGTTCTCCAAATCGACAAACATCGGATCCTCGCTGATATTGCCGTTTGTCGTGCCCCAGGTTTGAACGTCGCTGTACCGCACAGAGATCATGCCTCCATTGACTTCGAGGCCGTTGGGATCGTTGCCCCAGATGATGGTGCCGACCACGGTGGTGGTGGCGCCCTGCTCGTTCTGGATGCCGAACTGATTATTGCCGGCTATGGTACAATTGGTGATGTTCACAGTAGAACCTTCGTTGCGCATGGCACCGCCCTGGTTGTCGACAAATGTGGTGCTGATCAGGTCAACCGTGGATTGCCAGTTGTACATGGCGACACCACCGCCATCGGGTTTGGATATTTCGACGATTGCGCAATTGGAGATCGTCACCCAGGCGTTGGTGGCGTATATGCCGCCACCCCAATCCCATTGGCCGCCCCGCTTGACAGTAAATCCATCAAACGTGACGTCGGTCACAAAGTCAGCCGTGACCGTATGCCTAACCCGGTTTGAGCTGCTTGCAGACTGTCGACCGTCGATGATGGTTTCCGCCACGGCTGGATTTCGCTGGTACCTGCTGTTTTCAGTGCCGCTAAAGCCGCCGTAGACCGAGACGCCGGACTCCAATTGTATGGTGTCGTTATCCGAGCTTGAGTACACATAGTACGTGCCGCTCGCCACCCACACCTCGCAGCTTGCATCGAGCGCAGCAGCCTGATCGATGCCCTCTTGGATGGTGGCCAGGGCCGTGCGCCAGCTCTTGCCGTCCCTGGTGCTGATCCCGGTATCCCGGTCTACGAGGACCATGCAGGAGGTGCAGCTGGATCCGTGGAAGTAGTCGTCACATGCATCGCACGCGCTCGGTGCGCCCAGGCATTGCCACCCCGTCTCTACCTGGCAGGTGGCTGAGCAACCATCGCTGTCCGTGGCGTTTGCATCGTCGCAGGCCTCGCCTGGCTCGATGACCCCATTGCCGCACACCGCTGCACACCCAGACGTGTCAAATGCGCAGGTGTCGCAGGCGAGCGAGCCGACTTCAACGTACCCCAGATCCTGGCAGGTGTAATCGCCTGGGTCAGTTCCCTCGCAATCCTCGGTGGGCTCGACAACCCCGTTGCCGCAGGCAGCCGAGCATCCCGTTGTATCGAATGCGCATTCGCTCGTACAGTCGAGGCCATCTGGTGACACATAACCGAGGTCGGCACAGGTGGCGTCTCCCAGATTTCCCGGCTCGCAGGACTCTGTGGGCTCGACGATTCCATTGCCGCACAGCGCTGTGCAGCCCGTGGTATCAAAGGTGCAGTCCTCTTGGCACTGCAGGTTGCCAGAAGATACATACCCGGCTGCCTGACAATTCTGGCCGCCCATATCCCAGCCGTCGCACTGTTCGTCGCCCTCTTTCTGATTGTTGCCGCATTCGTAGCCGCAGTCTGATGTATCGTACCTACACTCGTCCGTGCAACTCACCGTTCCGGCAGAGAAGCCGTGATCCCAGCAGTTGCTTTGCCAGCCCATGTCCGTGCCGTCGCATTCCTCGTTCAAGTGTCCTTCAGCACGGTTATTGCCGCAGCCGTCGTTGCAGTTGTTCAGGTTATAGGTGCAGTCTTGGTTGCAGGAGAGTTCACCGCCACCGGTGAATCCCTGATCCTGACAAGAGCTGGTTCCCAAGTCAGTACCATCGCAATCTTCAGTGGGCTCGGTAACATCATTGCCGCACGTGGCGCTGCAGCCGCTGGTGTCGTATTCGCAGGTTCCAGCCGTGCACGCGAGGCTGCCCACATCCACATAGCCCAGATCCTGACAGGTAGCATCTCCCAGAGCAGTGCCATCGCAATATTCACCGGGTTCTAATGTGCCGTTATCGCATACTGCTTGGCAGCCGGTGGTGTTGTAGTTGCAGGTAGGCAAGCACGCGAGGGTGCCGGCAGTGGCATAGCCCACGGTCATGCAGGTCGCTCCGTCCACATCGTCACCTTCGCACAGCTCGCCCACATCCAGCTGGCCATTGCCGCACAAGGTGCTTTCGTAGGCGCCCATGTCGGCGTAGGTCGGGGTACCAGCGCCGGTGTTTGTTACACCGAGGTCGTCAAAGCGCGGGTGGCCGTCCTTGTCGTACACCGGCGCCTGGGATCCATTGGCCGCGTCGATGCAGGGAGATCCCACACTGAGCCTGAGGTCCCCGTTTTCAGCGTCGGCAAAGAGGGGATCGCCGGTCAAGTTGCCAGTGCCGCCGCCCCAGCCTTGAACCAGACTGTACTCGACGAGCACCGGGCCGTCGGACTGTATGCCCTCCCAATCGTTGCCCCAGATAATGCTGCCCGAGACAGTGATTTCAGACTCTGGATTCCCACCGATGGCGTTTTGGCCGTTGCCATAGAACGAGCTGTGGCGCACATTGAGGGTGGACCAATCAGCAAAGAGGGCAGTGCCGTTGTTTTTAGTGAACGTGCTGTTCTCAATGGTGAGGGTCCCGTTTTGGGTGTAGACAGCGCCGCCGTCTCCGTTGCCGGTTATGTCTGGACTGAACGCACATCCGCGAATGGTTGCCGAACCGTTCTGCAGACTAAAGCCACCGCCCCATTCCCAGTGGCCGTTTCCAAGAACAGTAAAGCCGTCTAGCACGGCGTTTTGTGCGTTCTCAGCAGTAATGACATGTGCCACCCGGTTGAGACCATCCGCGTTTGCCCTGCCATCGATTGTGGTAGGATGGTTCCCTGGATCACGGTGTGACCGATATCCCTCGGTTCCGGCAAAACTGCCGTATAGGGCCGTGGTGGGCGCCATTTGAATCGTGTCGTTGTCATTGGTGCTGTAGACATAGTGGGTGCCTGCCTTGACCCAGACCTCGCAGCCGTCAGCCAGGGTCGACGCCACGTCGATGCCCGCTTGGATGGTTTCGAGGGCCGTGTACCAGGACTTGCCATCCCGCGTCGAGATGGTCTCTTCGTTGTCGACAAGGACGATGCACTCGCTACACCCAGCACCGTGGAAGTAGTCGTCGCACTGGTCGCACCGGCTGGGCTGACCCAAACACTGCCATCCGTCCTCAGCAGTGCAGGTGGACGCACACCCGTCGCTATCGTCAGTGTTGCCGTCGTCGCAGGTCTCGCCAGGCTCTATGACGCCGTTGCCGCAAACAGCAGCGCACCCGCTGTCGTCGAGGGCGCAGGACGCGCAGGCCAGGGTCCCAACGTCCGCGTACCCCAGGTTCTGACAGGTCTGACCGTTGAGATCACCCTCTTCACACGCCTCGCCCGGCTCGATCGTGCCATTGCCACAGACAGCAATGCAGCCAGAGGTGTCGAATTCACAGCTGCTACACGTCAGTTCACCGCCGCCGAGATACCCCAGGTCAGCGCAGGTGGTGTCACCGAGCTGTCCCTCCTCGCAGGCCTCGGTCGGCTCGACCGTATCATTGCCACAGACAGTGCTGCAGCTAGTAGTGACAAAGGTGCAACTGGCCGAACACGCCAGTTCACCACCACCTAGGAAGCCGAGACCCGTGCAATTCTGACCCGCCAGATCCCAGCCGTCGCATGCTTCGTCGCCTTCTCGCTGATCGTTGCCGCACTGGTAGCCGCAGCCCGAGGTGTCGTACTTGCAGTCGTCTCCGCAGGCGATTTCACCGGCTGAGAATCCATGGTCAAAGCAGTTGCCTTGCCAGCCCATGTCTGTGCCGTCGCACTCTTCTCCCATCCAGTCCTCGGTCCGATCGTTGCCGCATCCATCCCAACAATTGGTCTTGTCGTAGGTGCAGTCAAAATAGCATGCGAGGTCACCGCCGCCCATGAAGCCCAGGTCGTGGCAGGACATATTGCCCAGGTCATCGTCTTCGCATTCCTCACCCGGCTCTCGCTGGGCATTGCCACAGACCGCCTCGCACCCGGTGGTATCGAATTGGCACGTCTCAGACGAGCAGGCGAGGGCACCCACGGCCACGTAGCCCAGGTCCTGACAGGTGTGCTCGTTCAGGTCTGCACCGTCACATTCTTCTCCAGGTTCGATGACGCCGTTGTTACACACTTCGGTGCATCCCGTGGTGTCGTAGCGGCACGTGGGCAGACATGCCAGGGTGCCGGTATCCGCGTACCCCGCTGCCTGACAGGTGGCCTGACCCAGGTCGTCGCCTTCGCAGGCCTCGCCCACGTCCAGCTGGCCATTGCCGCAGACGTTTCGCTCATAGGCGCCCATGTCCGCGTAAGCTGGATCGCCCTCGCCAGTGTCGGTCTTATCTGGATCGTCGTACCGCGCGTATCCATCCTTATCTGTTGTCGGTGCCACTGTTCCGTCCGCCGCGTCGATACAGGGCGATGACGCTGCCAATCTGAGATCTCCCTCATCTGGGTTGATAAACTGGGGATCGCCCACGATATTGCCGTTGCCTACGCCCCAGCCTTGCACCAAGCTGTACATCACAGTGGTCTGACCGCCTTCAATGCCATTGGGCTGGTTCTCCCAGATAATGCTGCCCCGTATCGAGACAGTGGACTCTGGATTGGCCCAAATCGCATTGGGATCGTTTTTGTAAAACGTGCTGTGGATCACATCGAGGTGGGACCAGTCGACAAAGATACCCCCGCCCCGATTGGCAGTGAACGTACTGTTGACCACCGTCAGGGTCGCGTTCTGGGCGTATACCGCACTGCTCCAGCTGTTTGTTGCGAGGCCAGGACTAAAGGCGCAACTGCGGATGGTGACCGATCCGTCCCGAACCATCAAACCGCCGCCGTTTTCCCAGTCCCCAGCGCCGTAGATGGTAAAGCCGTCCACGGTGATGTCACGCGTCCACTCAGCCGTGAGCACGTGGTTGACCCGCTGCATACCCTCGTAGCTCTGTCTGGGATCCAGCACGGTCGGATAGGCGCGGGCCTCTCGCTGATACCGATAGCCTTCAGTGCCTTTGAAGCTGCCGTAGAGGGCTGCCCCATCGCCCAGTCTAATGGTGTCCTGATTGTTGGTGTCAAAGACATAGTAGGTGCCTGCTTTGACCCAGACCTCACACCCATCGGCAAGGGATTCAGCTAGATCGAGGGCCTGTTGAATGTCATCGAGCGCAGTTGCCCAGGATCGGCCATCGCGCTCGGTGATGTCTTCATCGTTATCGACGAGAACGATACACTCGTTACACCCCTCGCCGTGGAAGTGCGCATCGCACTGATCGCATCGGCTGGGCTGGCCCAAGCACTGCCAGCCGTCTTCAGCTGCACACGCGGACGAGCATCCATCGCCATCCACTGCATTGCCGTCGTCGCAGGTCTCGCCCGGCTCGATCACCTTGTTACCACATACGGCCACACACCCGGTGGCATCGAGCTGGCACTCGAGGCAGGCCAAGGCCCCGACGTCCGCATAGCCCAGGTCTTGACACGTCTGGCCGTCCAGATCCCCATCTTCACATTTCTCGCCCGGCTCGATCACCGCATTGCCGCACTCGGCAATGCAACTGGTATCGTCGAATTCACACTCTGTGCAGACGAGCTCGCCGCCACCCACATACCCCAGGGTTTCGCAAGTGGTGTCTCCCAGCTGGCCTGCTTCACAAGCTTCATCAGGCTCGATGATATCGTTGCCGCAGATGGAATCGCACGCAGTGGTATTAAAGGTGCACTGGGCTGTACATCCCAGCTCTCCGCCGCCTTGGAAGCCCAGGCTCTGGCAGTCCTGACCCGCCAGATCCCAGTCGTCGCATTGCTCGCCCTCTTCGGTCATGCCGTTGCCGCAAACGTAGAAGCACTCTGACGTATCGATCTCGCAAGTTTCAGTACATGTGACGTCGCCGCCTGAGAAGCCAAAGTTGAAGCAGTTCTGCCCCCACATTTCCTCGCCGTCGCATTGCTCGTCCATGTCGATTTGGCCGTTGCCACAGCAGTCGTAGCACCCGGACTTATCCCAGGTGCAGTCATCGTGACAGGCGAGCTCGCCGCAAAGACCAAACATATGGCAGTCCCAGCCCGCCAGATCCTCACCGTCGCACTGTTCTCCTTCTTCGTTCTCTGGTCCGTTCATACCTTCCCAGATACCGTTGCCACAGCCGCCAAAGCATTCGCCGTAGTCAAACGAGCAGTCCTCGCGGCACACCAGCATGCCGTCTTGAAAGCCTTGGGTCTGACAGGTCTCGCCGCTTAGATCAAAGCCCTCGCAGTCCTCGGTGGGCTCGATAATCTCGTTGCCGCAGCTAGCTGCGCAATCAGAGATGTCGAATTGACACGTTTCGTCGCACGCCAACCCCTCTGGTGCCTCAAAGCCCAAGGTTTCGCAGGTGGCATCGTTCAAATCTTCGCCCTCGCACGCTTCCGTAGGCTCGATAACATTGTTACCGCATGCCGCCTCGCAATTTGAGACATCGTACATACAGGTCTCAGTGCAGGAGAGGGCGCCAGATGCCACATACCCCAGGTCTTGACAATCGGTATTGGTACCCAGGTTTGTGCCTTCGCACTGCTCGTTTGTTTCTAAGCTGGCATTGCCGCAGGTGTTGAATTCGTAGGCGCCCATATCAGCGTAAATGGGATCGCCAGCCCCAATGTTTTCCGACTCAGGAGCGTCGTATCGCGGGAAGTTCACCCGGTCTGTTGCCGGCGCCATATCCCCATCTGCCGCATCAATACAGGGGGAATCGACCGCTAGGGTAACATCGCCCCCTTCGACATCCACAAACTTGGGATCTAGGTTTAGATTGCCCTCACCTGGGAATCCGCCCTGTACGTCGCTGTAACGCACCTCATAGGAGGCATTGCTGCCGGCACCTGATGGTTCGTTGTGCCAAATGATGCTGTTTGCAACCCTAAACAGGGCTTGGGGATCCCCGGCAATCGCCCCACCCCAGTCGTGGGCCCGGTTGCCGGCCATGGTGCAGTTGACGATCTGCGTGTATATCTCGCCCATGGCGCTGATGGCCCCACCTGTTCTGGCCTCGTTGCCGACAAAAATGGAATTTTCAACAGTGAGATGGGACTCGTTGTACAGATTGATGGCCCCGCCCCATTCGTCGGCTCGGTTGTCTATGAACGTGGACGCTGTAACCGTCACTCGGGCTCGCCAGTCGCTGCAGAAGCCACCGCCCTGGTGTGCGTAGTTCTCATCGAAGACAGTATCCGAAACAGTGGCGGTTGTGCCTTCGCCAAAAAAGATGCCGGCGCCGGCTTCCCGGGCACTGTTGGCGGTAAAGTAACTCTCCTCAATGGTGACTGTGGACCATCGGGTATGGAGTCCTCCGCCCCGGTGGCCTTCGTGCTCTGTAAACACACATTCGCTTAAGGTGAGATCGCTGCTCTCAGCGTAAATGCCAGCCCCATCTCCAGAGGCTTTGTGGTCTTGGAACGTGCAGTTCACGAAGCTAACGGATGAATTCATCAGGATTGCTCCGGCCCCGTTATCTCCTGGCGCTGCCCGACCACCGCGAATGAAAAATCCATCTACGCGAACGTCCTCAGCATCTGAAATCCTGATCACCGCCCTCACGTGGGGGGCGCCATTGCCCGGCCCCTCGCCGTCGATGATGGTCAAGTGCTCTACCACATCCCGTTGATCTCGGGCGCTCTCGGTACCGGCGAAACCACCGTAGAGTTGGGTGCCGCTCGGTAGCATCAGGCTCTCATCCGGTGATGTGTTGAAGACTCGATACGTACCGGCCCGGACCCAGACCTCACAGGCCTCTTCGAGGTCCTCTGCAAGGGACATTGCCTGCTCGATCCCTTCGGCAATCGTAGCAAATCCGGTCGACCAGGTTTGGCCGTCCCGTTCTGTGATGCGCTCGTCCGGATTGACGAGGATGACGCAGGTCTCGCACGTTTCGCCGTGGTGGTAGGGATCGCACTGGCTGCACACGCTCGGGTTGCCCAGACAGTTGAAGCCCTCCTCGATTTCACATGCGCTTGAGCAGCCGTCTTCGGCAGTCATGTTGCCGTCATCGCATTCCTCTGTCGGCTCCAATGCGCCGTTGCTACAAATCGCCATGCAGTTGCTATCGTCGAACATACAGGCATCGCAGGCGAGCCCGCTCGGAATGAGGTAGCCGAGGTCTGCGCACGTGGCGCCGCCCAGGTCGTCTCCCTCGCAATCCTCAGAGGGTTCGATAACGCCGTTATTGCACTCAGACGCACATCCGCTGACATCAAACGTACAGTGTTTGCACGCCAACCCTTCAGTGCCGACAAAGCCGAAATCCGCGCAGGTGAGGCCGGTCAGATCCCCTTCCTCGCACTCCTCGCCAGGTTCTAGGAGGTCGTTATTACAGACCGGGAGGCACCCAGAGGGATCGAGCTTACAGACTTCATCGCAGGCGAGCCCTATCTCGTTGGCATAGCCGTAGTCCTGACACGTGTGTCCATTGAGGTCGTCCTCGCCCCAGGGATCCCAGCTGTGCTCGCACTCTTCACCCGGGTCGATGCGACCGTCTCCGCAGACGTAGTAGCAGCCGGACGTGTCGTAGTTGCAGTCTGGTGAGCAGGTCAAGGTGCCGTCCCCAAAGCCCATGGACCAGCAGTCTTGGAAATTCAAATCATCCCCGTCGCATTCCTCACCGTCGTTCCAGAAGTTGTTGCCGCAGTTGGTGCAGTCTGAACTGTCTACCGTGCAGTCATCGTTGCACACCAGGAACCCTAGGTCGAAGCCAAAGTCATTGCAGGATGCGTTCATGAAATCCTGGTCATCGCATTCCTCGCCCCAGTCTGCAGCACCGTCGCCGCAGTGGATCATAATCGTGCCGCCGCAGTCGAGATCGATAACGCTCATGCCCCAGGCGTCCCCCACATAGGCAAGCCCATCTGAGATAAACACGGTACCGCCGTTGAATCCCTCTCCAATGGGTCCGGCAACGGCGACCGGGTTGTAGATATCAGAGACGTCAATGGCAAAGAGCCCGTGCTCTCCGACCACATAGGCGTGCTCGCCTGCTACGAATATATCTGACAGCATGCCCAAGTGTCCGAGGGCGCCGGCCATCATTGGCGCAGAGGGGTTGGCAATATCGATGATGGCAAACCCGGGCGCGCCAGCGACAAAGACAGCGTCGCCTGCCATGAACAGGCCGACCCCCTCTTTGAATTCCCCATTCTCGTAAGGATCTTCCATATCCAGAGAGATAGTGCTGATATGGTGTGGATGGAGCGGATCTGAAACATCGATCAGCGAGAGCTCACCATGTTGCCCAAACACAGCTGCAATGTCATTGGCGACAAAGATGCGATTTCCACCGCCAGAGCCCTCTGGATTCGCGACCGGGATCGGGAATTGGGGATTGGTCACATCCATCACCATCTCCCCATCTGGCGTATACGCAAACCCAGCTGCTACGAACACATCGGTCATGCCCGGTGCCATGGAAATCCACTCGGGAAACGCTGGATTGCTCACATCCACGAGGCTGATCTCGCCTTCCTCGGCCTCACCAAACCCACTGGCCACGTAGGCAATATCGCCATAAACAAAAATCCTCGATGCCCCACCAACGTCTGACGCATGGCCGATGTCTGACATGGCCGTGGGGTTTGACACATCAAGGGTGCGCAGGCCATCTGCTGCTGCCACATAGGCGATATTGCCAGCCACAAAGATGTCGTGGGCTTGAATTGTGCTCAACTGTCCGACCTCGAACGGGGTACCAGGGACGCATTGGCCACACCCGGAGAGCTCGTCGACCAGTTTATCCCCATCGTGGTCACGCGCACTGCCGCAGGTCAGGGTACCGCCGGGCACACAAGTGGCGCAGTCATCGTCGTAGTCATTGCCACCGCAGCGGTAGTGGTCGTGGCCATCGTTATCGACATCTGCTTGCCCGTCGTGGCGGTTGGGATCGTAAATTAGGCAGTCCTCGGCGTTGACAGCGCCGTCTTGGTCGAGGTCGAGGATCGCATTCATATCTGGCACACCAGCAGAAGAGCCCACTGCTGCCAGTCGCTCGGCCAGCATGCTGCTCACCCCTTCGATGTCCACATGGAATTGGGCTTCCCACAAACCTTCTTTTATACCATCTGAAATATCGCCATCATCTGCAAAGTCCACGGCAATGGTGTTGAGGAGCTCTTGCAGGGACGCATCAATCGGGCCGCCGTTCAGGGAGGCTCGTTCTGCGAGCACACTGCTCACAGCAAAGAGATAGGCATTGGCCAGGCTCTCACCGCCGGTGATGTTCATCTCTGTGCCAGATGCATTGGGGTCAAACCCTGGGGGGCCCACTTGCAATGCCAAGCGCAGCTCTGATTCGGCTTGTGCCACGGCATTTATAAAGGGCGTGCCATCGATGATCAGTTTTTTAATCCGGTTATAAGATAGGTGGGTAATGAGATTTATATACGCGCTTTGAGTGCCAGCAGCTTCCACTTCGTAATAGGCGCGCAGCGTGATCGGGGCATTGGAAAGGGATCCTGTGACTTCATTATAATAGAACCCGCTCGCCTCTAGCGAGACCAACCCGATATAATTGAACTCCACATCAAACTCACCCAAATCGCTCACGGTCTGGGTATTGAACACTTGACCAGTGGGGCTGCCGTTGGAGCTATCCACAGGAGAAATAGCGACCGAAGATCCGAGGACAAACGGTCCCTTGTCCACAGCACCTTGCAACACCACGACGCCCTCTACTGAGGTGTCGTTCGAGGTATCGTTATCATTGGAAGTATCGCCGCCGGATGTGTCTGGTGAATTATCACCAGATGCGCCGTCTCCTTTTCCACCGCCACATGCTCCCGCACACAACAAGCACAGCACCAGACCTGCGACCGTCCAAATAGATGTTGCCTTTCCCATTGCCCCACTCCTTTTTTTCCCGACCGTCTTGATCGGATCTGCGAAAAGGGAACGTCGCGGACCAGCGAACCGCTTGAATAGCGCAGAGCTCTCGCTCAGGCGTACGACCTTTCGGCTATGTGTGGACCCCCGATTTCCCCCGAAGATATCTGGACACGGAAATACAGTCCAGATGAAAAATTACCCAAATATTAATATAATCACCCCTCCGACGCTGTCCAACCCCAAGGATTAGAACAATGCCCTATAAAGTGAAAAAACGGCCACAATCATAAGAAATTAATGGGTTTTTTTCATATCCGGGAACGACGCGATGAACGACCTTATAATTCATTATTAATGTTCTCATTATTGATTGCCAAAAAATCGTATTTGATCTACACGAGATCAAAATCGTAAAAAATGATCGGCTGCATTCAACGAAATCGGGTGTAGGTCTTCCAGAACGGCAACGTGATCCGGGGTCTCTGTACTCCAATTAAATTCAGAATCCTTAGAAAGGAGGGTGACTGAGAATACAGATTTAGGAGGCATCCAATCAAATGTGTTTTGTCTTGGTGAAAACAATTCTTCCCCAAAAAGGAAAGATCAGAAAGGAACAAGCAATGCGATTGAAGTATTTTGTGTCTGTAATAACTATCGCCTGGATGCTAGGCGCGATAGGCGCGGCATCACAGACGATTGGGAATTCGATTGATCTCAATACTGCCTATGACGCACAGATCGATGGGGTCACAGTAGAAATTTATGCCGCATCGCCAAATCCGTGTGATAGCTTTTTGGTATCGGGCTATGACCACCAGAACAATCTAGTATATGATACACTTCTTTCAAGTGCGGAAACAAGCCTGACCATTCAAGATGTTTCATTCCTGGGATTAGAAGCGGTGCAAATAACAGGTTTGGATGGAGACGGAAATCCAATCGAAGAGAGCCAACTGGAACCGATCGTAACAGAGCTCCCTGCGCCGATGCCAATGGCCCCCCGCAAACTGCTTGGTGCGTCGACTACCGGTCAATTGGATATCACCTTGAATTCGTTTGACTCCGGATCATTTCCCATGATCTACATGTCGGTGGCCGTGACCGAGGACGGCGCGCCAATCGATTCGTTGGTGCAAGAAGATTTTTACGTCGAGGAAGACGGTCGTCTACAGACCGATCTGTTCCACGTCACCCCACCTGACCAGACCGGTGGCGCTCGTATCGCCGATATTGTGTTTCTAATCGATACGAGCGGCAGTATGGGGGGCGAGATCGCCGCTGTTCGAAACAATAGTATCCAGTTTGCAAACGCTCTGGCCGCCAGCGGCGTTGACTATCGACTCGGGCTGGTTCAGTTTGGCAACTCATCGGGGGCGAATCCCCGAATCATCGGTGGCGGTTTGACTGCCGATGCCGAAGAATTCAAAAGCTGGGTCGGTACCCTGAGCGCGCGCGGCGGTTATGAGCCCGGGTTTGGTGCGATAAACCTGGGGATTGGCACTTACAACTTTCGTCCAGGCACACAAAAAATATTCATCCTGATCACTGATGAGGACAGTGATGGGGGCAATAAGCAGGAGACCATCAATCTGGCTCTGGCCAATGATGTGACCATCCACACCTGTGTGCGGTGCTCCTACGCTCAATCAAATAATCATTATTGTGATGACACCAGCGTTCGAGCTGCTACTGGGGGATTGCTTTTTAATGTGGTTGGTCCCTACGACGCCATTCTGGATACGATCGTGGGACAAATCAAAAACACGTATCTCGTCAGGTATCGCACCGATAATCTCAATTGCGACGGCTTGGAGCGGAATGTCGAGATTTTCGCCTCTAATCTGGCAATGACCACCAGCGCCACCGCTCAATATACGCCATGTGGCGCACCCATCATCGAGCGTACTGCGGAAACCATCGCGTTGCACAGTCAGACCATTACGGAGAACACCACGGTCACCATTGCCGCCACGGTCATCGATCTAGTGACGCCCTTTGTGCAAGACGTTACGTTGTTCGTCAGGACCACAGGGGCAACTCCTTATCAACAGTTCCCCATGAGTCCCATCGGCGGTGACGTGTATTCAGCTGAGATTCCAGCCGGTCTGGTTCAGAGTCCGGGACTGGATTACTACATTCGGGCAACCGACGGTCAGGTCAGCGCGACCGATCCGAGCACCGAGCCCGCAACCAATCCGTATCAACTTGCTGTTCTGCCCAATATTGCACCTGTGATTACCCACACCCCGCCCCAGAATGCTCTATGCAATACCGATGTAGAGCTGACCATGTATATAGAAGACGACACGTATGGTGTGGCCGATCTTTATCTGTTTTACCGAAAACAGGGTGAGCTCTTGTGGAACTCCATTCTGGTCAACGCCTTCCCATCGCCCTATCCTGTGAGCGTCGCTGAAACCGCCACAATTCCGGCGGACCAGGTCGTTGAGCCGGCGATTGAGTATTACATTCAAGCAGTGGATGATTTTGGTGTGGCCACTGTATGGCCGGTCACCGGCGCCGACGGACCGCAGGAGGTCACCGTCTACTGCAATCGCAGTCCAGTGGCCATGTGCCAAGATATTTCCGAAGCGGCAGATCAAAGTTGCACAGCTTTGGCGAATGTCAACGCCGGCTCTTACGATCCCGATGGCGATCCATTGACCATCCAGCAGAATCCGCCTCCCCCCTATGGGCTCGGATCTACTGTGGTAACCCTGACGGTCTCTGACGGCCAAATCGAAGACTCCTGTCAGGCAACCGTGGTCGTGAACGACCTTACCGACCCGGCGATCAGCTGTCCCGCGGACGTGGTGTTGGAGTACCCGGCAGATACGGCACCCGCGGCCGTCGGTGAAGCAACAGTAGCAGATAATTGTAGTGTCAATAGCGCGAGCTGGCAGGACGACACCGTCCCCGGCTGCGGCAACACCTTCGCCATGACGCGTCACTGGGACGCGGCTGATGATTCGGGCAACACTGCAGCCTGTACCCAAAGCATCACTGTGGTTGACACGACACCGCCGCAGATCAGCCTCAACGGTCCGGCAGCACTCACCCTCGAATGTCATCTCGACGCATACATCGAGCTTGGAGCGACCGTCTCCGATAATAGCGACGATGATTTGAGCGTCGTCATCGGCGGCGACCCTGTAGACAACAATACCCCGGGCACCTACGTGGTGAGTTACAGCGCCACGGATCGTTGTGGAAACGCGGCTCAAACTGTGCTCAGGACGGTTTCGGTGGTGGATACGACGCCGCCAGTGATCGAGTGCCCCGCGGATCTCGTTTTGGAATACCCGGCTGATATTTCGCCGAGCGCCACGGGTGAAGCATTCACTGCTGACAATTGCGGCGTTAACCCCACGGAATGGTTCGATGAAGCGGTCCCCAATTGCGGCAGTACGTTTACTGTGATGCGCTATTGGGAAGTGGCCGACAACTCGGGTAACACCGCTAATTGCACACAGGTCATCGATGTGGTCGATACAACCCCCCCGATCATCTCGCTGAACGACGAGGCGAAAATGACCCTCGAATGTCATCTCGATACGTACCTCGAGCCGGGCGCTGTGGTCACAGACAACAGCGGTCTGGCGATCGAGAGTGTCATCGGTGGCGATATTGTTGATGTGAATGTACCTGGGACCTACGTGGTGACGTACAACGCGGTGGACGCCTGTGGAAACGCGGCCACCCAGGTAACGCGAACCGTTATCGTACAGGACACCACGCCCGCCCACGTCACAGTGAGCGAGATGATCGAGTTGTGGCCCCCACATCACGACATGCACACCTTCAACTTGTCAGACTGTGTTGTCAGCGTGGAAGATGATTGTGAAGGCTCCCTCGCCGTCGACGCGGTAGGAACGATCCTGTCGATGTACAGCGACGAGCCCGAAGATGCCAAGGGCGGCGGCGACGGCAAGACCGTTGAAGACATGATCATCCTGTCCAACAGCTCCTTCGCAGTCCGCGCGGAACGGCAAGGCAAGTTGAACGGCCGCGTCTACGGCATCACCTTCGAAGTGCTAGATACTTTCGGCAATAGCACCGTAGAGACCTGCTACGTGGGCGTGCCGCACGACCAAGACGGTGATCCGCCTCCTGATCCGATTGATGATGGGGCTGAGAGTGGATATGTGATCTAAAAGCTCTTCCAGATTCTCAAGGGTAATACCTGCTAGTTTTCAATCAGTCTCACGCAATCCTCACCTATGATTTGATTCCCTTCGCCATCTTCGAGGTTACCCGTTATAACCAAGGGGATCGTTGATCCAGCGAATTCTTTGAGTTCCAGTGTGTTAACGATATCCGATCGTCTGAATTTGAGTGTGAGATCCAAATATCCATCCCCGCCGAGGTCATGGCAGTCACAGGGGTCGCCTTCAAAGGGGGTTGCCACGTCCTCATAACCGGAACGCACAGGAGCGACGCTCTGTTCAATTCCTTCTCTACCCAAGCGTATACTGCCCACATCGATAGTTGTGACATCAAATTCCACATTACCGAGAATGGCGACAGGCAGCACGCCCTTGCTTTTGACATTCATCGGGTTTGGACAGGAGCCGGGCTTGATATCAAACCCCACGACAATTTCACCCTGGCCCACACATACACCATTTTCGCAGATGCCTGTACCGTTTTGGCATGCCATACCATTTCGGGGTTCGGGATCATGTATCACCATATCCTGGTCTTCGTCGCAGTAGTCCTCGGTGCACTCATTGCCATCGTCTAATTCAGGATCTGGTCCGGACTGACAACCCAGCTCATAATCGCAGAATTCCTCACCGTTACAGAATGACCCGTCATCGCAGGACTCATGGTCCGCGTCGTGAGCACAGGCGTACGGCGCCTGACTGACGTCGCACCAGTCCAGCGTACAGTCAATGCCGTCGACGCACTGTTCATCTGATTCGCAGGCGATAAGGCAAAAGCCATCTTCCTGACATGTTCCCGCATCACTCATGCACAGGTCACCTATATGGGGCTGGGGATCGTGGACAATCGTATCACCTGCTTCGTCACAATAGTCCGCAGTACACTCGTTGCCGTCATCCAGCAGAGGTGCCTGACCGGGTTGACAATCAGCGGCCGGGTCACAGGTTTCTGTCCCATTACAGAATTCTCCATCGTCACAGGACACATTATCGGGGTCATACACACACCTTGGAGGCGTCTGAGCCGTATCGCACCGATCTACAGTGCAGACAATTCCGTCAAAGCAGTCCGCGTCCACCACACACTCGACCAGACAGGAACCGTCTGCCTGGCAGATACCGGTGTCGCCGTCACAAAGCTCACCGACGTGCGGTTGTGGGTCGTGAACGACCGTATCATTGACCTCATCACAGTAGTCCTGGGTGCACTCGTTCCCGTCGTCCAGGGACAGGGGGGGGGCCGGGTTGACAGTCATTCACAAGATCACATACCTCGGCACCGTTGCAGAATTCTCCGTCATCGCAGACTGAATCCTCCGGGATATGCAGGATTTTGTCTTCCTCCTCGTCGCAGCTGTCCATCGTACAGAGTACGCCATCATCGATTGGTACGGGGGTACCCGGTTGGCACGCGCCGCCCTGACACATCTCCTCCCCATCGCAGAACAGACCGTTTGAGCAGCTGGCTGTGTTGTCGACGGTTTGGCAGATAAAGTCTACACAGATGTCGTCTGTGCATAGATTGCCGTCATCACAATCGGCGTGTTCCATACATCCCTGACAGTCCGTTTCCGGTACGCCGCAGCCACAGACGCCTGGCTCTGTCTTGTTAGGATCGTTGGGGCAGTTGTCGTTACAGTCAGCAGCGCCGTCGCCGTCTGAGTCCGTTTCCGGTACGCCGCATCCGCAGACCCCCGGCTCGGTCTTGTTGGGATCGTTGGGGCAGTTGTCGTTGCAGTCAGCAGCACCGTCGCCATCTGAATCCGTATCCGCCACCCCGCATCCGCAGACACCGGGCTCGGTCTTCAGTGGATCATTGTCGCACAGCTCAGCACAATCGAGTGCTCCGTCGCCATCGGAATCAGGATCTGAGACGCCGTCGCAGTCATTATCCAAACCATCACAGAGCTCAGGCGCCGGGAGCACTGCCGTACACACTGTCCAATTTCCCAAATCATCACAAGTCTCTATACCAAAACTACATTCCCCCACGTCTGAGACACCGCATGGCTGCGTTAGCAACTCCGAGCCATCGGCCAACCCGTCGCAGTCATTGTCCAGTCCGTCGCAAACTTCGGTTGAGGGAGCGACGTCCTGGACGCATCCACCCCAGAACCCATTGCCTTCACAGGTCTGGGTTCCAGCCGCACAGACACCCTGGCCGCCCGTATCACAAACCTGCGTGGCACCGGGGACACACTCACCCCCGCAAACGTCAGTCGCCCAGGTCCCCAAATCGACGCTATCAAAATTGACATCCTGAATGGCAACCAGCTGGGAATCTCCGTAACAGGGGGCGCTCAACAAATCCGACCCATTCCAGGCCCTGCAGTACACGAGATCTCCCATGTTGAGGCTATGGGAGAAATCTTCGACGAACATTCCCTGGTCGGGATTGAACGGGAATCCCTCACCGATAACCGTATTGAACACACCGGGAAACTCAGCGGTCTCCAACAAAACATCATCGCCCGTCGGATACCCCTGGGAATCCGCAGGATCGATTAATCCGTCTGGCCCGGCGTACAAACACTGAACCAGATCATCATCCTCTGGTCCGGCAAACCCATCTCCTAGTAGGGGGGTTGCGCCATCGCTCTCGACCACACCTGTGGATGACTTTAGCTCTATGTTGCCCGCAAAGGCAGTAGAGAGGTCAACACTCAACAAGAAGCAGGTCGTCATAAAGGACAAACACAGACAAGTACGCACTTTGGTCTTGCACATCACTGTTCTCCTGATTTCAGTTTTAAAACCCAAACATCTCCATCAGAATTACTTGCTAGTACGGTTGGGGGTAGATCCAGAGAAACTCTGAATGCCCTTCTCGGATCTGAATCCAGTACCCCTTGCCCGGTTCCAATTCCAATACACTGGCTTGGTTGCCGGTGTACCACAGGCCGTCATAGGTCGATCCGACGCCGTCCACCAACCAGTGCAGTTGATAGTTGCTCCCGGTCCAACTCCACAACCGATCCGCGTCTCCCTCGTTGTTGGCACCTGTGGCCCCACTCTCCCAGAGGTTGCTGTCATCGGCCTGTTGATCTCCAAGCGGGACACTCACGGGATAGCTGGACCCCACCAGGTTCATACCGACGGTAAGGGGAATCTCCCTGGGTCCCGACGATACTTCTCCGAGCAGGTAGACGACCTGATCTCCATGTCCGGTGCGCACTTGCAGCCACGCCCCCTCATCCGCATCCAATGTGATCGTGGTCTCCACATTGCCCGAGTACCACTTTCCATCAAAGGCCGGTCCCGCACTCTCGACCAACCACGCAAACTCGAAGTTGGTCCCGTTCCAAGCCCAGAGTCGATCCGCGTCGCCCTCGTTAGTGGCACCGGTTAGCTGTGACGCGAAGACATCCTCGAGAGTATCGCTGAACGGAACGAGCGGCAGCGAGATCAGATTCATGCCTTCATGGGCAACAATCCTGTACATCCCGACGGTGTTCTCTGAATCAACACCCCCCAGAGACACTTTGTAATACCGCTGGTTCACCGTCGACGGATGCGTACCGCCGGACCAGGTGCCGTCGTCTATCCACGAAGCAGTGACACCTCCCGCAATGACCGAATCGACCGCCGTGAACGGATCGAGGAAATCGTTCTTCAGGTAGATATCATAAGCAGTGCCCGGAGTGCTCTGCCAGGTAATTGTCACATCGTCGGTTGCATCCCAGTCTTGCTGAATATCGATAATTCGAATCGGAGCGACTTCACAAGCATCCCCGCAGACAGGATCCATCGTGTAGGGCATGGCCGGGCAGCTGCCGTTTGTATCCAGCTGACCTGGGTTGGCAACAACCCAGCAGTTGTCACAGGCATCTCCAAACCCGTCACTGTCTATGTCTGACTGATCGGCATTCGTGACTGACGGACAGTTGTCGCAGGCGTCGCCCCTATCGTCGCCGTCGCTATTCGCCTGATCCGGATTGGCGACAAAGGGGCAATTGTCGCCACTGCCAACAGGTGCCCCCTTGGCCAACTGGGTAAACGAAGTGTCGTAGTAAGTGGATCCATCACTGGCCACATACAACCAGCCCGCCCATCCCGAGGCCAACTCCGGCAGGTAGATCGTTATGTCGCCGACGTTTGTTTGGGCTGTTATCGAATCGCCGTCATTGATATCGATGCAGCCACATGCGTTGGCGTCGATGTAAATCGCCAGAGGTGAAGGTTCCGTGGCAGTGTCTCCATCGTAATAGGTCTGGTCATTCAGGCCGTACCAGCCGAGCTGTACGCCGTTGAAGGTGCTTAGGAAAATATAGCTGTCCGGCGGTTGAGGAGGCACTGTTCCGGTAACGTTCAGGACATCCAGCAAGAAGTAGTAATCGGTTGACGGAGCTCCGCCGGCATCTGGCACGCCATCGTTGTCATCGTCCGGATCACAGACGTCACCTTCTGCGTCACCGTCGTTGTTTTCCTGACCTGGATTAGGCTAGAGTTTCGCCATTTTTGAGGACTCCCTCTCCTCTCGTAGTGAGCACATTTTTGCAGAATTGGTTGCATTCGAGAAGACGAGCAAGTCTCTCCCCCTTTCGCAAAGGGGGCGGGGG
>JASJCT010000215.1 GCA_030065855.1 Myxococcota bacterium
CTTGCGCGTACGTGGCTTCCGGATCGTCGAGTTTTACCACCATGACCAACTGGGGATCTTCAGCCGGAAACAGAGAAGCGAAACTCGACCAATAGCTACCCTCGATATAGCCGCCGTTACCAGCGCGGCGCGCGGTTCCGGTCTTGCCGGCTACTCGATAACTGTTTAGTGCGGCCGAATCTCCTGTGCCACCCTCATACACGACACCGTGAAGAGCAGACAACAACTCTCGAGCGATTTCAGGAGATACGACACGCCTGATCGGTTCCGGGTTTCTTTCGAATTTGACGTCTCCATTCGGCCCGACAATACGATCGATGAAAGTTGGACGCATGAGGATTCCGCCGTTCCCGATTGCCCCGTACGCTTGGGCCAACTGTAGCGGCGTCACCGAAACCTCATAGCCCATCGAGAGGCTTCCCTTCGAGACTCCGCTCCATCGATGAGGTCGATGAAGGATGCCCGCGGATTCGATGGGATACTCCACTCCTGTTCGAGAGCCCAGGCCAAACCGCCGCAGCATTCCATATAGCGATTGCGGCGACAGGCGGTCCCCAAACTTTACGATCCCGATATTGCTCGACTGCTCGATCGTTTGACGGAGATTGAGCCACCCAGCCTCGTGCACGTCATTTATCACGCGGTGTTCGGTGCGATACTCTCCCTCTTCTCCCCAGACCGAATCGGTTGGCGCAACCAGCCCTTCTGTGAGTAGCGCGGCAGCGGTGAAGATTTTCGCAGTCGAGCCAGGCTCATAGACCGAGGTTATCGCGTTGGTTGTGCTTTGGCCGCGGCGACCAAGAGAGGCAAGCGCTAGGATTTCTCCCGTCTTGGGATCGAGAACAACAACGTCGCCACCGATGGCATCGAATCGCTGAATGGCCTCGTCGAGTGCATCTTCGACTATTTCCTGGAGGCTGGCATCAATCGTTAGGAAAACGTCGTGCCCGGCAACTGGAAACGATCCCAACCGGGATGGCGACTCATAGCTTTGCCCTTGCCTGTCTTTGAGCACGACTGCATGCCCTGGGGTACCGGACAGCCAAGAATCGAGCACCCTTTCGATGCCACCGGCAGGTGAACCGTCTGCTCCGGGCCGGCCCAATACGGGGCGGGCAAGATCGGGATCGGGATAAAACCTCTCGAACTCCGGATCCTGAAGGTGAATCCCTCGCACCGATCGCAGGGGCTGAACCTGAGCTGACGTGAAAGGACCGTGGAAGTAGGCCCAGGTTTGTCGGAGCGAGCGCCGTACCTCTCGGAGCGATAGGCCGAGGCTGCGTGCGATCGTCTGAGCGTCATCGGCCACATCGTTTAATTCGTTCGGCGCAACACCAACGTGATATTTCTCGACAGTGAGAGCCAGCGGAATTCCGTTGCGGTCGTAAATGGTTCCGCGTCTAGCCGGTAGTACAACGCTATCAGTTTGCTGAGTGGTCGCGATAGCCGAATAACGATCGCCATCCACCAACTGCACCTGTACGGCACGTATCCCTAGAACAGCGACTCCCACGATAAACGCCAATCTGACCGCTTGCAGGCGCACCTTCGCCTTGGCCATTATTTTGGCCGCCTTTCATCGGGGATTGCCCGCAGGATGACGATTTCGCTATCGGCGGGTAATCTAAGCCCAGCCGATTCCGCTCTTGGGATCAACACTGCCCTACTTTCTGCCTCGCGTATGCGCCTCATTAGCGCAGCTTTTTCAGACTGAACAACGGATCGTTCGTTGCGCAAGTTTCTGAGTTCTGTGGCGGCCATAAAACCAGAGGTATCTCGCGAAACGACCCATGCAAAGATGACGAGCACAAACACCAACCAGATGGCCAGCCAGAATCTACCCTTGAGTCGCATCTGCTTTTCTGAATACGCGGAGTTTCGCACTCCGGGCACGAGGGTTGGATGCCAATTCCGCATTTGAGGGAACTATCGGTTTCCGCGGAGAAGCCTTACCCAAAGCAGTCCCCCTGCAGGTGCAAATGGGAACACCGGCGGGACAGATACACTCCCTCGACCATTCACGAAATAGCTGTTTGACCACCCGATCCTCCACTGAGTGATAGCTGATGACCGCTATTTGGCCGTTTGGTTGGAGCGCGTCAAGGGCTGCGGGCAGCACGGCGTTAAGCGCCTCTATCTCACCGTTAACCGCTATACGAATAGACTGGAACAATCTTGCGAAATCTGCTGGGCCGGTGCGCGGCCCCAAAGCAGCTCTTATTGCATTGACGAAATCGTCGCTGGTCTCGAAAGGCCTGCTGGAACGGCGTTTGGTTATCTCGTTTGCCAGCCGTTTAGCGTGTTTTTCGTCCGCGTATTCTCTGAACAGCTCGGTAAGTTCTTCAGGAGGGAAAGAGTTTAGGATATCCGAGGCCGTTGTCCCTTCACCAGCCATTCGCATATCTAGCTTTACTCCCCTGCGAAACGAAAAACCGTATTCGTCTTCATCGATCTGTGCCGATGAGATCCCTAGATCCAAAAGGACAAAATCGGGCCGAAACCGGCGCATTTCTTCTATTGTGGCCGGATCGGCGTAGCCTTTGTTGATCCAGGTTACCCTATTTGCGTCGAGAACGGCCTGTGACCGCTTAATTGCTCTCGGATCGAGGTCTATGGCTAGAATCGTGGTTTCGGGGCGCAGAAGCCGCGCTGAGTGCCCGCCGTCTCCCACGGTACAATCGACGATTCGCCGACACCCCGTCGCCAGATTGGCGATTTCGTCTATCAATACGGGTACGTGGTTCACGGACTTTTTTCTCTAGGCAAAGAGAAAGCCCCGCCTGTTCTGCAGGCGGGGCTGCTATTGCTACCCTGGAGGGTTAGCGTCACGGGGCTGACGAGACTCGAACTCGCGGCCTCCGGTGTGACAGACCGGCACTCTAACCAACTGAGCTACAGCCCCTTCCAACTGTGAACGCCAAATGTAGATAGGGCTTTGCCCAGTCGCAAGCCGTGACTAATTCCTCCCGCAGAAAGAAGCGCGGAGCTGCTCGGGACGCGGTAGATATTGCTCCAAGATCCCAAGTAGTTGAGCCGCAGTTTCTTCCGACACACTTCTACCAACCGTGATCGCCTGATGAGCCCTACGCAAATCTCTTTCGTATGGATCAATCATAGAGCACGACTCGGCGGCAATGATCCGCGCATCCATTGCGGTCGCCGTTTGGAACAGGCCGAAGCCAAGGAAGAAGTTGGCTGGGGCATTCAGTACGCCATCGGGATCGTGTTCTAGCGCGAGTTCCGAGTAGGACACGACTCTGCCCCACTCAAACTGTAGTGCGGCCAATCTCTGTACGATCTTCATATATTCGCCGCCAACCGCTGTAACGATCTGAGGCATCTGCTCGGCGAATGTCATCAGGTGATTAATCTGTCCTTCAATATCTGCTAGAGCTTCCTCATCCAGTCCCGCAGTAGTGTCGATAGATGCGGCAAACGCGGATACGTTTTCGGAAGTGACGAATAACACAGCGTTCAGATCTTGGGGGTTTAGCTCGACAATGTGCTCATAAACCGTGAGCGCTGAATCGGTGAATCCACCAGCTCGCAACAAGGCTCCTCTGGCCTGTAGGTACGCCATCAAGTCGGGCTGATATTCCAAACCACGTGTAGACCATGCAAGCATTGCCGACGAGTCGGGGATTTGACTAGCCATCATGAACATGCTGCGATAAAAGACGGTGTCGCCGACCATCGTGGTGTCGAGATCGTATCGCTGGGTCCAGGCTTCCAAGGCGCAATCGAGGCGTTCCTGGTCTAGGCAGATTTGACCCTTCAATCGAATGAAGCGAATACTCTCGGGAACCTGCTCCAATCCCTCGTTTACCAGCACCAACGCGCGATCGAAGTCGCCCGTGATATGCAGTCCGGCGGCAAGCTGGAACCGCATGATCGTGTCGGTCGGGTTTGCAGCCAGCTGTTGAGAGAGTGCGGCAACCGCACGAGCAGTATCACCGGCGCGTTGTGCTTCTCTAGCCAGGTTTTCCCACGCTCTCATGTGGAGTGAATCACCCCTGGTCCAGTTTTCGTATGCCCAGAGCACACTGTCAGCCGACTCCTGAGTACCCTCAAAGACATAGGACAAGCACTGGGAGGTAGACGGGTGATGTGGGTAGAGTTCGTAGGCCCTATCGGCAGCCTGCCGTGCTCTGCGAAACTCCTGGCGATCGCGCCGCATGTTGCACTCTTTGGCAAAGTCGGCGGCTCTCACCTGATTTTCGAGAGAGTCTACGATGCGATCGGCAAAGGTCCGAGCCGGATCGCCGGGCTGACCCAGAACTGTCAACCAACCTGAAAGACCGGTACGGCTCAGATCGACCATTCGGAATGTTACAATCGGCGTAGCGTCTTGTTTGCGCATTTCACCGTAGACATACGCATGAGCCTGAAGCGGCCTGGCAAAGTTGCCGGCCATGTCGCCACCGACGATCGTTAATGAATCAAAACCGGAATCCAACAAAAGGTCACGAATTGGCTCGTGTTCGATTACCTGCCACTTGTGCCTGAATTTGTTCTGGGCACGATTGCGAAGCCTGTCCACCATCTCGAAAACCCAAAGAGAATCCGCGGCAGTCGCATTAGCAGGAGGCGTTGGAGGCAGGAAAAGAATCCGGTCGTGGGACCTTTCCTGAGCTTCCGTTTCGGTCGAAAAGAGGCCGAAACCCGCCATTGCGAGTAGGCAAACTATGGTGGCGCGAAGCGCTTGTTTTTGAACTTGCACCGCTACATTCCTCCGATTGGTGACGCAACAATTTGGCGGCTTACCGCCTGCACCTCAAGTCATGGGCGAAGAGGGATTCGAACCCCCGACTTCCTGCTTGTAAGGCAGGCGCTCTAAACCAACTGAGCTATTCGCCCGCAAGTTTCAGGTTACAGTGCCAGGCCTAGCGGAAACAGTACACAGTAGCCCAACACTAGGAGGATCGGAGCAAGGGTGGTATCGCCGCCCGCCAGCAGCAAATAACCCAATCCGATCGCCGCCGAGGCACCGCCTAGCAGGAG
>JASJCT010000216.1 GCA_030065855.1 Myxococcota bacterium
GGTAGGTTGGCCGCGGGCGGTTACCGCGGACCGTAAGGTTGGGATCGGTTGACGCGAAACGCGAATCTGGAGAGGGTGGTTATGAGCTAAACCACCGCAAACGCGACGGTTCCAGAGCCGTATCCTTCGATGTTGAGGCCTATTTCGGTTCGTTTAGGGCTTTTAAGTAACCGGGTGGCTCGTGACGGGGCTCCTCCCGTTACCTCCGCCATCGGCTTTACTGCCTCCGTTGACGCTGCATTACCAAACAGAGTCAGCATGATGTTGCAGACTTCGCCGAAATTCTCAAAAACGATCTCGTCTATGGCGCCGTTGGTGACCATCTCGGAAATCCTGCTTTCAGGTATTAATGAAAGCGCAGCGCCAAGATATGCCGCCGCCTCCAGGTCGAAGACGCAGATTGCGACTGTTTTACTCTTACTATCAGCGTATGAAGCAACAAATCCGGTGTCCGAACCGAGAGCCTTATTGGGAGTGGTATGTTGTTCTGCCTGGACCTTGCGGTCGAATAGGTCGCCAAGCAGGCGTGCGACCTCTTGTGCCTTAGGATGAGTTCCTAGAGCCATCCTACGAATCCTCCGGGAGCGTTCCTCCGCTGATGACAGTGATGTCGACAACGGTATTGCCATATTGAATAGTCGCCAGTTCGGTGTCCAGGCGGCAAGCGACAATTCCGCCATTGATGAATATCGGAAGCCCGAGTTCCACTTGAGGGCCGTCTTCAGGGACCATTCGCTGCATGATCCCCGCTAAGATATTGACTATCTCAGACACAGCGTCCGCGACATCTTCCTGAGTTGGATCGTCTTCGTCTGGTTCCATGCAGAGGAGAGCCCGTGTAAGGTCAATGCATCCCTGCTCAGTGGATGCCATACCTATGTGCAGTTTTTCCCGTCCGCATATTATGGGAATGTATGCTCCCGAAGAAACCTGAGATCGATCACGATCCCTCGCATCGACGAACTCAGGTGCCAAATCAAGTGAACCCGTACCAACTTCCTGAGCAGCCTCGAGAGCAATTCCGAGCCAACGTCCGGCTACCGCCGTGGTAGGCATTATCCAAGCACCGGTTCCAGCACCCCACGAAACTGATCCGGAGTGAACGGTTTGGTCAGCAGGAACAGCGCACCCGCCTCATTGGCCTGAGCACGCATCTCCCCGGTGCCTTGGGAAGTAACTAATCCGACTTTTACGGGAAGGGCTTGCTCCTTTACAGCTTCGAGTAACTGAAGGCCGGACATCTCCGGCATGTTCCAGTCGCTCAAAACCAGATCTGGCGGGGAGCTCTGGATAATCTCCAGTGCCTCTTTTCCGTTGGTCGCCTCTTCCACGGAGTGGTCGCCGTATCCGGCATGCCGGAGGGTGCGGCGAACTATCATGCGCATCGCCTTACTGTCATCCACTATAAGGATTTTCATCTATCTCGGACCTCCATAGCCCAATAAAGCCTGTATCTGAAGCGACTACCCTGATATTCTGGAATTCGCCAGATGGGTAGTTCTCACTTCATTTATCGGTTTTTGGCGTCCGCCACTTTAACGGATATCCGCAGCCGTGCTGCGGTAGCCCCGCCGCAATGGATTAGACGAAATGGGATGTTTCGTTTGGCATACGAAACGCCCGCTGGGCGAGTGGTTACAAAATTCGACCTGTGTTGATATGTCTGGGAGAGCGACTAGTCGAAAGCCTAATTCACGATAATTAGCGTCCCACTCTACGGCTTACGATAGTTATCGGTTGTGGATACGATATCGGTCCCAACGAGGTGTTTATCGTTGGAGTGGCACGAATAGTGATCCTCGTCGGCGATCCGCCGAGGCCGGTCAGATTCAAGGCGAGATCCACCAGCTCTGGCCCGGACCGATCGAAGAATTCGAATAGATCCAACTGAATCGTTAGTGGGATATCGACTGGTTGGCCCGGCGGAATTACGTATTCTCGCCCGATTGAGCCCGATATTGTTTCTGTATCCTCGAGCAGCAGAGTCCATTGCATTTGTGTCAATCTTGCCGAAACAGAGTTGTCGCGTGGGTTTTCTGCGGTTAGGTGAAGTCTGAAAGACACCGGTAGCTCACGTCTCGCTATTGCCGCTCCGACGCGAGCAGCGTCGGCCAATCCCAGGTCTGAATAGCTGCGTACCTGAGAGGCGTTTATTCCCACGAGTTCAATTCCGCTAACACGGTCTATTGAAAAGTCGACGTGGCGGAGAGCCGCGATCTGTTGGAGTGTTGCACACGCCGACACCACCATAACAGCTGTCACAATCAGAACACTATGTGTCTTCATGATTCCCTTCTTTCTTCCGGTATACAACGTTATGCTGGTGAATTATCCCAGTGTGTGCGCTAACCTCGTTCCCTTTGAATTTCACCTCTTAATGCAGCAATCGCAGCCCTAGCCTGTTCGACAAGGGGCTGAAGCGGCGGATCTGCGTTATTCCATGCTTCGACGAACAACTCGTACATCTCTAAGGCCAACTCGGGATTTCCAAGTTGCTGATACAAGGCTCCCCGTTCGACATATGTGCGTACATGTAGTCCAGGATGGTTCATGCGTGCATCAGTTGAATCGTAGGCGGCAAACAGACTGGCAGCATCTGCGAACATCCCTAACCGGGCCATCAGATCGGCCCAAGCAAAGACACGGACCATCCCGAAGTTGCCTCCGAACTGGCTCGCATGGTCTGCGGATTCCAACCACTCTAGTCTAGCTGTTGCCCGAGCCGTGTCACCTCTGTCTAATCCCAGGTGGGCGTCGAATACCTGCCAAGAGCCGCCCTGAGTTGTGTCGTATCTCTGTAACAATGCTGACAGGAGTGTTGAATCCTTCGTCGCCAGATAGGTATTCAAGATCAGAAGGCCCGAACCCACCAAAATCTGTGCATACAGTTGTTCGTCGTCTCCCCAGAGGGAATCGACAATTCCTAACCACTCCAACCCCATATGAGTCAGCGAGTCTACACCGATGTACATGTTTCCAGAGAAAAGTAGAAACGTCGCCGGCAGTACGAGTTCAGACGGCATCATCATGCCGAAGAGGTTCGCTTCCGGAGTTGCGTTAACTATGGCAGTAGAGAAGTCCACCAACATCTTTTCTGCTACTTTCTGTCGACCACCTCCGGACAACATCGCAAAAGAAGCAATAGCCGGATCTCCTTGGAGGAAGGAGTCGATTGCATCTGGATCCTCGAATGCGGCGGCTATCGTATCGGAGGCTGGTCCATACTGCATATCCTCCAAAAGTGCTATTGCCTCCCAATAGCGTGCAGTTACCGTATCTCCGGTAGCACGAAGCGCAGATGTTTGGGAACGAAACTCAGCCATCCGGCCCTCGGCATGGAGTATCTGTACAAGTGCAGCGCGTGCGCGGTTGGAAAACGGAACGGCGTTAACCCAGTCGTGAGCAGCCTCTGTTCGTTGCTCGTGCGCATCCGACCTCATTGCCTCCAATCGCTCAGATCCGAAGCGTTCTTCGAGTTCCTCTCTGCGAGCGTAAACGGCTGAATCTTCAAGACAAACCCAAGGTCTGTCGCGCGAGCAATAGTCGAGGCAGTCCAAGATGTGCTGATAAGCCATCATGTAGCGAGAGTCGATCTCGAGAGTTCTTCGAAAGGCGTATAATGCTATTCCCAAGTTCCCAAGAGTATCCGGATGGAATTCTCCTTCATAGAAAACGTTTGTCGCCTGATCGTGGAAGTGAGCTTCACCCAGCTGGTACCAGGCTTCTGCGTCAGTCGAATCATGTTCGATTAGTGCTTCGACTATTTGTCGCGCTAGCTGGAACTCACCGCTCTCGTACGCAACATGAAACTGCAGTAGTTGCCGTAATCTCGGCGGTAAATTGCCACTATGAGCCTGGGCCTTGCTCATCCACTCCCGACGGTTTTCGGAGCTACTTTCGATCCCAATCCATCCATCGACATCTCGTAGACGCATATAGGCGAGTGCGAACGTAGAATCCAAATCCACAGCGCGTAGCAGGTATTTTGTAGCTGTATCGGTTTGAAATACCTGTAAAGCTTCTACTCCGCGTAGGTATGCCCTATATGCCTCCAAAGACTGTGTTGTTTGAGCAACCAACTCCGGTCGTACGCCGGCGGGTGCGCCACTCACCTGCAGGATTCGGGTCGCCAGAGAATCGAACAACGGTCTTGGATCTGTTTCATATGCAGCGCGGATTATTTCTGTACCCACACGTTCGCCAGATGCTACATCATGAAGTTTTGCTTCAATCGCAATCGAATCTCGTTCCCGTCGGATATCTCCAAGTACGAGGGTACCCACGCGCGCATCGCGTGCCATCTCTTGAGCGATCTGGAAGTCCACGTCGGCGGGTTCTTCAATGTCGCGTTTACGCATGAGCGAATTTGTACGTTCGTCGTCGTAAACTCGTAGGTCTTCCCAGTTGGATACTGCAAAACCCAACAGATTCATGGACGCTTCTTGTAGATAATCGTTCCCGGCGTCGCCTGTCCGATTCTCAAATGGAAAGATGATCAAGCTGTGGCGTGGGTTGCCATCGATACTGTACCCGCTTGGCCAAAAGGCGAGTATCGCCAATACCACTACAACAACAGCCGCCACTCCTCCACCAATCCACACCGTCCGCTTAGAAACTCCCGTCTCGATCTTTAAGGTTCCACTGGTTAGCGCGCTACGGAGTTCACCGCCGGTTTGAAAGCGATCGTCGGGTTCCTTGGCCATCGCCTTTTCCAGCACCGGTTGCATCTTGAGCGGATCTTCTTCCAGCTTAGGGCGATCGCCGGTGATGCTTTGAGATAATATCGCCTGCGGTGTTTTTCCTCCGAACGCTGGACGTCCGTTCAACATTTCGTAGAAGACGCAGCCGAGGGCATAGATGTCGGTTCGTCCATCAACATCCTGAGCCCCCAGAGCTTGCTCGGGACTCATGTAGGACGGTGTTCCTATGGCCATTCCGGTTTGAGTGAGCGCCTCTCCTCCAGAGACGCTAATAGCACGAGCAATTCCGAAATCTGCTACAACGGCGTTCCCATCAGATATCAGGATATTGG
>JASJCT010000014.1 GCA_030065855.1 Myxococcota bacterium
GACAATTGAAAATCCCCCTGCCCCCTTTTTCAAGGGGGATTCTTTTCTGGCGATCCTACGCTATAAAAACACCCAAAAATCCTTAACCGAATGCCATTGCCCCTTTGCCAAAGGGGGAGGCCTTTTACCCGACATCGAAGATTGGACAAAGCACTAGCTACTTGACGCGATCTGATCCTAATTTATCTGGATCGATCATGAGCAATCCCCGGGCCGTCCGAATAAGGGAATCAATGATCGACACGGACGAATTGCCCCCAGTACCCAGCATTTTAGTTACGCAGCTGTTCAGGGCCACTGATCCAGCTGCAATCAGGATGATTTGAAAAATATAGTATTCGGCATCCACGGCTGGTTTGATAAATCCGCTCTGTTTGCCGGTTTTGATGTAATCGGCGATGAGCTGAATCCAAGGGCCGAGACGGTCGCGGATGCAGGCGCCGATCTCCCTGGGCCGATCGAGGGCTTCGCGAATAAAAAATCGAGCCCGGTTCTGATCCTCTGCAAAGAAAGCCACGACCGCTTCTAAAAGCGTTGCAAACCGATCGCGCGTTATCATCGATTCAGAAATATGCCGGGGTAGCTCGATTTTCCAGTGATCCAGCAAGTTGTCGATCACCGCATCGAGGAGTTTTTCTTTAGATTTGAAATAGTAAAGCAGGGAAGCGTTTTTGATACCCACTGCTTCGGCCACTGCCTGAACAGATGTACCTTCAAATCCCCTTGTTGCAAAAAGCCGAAGCGCCTCTTCCAGAATGCGGCCTTTAACTTTGGAAGGTCGGCCGTTATGCCGAGCTATCATTTTTCTTAAAAGTGCCCCTCGATGGACATGGCAAAGATGTTGAGATTCACGTCATAGGTACCGTTGTTCATGACGTTACCCGTTGGGACAAGCACAGTGCCGTCTTGGAAGAGGTCGAAATCGAGAGCTGTTGACTGCTGCACGATGCCATCTGAGACCGTGACACTGGGTTGAAAGATATGGAGATATCCGAAGCTCACATCAAACATACCAAATGCGTGCCAAGTAAACCCAAAGCTAGTGCCGAACTGATCCCAATAGGGGAAGTCGATATTAAACGTTTTTTCATCAACATAGGCCGATGATTGATAGAACCCCCCAAGTCTGAGGGTCAGATTTTCAGGCCAAACTTCAACATCACTACCTAATCTAATACTATAGGTATTCTGATAGTCTTTGGGGATTGTTTTATCGGGGACGACAACCTCAAGCCCTGGATCTATATCGGGATCGCCATCCCTATCGATTATAAAGTCAAGTTCTAGGTCGAGGCCATTATTCGATGCCCAGTTTTCCCATATAAAATCAACCTCAATATCAAAATACTCGTGGAGATAGCGCACCCCGGACAATATCTTCATCGCAATGGTTTGCGATACGACAACCTTGTCGTGACCCTCTACCACAGCCCCATCGGGATAGTCGACCTCTGATGCGGTGTATTCAATGTTTCCCTCGGCCTCCATTTTTGCAGGTAAGTGAACCGATATCCCAAGTTCCAGCCAATCGAGCGGGTTAGAGAGCACGCCGATAATGCCCGTTGGCATAAACATATCCTTAAACGATGCGCGCAGCCATGCATCGCCGGCCAGGTCTTCGTTGTAGTTGGGGTCTTGAAATTCGGTCAGCGAGCGACTCGCATAGGATTTTCCTCCGGACATTATTCCCCATAGAAAAACAGCACCAAACTGAAAATAGCGATTGAACGCATAAGAAACACCCAGCCCAGGGAAGAGCATCGTGCTATCGAGCTCATAAAGCGTATACCGTTGCGGACCTTCCTTGGGATACCGATGCTTGGTATATCCACTAGGGGCTAATAACCCGCCCGCAATCGAAAGTCCTTCTAGACCAAATGCATCGCCCCAATTTACAATTGCTGTTATTGCGTTCGGAATGATCGGCGTCTCCTGGGATACAGACCGAAATTCCTGTGGATCCTCTAAGCCGTTTGCATAGTCGAGCTGGGGGTTGCCAATGCCATAGAATAGAACTGGGTCCACTGTGTCATCAAAAATGTAGCGATCATCCAATAAGAACCATTCCCCGTTTTCTTGATCCACTCCCTCAACCTCTGCACCGCGACGCTGAAAGTCCACATTTAGGTCATTGAGATTCGCACCCAAAAGTACATTTACACCTTTGCTCTTGGAGAGTCCGGCCGGGTTGTAGTAAAAGGCGCTAAGGTCATCTGCCCTTGCGACAAAAGCAGATCCCCTGCCAAGGGCAACCGTGCCCACATCTGGGTAGAACAGGCCAGCGGCAAAAGCATTTGTCGATGCCAGCAATATGCAGATACCAAAACCCCACGCCATTCGGCATACGTTTTTAGTGTTTGTCATTTTATTTGCATCCTCTTTTTTGCAGTAAATTCTGCATCGCATTCTACTAGTTAGTAAATAAAAATCAAGACGCGATCTCCATTATCTTAAGCAATGGAATCTTCAAATTATTAAACAAGTTAGAATTTTGTAGCTTTTACAACGGAAGTTTAACGGCTGTTTGATGGAGTTGAAGAAAGAACTTGACATACTTTTTTTTCATCCAGTAGAATTTATCTACTAAATGGTAAAGAGAAGTGAGATAAAAATAGGGCAAAACACTTAATGCTCGCTCAAGATGAGCAAAAAAAAGGAGACGTACAAATGAAAAAACTTTGGCTATCATTCTTGTTGACACTTTCAGTGGCAGCACTCATCTGGACCCCGGCGTGTGGTGATGACGATGACGACAGCTCTGGGGATACGGATACAGACACGGACACAGATACTGATACGGACACAGATACAGACACGGACACGGACACGGACACGGACACGGACACGGACACAGACACGGACACAGACACGGACACTGATTCAGACACAGACACCGATACCGACACTGACTCAGATACGGACACGGACACAGACACGGACACGGATGAGTGCGGTGACCATCCCCACGATCGTCCGGCAGATGGCTCTGCTCAAATCGGCGAATACTGCTATCGAAACATTCAGTGCGCCTCGGGGGTATGTGTTAGCTATCAACAGCTCACACCGGACGTAGACGGCAAATGCGAAGAGGTACCTGATCCAGATAAGATGCTCGCGATTGGTACGACGTTTGATTTCGAGACAAGACAGCGGGTGGGGGACGTTACTTTGAATCTTTACAACGCCGCATCAGTGGTCGCATTAGGAGTAAATGCGATTGTAAATGATAGCCTCACCTCTGGGAGTGACGGCCGGTTTAATCAACTCGTAGAGCCCCCAGGCGCACTTGAACCATCGGGATACGTCATACGAGCTGAAAAAGGAAGTGACTACGCCTTATCAATAAGCGGTGTGGCCGATCCTCCCTGGCCAGATGCATTTAAGCGCCACGACGTTCTGATGGTAAAACAAGCCTCATTGGACAAGTGGTCTGATCTCCTCGCGCAGGATTCAGAGATGGCCAGTTATGTGCCACTACTTGAAAAAGGAGGCTCCATTGGGGCGATATTCGACATGGATTGCAAAAAGCCCATTATCGGTGCCACCCTTGAGCCCCCAAGCGGGTCCACGCAAGCTAAAATCCGGTATCTCAACGCGGACGGCAATGGGTTTAACAAAGACGGCATTACCGAAAGCGGTATTTTCGTGCTCGTCAACCCAGGACTAGCTGAAAAATTCGACGTATACTTGGGCGATCAGAATATAACCATCACCCAGCCCAAGTTCGCCAGCAGAGCTGGTCTCATTTATATTGTGGACACCCCGATCGAAGCGGATGAGTTTAATATCGAGCTCTAACTAAGCCCCCTCCTGAAGCAAGCCTTTTCTCGAAAACCCATCCCCTAGCCCCAGTCCTACGAGCTGAACATTACCCACACTTGACTCAGGGGCCTCATACACGCCGCAGCCTATTCATTGAGGGCCCCCTCCCCGTCCCTCATACGAACTAACTTAATCGTTCGGATTTCTAGGAACCCCGAAGGGGTTGTCCATACCAGCCCAGCGCAACGCGCTGGGATCATTGAGAATTTAATAAGAATAAGCCCCAAAGGGGCGCTCTATTACATCGGCGTGTGAATTTCGGTACCATATTTCCATTTGGGTCGCCCTTTCAGGACTATAGATCTTGTTTTCGCAATAATCCCGGGGCGCTGCCCCGGGCTGGTATAGTTGAGCCCTTTGGGCTCCATTGCATCCACGTCCTTAAGTTAGCGCTTATGTCCCCGACCCTCCCCCGGTGGATTCTTGGACGTAGGGGGAGGGGGCCTCACATACCCTTGGTGTGGCTGTGTCAGCCCGGTTAGGAGAGAGAAAAAGTCTATAACATTCCTAATTGATTGCATAATTCTCTTTTCTCTTACCTTGTAAGATAGGCCTGAAGCAGGGGTTGACGCGCAGCTGGTTGTTTAAATATGGGAATTTACCTAGGCAAGTTCGTGTTTACCTCATATGTTAGTAGGAAGGAGCGCTTATCAATGGCAGCAGGTTGGACAATTGGCAGATTCTTTAACATTCCGATTCGGGTGCACTATAGCATGCTCCTGCTGCTGCTCACCTACGATTGGATTCCCGGCCACGGGATCGCGGGCACACTGGCCTGGCTTGCGTTTATCGTGCTTACTTTTGGCTCGATTCTACTTCACGAGGTGGGCCACGCCTTGGCTGCGAGGCGCTATGGGATTCAGACCCAGGATATCGTCCTCACGCCCATTGGCGGCATTGCGCGCCTGTTGAGCATGCCCAGGACACCCAGACAGGAGATCGTCATTGCCGTGGCCGGTCCGGCAGTCTCACTTGGCTTGGCAGCGATTCTGTACGCGGTTTCCCAACTCCTTTGGATTGCCGGTGTTCCCCAGGTGTTCGTGATGACAATTTACCCCCTATTCTGGGTCAATCGCATGCTCGGCCTATTCAATCTGATACCGGCCTTGCCCATGGACGGCGGTCGCGTGCTTCGCGGATTTTTGGCACTCAAGCGGGATCACCTCACTGCAACGCGTATCGCAGCCAAGGTGAGTCGAACGATTGCGGTCACTGGTGGGGCCATCAGCGTGATCGGCAGCTGGCTCGGCTACTTCCCATTCCAGTGGTCTGTGGTCCTCATTGCCATCTTTGTCTACATTACAGCCGGTGTAGAGCTCAAAATGGCCGAGCTACGAGCCTTTCAGAAGCAGGTTGGGGCCACACACGGCCCCTTTCATCGCAGCCCTGGCCCGTTTACCCGGACCTCTTCGCGGCACGTGACCTACGCTTACACCAGGGCATCTACACAAGAAGATGCTGAGGCATCAGATGAGCCGTCAGGCGATCCAGCTGAGTCTGAGTGGTCCTATCGAGATCCGAACCATACTGGGGACCCGGTGGTCATTACAGAGGGAAAAGCAGAGGTCATTTCTCGCAGGGATCCAGAGGAGTAGGACAGGTCTCCAGAGGCGGGCTTACTTTGCGATCTTCATCTCCACATCACCGCTGAACGTCGCGAGATTGACGTCAGGACCGCCCTTGCCATATCGACCGGTGAGGCGATTGCTCGATGCAGCGGTCGACAGGATCTTCTGCTCTGTCTCAATATCACCCGACTTTGTGCTGGCCGAGAGGTCGAACCCGGCAGCGGCTGGCAGTTCGATTTGAATCTCGCCGCTAAAGCTTTTGGCTGAGAGTTCCTGGGTCGGTACAGGGGATGCGGCATAAATGATGTCGCCACTGTGTGTGGTCAACCGGACAGTGTCGCTTTTGATGGATTTGGCAACCACGTCGCCGCTGACACTTTTGACCACCAAGCGCGGTGCTTGAAAATCGGTAATGCGAACAGCACCGCTGACCGCCTTGCACGTCAGATCCCCGCGCACATTTCGAATGTCGAGCGTTCCGCTGACCGCTTCGACTGCGACGGATCCGGTGACGTTTTTAACCGTTACGTCCCCGCTAACCGACGTCACGCGCAATCTGGCGCCGAGTCCAATCACCGAGATATCCCCGTTCACGGCAGTAATACTGGTCTTGATGGATTTTGGTACGCTCACGGCCAACCCGTTGCAGTCGTTCTTCATGTCGGCGAGTCGCACGGTGCCAGCGTTTGAAACCACATGGATGGTTCCCTTTTGGCACTGGATGCCAATTTGGTTCTTGGCCCACGCAGTAACCGATACAGCGCTGGATGTCTGAATCTCGAGATGCGAGATGCCATCTGCTTTGATCGTGCGCTCAAACCTACCGCCAAGGGATTCCCTGGGGAAGATCAGCAGCATCAGCAACCCGGCAAAAATGGCGCAATTTGTTTTCTTTGTTTTCATTGGTCTTTACCTCGCATATACACCACACATGAAACGATCATAGTGGCGGTACCACCAAGTCGGTCAGCAAATCGACCTTTTGTCGATACAGTAGGAGCGCGGTCTGATGCGCTGCCACGTCGTTTGGATTCTTCTCTATTACCCGACGCACCCGTTCGATCGCCGCATCCATGTCTGCCAGGCTGGCCGCAATTGCCTGGCGTGCCTCAGGGCTATAGTCCTGGGGCGTTTCGTCGAGGGATTGTTCGAGCTCTCCGATGGCCTTCATATAGACCTGCTCGGCATCCGTCACCCCCATTAAAGCCCGCGCGTGGTTCAGCGTGTTGTTTGTCGGGGTCGTTGTCACATCGTTCGAGATGATCAGGAACAGGGCCACTGCACAGGCTGCACCTCCGGCAGCCACAGCAGTCGGCACCCGCCACCAACTTGCCCACCAGGCCGAGAATCGCGCCGACCAGGAAGCAGCTGCCCGTTCCCGCTGCACAGCTTGGATTTTTCCCCACACATAATCCGGCACCTGCTCATCCCCAAGCAGGGCCAGTCCAGAAGTGATCTGGGACATTTCATCGGCTGCACGTGTGCACGCGTCGCACCCTTCGAGGTGGGCGGCAATTGCTTGCGTATCCGCGTCAGCCATGTCTCCATCGAGAAAGGCACTGATATCCTCATTGGGGGGACAGGTTGCTCTGTTCATCTCGCCCATTCCAGTCACCTCTATTCCTTTGCAGTGCTGACACCCGCCCGTGTAAGCAAGCGACGCATCTGCGCGCGGGATTTGTGCAATTGGCTCTTTGACGTGCCCACTGCGATGTTCAATACCGCTGCGATTTCTCCGTGCTTCATTCCCATCACATCGTGCATCACCAGCACTTCCCGAAAGCGATCCGGCAGCAGTGCCAGTGCATTTTCCAAGTGTTTGCGGGCAAATGTGTCTGGCACGCGGGGGGGGGTGCCGACTTCCAGCTCCGAATCTCGGGGCCGGGGCTTCTTTAGCCGATCCCGGCACAGGTTCACACCTATGCGGCAGAGCCAAGTTCCAATAGCCGCATCTCCTCGGAACGTACCAATATTCCGCCATGCCTTGAGGAAACACTCCTGGACCACCTCTTCAGCATCGGCGCGGTTGCCCAGCAGCCGGATTGCCAACAGGTAAATCCGGTTCGAATGCTGCTGGTAGAGCGTTTGCATAGCGACCTCATCGCCCTTTAAGCATTGGGCGACCAGATCTTTATCCGAATTGAACTGCCGCGTCTCGATCATGACCCCTTGTGCTGTGTGCACCCCCATCATGGACGCGCCCTCTCTAGCAATCCATGACGAGGGGACTGAATGCCGATCCCTCTATTGGCGATAGTAGCATTATCAGCTGCTGTGTCATTTTCTATTCCCGGCATCTCACCCATCCAACAACAGGAGGTATGCTTTCCAACCTCTGCCTAATGGACGACCAAGGCCCCAAAAGGGTTCTTAAAAAAATGTAATCGGGAGATCTATCTCATTGGCGCCGGGGTGGCGTGCCGTTAACGGATGGTGACGGGGGAGGTGGCGAGCCCTCGGAGTGAACGCCTCGCTTTCGGTCTTGCGGAAAGCCCTTTACATCTGACGGGCTCTCGACGACAGGCGGCGGTAAAAAAGAGATAACGTTGTCTGATCCAGAGGGCTTGACTTTCTCTCGCCAATCATCGCCCTTTGTCTGCGTTGGCACTGGCTCGTCCTCAGTCACTGTAGGATCGCCCACTCTGGCTTCCTCTAGCCTGGCTGCGGCCCTGAGCAGTCTGGGATCGATATCTTCCAGGTTCTTTGCTCTTTCTCGCAGGAGTTGCGCAGCTTGTCGCGATTTGGCCACCCGCCTTTCGGATTCCAACACGTGGGCCGCGCGTACCAGGCGAGGATCCACGCCCTCTAGGCGTTTTGCTCGCCGAAGGAGCTCGTTGGCAGACTCCCGTTCCGCATACTTTACCTGATCTTCTAGTTTTTTTAGCGCTTCTATTGTTGAACCTTGTTCGGCTGTATCCGTGCTTTTGTCTGTGGGGATCTTTGCCATGACGTCAATCTCCGACACGTCAATTTCCTGCGTCGTGTCTCGCCTCGGTGGTTGGGGTCGCGTTAGTGGTGGCGTACGCGTGTCATCCAGGTCTTGCTCTGGCTCCTCTGGACGTGGCACATCAGAAATCTTTTTTCGCGGTGGCTTTGGTGGATAACTCGATAGTCGGGTGCCGTTTGGAAGCTTAGACGGACGCTTGGGCTCGATGCGTCCATTGGCCATTGCCACAGGTGTCGCCGGCAGTGTGAGTTTTTTTACGCCATGTGATGGGGTATTTTTTGTCTGCGCATCAGTTGGCACGGCCTCGGGTGGTGGTTCAAGGGAAAGGGGTTCAGAAAATTGGGCGTCTGGTGCGGCATCTTCTGCTTCAATCGGCTCCTCATCGTGGCCACGGAGGACATCCGCCATTGACACTTTCGACGTATTTTCTGAGATACCGCTGTCAGGCACGTCCGACATGGAGGTGTCGGGATCTGGTTCAGCGTAAGCATCGGCATCAGTGTCAGCGTCTGGATCCGTGTTGGGTGTCATGGGATCCTGGGACGACGCATCAGGATCCGCGCCGGGTGTCATAAGATCCTGGGGCGGCTCATCTGGTTCTGTGTCAGGCGTCATGAGATCCAGAGGCGGCTCATCTGGTTCTGTATCGGGTGTTGTGAGATCCTGTGGTGGCTCATCAGACACTGCCGGCTCGGAAGTATTTGGAAACGGTACCCGCTCACGTACAGTATCCTCTGATACGGCGCGATATTCGGTAATAAAGGGTGCAATATCTTCGAGTGCCGAGGCCAATGCTGGCAGATCGGGATATCGCTTGTCTGGAAAGGGGTGCAGGGCGCGATCCAAGAATGCCAGCACAGGATCTGGTAGGGCCGGCCTGATGCGGATGAATATTTCTGGCACGCCGTCAAATACGGTCCGTGTGAGCAGTTCTCCGATCATTACGCCGGCAGCATATACATCTGTCCGACGGTCTGAAAATCGCCCGGCGATGAGCTCAGGTGCTGCATATCCCCGATAGTCAGCCAGGCTGCGAAGCCGATGCCATACTGCGGTAGGTGGTAAGTGACACGCAATACCAGTATCGACAATGGCAACATCTTCATGCGGCATCTCGCTTGAAGCGAGCCAGATCTTTTCTGGTGACAGGGCCCCATGTGCCACATCGGAATGCTCGGTGTGGAGGCGCGCGACATGCGCAACTATCGAGACGATCTCCTGTGCTGAAAACGCCCTCCCCGCCTGCATTTTCTCATTGATAATGGTCCTTAACGTCTGGGTTTCGAAAAGCTCGCGAACAAAGAAACACCGGTCATCCTCGTCCATCTGCACATCGAGGATATTCGCCGCATCTGCCTCCTCGCTTTCCATCAGGGTTTGAACATCTGATAGAAACTGATCCCGCCTCTGTTTATCCGGCAACAAGCCCGGGTGGATGACTTTTAAAGCGACCCGGGTGTCTGATGCCAGATCTAGAGCTTCTAAAACAGTGCCCAGGCGTCCAATGCCCAGACCACCCTTGACCTCATACTGGTCGCGAATAATTTCTCCCTGGCGATATCCAGCGACCTGATCGAGGGTATCATTCGGATTCCATCCGCAGTCAGAACAAATACTCGTTAAAGGATCGAATTGACCCCCGCATCGAATACAATCCACGATAAACCCTCTTTAAAACAATATCATTATAAAAATACCTATCATTGTAGGCGATAATACCACAAGTGGATCAATCATTAAACAACAAACCGTTTTAATAGACTATAGAAAGCTATAAACGTCAACGGGTTAGGGCTCATCCCGCCAGCCCAATAGGCGCTTTTCCCCTTTGATGGTGCGGATGTGGGTTATATCTTGGAAGATTTCCAAACAGCCTCTGTAATCGCCGGTGTCGTTTCTGACAGCGATGTATCGCGCGTGGATGTATTTGTCCTTTACCTGCATCCAAAATTCGGCCTCATCTTTGTTTCCCCGACGAAATTCAGACAAGATGCGGTTAACAAAGGGCAGGCTCTTTGGTGGATGACAATATTGAACCTTGCGCCCGATGACTTGGTGTCCTCTGGGAAATACCCTATCTTCCCTGTTGTTGAAGTATCTGACGTCGTCATATTCGTCGACAAAGGAAATATCGAGTGGTAGATGGCCAAAAATAAGGTCGATTTGCATCGGGGTCAGCTCCCCGGTTGTCAGAAGAATGGGACCGGTGTTGCTGGTCTTATCTGGTTGAACAGACACAGGTGCTCCTCGGGCTGTATTGGGTGCCCATTCAGCTTCAGGTGCGACGATATCGTATCCTAGTGCATCATCGCTCTTGCGGATATCGACCCATTCCTGCGCTGTTAGTGCGCTGAGGGCCATTGGAAAAACAACCCGGTTCTCCTTGTCGATCATATCGAGCAGGGCTGACTTCAGGGCGGGGATCTGGTTACAGGCGGCGTCGCAGTCAGCAGCTTCTACTGCGGCAATCACGTTGCGCAGCATATCTCGGACCGTGTCGTGGGTCTCCCAGGTCACATGTGGCGGCTTGGTCAGCCCATGCCGTTCGAAAAAGGGAAAGAGGTGGTTCTCCTTGCGCGCGTAGTGGGTCTCAACTGCCTTTAGGTCAGATACTGTCTTTTTCATTTCGGCAAAGCAACGCGCCCTATCGCCGGGTATGTCTGATTCGTTCATTTCATCTTTCAGGCGGCTCAAAACAGTTATCAGGGATTGGATTCTTTCGTTTTCCCGAATATAAGTGTTCATTGGGTGGCCAGGCAGCACCTCGATGTGCTCTGTACGCGCAAACACCTCTCCCAGAACGCTCGCGTGCAAATCACAGAGCCGCAGAAGTCTTTTGGTGGTGATGCCTTCATCTGCCAATACATGGCCCACTGCGGCGATTTCATGGGGTTCTATCTCCTCTGTCACCGCCTGTAAGTGGCGCTCGGCTGCGGCAATATGTTGCCCCTGATGTAGATCCATAAAACTCTTTTTTATCGCCTGAATGCGCGCATTACTCTTGGCGAGGTATTCGGGACTGAGCCCCTTTAGTGGGATCCGTTCGCCAGTCACACCAAATACCTGTTTGGCAATGGCAGACATGAGGGTACTGAGGTCTGCGCCGCAAACAGCCGCTAGTCTCTGCAACGTGACCCCAGCGCCGAGGGCTGCCATGGTTGCCGGGGATTTCAACACGGCGAAGTGGCGATTGTAGTCTGATAAAAAATCCTTTAAAAAAGGATACTTACGCAACAGACTGACGAGCTTTGTCTTTGGCGATAGTTTCATTTGCCTTGGCTCCTGCGTGGTTGCTTATCTACTTCTTGTTCATAATAAAACCCATCTCAGTCCCGCGCCACACGATTCCTGCGGCCAGCATGACCGGGGTGAGCAACCAAAAGAGGGAATTGTCATCTTAGCGGTATCCACAGTCTTGACCCGAAATCCATTAATTGTTAATGGAAGTCGGGTTTATTCAGAAACGTTTTATAAAGGACAAGAGAACGCCAAAGGAGAAAAAAAATGATAAAGCCGCACGGTTCCGAACAACTGAATCCTCTGTTTGTCCAGGATGATGCAAAGCGCGCCGCACTCGTCAAGGAAGCTGAAGGCCTCCCGTCGATAGTCGTGAGTTCGGCCGCGGCTGCGAATGCGGTCATGCTGGGCTGCGGATATTTCAATCCCCTCAAGGGATACATGAACGTGGCCGACGCCATGGGCGTTGCCGAGGGCATGAAAACCTCGGACGGCCTGTTCTGGCCCACGCCGGTCCTCAATGTCGTAAAGGACCCCGCTCCTGTTAAGGATGCCAAGCGCATTGCCCTGCGGGATCCCAACGTGGATGGCAACCCGGTCATCGCCATCCAAGATGTGGCCGCTATCGAGGAAATCACCGCAGATCAAATGAAGCTCATGACGGAAAAGATCTATCGCACCACCGATATGGAGCACCCTGGCGTGGCCGCCTTCAATACCGTGGGCCGCTTTGCGATTTCCGGTCCGATTCAAGTGCTCAACTATTCCTATTTCGAGAAGGAATTTCCCGAGACATTCAGAACAGCGGTCCAAATCCGCAACGAAATCGAAAAATGCGGCTGGAACAAGGTCGTGGCCTTTCAGACGCGCAATCCCATGCACCGGGCCCACGAAGAGCTGTGCCGCATGGCCAAGGACGCCGTGAACGCAGACGGCATTCTGATCCACATGCTCCTGGGCAAGCTCAAGGCCGGGGACATCCCAGCAGATGTTCGGGATGCTGCCATTCGCAAGATGGTAGAGCTCTACTTCCCGCCCAATACGGTCATGATTACCGGATACGGGTTTGACATGCTCTACGCCGGACCACGCGAGGCAGTGCTGCACGCGGTGTTCCGCCAAAACTGCGGCTGCACCCATCTCATCGTGGGTCGGGATCACGCAGGTGTTGGATCCTACTACGGCGGCTTTGACGCGCAGACGATCTTCGACGACGAAGTACCACAGGGCGCCCTTGAAATCGAGATTTTCAAGGCAGATCACACGGCCTGGTCCAAGAAGCTGGGCAAAGTGATCATGATGCGCGATGCCCCGGATCACACCAAGGAAGATTGGGTATTCCTGTCCGGCACCAAGGTTCGTGCCATGCTCAGCGCTGGCGAAGATCTCCCGGTCGAGTTCTCCCGTCCGGAAGTCGCTAAGATCTTGATGGGATACTATCAGTCTGCAGCTGCCAAGGGGTAAGTCTATTCGAAAAGGTGTCAGCGCTTTACTTGCGACTGCCTACGGCAATCGACGCGTTGCCATTATGGCCCCCCTTGGATTTTCATCCGGGCTGCCCATCGCTCTTACTGGCAGTACCCTGACAGCGTGGATGGCCACGGAAAAAATCGATCTCGCTACCATAGGCCTGTTCGGCCTTGTCAACCTTCCCCATAACCTCAAGATCCTGTGGGCCCCCCTGCTCGATCGCTTTGACCTGCCGTGGCTGAGCCGCCGTCGCGACTGGATGATTGTCTCGCAAATCGCTCTGTTTATCGCCATTTTTTTAATGGGCAGTTTCGATCCCGTGCAGTCGCTCACGAAAATCGGCCTGTTTGCTTTCATCGTGGCTATCTTGTCAACGAGCCAGGATATTGTGGCTGATGCGTATCGCGTGGATGTGCTCAGGGAAACCGAACGAGCCTCTGGATTGGCGGTTTTCGTCTCCCTGTATCGGGTCGCAATGATCGTCGCAGGGGCTGGCGCGCTCATTCTTTCGGAAATGGTGTCTTGGCAAGTTGTCTACAAAATCCTGGCCGGCCTCATGGGGATTGGCGTCATCGGAACCATACTGGCACCTGTTGCCACATCCCCGTCAGACACCCCAAAAACCGTCCGCCAGGCAGTGATATTGCCGTGGCTAGATTTTTTCTCAAGGCCACGCGCCATTGTGATGCTCATCATTCTGATGACCTACAAAGTGGGAGACTGGGTCGCGAGCATCATGTTGATGCCATTTCTCATGGATCTTGGATTTAGCCGTGGGGAAATCGGCGCTGTTTACAAAGGCCTGGGCTTGGCTGCCACTGTTGCCGGTGCCCTTATAGGCGGCGCATTAGTAACAAAGCTGGGGTTGCGAGTTTCTCTAGTAATTTTTGGGGCGCTGCAAGCCGGGGCCAATGCGCTCTACATTGTATTGGCTGCGGTTGGACAGAACAGCAGCATGCTCATTCTCGCTCTAGGCGTAGATCACCTCTTCAACGGCCTTGGCACAGCGGCGTTCGGGGCATTTCTCATGTCCCTCTGCAACAAGCGCTTTTCCGCCACCCAATACGCCCTGTTTTCGAGTGCCGCAACCATTGTCGGACGCCTTATCGGCGGCGGTTCTGGGTTTATTGCCGGCTACACTGGATGGCCTGGATTCTTTGTCATCACGCTGATTGCGGCCGCGCCTGCCTTGGTATTGATACTGGCTACCCCAGCGGATCGGTTTCGCTAGGGTACGCGTAGTTCTAGAACTGCTGAGCAAGTAATGCCAGCGCTGTTGCAAGCCCTCAAGCAATAGAACCCAGCCCTTTGTCCGGAACCCTCTGGTGGATCAAACGTAGATGCCCCAACGAGTTCACCTTCTGTTTCAGTTTCGGTTTCGGTTTCGCGATAGAGGGTCTTCAATGGTGCCCAATCTTCATGTGCAAGATCAGGGTCAGAGGAATAGACCAGCTCAATTGTATCCGCCCAAGAAACACCGTAATCAAAAGACCAGGACTCTGTGGGTAGAATCTCCAATTGTCGATCAGCACCGGCGCCGTGAACCTGGAAGGTTGGTACTAGCGGTGGCGTAGCGGTCTGAACAAGGGCCCGGAAATTAAAATCACCAGAAGAAGAGGTGTGTTCGCGATCCTGGCGATCCCCTGGGGAGATTTCAAATGAAGCATCCTCATTCCCCATGGAGTAAACCCGGACTGGATTGTAATCCCTACCCCTTAGGTGGATATGTATGGTTGATCCGACAGGCGCTTCCCACGGGAATGCATAGGCAGGCGGCGTCCAATCAAAAGGAGCGTCTGCTTCGACAAACCCCAGCTTGCCCTCGTGTTGATGATCGCTGGGTTGACCGTTGGTCTCACTCCATATTCTGTACCAAAAATCAATGTCGCCTTTGCCAATGGAGTAATCCCGATTTGCATGCACATTGCTGATGGTAATTTGGTATGGCTTCGGTCTGTATTCGATTGGTAAATCACCTGCGTTGAACTGTTCGTTTTGCAGGCCCATAGAAACCCGCATGGGGTCTGCCTCATCTCCCAGTAAAAGGCGAGTGCTCGATTCGCCAAAGGGAATGCGCCACTCTGATTCGGGATAGTGGGGATCATGGCGCATGATGTCCCGTTCAACCACAGCAGCTTGGGTAAATGAATTGTCTGTTTCAAGAACACACAAACATACTCTGACAGTGAAGCTGGCATCCGCGTCAGTTGCCCGATGATGAATGTGGAAGGTTGCATGGGCTTCTGGAAATGCATAGCCGTGCCCGGTTCTTAGACCGATGCTGGGGCGTACGCGGAGGTTTGAGGCACTGGTAAGGGATAGGAGGTCATCATTGATATAGACAGCGACATGGATGCGGGACAGGATCTGTTCGGTTAACCATCTATCTGCCTCGACTAAAGGCGGATGTCCCAGATATTGATACAGAAAATCCCGGTCAATCTGGAAGTACAAATGGCGCATTATCAGTTTGAGCCAGGTTACCTCCCGTTGATCAATCGTTGTTAACCGTTCTAACCGGGCTCTGGCAGTGATCGTGGATGTCACATGTTCCAGGCCCAGGCACGTGTCAACGGGGACTTCTTCTAAAATCCGATGTTCCATTCTAAAGGATGCAATTGGTCGGCCTCGGGTTTTTACTTCTCCCGCGATTTCAATATCCCCTCCGACTTCGAGCCAATCAATAGACAGGCCTCCTTGGGCAAGGTCGAAAATAGGCGAGTAGGTGTTAATCGAAACTTCCTTGCTGGACAGTGTTACCCAACTGGGCCAGGCAAGATTCGGATGCCGAACAGCAATGGTCCAGGCGATGGACCACCTACTCTCTCCAGGTACCTCATGGTATTGGTCGAATACCTGTCTTAATAACTGAACATGATCGAGGGTTATCCGGTATTTTTCTCTGCGGACGATGCGGGATATATATTCTGGGCCGTGATAAGGACGCATCGGTTGGCTGGGGACTTGAATCGGTTCATCGTAGAAAACAAGTTTGCCTTCCCCTGAATCGCTATCAACATCGTAAGTCGGCGCACTGGTATGCAGTGCATAATGATCCACTAGCCGGGCCGGCCAAAACTGGTAGTCCAAACCATCCAACGCTATCGCCCGTAAAGGGTTATTGGGCAGCAGACAAGCATTAACGAAATTTTCAGTAAAATCACCCCATTCATCGGGAAGATCGATACCTTGCTGTCCAATTAGCGTGAGAAAGTTGATGGGATCAAGCTCTGATAGGACAACACTGCCGTTGCTATCGGGCACTGGTTTTAGAGGCAATACAAACAAATATGCGGCTATTTCAGTAACCCATTCGTTGAGCAGAGCAGTCAATAGACTCCGAATGAAATCTTGTATGCCTTGCGATATAAGTTTTTCCGAATACCGGGAAGGGGTTGGTGAGAATTCAACATCCACACTAGAAGACCAAAATAGGCGTCCGCTATCTATGTAGGGTTGCATGCGGATTGCTATTTCCATGCGGTCCCAGTCAATATCCCTGAAGCCGGTTATTTCCTGCCCTTCGGACTCAAACGCAATTCGCATCACCAGGGAGGGAGGACCATCCTCCCAGTCGAGTGTAATGCTACCAACGCCTTCAGCCGGTCGAAGATTGATATCGACGATGTCAATTGCCCGAGAACCCTGTGAAAAGGTCGGTACTAGAAAATTGATCTCCTGCTGATCTGTGATTTCCAGAATGAATCCAGGCAACGCTAGGGTACTGACATCATTGGTCTCAAGATGGAGTTCAAGACCATTGCCATTCCTCATCCACCAATCAGGCGCTTCTGGTTCCAAATTGAGAAGCCTTGGAAAGTCCGTATATGCAGCCAGTGCTCTTTCAAAGACTTCAACAAGGTTCACTTGGCCTTCACTGGTAAGAAAGTCATCCGCACGATTCTCTGAACTGCGCCACCTATCCCTGATGAGATCTTCTAGGACTCGGAGGACGGCACTTGTTACTTCACTCATGATGACACCACCTGTTTTGTCGCTTCTTTCTGGGTATGCTGCAATCGATTGCAGGATACATACCAAGCCTCCACGAACGACATTCAAGTCGTAATCAACCTCTATAAAATGGATCAGATGCGTCAGTAGTGTCAGTGCATGTTACAGCGTGTCACCTGACACATCGTCGGTGGTAAGTTGCGAATCAGGGAACAGGTGCTTGCTGAATTGAAAAGCCAGGTGTCAGCTGGGTATCATTTCAAATAAAGTGTAAAATTTCATAAATATAGCATTGTATTGATCTCACGGGCACGGTATCTTATTCTCGCTGATAATAACGCACAATATGAGGAAATCCACGGTGCCATCGAAGTTTCCAACGCCCCCAAACCTGGGCCGTCCAGGGGCATCAACCAGGTCCCTGAGTATAAAGGTGCGGCCAGATCCATTACAGGGTCGGATCGTACTGAGCCGGTATCGCGTCAATGCCAGATTGGCGCGGGGTGGTATGTCCTCGGTCTATCTTACGCGGGATATGCAGTCCGGGAAACTATACGCGATGAAGGTGTTGCGCCAGGATTTGGTTCTCAGGCCTCGTGCGCGAACCCGATTTCTCAACGAGTGCAAGGCGATTCAACGCATCGACCATCCCAATGTGGTTCGGATTTTCGACATCGGCGAAATGGATGATGGCCGCATTTGCCTCGTGATGGAGTACGTCCCAGGTGCAGCGCTCAGAAAACTATTAAAGGACGGAGCAATGCCCTTAGTGGATGTGATTTCTATTATTCGCGATGTCACTGCCGGCTTGGCCGCAGCCCATGATCAATGCATCATCCACCGAGATCTAAAGCCGGAAAATGTATTAATTCCTCCCAGAGCAGCTCGGCAGCGGGAAGGGGCACCGAACGTTAAAATCGTTGATTTTGGAATCGCCCGCATCCTCGATGCCCCGCGGATTACCACAACCCAGCACGTGATGGGGACACCCCAGTATATCGCGCCAGAGCAAGCAATGGGCAGGCATCTGGATCACAGAGCTGATATCTACGCCTTGGGGGTGATGGCCTACGAAATGCTCACCGGAGAGCTTCCCTTTTCCAGCGATGATCCGGATTTTCTCTTGCGCCAACACGTGAGCATGCCTCCGCCGCCCCTGAGCAAACACGCGATCCGAGAACCCATTCCTGAGGATCTCCAATATTTCGTGATGAGGTGTTTGTCGAAATCACCCCAGAATCGACCGGCAGACATGGCTGAGGTGTCAATGTTATTGGCTCGCCTCTAGCGCCGACGCTTTCGGCACCTATTGGCTGACATCTGGCCGGCGCCTATTTTCAAACCAATGCCTGGCCGCTAGCATCTGCTTACGCTGATCAGCTGGAGCTCTGCGCTTGCACGTCTGACGCTCTTCTGAGCCTGGGGGCGCTGCCCACCTGATTTCAGGACAGTCATTTGGATTGTACGCCACCTCTAACGCCTTTTTTCGAGACACAATGTCGTATAGGCGAAGGGTCCATTGGGATCCATCGGATCGGGTATATTGAAACGTCGTACTCAAGAGGCTCTGGTCTCGCAATGCTTCGAGCTCGTTTTTGAGTTTGCTCTTATGCATACCAGGATCGACCGCATAAAGATCTAGGTTTTGGATAGCATGCTTTGGAAAGGCCATGATGTCATCCAGGACCAGCAGGGAGCGCATATCCCGTGCCGGCGTTGAGTAATCCTCCCACGGCCCCGTGGTCTGAAAAATAGCCATCCCCTTGGGCATGGCCATAGGGATCCCTCTTTTGCGCTGCATGTGTTCTTCGCCCAGAGACACCGCCGTTGCTCTTTCCACCATGGTCTGGCGCAATACTTCAATTTTGGACCTCAAAACTTGACGCGGATCAACTGGAAGTGGATTGAGCAGTTGATAGACGCGGTTATAGAACTGCCCAGGTGCGGATATGCGGGATTGTTCGTCCGAGGTTCGCGGGAATCCACTGCTGGGGCCGAGCTCGGTATTGGTGCGATATCTAACCTCCCCTTGGCTATACACTGCAGGGCGAAATGCCTTGAATCCATCCGTGGGCACCCGGTGGTTAAAAACAAACGTTCCTTTTGAAAACGGCTTGTGGGTCACGGTCCTGTCTGGATGGGCGTCTATCCCATACAAGGCGCCAATGGCGCTTTTTGATTGCGGCTGCCATTGGGTCACCAGAAGGACGTGCCCCCCTGCATCCACAAAAACTACCCCGGGCCGAATGGTTTCCCTGCTGAGAACAATCGGGTAGAAATCGCTGGCATCTGCCTCAGGCGCTGTCCGCGGGTTGCCAGCGTGGACTTTCCAGTTTAAAGACTTGCGAATAAATTCATTAAACCTGTCAACCGGATGGGCGAGGGCATCAAACCTATCTTCCAGGTTGCTTCTCGTATCAAAACACGTGGCACCGGTCTTTGCGTTTCCCCGCTTGCACAGATTGAATACAAAGGGAAGGCCCATCTTCCAGGCAAAATACGCCCGCACGTGATACGGGGCATCTGCACAATCCGGAGACAGGATCACTCGGGGCGTTTGATCTCTGCTGTCTTCGTTTATTCCGAGGGCGCCATAAAGGATATTTCGCCTCGGGTCCTGGAATGCCTGATGCAAGGGGCGCCAGCCCTTCTTGACGCCGGGGCGGACATAGAAAAGCTTGGCCACGAACACCGAGAACAGATCTTCCATGTTAGGGGTCCACTCGCGGCGTACTTGCCAAATCCCGGTAATCGGTGTCTTGGCTGCAGGGATGTTCGTATTCGCCGGCGACACCATCAGGTCAGTGCAAGCCAAGATCCTGCGTTCTGCTGCCCCTTGGTACAGCAACACTCGATAAGGCCCGGCAGGAAGCCCTTTGTAGAACGCGCCCAGTGCTCTGGGAATGTAGCCCCAGGCCTCTGTGCGCGTCGCTTGGGCGATCTCGCCGTTTCGATCCAGGATCAAAAGGCCGATCGGATCTGCTTGCTCACGGGTCACAGCAACGATGCGCAGGGGGATATCGCTTCGGGGTCTGTCTGGAAGCACGTGTATCCAGGAGTGCGCCTGGGCGCCCTCGCGACATCCCATGAGATGATCTCGGCCCGACTGAACCCCTCGGTCATCTTCCAGAGGCATGGTCAACGACATATCAGCCGCTTCATTGCCTTGGACATCCCGGATTGTAGCGAGGAAAAAAGCGAACAGTATTATTTTCAGAGGGGCATTGCCCCGCAGCCAAGTTCCCCCAGATTGCCAAAGACAAGTCAACCGAGTCCCTGTCCAGCCATGACTGCGGCGGAGGATATTCATACAGCATATCAACGCACACCGCAGCCGGCGCCTCATACTTACATTGTAACACATCTCACGACAAATGCTCGGTCTTGTTTGCGCTATTGCTACTTAAAAACCAAAAAATCGTGACATTGCCATGGCACATTGCCTCGTAAAGGGGGGATGCGTTCAGCCTGTTGTCGACATTCACACTGTATGTGAATGGCAGACACACTATCACCCGCAATGGGAAAAAGCGTGTCATTTTAGTAATGAATCATGCAGTCACAATAGAAAAAAAGATGGTACGCCACTTGCGTAGCTGTATTGGCAAAAGCAATGGGTTCATATTTTTGGCACAATAGCGAAAGAGACCAATGAAAATCGACCTTCATATTCACAGTAAGTTTTCAAATCGGCCCCATGAAGCGGTTTTAAAAGCAGCTGACTGTGGAGAGTGCTACACCGATCCCAAGCGCGTCTACGACTTGTGTCGGAGTCGCGGGATGGACATGGTGACCATTACCGACCACGACACTATCGACGGGGGACTCGAAATTGCCCATTTGCCCTTTGTGTTCCTTTCCGAGGAAATCACCGCCACATTTCCCGAGGATGGTACGGACGTGCATGTGGTCGCGCTCGACATCAATGCGGCGCAGCACAAGGAGATCCAGCGCCTGCGAGGCAACATTTACGAGCTGGTCGACTATCTCCGGGACGCACGCATTCCCCATTTTGCCGCCCATCCCCTGTCCGGCCCCAACGATCCATTCAAACCAGAGCATGTTCAGAAGCTCATCTTGCTCTTCACCCACTTGGAAGGGTGCAATGGCACCCGCGAAAAGGCGTCCAGCGACGCCTTATGCCGCATATTGAGCGGTATGACACACTCGGATATCGACGAATGGGCCGCGCGACACCGCATCGAACCCTGCAGAAGGGATCCCCAGCGATTTCTAACTGGTGGCTCAGATGACCACGCGGGATTATCTGCTGCGCGCGCATACACGATTTTTCCAGACGCCCATGCCACGCGTGCATCCCTCAGGGACGCATTTTTCAAGGGGGCTATCGAGATCGGTGGTGCACCTGGCACAGGAGAATTGCTCGGTCACAGCATCTACAGCGTGACCATGGGATATTTCCAACATTCAAAGAGCAAGTCCGCATTCAATGCGCTGTGGGAGGAAGGGGACGGCAAAAGCAATGCCCCTGCGGGCTCAGGGGTGAATCGGCAGAGACGCATCGTAGGGATTATCGAGGATTCCCTGCGCCGCGCCCAATCCCTTTCTCTGGAACACCTCGTCGTAAAGAGCCATACAGATGCGGCCCAGGTAACGTTGGGAACCCTCGGCCGGACGATTTTGAGGGAAGTTACAAGGGCGTTTACCGATGATCTGGTGACAGCGTCGGAAAAGGTAGATCTAGAAGGTGCGTTTGATGCAATTCCCGGACTCTTGTCCGCTGCCTCGATGGCACTGCCTTATCTATTTGGATACCGCTATACCGTGCGAGATAGGGAAGCAGCTGATCGTCTCGCAGGATCGCTGGGGTTTGACAACGACGCTGAAACAGACTGCAAGGTGGCGATATTCACCGATACCGGGCTGGATATCAACGGCGTAGCCCTGGGGTTGAACCGCCTGGTGCGCGCCATGCGTCAACAGGGCGCCGATGTAAGGCTCGTCATTTGTACGAGTGAGATTCCCAAGCAGAACCCAGAGTTGCTCGATATCGATGATGGCTTGACCGTCATGCCCGCACTGCGAGAAATTCCCCTGCCTATCTATAACGAGCTCAAACTGGGGATTCCATCCCTGATCGACGTAATGGATTACCTGTCGAGAGAGCGCATTAAGGTCGTGCAGGTGTCCACGCCTGGCCCCCTAGGGCTGATAGCTGCCCTGGCCGCTAAACTATGCGGACTGCCCATTGTGGCCAATTATCACACAGCACTGCCTCAGTACGCGGTCCGATTGACAGGAGATGCGTCCTTTGGCGCCCTGGTCAAATCTCTTGTGGCTGCGTTCTATCGCATGGCCGATCACGTCATTGTCCCGTCCCAAGCGGTGATCGAAACCCTGGTGGCCTTTGGCGTGCAAAAAGATCGGATTGCCTTGCTACAGAGAGGGGTAGAAACAGAGCGATTTCGACCGTCAAAGGCCAACCCGCATACATGGGGACGCTTTGGACTAAACGGTTCGCCAAAACTTATTTACGTGGGACGCGTTTCCCGAGAAAAAGGGCTCGATACGCTTCTCGATGCATTTGGGGAAATGCGACATTGTGGTGTCGATGCAGATCTTGTCATCGTGGGTGATGGCCCCTATAAAGAAGCGCTCAGTGAGCGAACCGACGATCCCAATGTGATCTTTGTCGGATATCGCACTGGTGAGGAGCTCAGCCAATTGTTTGCTTCGGCCGACGTATTTGTATTTCCAAGTGCCACAGACACCTTTGGCAATGCAGTGCTTGAGGCGCAAGCGTCTGGGCTTCCGTCCGTCGTTGTCGACCGCGGTGGCCCTGCTGAGCAGGTCACACCAGACGTCCACGGCCTTGTCGTACCTGCCGGCGATGCAGGGGCCATGGCCGAGGGAATGGCGCGGCTCGTACTGGACAAAGAACTGCGAAAAGAAATGGGAGGCATTGCCCGTAGGCGGGCACTGGCACACACGGCAGCAAAGGCCGCAAAAGCCCATTTTCAGTTCTATCTCTCGGTTTGGAAACCAACATCCAACACCAACGTTTTGTCGTTCCCTCACATTTCCGATAGGCCATCCCACTATCAGCGCGCTGCCCAGTAACCTTGAAATACTTACCTCCAGAACCACTGGGATGACCACAAGATGGCGCAGCCGACTAAACTTTATTCACAACAGGCCGTAACAGGCATTGAGGGTACGCGTTGTCCCTGTGGGGCGGATGTATGTCCAAGCAAACCATTGCAATCGGCGGCGGAAAGGGCGGTGTGGGCAAAAGCCTGATCGCGGCTAATCTGGCCATTGCCATGGCTCAGGCAAATCGCCGCGTCGTTCTCATCGATGCGGATCTAGGCGGGGCAAACTTGCACACCCTGTTTGGTATTGACCGACCCAAAATCCTTCTCGAACACTTTATCGCAAAACGGGTCGGTAACCTGGCAGAAACGCTCCTACCAACGCCAGACCCGAGGTTGAGCATTATCTGCGGCGGTATGCCAGTACTGGGCACAGCCAATCCAGTACATAGCCAAAAAATGAAGCTGATCCGGCATATTCTGGCATTGGAAGCAGACGTGATCGTTCTGGATATTGGCGCTGGTATCGGGTTCAACGTGCTCGATCTGTTTAATGCCGCAGAGATCAAAATCGCTGTCTTTACCCCACAATTGACGTCCCTACACAATGGATATGGCTTCCTAAAGGCCGCCATTCATCGACACCTGCAGCGTTCATTGACACCGTCTGTCAGGGACTGCTTCGCATCCACTGGACCCGAATCCGGCGCAGAGTCCCTATCAGATGTGCTGAACCGCTTGGATCATCTCGATAAAGACGAGGCGCATAAGGCCAGATCCATCCTTCTATCTGAGAAATTATACCTCCTCGGCAATATGGTCAGAACGTCAAAGGAAGGCCAGGTCATCGGTGCTGTTGGCAAAATGATAAAAGACCACCTTCAAATGGATGCGCCACTTTTAGGCAATGTTCGCTACGGGGAAAAAATTCAAAAATCTGTCAACGAGCGCCGCCCCTTCATGCTGTGGGCAGGTATCGAATCCAATGCGTTGACCTTTCGAAATATGGCCACAACCCTGCTCACCACACCCACCCGTTCCCTCATACCCAAAGTGCCTGGAGAAGCGGATCAGGCAGCGACAGATGCGGGTCCTGAGCAGTACAATCGGAAGCACCCGCGCTTTCCGGTGCGCCGCATCCGCGGCATGTTAAAGATTAACAACCTGAGTATTCCCGGGCATGTTCGCAACGTGGCATATGGCGGCGTCCTGGTGGCATTTGATAAAGCAGTACCAAACCCTGGTGATGGTAAACTGACCATCGGTCCTACGGCAGACGGCACTGTGGTCGATGTACTGGTCCGGGAACGCCACCGGGATGCATCAGGGCGGCAAATTGGATTCTCTTTTCGGGAGATCGGTGCGGTGACGAGAACAGCCATTGCGAGCCTGGTTGCATCTGCTGCAGCATCAACAGCCGTTCGGCGCACCCCTACTGCTGGACTCTCGCAAACGCCGTATTCAGCAGAGTAGTCACAAGACCAGCTTGATTTAACGTGCGGCTTCCGGTTGCGCGACAACCACAGGCCCCGTCCTCTCCTGAGTTGCTGTCGCCATCGCTATCGCTGTCAGTATCTGAATCGCTGTCTGAGTCACTGTCCGCGTCTGAATCTGAATCTGAATCCGTATCACTGTCCGAGTCACTGTCCGTGTCCGCATCTGAGTCTGAATCCGTATCTGAATCTGAATCCGTATCGCTGTCCGAGTCACTGTCTGTATCCGTATCTGTATCTGAATCTGTATCGCTGTCCGTATCTGTGTCTGTATCACTGTCCGTATCTGTATCGGTATCGCTGTCCGTATCTGTATCCGTGTCCGTATCCGTATCCGTGTCTATATCTCCCTGACCGATAATATTAATGGCCGGGTCGCCAAAGAGGTTTGTTTGGTAATATACCCACCGCATAACATCTTCGTTGATGCGCTCTATGAAGTCCTCTTTGTGATCCGCGTGTACCTGGCCCATTATCTTCATATCTTCACCGAACACAGCATCCCAGAATTGTCGGTGATATCGATTAGATGGGCCGTCCAGGGAGTTTGACAAGCCATATCCGTAACGGGCGTTAAACACCACCGCAAAGGCACCGCCCTCAGCAATGGTGGTAAAGTATTCAGCCATGCAGTTTGAAGAATCAAACGAGCCCGGATAGCACCCCTGGGAATAGGCAAAAAAGTATCTCGTATTTGAAAGATTTGTCACGCTGGAGGATCCGAGTTGCATGACGTTTGATGTGCTTGCATGTCCCAGGTGGTTAATCCAAGCATAGGTTTCCGAATTCATTTTTTGGACCAGGTCGCCACCGCTCCACGATTGATCTTTTTCATACAGGGTATCTGTTGTAAAAGACGGATCAGAGGCGAACCCCACTGTGTCGTACATGAAGTCAGATCCATGGACAATTTGCTCCAATTGGTCCTTGGCGTATTCAGACGGGCCGCCAAAACCGAGGTGCTCGCCGACCATCAGGTGGCTATGCTTGAACTCGCCCTCTGGATCTTCGTTCTCAAATGAAATGGTCTTGTGCACCCAATTTGCCACTTGAGCAGTGTCGTCCGAGGGTACACGTCCCACATACACATCGAACAATAGGTCCACATCGCCGCCGTTTTCCCCGTCTGCTGGCTCACCCCATTGGTTGTCACCGTCTCCATTGTACGGACCGTCCAGGCAGGCGTAATAGATATCTGCTGGCATGTTGTCGATAGTCGGCTGGGATTGATCCGGATCGTTGGCAACCACATAGAGCTGTCTATCTGGAACGATATCTGTATCGCCAACCAATAACACATAGTGGATGCCAACGGTGTTGTACTTATCGATGATGTAGTTTCTGAGCTTTTCCGCATCGTCCTCGCCAGGGAAGGTGCTCGTTATGGTTTCCATTGTTTCTATTTCGGTCTCAATGCCCAGGCCAACCTTGTGATCCATAAAATCCTGAATGCTGTTTGCGCCGCTGGCCTCGGCGAACGCCTGGCTTGTAATGATGATGTATTTGGTATCTCGGTCACCTGACTTAGCCACAGCGGCCTCATATCCCGCGAGGGTCTCGGGATTTTCAACCCAATCGGCAATGCCAAAAAGGGGACTGGGGCGTACGGCATTGCCAGTCTCTGATGCAGTATCTGGTGCCAGGTCTATTTCAAGGGTTATCTGTGGGTAATAGTGCACTGCCTGCCTGACTGGGTTGTATTTTATCGGATACAGATTAGCGACGAGGATTGATATGCCGCGGCGTTTTTGGATACCGATCACCTCGGTATCCCAAGCTGGGAAAAGCGCATCCACAGCATAGGTCTTTTCACTGGGAAGGGTCTTTTGGTGGGTTATCCCCTTGATCAGCGGTTGGGGTGCAGGTGCAGGCGCGATGAAGTGGGATCCCTTTAGGGTCTGTCTCTCCCCTGGCTTCATTGCAATGGCTTCTACCTTGTAACCATATGGAATAACTACCTTAACCGGGATGAACGGTATCATGGGATGGCCGGTCTTCATCCGGACGGGGGCATGGCCCAATCTCAGGGATTCCCATGTGTGTTGAGAATAATCCTGCAGTCTAGGGTGCAGCCCACGGCTATCTCTATCTGAAACGCGATAATCAACAGGGGCCGTGGTTGGCGCTAACAGTTCGTATTCCAAAGCGATTTTCTGGGTGGAGATCTCTTTTACCCGGACGAGAATGGGTCCATCGCCGGCTGGCATGTCGCTGTTTGGGATTGATGTCAGCGAACGCGGGGGCTGCCAATCAGATCCATCTGGCTGCGTTGCAAAAGAAGGAGAACTGAAAAAAATTATTAATGATAATCCACCTAATAAAGCAACCCATAGAACATTATTGGATTTCCTAGTCATTCGCTTCTCCTTATCCGTTAATTTGCACCCACATATAGGTATGTTAAGAGTGTCATTTTTTCCAAGCAGCCGTCAAGATAAAGATTTGTAATTTTCCATGATTGGGGGAATTTACCAGGTGAGCTCGGTTTGCGCGGCAGGGCTCATGCCGCCGTCTTCACCCACGGCAACGAGCTCAAGGGTGGTGACAGCTTCCGTGCCCAGCCGCGAGAGTTTCTTAACGTAATAAATGTCGTTTAATATTCTACCGATAAACGCCCGTTTGCCATTCGGCCTGATACGATACAGGTCGTAATACCATAAGTCCGGGGCATGGTCTGACCAGTGCCAGGTTAGGATCAGCTCAGCATCATTGCCGGTAATCCATTTATTCTCGATTTCAAACCCGGTCGGTGTGGGCGGCGTCACCGGGTCAGCGTTGTTCAATCCAATTTCGCCAATATGGATGGCACCCCCCTGGGATGTCGAAACTGCAACATGTAACCCGAGGACCGCGATGGTCTCACCGGCGTAAGCACCCACATCAATTGCCTTTGTGTTCCAACCAGTGCTAGGGCTCGTACCTACCTCGAAGTATACAAAACTGCTGGGGTTGCTCTCGAATATCACCCCCATGCTCATGTTTGTGGCATTGGTATGCCCGGTCTTATAGGTTATGGCGAGCTCGGTGTTGGCATCTACGGTCAAATGGGTCTTGAACAGTCGGATGTCGGTTGCGTTCGAGGCATCGAGCATCCCGCTTATCTTTAGCGACGACCCGCCGTTGTAGGCGTCATCGTAGTCATAGTCTATCGAGAGTCCAGGTTCGGGGCTGTCCACCCACCACTGCCACGACGGGAGAATATCGGCGATCCCCTGGTTGCACCATTTTTGGCTGGATGATCGCACCCCGTCGATGTAGAAGTCCTTGCCATTGCCAGTGTTGAACCGGGTAACAAAGGGATAGGATCCAATGACAGATCTCGCCGGGATATAATGGGCAATGCCGTCCCACGCTGGATACTCGTTATTCCTGCCGGTATTCGAGGGATCCTGGTTTGGCCCGGACCACCAAATACGCTCATTCTCAAAGTATATCGGCATCTCAGAAAAAGAATCTGCCAGCTTGTCTAACTGGAAATTAGCCCCCAGCATGGCAACCCCGGTCCGCGGTGTCCCACCCTCGGGGAAGATATATCTGGCGTCATAGGGCTGCTCGAATTGATACATGCCCGCCTCGATACCCGTGAGTACCGTATGATATGGATTTCTACCCAGGCCCATTGCATAATCATATGAGTTTTGCAGCTTGGTCTCGTTCCACCAGTAGTTTAAGAAGATACTGTCGCTGACCCATTCACTCCCGTCCTGAACCCAGGGAGCGTTTGCGCCATTAAACTCGTTTTGATAGGACACCGTGCCATTAATGGTGATGGCATCATACCAGCAGACGTAAAAGTTGGGGTAGTTGGCCTGAACGTATTTCAGCATATCTCGTAACCCAGCAGCCACAGCAGGAGAAACCGACTGTTCGACATTCAAAAAGGTGCCGTCGATGTTGTAGTACGCAGACATCTCCACGAGTTTGTCGATTATCGGATAGGTATCCCCGACCTTCTTGATCCAATTCGCCGTATTGTCGGTATTTCTGGGCGTAAAATAGCACCCTAAGCTGAGGGCGCCGTTTCTGTGTGCCGCGTCTGTAAACGCAGGATTGGGAATGTTGTAGACCCCGAATTCATCGTAATCCTCAGCAAGGGGCTGCCCGTCCCATGCGCCGTATTGATCGATGTATTGCCAGAACTTTTGCGTATGGGCGACAAAGTAATTGTCATAGATGGGGATCCTTTTGTAGGGGCCGGTAATTTCATCCCCCAGCTTGTAGGAGCTTTGCAGGGATTGAAGCTCGGGATCGGCGCTCAAGGCCGGGTTTGCCTGGGTCGGGGCAAAAGAGGGGATCCGGGTCTTTCGCTGAACCCGGGCGCGCAAGAACCTGGAATATATATCGGTCTCAGGCGTCCAATTTTCCACATCCACCGCGTTGTATCCGTGAAGCAGGGGCTGATGTTCGCCAGGCGCCAAAATCCTTTCTGTATCGTTTTCTATTTCAGTGTCTGTCTCGGTTTCGGTCTCGGTCTCTGTATCAGAATCCGTGTCAGCATCGGTAGCTGTATCACTGTCAGCGTCAGTATCAGTATCTGAATCCGAATCTGAGTCAGAGTCCGCATCGACATCTGTTGCTGAATCTGTCCCAGCACCTGTATCGTTGTCTTGATCGGCAGTGTAACAGCCGACGGCCATCAATGCCATACAAATCCGGAATGAGACTGTCTGACCCATCTCTAAAGAGGTATATGCGATTGGTTCAGCTTGTTTCTGGCCTTTTGCGGATGCCACTGCGCTTATTAGACGCGTCGATACAGGCCGATGACCACGCCTAGTATCTGGGTCGGGCGGAAATCTTCCTTGCGGACGATGATCGGGGCGTAGGCGGGATTGGCCGGCTGCAGTCGGATAAAATCCCGCTCTGGCTGAAAGTATTTTACGGTCGCTTCGTCTCCGATCATAATCACCACAACATCGTTGCGGTCCGCATGGAGTTGCTTTCGAACAAATATGGTATCGCCTTCCCAAATCCCGGCCTCGATCATGGAATCCCCACGCACGCGCAGGGCAAAAACATCGGGCTGTGAACCGATAAAATGGCGGTCAATGGCGACCATATCCTCAATATTCTGCTCGGCCAATACGGGTTCGCCAGCAGCGACCCGGCCGACCAAGGGGATTTCTACGGTATTGCTCTCCTGACTCGATTCAAGCGCAACCGGCCGCAGGGCCCGGGACTTCATGTCTTCCCGTTTGAGATATCCCTTCTTTTCTAGTGCTCGCAAGTGGTCGTTCACCCCATTGGTGGACCGAATGCCCATGTGGGTGCCTATTTCTCGCAGGGTCGGTGGATATCCCCGGTCCGAAATCGACCGCGTGATAAAGTCGAGGACCATTTCCTGCCGTCTCGTCAGTCCTTGCATCGAATAACTCCTCCGAGATTGCCACTTTACCAACTGCAGATTTAAAGATTTTACTGAACAATGGTATACCGTGTCAAATATTTAGGTGTGGATAAGCTGTTATAAAAACAGAAACATCAGCTCGGAATGAACCCTCGCTCTGCCTGCGCAACACGATTAATCGGGCATTTGATTGGCTTGTGGCTGTTCCGCTTGGAAAGAAACGACAAACTCCATGATGTCCTTGAAGACCTGCTCTGCTTCCACATCCTGCATCATTTCGTGTCCACTTTTATGGTACCAGAAAATCTCCCGCTGGCGGGAGCTCACTTTTTCCAGGATGATATTCGCCGATACCGGTGCCACCACTTGGTCTTTTTTTGATTGAAGAATGCGCACTGGCACGTGCATTTGGTCCAAGCGGTCGGTGATCTCACGCGCGTATTCGTAAAGCGAAGCAAACGTCTCGGTGGGGAACTTCTTATAGTTTTTCGATTTCTTGGCGATGGTCTCGTCGTTATAAGTACTTGGGCTGTCCCAATACTTGACGACGTGGGCAAACTTTCTGGCAAAGCGCGCCAGGGGGTCAGTAAATTTGAGTGCCGCGGCAACAGATACAACACCGGCAATTTTGGCTGGATGGCGCATGGCAAGGTCGAGGGCAACAACCCCCCCCATGGAGAAGCCCACCACGATAACTTGATCGACCTGGGTCCACAAATCGATAAGCGCTCGCTCAGCGTCGATGAACCAGTCCTTGGCGGTAACCCCGTTCAGATCCTGGTACCGGGTACCGTGCCCGCGCAAGATGGGAATGGCATAGGGGATGCCAGCCGCCTTCAAATGGGGTGCGATGCCGCTCACCGCGTCGAGGTGAGAGGTGAACCCGTGGAGCACCAGTACGCCCACCTTTTTCAGCCTGGGTGGTTTTTTGATCGGCACTTGGATAGGTGCGTAATTGGATAAATGGTCCACCAACCCGCTGATACGCTGCATGACATCGTCAGTGAACTCGCGCAGGAGGGCACGGGTCGTTTCCTGATTGCGTTGGACACTGAACCGTATGGGCTCGCCGAATCTAATGCGAATGGGCGCGTTCGACGGCAATCGCAAGAGCTCGAGCCGCGGATATACTTCTGGCGGCAGGGCCCGGCCGGTTCCGGAAATGCCCACCGGGACGATAGGGACATCAGCTGCCAGGGCCAAGCGAACCACACCGGTGTGGCCAGGCAGTAAGCCGGTCCTCGGATCCACAGCTCTGCGCGGGATCTCCTCTTCACCAGGGATCGTGCCCTCGGGAAATATGGCCACGACCCACCCTGCGCGAAGGGCCTCGGTAATGGTTTCGAGTGCTGTGTGGTCCCCACCCCGCTTGATGAAAATCGACTCTCCCAGACGAATGAGATGGCGGACCACCGGCCAATCCTGAAACTCTGACTTGGCAATAAAATGAATTTTCCTCGGGCACACCGCACCGAGCACTGAAGCGTCGAGCCAGCTTTGATGATTGGCAGCGAGGAGCACACCACCGGTTTGGGGAATGTTATCGATCCCGTCTATATCGAGCTCATTCTTGAACTTGTACTGCAATTTCAGAGCAGCCCTGAGGCCTTGATAAATAACATCAGAGGCGGGTTCTAATAATTGTAGATTCTCGAGGTTGGCGACCCCCTTTCCGAGCAGCCAATCGAGGGGCATTAATGCACTATTGGCGATATTTTTTCTATCCATTCACATCCTTTCACCGCAAGTTTCGCCACGTTCTACTTGCGGTTCATACTATTAAATATAACCATTAAACGCTAATTTGGATGCTAGATAAAGCGCCTTGACGCCATGCTACGATAAAAAAGCGTCTTATAAAAACAGGATGGGCGAGGCAGCGCAACCGATTGCTGAATGATTAGTTGTCTTTCTTTCGGGGAACGACCAGCGCGAACTCAGTCATGCTGTCTACCTCGCCCACATCTATACGGCCATTGAGCGCCGAGGCAGCCAAACCCACGGCATAGAGGCCCAAGCCCCGGCCATAGCGACACCCCGAATGCTTTTTAGCTTCTGCCTGGGTCTCTCTGGTGAAGAGTTCAGATGCAAATGCCGCCTCCACCGGGCGTCCGTGATCCAACACTGAAATGCGGATTTCAGCTTCATCGACGGTTGTCCTGACACACACGTTGCTGCCCTGGGGAGAATGCCGAACCGCCGATAGGATTAGATTCTCAAGAGCGAGCTCAGCATAGCGGTATTGCCAAGTCACGGACGCGGTTTCCAGGGGATCTCCTATTTCGAGGCGGATCCCAGCCGAGGTGGCAAATTTCCGATTGCGCATCACCACTTGCTGGATAAAGGCATCGAGTTGGATTTGGCTGTCACCACACGCCTCTTCAAACTCTAACATAGCGATAAGATTTAGATTTTCAGAAAACCTGAGCAGCATTTCCGAAGCTAGAATCGAATCACTGACCGCCCCCCTCACCTCTTCGGCCTCTCCAACCAATGCGGTTTCTAAGAAACTCAAATTGGCCGATAATGCGGAGATCGGATTTTTGAGATCGTGGACAAACAGCTTGTTCAGCTTTGATTGTGTGGCACACCAGCGCTTAAATTCATCGTTCCCTTGGCACATGATAGAGAAACCTCCTGCTCGAGAATCGCCTGAATTGGTAGCTTTCACCCCAAAACCGAAGGAGTGGTCCACCGTTTGAGAGGCCACTCAATTCCCATGGTACAATATACTCTAAGGTTCGGAGGGTGAAGTCAAAAAATCCCATTCAACCCATCCACCCCCTCACCCTGATCACGGAAAAGCAAGTACCGACGAGATGCCGTGCCGTTCGATGAGATTATCGATATGAGCGAGCAGCCTGTCCCGACGCTCGAACAGCAGTGCCATTTCAGCGGCAGATATCAAAGGGGCCACTAGATGGTGGGGCTCTTGGGCAAGAGCGACAGCCACATCCTCCTCGCGCAACCCCCTCAAGCACTCGACCAATGCAGCTGAAAATCTCATGGTCTGAGACAGGCGCTTCCTCATGCGCTGCTGCTGGCGGTTTGACCAGGGTGCAAACGAACCGTTGTGGTCCAGCAGTACCAGTCCACCGGTCTGGGACAGAAACAGGTTACCACCTGAGAAGCGATCCCAGTTGCCAATGAGATAGTCAAACACGACCATTGCAGCCGCACTTTTAGCGAGGCTGGGCTCATCGGCCATGGGTCGGGGAGGGGCGAGCCATTTTTCAATCCCTGCAACACCGCCCACTGCTTTGAGGCCGTTGGGATCCAAGCCCTCGATCCATTGAATAATAGCACCGGAAACATTGCCCCTGTCGTCGACATCAGCGGTTTTGAGCAGCTGCTTTGCTTCTGCTGGGTTGCGTTTTTCTATCAGGGCGACGAGTCGATGAAGCGGTACCTTGCGCATGGTCGATACGGGCACACCATCAATCCCCAACAACCGCGATATTCGAAACGCCGCCACTTCGCGACCCGCCCGTTGATCCGTGCGTCGAATGGGCTTAAAGACCGCCGAATTTCCACTTTGCAGCCACACCTTGAGGGACAGGGTTCGCCCGGAAATCAACCGGGCACTCGTCACTGCTTCTGCTCGAAGTCGGTCTAGCTGGGACGCGTCATCGGGCAGCGTCGTGGTTCTTTTTCGATGTGTCGCCAAAGGCGGGTGTTTATTGGTTCCGGCGTCAATGGGGCGGGCTGATGGGCCGACCGAATCGAGCTCTTCTTTGCCGGATTGGTCTGGGGGGGGATCCGTGTGAGGGGCGTACGGCACATCATTTCCGCAAGCCAACATCAGAACGGCAGCTAGTATCTTTTTCATTTCAATTTTAATACGACGATTTGAAGTGGCATGAACATAATATTGCCGGTTCGTAGGGCGTGGGTTTATCCCACGCCGACACCGTTGGCGGGGCATAAAGCCCCGCCCTATTTCTTATTTACGAGGTTGTAGAGCCGGTCGGTCTCTTTTTTAATCTTCTTTCTCTTTTTTTCTGAAATGCGAGCGCCACCTTTTGATAGGTATGTGTTGTAGTTTTCGATCGCCTTTTTGTGTTCTTTTTGCTTGGCGTAACACTCGGCCAGTGGGAGGAGTATCTCGTAATTGGTGTCGAGCTTGTATGCTTCCTCAAAGGCGTCGATAGCTTCTTGCCATTTTTTCCTCGCCTTTGCCTTGCGCCCGCTTTTAAACAGATCTTGTGATTTCTTTTCATCCTCCAGGGTCTGGATCGCTTTCTTAATCCGCTCGACTTCTTTTTTTGTCTTTGCTCTTTGTTTGTCTGAAACCTGACTGCCACCCGCTTCCAGATAGCGATTGTAGGAGTAGATCGCGTCCTCATATTTTTTCAGATATGCCTCTGTCTTGGCAATGTTGAAAATGATTTTGTAGTTAGGGTAGATGTCATATGCTTTATTAAATGCCTTTAGGGCATTCTTATGGGCACCTTGCTTGCTCAGCAGTTGTGCTTCCTTATACTGCTCAAGTGCCTGTTGTTTCTTCTGCTCTTGTTCGTATTTTTGTTGTAGCTGCTCTATTTCTACCTCGACAGAGATGCGCTTTTCAGGCGATACCTTTGGGCCCCCCTCGTCCAAATATCGTTGGTGGGCACTAATGGCGAGCTCGTACCTTTTCTGCCCGGTGGCTGATTTGGCAATGCCCCCCAGAATTCTGTAATCCGAATGCAATTTGTAGGCGCGTTCGAACTCGGCCATTGCCGCGACATAGTTTTTACGCTTGTTCAGCTTGAGGCCTTTTTTGTAGTAGGCGACGGCCTTTTTTCTGTCTGCCGCTGCTTTTTCCAGGTCCTTGAGGCGCATGATCTCCCCATCGACCTCTTTGCGGCGCTTGTTGGCAATGGCCGTGGCCCCATCCCGGAGATACCGCTCGTATGATTCTCTGCCTTTCGTGTACTTGCGGAGCCTATCGTAGGCTTGACCTAAAAAGTAATAGACCTCGTAGTTCGCGTGTAGCTTATAGGATTTTTTTAAGTTATCGACGGCAAACTCAAACTCGCCGTTTTTCATCTCTTGGCGCGCGTCCTCAAAAATCATCCTCGCTTCTTCTTTTCTCGCCGCTGCTTTGATCAGGCCGCTCAGGCGCTCTATCTCGCTCTTTACTTCGCTGCGTCGACCTTGGGAAACCCGGTTGCCGCCAAGGGCAAAATATTGCTGATAAGCGTCCACAGCGCGGTCATTGTATTCCATTCTGGTTGAAATTTTTCCAATATAGTAGAGTAGCTCGAATTGGGGCTTTAGTTCATTGGCTGTTTCAAATGCTTTTAGTGCGCCTTTGTAATCGGCATTGTCGTACAGTGTGTGCGCTTCGGTAACAGCTTCGAGCCAGGCCACCTCTCGTTCCACCCGCTCTCGCTCCTCCGGCGGGAGTTTTTTACCGCCGGCTTTCAAATAGCGGCGATAGGTATCGATGGCCGCTTGATTTCGCCCGAGGCCGGCGTTGGCCTCGGCAATGCCGAGTAGCGTCTCCTGATTCTGATAGAGCCTGAGGGCCTGTTCAAAAGACCCCAGGGCCTCCTGGTAGCGCTCTTTTTTATTCAGCGCGAGCCCTTTGTTGTAATGGCTAAGGGCCTCTTTGCGGTTGGCCGCATCAGCTTCGAGCTGGGACAGCCGATTTATTTCTCCTTGCACCTCTTTTTTTCGCTTGTTGGAGACGCCGTCTTTGGCCTCGTTTAAATAGCGCTCATAGGCTGCCTTGGCTGGGCCGTACTGCTTTAATTGCTCCATGGCCTGGGCGAGGTAGTAGAGAATGTCTGGGTTTGGAGAGGCCCGGTATGCCTGATCAAAAAGCGCGCTGGCGCGCTTGGGATCGCCAGAGGTGAGCCACTCCTTTCCCTCCTTAAAAAACTGATCAGACGACCCCTTTTGCTCGGCATGAGCACTGGCAGCTGCGAGTTTTTCCCTTTCCCCAGCCACGTCCTTGCGCAGGGCCGGTGAGATCCGATTGCCGCCCTCCTTTAGATAGCGATCGAAGAGCATCATGGCGCGGTCCCGCTGATTCAACTTGGAAGCGATTTTGCCCAGGTAATACAGGCATTCGGGATAGGGATAGATGCGGTAGGACTTGTCGAATTGCAGTGCTGCTTCCTGCAGATTGCCTTTGGCGTAGAGGGCCTGGCCCTTTTTGTACAATGCTGTGGCCTCTCCCTGACCCGAAGCACCCTGCCCGGATGTGGGTTGCACAGTGGGTTCCTGGGGCTGGGAAGTGGCCCCGGGGCTCTGACCCGACTGCTGGCTCAGAATAAAGCCGAGCCGCTCTATCTCCTTTTGGACAATATCTCGCATGCCTACGGGGATTTTCTCACCGCCCTCCTTGAGATATTGTTCAAGATGGGCAATGGCCGCCTTGTATTGCTTGAGCTCGGTTTCAGTGCGGGCCAGGTTGTAAAGGGTTTCGTAATTTTTATCGGCGTTATAGGATTTTGAAAAAGCATCGGCTGCCGGTTGATACTTTCCCTCACGATAGAGTTTTAAGCCCAAGTCGAGTTGCTTTTTTGCTTTGGCCTTGTTGCAAAATCCATTATCTGCCGCAAAGGAAACCGACATGAGGGCAACGAAAAAGAGAATCGGTCGCATAAGGAACTCCTGTTTGTTTGAAAATAAAGACTTCATAAACAATAATACGCGGGTTTTATTTAGAAAATTCTCAACTTCCTCGTTTTAATGTGTTTCGCGCAATAGGTAATAATAAACAAATAGCTCTCGCTAATAAAACTTTAAGTAAATTATAAGGTAGTGGAGGTGTCAATAGCAATGCCAAATATAAATCCTACGATTTCGTGGCGATCGGGCCGAGAATACCGTTGCTGATGACGAGGCGTTGAATCTCGGTGGTGCCTTCATAGATAGTGAACACCCGGGCGTCCCGGTAGTGCCGCTCCACTGGGTATTCCTTGCAGTAGCCGTACCCACCGTGTATTTGCAGGGCGCGCCCAGCCACCCGGTTGACCATTTCACTGGCGTACATTTTGGCCATGGACGCAGCCATGGTGTAAGGCTGGCCACTGCTTTTTAAGACTGCCGCGTTATGGCACATCAGGCGGGCGGCCTCGATTTCCGTCGCCATTTCGGCAATGTACCAGCGAATGCCTTGGAAATCGCCGATGGGTCGTCCAAACTGCTCCCGGGTTTTGGCGTATGCCACGGCTTCGTCCAGACAAGCCTCAGCCACACCGATGGATTGGGCAGCAACGCCGATGCGACCGCTGTCGAGCGCGGTCATGGCCAGCTTGAAGCCCTGGCCGGGTTTGCCGAGCATTGCATCCTCTGGAACGCGACAATCCTCGAATATGAGCTGCACCGTATCGCTCGCTCGCAAGCCCATTTTATTCTCGCTAGCGCCGATGGTCATACCCGGTGTGCCTTGGGGCACCAGGAATGCACTGATGCCGCCGTGGGCCTTTGCTTTGTCAGTGCGCGCGATCACGATGACAACCCCACCGTTTTTTCCCGATGTGATAAATTGCTTGGTACCGTTCAGCACCCAATACTTGCCATCGCGCACAGCCGTTGTTTTCTGAGAGGCTGGGTTACTACCGGCCTCGGGTTCGGTGAGTCCAAACGCGCCGATGCAGGTGCCGGTGCACATTTTGGGTAACCACAGTTGCTGCTGCGCCTGGGAACCAAAATTGAGAATGGATTCGCAGCAAATGGAATTGTGAACGCTCATCACCACGGCGGTCGAGGCGCAGGCATAAGCGATTTCAGAGAGGGCTATCGCGTAGCTTACAGCATCTGCTCCAGAGCCCCCATATGTCTCTGGAACCAACATTCCCATTAACCCCAGCTCTCCCATCTGTTGGAAGATTTCCTTGGGAAATGTGCCGGATTGATCCCGCTCGGCAGCTTCTTTGGCCACGATTTCCCGGGCAAATTTTCGGACCATGGTCTGTATGAGGGTTTGATCTTCGTTGAGGATAATTGTCATCTGGTACTCCTAAATTACTCTGATAAATATATAATTTATTCCCTACAATATACCCTGTTTTTGATTTTTCTTGTCGATTGCCCCCTACCGAAAAATTGCGAGCGTGGTATCGTTTGATCTTTGTGTGGTGAGCGCGTGCACGTACTCGCTGGGTACATTCGGCGAAAATGACGAAAAAAAGCGTTGATCCAAGCGCGCAAGAAAGCCGGTTCTCTATGAAAAAACTGAAAAAACCGTTCCTAAGCCTCATTGTCCTTCTGTTCATCATCATTATCGCGGATCAGACGACCAAGCAGCTCGCCCAGTCCGCACTGTTGAGCGACGCGTTTGTCGAACAAACCGACAACTTCCCGGCCTGCGTTGACCCTGCAGCAGACCGCCGACGGGAGCGGTTTATCAATCAACATCGCACGAGCGTTACTGTTATCGAAAATTTCTTTGATTTGAGATATGTGGAGAACTGTGCGAGTGCCTTTGGATTGATGAGCCAAGTACCCGAGTCTTTTAGATTTCCATTTTTCCTAGTTATATCTGCATTAGCGGTTGCTTTTATTCCGTATTTGTACTTAAAAACACCAGCAGACCAACGGCTGATGCTGTACGCGCTGCCGTTTATACTCGGGGGTGCAGTTGGCAATCTGGCAGACCGGTTAATATATCGATATGTTATTGATTTTATCCGCTGGTATGTTGTCGTTGACGGCGACACAATGGACTGGCCGACGTTCAATGTGGCTGACGCAGCAATTGTCGCGGGCATCGGTTTGATGCTCTTACAGATGCTGCCCAGGCGACAGGCCGATATGGATGGGGCTGTTGGCGCTCAGCCTGCCTCTCGAAAATAGGTAATCCATATGGGCTGAGGATCACCATGACAGATACCAAGATATGCCCGGCGTGTAAAAAACAGGTGCCCGAGACCGCAATGCGATGCAAACACTGCGGTATTCGGCTGGTGCGCCTGGTAAGCTCCCCATCAGGTCGCCCAATCGCTCCAACTGAAAAGCCGTCGTCCCTACCGCCGCCGTCTAGTAGGTCACACCCGACCTCCCCGATACCGCCAATACCGAAAAAATCTGTCCCGCCTCCCCCACCGAGAGGCGTGCGACTTACGGGGAAGAAGCGGATCACCCTACCACCACCGCCACCACCCGGTGCGGGATCATCGGACAACAAGGGCGCTACGCCCCCGCCACCGCATCCAACATCGGTGCAGTCAAAGCCTGGGCGCAAAACCCTACCGCCTCCCCTATTGTCCCCCCCCGGCCCAGAGGGCGAGGCTGCACCTGCTTCGAGTAAGACAAAAGCGGTTCCTGAAACCCGAGACAGTGCGCGTCCACCAAAGACGACAGCCCGGGATTTAGAGCAAATTGTGTCGAAAGCGACCGGTGATTTGCGCTCAGACGCGCCAATCGTAAAACCCCGTCAAGACCTGACCCAGCAAATCCTGCCAGATGCCACCGGCCAAATATACATCGACGATAATACCGAGGATCTCGTTCTGGAAGACTTGGCCCCAGTGACAGGGACAGAACCCGAGATCACAGGGACGGACCCCGAGCCCACGCGGCCGGAGAAAACCATGGAGGCGGTAAAACAGAAGCTCCAGCAAAGCGCTGATGCAATTGGACCAGCGGTAAAGAAGGGGCTTCAGCAGGGTCGAGAAGTAATTGGACCGGCCGTGGAAAAAGCAGCTGCCGCAGTTGCAGGCTCGGTAACAAAGACCAAAGATCGACTATCTACTGCGCCGGGTGCGATCAAAACCAAAATCGACCGAGTAAAGCCAAGCCTGGCCCCCAAGGCAAGGGGCCTCCTATTGAGACCCCTTGTTAGCGATCAGACCCTTGCACGGATAAAACATAAGGGCGCATTCAAGGGTCTTGCCAGGGCTCTATCCAAGGTGCGCGTGGTGCAAGTCATTCTTCTTGCCGCGGTCCTGCTCATCAGCATCGTTTTGATAGTCGGCATGGGTAATAGCGATGCACCCCAAAACGAACAAACTGCGACAACTGCGAAACAGGAACAAACATCTCCTACAGCAGGTGCACTGTCAGTGCCCGCAAATGGATCTCCCGACGCGACGCCAGCGGCAGCCGTACCTCCGGCCGAGGCAACGCCCGAAGTATCGTGCAAGCCCCTCTCAGCCTACCCGGCATTTCCGTGGAAAGACCTCACCGATGCCCTGGTTAAAACCACACAAAAGGATGGCATCTGCAACCTGTTGAACCTCTCTCCGGATCAGGTCAGCGAAGCCCTCAGCCATTTGCCGCATCTCGGACCCACGGGCTATGATTTAATACCAGGTGGTGAGGAATTCGACATCTTCCCAGGCGGCCTGACCCATCGGATGGCGCCTGTCATGCGTTTTTTGTTTGTGAGCGGCAAGCTGTTTGAGATTCATTTGGATTATCGCGAGTCCTTTGCTGATCAGTTGCAAAGCCCCCTGTTCGAAGATGCACTTGGAAAGCCGGTCAAATCAGCTGCTCCTGGCAAAAATGCCGTATTGCAGCGCTTTGCAGACGGATCCCTTGTCGTGGAATATACGGTATCGACAGATGCCCATAAGCGGGTGTTTCGAAAAGTGGTGTTTGCGAGCAAGACCATCCGGGAGGGTATCCGCAGGGAAAGCGACAACCGGGATAAAGCTCAAAGAGCGCTGGAAAAGGGCGTCATCTCCCTTAACCTGCGCAACTACAAGGACGCGATCAAGCGCTTTCGTAGGGCCCGGCGCCTCATTCCAAGCTACGGCGCGGCGTTTGTATGGGAGGCCATGACACTGGTGCAGCTCGAAAAATTCAAAGAAGCCACGGCGCTCTCCGAGCGCGCACTCGAGGTCAGTCGGGATAATCGTGCGCGGGCCGAAGCCCTTGGCCTTCAGGCTGTCAGTGCTTTATTCACCGGGAGCAAGGAACGCGCCCTAGAGCTGTTTGTCCAAGCAAAAGCTTTGGACCCTACCAATTTGGAGTTTAGTAAATCCGTCCAAGAGCTCGAAACAGGTGAGTACAAACCAGATCGGGTGGCCAAGACCGCCGGACGCATGACCTGCATCAAGGAAGCAGCCGATAAAAAAGAGGCTGGCAAAAACCCCAGCGGTTGGACAGAGGCGGGTATTCTGGCCCGGGGCAACTTTCCAGATGGTGCCACCTATGCCGAGGCGCTAAAAAAAGCCGAGGCCAGCGATACCTTCAACAGGGAATATCAGCGCTGGGTGAACTGGGAATGCCGGTAGGGAAAAGATGAGGGTGCGCACCTACGCTGGATGGCCCATGACCCCAATGGTCAAGAGAATCATGATCATCTTGGCCGTGGTCTGGATCCTGGAGCTCATCATCGCCAGAACGGTGGGCGATGATGTTATCTGGCATTTCTCCCTGACGCCCATCATGGTCTATCCAGGGCTTGAGGTTTGGCAGCTCGTTACCTGGATGTGGCTGCACGGGTTTGATCTGTCCCATATTTTATTCAACTGCCTATTTTTATGGATGTTCGGTGGCAGCCTGGAAATCGCTTGGGGATCCCGATCATTTTTGCGGTTCTATCTCACCTGTGGCATCGGGTCGGGCTTAGTCGTGTTGGTAAGTGGCTGGATTTTTGCGCCGAACATCCCAGTACTCGGTGCATCAGGTGCCATCTACGGGTTGGTCGTTGCCTGGGCCATTTCCTATCCCAATCGGATCATCTACTTTTTTGGCATCTTCCCGATGAAGGGAAAGCATTTTGTCTTGATTCCAATAGGTTACGCACTCGTTGACTTTCTCATGGCAACAAAGGGCGTCAGCCACGCAGCCCACTTGGGCGGCATGGCGATCGGTGCGCTGCTCGTCACGGGATTCTGGCGTCCGGAAAAGGCCTACCGCCGCGTGAGATATTGGTGGCTCAGGAAAAAACTCAGGGTGATCGAGGGCGCCAGCAAACCCAAATCCCCACCCCCAGATGGTGGATATTGGCATTGATGAACGGCATCAACGCGGTGTGGACAGGCTCGGCAGATGGGGCCGGTCCCCTGCTGGAGGCGCTAAAGCGGGCTGGTGCGCACGTGCGGCGCTTACCCCTGATTGAAGTCGGACCGCCCAGTGATCCCGAGCGATTAGACGTTGTGCTCAAGCGTATCGATAGGTACGCGTGGATCGTCCTCACCAGCCGTCAATCAGCCCGGGCACTCAAGGGCAGAGCCAGGCCGGCCGGCCGCGTGGCAGCAGTGGGCCCTGGGACCGCAGCCCAAGCGCGGCGACAGGGTTGGCGTGTCCACCTCGTTCCATCGACCCACGATGCGCAAGGGTTGGCCCAGGCCTTGGCACAGTCAACACCGGGGGTGAAGGTTCTCTTTTTAAAGGGCGACAGGGCCAGGCGCACGTTGCCAGAAACCCTTGAAAAACAAGGATTTGCGGTCGACGAGGTAGAAGCCTACACAACCCGGCCGGTCCCCCCTGACCGGGCAAAGCACATTGCCAGCAGAATCAAGGCTGCAGCAGACCTGGTCATTGCCGGAAGTCCGCTTGGCGTGCAAACCCTGGTGGATGCCATTGCCCCATCACGACTCGCCGACATCAAGCCAGGGCTCAACTGGATGTGCCTGGGGCGTGCCACCCAGAAAGCACTTCTGATGGCCGGAGTGGATGCGGTGTATCCCGATAAAGTAACCCCTGACCGGTTCGTTCGATGCGCCGCAGCCGTTCTTGGCAGGACCGCATCCCTCTCCGAGTAAGAATTTTTTTACTCTGAAGCTATTCCCGGGCCACTTCTGAGCTAAAATTACACCCTGGAGGCAATTTTTAAAAGGAGACAGAATGAAGTGCATGACTCTGGCTATATTTGGTGTGCTTTTTTGCCTGGCTTCAGGTTGTACAGAAGATGAGAGAATTCAGAACGATGAAGAGACAAACGGCAACAGCGATTCGGACAGTGATACCGACAATGACGCTGACAGTGACGCCGATAGTGATGATACATCATCGGATTTAGATACAGATACCGATACAGACACTGACACTGATACCGACTCTGACACCGATACAGACACTGATACCGACTCTGACACTGATACCGACTCTGACACTGATACCGACTCTGACACCGATACCGATATAGACACTGACACCGATACCGATACCGATACCGATACCGATACCGATACCGATACCGACACCGGCACTGACACTGACACCAACACAGATACCGATACCGATACCGATCCTGAAGTGATCTTCGTGAGTTGTCCCAGCTGGATCTACAGCACGGTAGGACCGACGATCACCAAGTGTGCACTGATGGGCAACTTTGCGATGTGTTCGACAGACAGTGTTGAAGATACATTTTTTTACCAGGCCGGAGACAAAGTAAAAGCCATGATCGGTCACCGGCAAGACATCTTGGATCAACTCGAGAATATGGGCCATGCGTTGCTCTTGATGGGGCCAGACGAGGTGGTCTCAGATTTTCAATGCTATGCGCAATTCCCGGATCTAGACTGGACGTATGGCCTGGGCGGCACGCCGTCCATACCGGTCACGAGCATCCAAGTGTTAAATTTTGGTTGGGAGCAGGGTTCTGGTGTTTACAGAGAAGATATTTTGATCCACGAATTCGCCCACGGTGTACATCTCTGCGGGCTGAACAACACCAATTTCGATGCCGACGTACAGACAGCACACAATGACGCCAAAAGCAGTGGTTTGTGGGAAGGAACATACGCCATTTCCCACTATCACGAATACTGGGCTGAGTTGGTGCAATCCTACATGGGCGTCAACTACGATGGCATTGACAGCAACCACAACGGCATCAACGGCGTAAGCGAGCTGATCGCCTATGACCCGCAGGGTTATGCCATGGTGGAGCAAATACTTGGCAACTGATGCTGCCTGCCGAGCCGCGCAATCACTTATCAACTGGCGACCCATGCCGATACCACTAGAGAGGATAGCTGAATTGGTCCACGAACTGTTAGGTGGCAATCTGGGAGGTGACGTTGAAAAATTTTATCGCCCGCCAGCCTATTTTTAACGTGTATCGCGAGGTAGTGGCGTACGAACTCCTGTTCCGCAACGGCCTTAAGAACGCATTTGAAATTTCCATGGGCGACACTGAGGCCACGTCTCACGTGCTGGTTAACAGCTTGATGCTCTTTGGCATGCGGGCGCTCACAGGGGGCAACAAGGCCCTGGTTAATGTGACACGAGAGGTGCTTGTTAACGATTACATGCAACTCTTTCCACCGGACTTGGTAGTACCGGAAATATTGGAAACCGTGGCTGAAGATCCAGAGGTTATCGCCGCGACCATGAGACTTAAAAAAGCCGGATTCGAGGTCGCCCTCGATGATGTCATCTCTCTCGAGGGCAGGGAGGGGTTCTGCAAGTGGGCCGATATTATCAAAGTCGACTTCATGGATACCAACGCGGAAATGCAGGCCTTGATCGCGGACCGTTTCCGCGACACCGAGGTGGCCCTGCTCGCTGAAAAAATCGAGACCCACGAGGAATTCGAGTCGGCAAAGGCCATGGGATACACCCTGTTTCAGGGTTATTTTTTTGCCAAGCCCGAAGTGTTATCAAAGCGCAGTGTGCCTGGGGATCGCATTCACTACATGCGGCTGCTCAGGCGCATTCATCAAGCTGAATTGGACCTGGATAGCATCGAGGCGCTCATCAAGCAGGACCTCTCACTCTCGTATCGGTTGTTGCGCTATATCAATTCGGCCTTTTTCGGGTTGCGGGTAGAGATTCGATCGATCAAGCATGCCCTGGTCCTTTTGGGAGAAAACGAAATCAAAAAATGGGCGACACTGGTAGCCATGGCATTTATGGGTACGGACAAGCCCGCTGAGTTGATAATCACAGCCCTTACCCGCGCGCGATTTTGCGAAACACTCTCCGATGCGGTCGGCCTTCGCCCCCAGGCCCAGGACCTGTTTTTGATGGGCATGTTTTCAGTCCTGGATGCGCTGATGGACCATCCCTTGGAAGAGGTCCTTGAGGATATGCCCATTTCACAGGAGATCAAGTCTGCTTTGCTCGGCGATGAGAGTCTCTATCACAAGATCCTCTGGATAGTCATCTCCTACGAGCGAGGAGATTGGGAAGCGTTTGCCAATCGCATCGACGACGTCAAAATCCCTGAAAACCGGTTGCCAGACATGTATCTCGCAGCAGTGGACTGGGCAAATCAAAGCCTCGCCGCAACGCCCAGTATGACCCCGCCGTCGAGCTAACGGGCATTCCGGAATTCTAGATATCACCGCGCCAAGTCCAGCCGGGCCCGTCATTGGATCTTTTGGCGTGGACATAATGGACCCGGTGGACGATGTGGATAAGTTTCGATTTTTACACTTTAAGTGAATTTTTATTTTATTGATGTATTATATGGCAATTTTATATCACTAAGGTCATTGTCAAGATGCGGTATTTTGTTGTAGTATTGGTGCTTAAGATGTCGCTACATTTAGTGTGTACGCGAGGGTCTGCAGTACAACTGATGTACTGTTGTATTGCACAGCTGTTGTCAAGGGATGCATTATGCATAATAACTTCACCTCCTTTTCTCAGCTCGATTTACTCGCACCCAGCGATTCTGTAAATACAACTAGATTCATGTGGGTTACGCGTATTGTGGGCGCGTTGATCGTCATGAATGTTATTGACGGTTTATTCACTTTATTTTGGGTTCATTCCGATATTGCTCAAGAAGCAAACCCATTAATGGCTTTATTAATAAGTATTCACCCCGTACTGTTTATTACATTAAAGATGGCGTTGGTGCATTTGGGGTGCATTTTATTGATCAGGTATTATTACAAAATGCTATCGCTGGTCTCCCTTGCGATTGCCTTTTCCGTGTATTGGATGTTGCTGATGTATCACGGTGCAGCCGTGTGGTTTGATGGTGTATAGTGCCTCCTCATGACACCAACCAAACGCGTTTACCTCTTCCTCATCATCGGCCTGGTGGCAGCGAGCCAATCCGGAAATATCATTCGCATCGGCGACGCACATCCCGCGGCCATTGCGGCTTGGCGCCTCCTTATCGCGGCACTTTTCCTCGCACCATTTGCTGGTAGGCGACTCAAGACGCTCAGGCACTTATCCCGCCGCGAAATCCAGCTGCTCTTCCTGGCCAGTGTTGCGCTCAGCCTCCATTTTTTTGCGTGGATCGCAGCGGTCCAGATGACCACCGTGGCAAATGCCGCCATCTTTTTCTCAATAAACCCGGTGATCACCGCCACTGCTGGCCATTTTCTTTTTGGCGAGCGCGTGTCAAAAAAGCTCGTATGGTCCATCGTCCTCGGATTTGCCGGTATCGCCACCATCAGTTGGAACGACCTATCGTTCCAGCCCGAGCATATCAAGGGCGACGTGACCGCGGTGATCTGCTCAATACTCTTCTCCGTATATTTCCTGTTGGGAAAGACCCTTCGAAAAAGATTGGATACAGGTGTCTACGTCACATCTGCCTATGCCCTGGCTTCGGTTTGGGGATTTGGGGCGATGCTCGTCCTGGACCTGCCGTTTGTCGACTACTCGGGGCAGACGTGGTTGTGCTTCTTCCTGATGGCCCTCGTGCCCACTGTGCTGGGGCATACTTCTTTTAACAATGCCTTGAGATACATCGCCGCTGGAAGAATATCAGCCTGGACCTTGAGCGAACCCCTGCTCGCAGGTGTGGTCGCCCATTTTGCCTGGAACGAGTCCATCAGCACGGGCGCCATTTTCGGATATGCCCTTATCTGCAACTCAGTCCTGCTGCTCGTCTTCGACCGGGGGAAGCAAGTCCAATAGAAATCGTATAAAAGATTTGCTATCCCTATTTTCGTAATTATCTTTATTATTGGCAACTAATATTTCAGCTGGGCTGAAAATTTGTTCTTAAACTATATTAATGAGGCCTATCATGAAAAAAATCCGTCGTCCCCTAACCTTAGAAGCCGTAACTATCCACAGAAAAGAGACGTGCCTGCATTACGAAAGCTGCCTCGACCAGGCATCGGCGTTGCTTTGGCCGTCCTTTTCCTGTGAGGGCTGCCCCAACTATGTCAAAGCAGCCGGTAGCGAGGGCATGTGCTACGAAAAGGCAGCCTCCCCACTGGCGTGGGAGGTGTAGCCAGATCACCACTTGAATCCGGGGATTGGGGCCAGCCTATGTGCGCGCATCAGTAGATTCACATCATAGCCTACCCAGCAAGATGAATAAATTCCATTACCCGATATTTTAACATTTACAGGTATTATAAGAATATGCAATAATTTCAGGTTAGCGACTACTTATTAAGGAGCACTTAGTTATTATTAGTTGCAACCTAAAGAAATACCCCCCTTTTGGCCTTGATAGTGCCCGCATCACTCCCAACGAAAGGAAGGCAGATGTTTTTATCTAATCGTCCAAGGACTTCTACTCAGCGGCTGGCAATAGCCATCGCTTTACAGGCAATGCTCCTGGTTGTTGTTGGCGCGGCCCAAGCAGGTCCGGCAAAAGTTGTGAATCTTAGCGAGACAGATGCAGGTAGAACAATTTTTTTAGCAAATGACAATGTCGCGGAGATCTCCCTACCCAGCAATATCACGACCGGGTATGATTGGGAGCACACAATTTCCAATGCCAGCATCACAGTCCTCGGGACCTATTATGTCCACCCCAAGGTTGCGCAGGGGTTTTATGGGGCCCCGGGTACCAAGCGCTTCTATGTCGCTGGCGCGAGTTCGGGCACTGCTTCGCTGTCGCTGGTGTACAAGCGATTCCACGATTGGTATTTTGACCGGCAAGTTACCTTCAGATTTCAGTCAAGTGGCGCGTTCCAGGCCGAATTTGAGGTGCCTGTGGATGCGGTAAAAGTACCTGTGATAGACCGTGGCGACCCCAATATACGGGTACCTGACGAGTTTAACTGGTGCGGTACCTACAACAACGGCGCCGGCAATGACGATTGCACCCCGGTTAAAAACCAAGGTTCCTGCGGCAGCTGCTGGGCCTTTGCGGCCGTCGGTCCGCTTGAGAATCTCGTCAAAATTAAGGACGGTGTTGAGGTTGACCTATCCGAGCAGTACCTGGTCTCCTGCGCCACTTCCCATAACGGTTGCAACGGCGGATGGTGCCCCTTGGACTATCTCGTGGACAGAACGAGCGCGGACAATGGTCAACCCGGCGCTCCCTATGAATCTACATTTCCGTATTCAGCTTCAAACGAATCGTGCGGCGGTCCATACACCAAGGCCTATCGAGGGGAAGATTGGGATTATTCAGGTGACAGTGTCAGTGCGATTAAACAAGCGATATACGATCACGGCCCTGTCTGGGTCGCCATTCATGCGGATAACGCCATGCAATCGTATAATGGCGGTATTTTTACCCATTCGAGCGGCAGTCAAGTCAATCACGCGGTCTTCCTCGTCGGTTGGAATGAAACCGATCCCCAATCTGACGGATACTGGTACATGCGAAATTCTTGGGGGTCTAATTGGGGGGAGCACGGGTATATGCGCATTGAATACGGCGCCAATTCTGTCGGCAGGTCAGCGGCCTGGATTGACTACGCTGGCAGCTCGGATACCGACACCGACACAGACACCGATACAGACACCGACACAGACACCGATACGGACACCGATACCGGCGGCGACTACTGGATAGATGGGTACTGTCCAGGGGGCGAGAGTCAAAACTGGAATGTAGCATCAAATGACTGCCAAGACGTGAGCTTTGAAGGGTGCTGTGACGATGTGGGTAACATCATTTGGTGTGACGGTGGCGTGCTCCATTGCTACCCCTGCGCAGATCTGACAAATCAGCCGTTCTGTTCTTGGCAAGTAGATGACGCCTACTATTGGTGTACTGAAACAGACAACGGACCTGACCCCTCTGGCACACATCCCCAGAATTGCAGCGGTGATGTGGACACGGATACGGACACGGACACGGACACCGATACCGATACCGACACAGACACCGACACGGACACTGATACCGACACGGACACTGATACGGACACGGACACGGACACCGATACCGACACGGACACTGACACTGACGCCGATACGGATTCTGACTCAGATAGCGACAGCGATAGCGACTCTGACTCAGATGGCGATAGTGATAGCGATTCTGACTCAGATAGCGACAGTGATAGCGATTCTGACTCAGATAGCGACAGCGATAGTGACTCTGACTCAGACAGCGACTCTGATGCCGACAATGAAACCAATAACAACAGCAATGCCGCTCAAGAAGAAGGGGGTTGCGGCTGTAGCCATCTGGGATCTGATAGGGGTCGTCTTGATACAGTGATGCTGGTGCTGCAGATAGGGCTCGGTTTTTAGCGAAACAAAGCTATCTCCCGCCCAAGTCGATGCTGCCCACACCGCCATCGTCGGGATCATCGGTCAGGTCGTATTTGCCTCTCATACCAAATAAGTCAATATCAAATTGAATGACCGCGTTGGCACAGGGCCCCCCTGTACACAGCTCACCAGCAGATACTATCGTCATGGCGCCGTCAAGGGTAAATCCCTCAAACCAGAGCTCGGTAAATTGGAGATCTTCATCGAAAAAACCCTGTAAAATTTGGATGTCGAAGTTAAGGTTGTTATCTGAACTGGGTGCCGCCATGACAGATCCGTCTGTCCACTGGGTAGCGTCGACAATACCGGACCAGTGGAATACTTTACTTGCAGCGCCCAATCCCTGAGCGATCAAGCGGATGTATGGCTCGGCCTCCCCGTCGCCATCTAGATCTAGCGCTGTTTGCTCACCCCACATTATCGTCAGTGGCATGTCCGTATCACCGAGTTGGGTCTCAAAGTCGACATCTGTCACATAGTCATCTGGGATAGCTCCATCCGGACCCAGGCTATCGAGATAGGCTTTTTCGAGAACTTTGATCTCAATAGAAGCATTTCCCGTACTTGTATTGCCCCGGTTCACGCAGGTCTGCCACGTGTCACCCGCTTGATTGATTGTAAACGCCACCCCCATGTCACCGCACGCACACGGTGCGGTATACGGCGCCACGGGGTTTTCTATTTCGGGATAACAGTAATAGGTAATGACCGTTTCCCAACCTTCAAAGAAGGGGTTATTGCACGTTGCCCCTTCGCAGCAATCAGTACCGCCGGTGCACGCATCCCCAATGCACGTGGCCGGATAGATATATGCCGGATCCTGTCCATCGAGGCAGTTAGACCCATCGTCTGTGTTGCTGTCGCTGTCGCTATCGGTCTCGGCATCTGACCCCGTATCGGTTGCAGTATCCGTGTCATCCCCATTGCCACTGCCGCATCCTACAGTGGCCAGCCATCCACCAAAGCAAACCGTGCCCAATAGTGCCACCCCATACGATTTCATTTCCTTACTCCCTTCGGCCTGATCAAAATTATAGCCGGCCTGATCAGCGCGGGGGCACCTGAGGATGAATATCGTTCGGTCCGCGAGCGCCCTATTCTACTTGTAATGACAACTGACCCGGCAAGACAGTTTGGTACTTGTCCAACACCAGGTCAATGCCTTCCCGGATATATATTGAGACTGGAACCTTGGTCCGCCGGCTCAATTCCTTGAGGCGGCGATCCTGTTCCTCGGTGATATAAACAGTCGTGGGAAACTTTTTTCTTGCCATCACTGTGCTCCTGATTGTGACAGTACTATATATTACCATATAGGTATATCTACTATATTAAAAGCCGCACGTGTCAGCCGATAAATTGGTGTGTAGCGCCCACTTGCGGTACACTTAGCATGAGATGGTACCCATGCGACGAGCGTGGAGCCCAGTGTACCCACCCCCGATAGGAACCCATCAGGCCAGATGGGCAATGGCATTCTTTTTCGGCTTTTTTCTAATTTGCTGTGGCGAGATGTCAGCCCCCCATTGGCCAGGGAGAGCACCCCCCAAGGGAAATGGCGAACCAACCCCTATTCAGAAAAGCCAAAAACGACCTGACCCGATATCCCACGGTGAATCAAAAATCCATCCTCTCCCATCAGATCCCTGTATGCGCGCGCTCAAAACCATTGAACCGGTTGAAAGAGACGAAGCACTGGACCGCTACTATGCTGGGTTGCCTCAAACAGTCATCGGCGCTCGCATCGTCCCTGTCGCATATTTCAGCGCACCGCAACGGACCCAAGATCCCAGGGCACTCAACACCTATCACACACTCGCTCAGTCCAGACAGGTGCGAAGGTACATAAAAAAGCTTCTCAGCAAATACCAGGGGGACAAGCCCTTTTTGAGACGCATTTTCCTCAGCGACGGATACTTCTTTGAATCTCGGCCATATCTGGCCCGCGCCATGGTCCGCGGCATTCACATCGAGGATCTCTTTGATGATCCGCATATCTACCTTTACCGGGACGGACAGACCCAAATCCTGGAACAGCGCGATGGCACCTACTTTGGAAACGACGGCAGACCAGCCAAACTCCTGCTCAACGATCGCATATCAAATGACCGGATGGACCTGCTCCCTCCCCTTCACATTGACCTCGGTCAAATCCGGCGGACAACAGGTGCCCTTAGGACCATCCCCCGGATTGTCGGATCCGAAACAGCGTGGATAGACTTGATTTTCCCAAATGGGGAACGCCGATCGGCAAAGGTCGACCTCCTGAGAATGCGGTCCCAGGTAACCTGTATCGCAGGGGTCTCAGAGACCCTGAAAGAGCTCAGATCCCAAGCCAGGGCATTTTGGTGGCAACACAGAAAAACAACTGATACAGCAACTAAAATAGTTGCTGAACGCCCCCGCTTTGACGAGCCCACAGACGAAAGCGAGGATGACCAAGAAGACGGCGCGCTTCGGCTGGCCTGGATCGCGGCCTATCGACAGCGGGAGGATACATTTAAATTCAGAGAGGTCGAGTACCGCGTGTTCGATCGGCAGGGCAACCCCATCCCACCTCAGGTCTGCGTAGATTTTGTGTTTGACGTGTGGGAGCGGGCCCACGGGACCTGGTTCAATCGCCGTGGTGAGAAACCCGGCCGAACCAGTGGGGAGATAGATTTTTCTTCTATCCCAGGGTTTGCGAGAAGGAATATTCCGTCCATATTGGCCTTCTCCGAGGCAGATGACACGCCCCTCGACCGATACGATATTCCCCGCAAACACTGGATACCCCTAAAACGCGAGCGCCGGTTTGCCAAGGTGCTCGCCGGCCATACCGACGCGATCCGAGACGGGGATGTGCTGATTATTCACGGGCTGCGGGAGCAAGACATGCGGGAGCACTATCACGCGGTGCTCGTTCTGGAAACAGACCCCCTGACCGGCCTGCCCATGGTGGTAGCAGACAATCAAGGCCGGCCGAGGATAGGATCCCTGTTTAATGCCATGCGGGCAGCACCGTTGCGCTCGATAAAACACCGCATTCGCATCGAATTTCAAGCAATGAAGCAGTACCTGCGGACCGTCGCTCGAGAGGATACGTAATCCTATCTCTTCTTTTTTTTCCTTTTTTTTCTATCCCCGACCACGCCCGCACTGACGACCTGTTTTTCGATAACCACGATGCTCTTCATGCTGAATTGATACTTGCCGTCCACCTGGCGTGCCTTTCCCCGAAGGCGCACGCGCGCGCCCGGAAGAATGACCTCCTCAACGCCCTGGAATTCCTTGCCGTATTGGCGACTCAATTCAAGGTGATCCCGATGATCGAACTTCCCAGGCCGATCCGGTGTAATCGGAAGCACGCCGCCTTCCATTTCGAGTTCAAAGGGGGCGTACACTTCGGCTTGCTTGATTTTGTGAATGGTCGGCATCGGAGATCTGCCGCCGCCAATGGACAAAAAAGAGCGATAGAAAAAGGCCACGCAATTTTGGCCCCGCACGGGCGAGCGAAGCGGGGTCTCGACCCGTACAATGCCGTCTACGATGTTGAGTCCCGGGGCCAAATCCCCATATTTTGATGTGGGCAGGGGATCCTTGATAAATGTTTTGAGTGTTCTAAGCACAATCCTACTCCTCGCCTGGGTCGCAAAATAATCTCATGTGCCGGTCTCTGACAAGGCATGTTTGATATCAACAGCTCGTTTTAACTTGCGCAGGGGACCCGAAGTTGAGGTAGCGCGGCCCAGGCCCCAGGTGATGAGAGTTTAGTATCGCGTCCTTTAAGATCCCTCGGGCTGCAGTCACAGCGCTGAGCAGCGGGTACGCGCGGGCCAAAAAGGCAGCGATAAGGGATGCCAGGGCACATCCCGTGCCCCGGACCTCTCCTACCATGGCTCTTCTGTCTTCAAAAACTTCAAAGCGGCCCTCGGCATCTACGTAAACGTCCGCGACCATATCAGATGCCAAGTGGCCCCCTTTGACCAGCACTGCCGTTGCACCTGCGCCCACTAAATATTCCCCGGCAGATCGCATGTCAGTAACGGTGGCGACGTCGATACCAGTAAGCGCCGTCGCCTCGATCAGATTGGGGGTGACCATCGCGGCCTGGGGTATGAGGTGGGTCTTTAATGCTGCCACGCCTTTCTCGCTAAGCAATGTCCCCTGGGTCGTGCTGCGAAAGACCGGGTCCACAACCAGCTGTAAATCCGGATTATTCTGGGCAATATCGGCGATCATGCCTGCGATCTTCGCGTTCCCCAAAGCGCCCAACTTGACTGCCTTTACTGGCGTATCAGCAAGCACCGTCTCAATCGCTCGGCGCACGAGGTGGGGCGAAAGCGGGTAGGATCCGACAAACCGACGACCGCTTTGAATCGCAAATGTGGTCATTACCACTGCACAGTGCACACCTGCAAAGCGGGCGGCCATCGCGTCTCGCACAATCCCAGCGCCGCCTGTGGGATCAAGGCCGCCGATAGCGAGCATGGCCGTCATGTGATGGTGCCGCGCTTTAAAATATCCAAAGGTCCACCCTAACCAGAAGAATCTGTTGACATACGAAAGATGCAAACAAATTGACGACCGAAAAATTGGCCCATACTATTATCAGTAAACAGATTCAGTAGCAACTTGGGAGGAGGAGATATGACAGGCGGGCATCTAAGCGACATACGGCATGTATTGGTCGCTTTGGGGTTATTGGTTTCGGCGGTGCCGACGGTCGTCTTGGCAGAGGATACTGCCGATACAGCAGAGGATGTCCGAGCCATCGCCCGGAAACACTATCAACGTGGAAAGGAGTTGTATGAGGCCGGTAAATTTGAACTCGCCCAAAAGGAATTTCAAGCGGCCTATGATACCAAACCCCATCCAGTAGCGCTAAAAAGCATCGCCGAGTGCAAGGCGGCCTTGGGAAATGTAACCGGTGCGATTGAAACCCTGGAGAAATTTCTCAGTGGTCCAGCACAAACCGGAAGGGCAGATGCCAAAAAGCGCATTGCAGAGCTCCAAAGATTACTCGCCCGGCTTGACGTAAAGAGTGAACCAGCTGGCGCAACTGTTGCAGTGGATGGGAAAGATACCGGTCGTGTAACGCCTACTACGCTCAGTTTGAATCCCGGTGCGCATGATGTGACGCTCGCTGTTTCAGGCTACAAACCCATGAGCAAGCAGACCATTCTCGACATCGGCGCTGACGCGTCATTACGGTTAGATTTCACCGCAGATGGCGAACCGATCGGCCCGGAAGATCAAGGGGATGTGGACACGATTGTGGTCCGGCCGAAAACCAACACCAACGCGACCGATAGACCCGCAAGCCATGGGGAGATCGTCGAACCAGCCAATAGGCTACCGGTCGGCTTTTGGATCACAGCGGCCGTCACTGGGGTGGGCCTTGTGAGCGGCACGGTCTTCGGCGTAATGGCTCTGAATGCCGAGGAGGACTACCACAATGAACCGACTGAAGAGAAAAAAGACGCTGGGCATCGAAACGCCATCATCTCTGATGTTTCCCTTGGCGTTGCTGCCGCGTCCGGCATCACCAGTATGATTATTTTACTAACACACTTAAGCCGAGAAAAACGGGTATCAAACCGGGCGAACGTAGCGATAGTCCCGATTGTGGATCACAACACCGCGGGTGTTGGAGCAATTTTGGCCTTTTAGGGAGGACATAAACAATGAGAAAAACAATACTATTGGCTGCCGTTATGCTGTTGCTGGTCGAGACGCTGGCCGGGTGTACAGCGATTACCGATTTCGACGATGATTGGATTAATGAAGACGGCGACGATGAACTCTATCCTCTTGACGATTTCTTGACAAACCCCATCTATGTCGACCTCTTGGGAAATGGAAACGCGATCATTTCCCTCGATATGTACCCCCCAATTCCCGAAGTCGAGGATGGGGGCGATAGCGCAATCTTGGCCATGTTGGGGGATATCATTAACATGGCCGTCAGAAATGACACGTCTGGCGTTTCGGTCAACCTGATAGAGGGCACCTCGGTGAATGCAACGCCGATGAACCCCGGAGAATACCAAATGACACTGTCGCCAGATCGGACGTCTATCGAGGTGATCTTCAGAAACGAAGTAGACGGCAAATCCCTTAGGGAGGGTGGGGAATACACCGCGCTCATTTCGGTCTTGCCCAACGATGTTTTCCTTTATACCCCACAGTTCACTAGAGACGTGGTCGTGAGAAACTAGCAGAGCTTCGCCTCAAACTGACGCGTATGAATCACGTGGCCCCCCTCTGCAGACTAAGGCGTGGCCCGCCTCCGTTGACTACGGCGTGGTTTTCGACTTTCGAGTTAGACTACGAAAAACCAAGATCCCGCCGGAGGCTCGGCGGAGGCGGACACGTCAACACTTGATTCATCTATTGAAAAGTGTGGCTTTGAAGATATCTAGTAACTACAGCAGGGGTAAATCTTTTCCTGTCTCACCCTGGCTTGGCTTGCTCTCGCGATAAAGTAGTGGAATTTGTTTCAATGTTGGTTCGACAAGCAGGGGCACTTGGGAGTTTTCCAGTTTGGTGGCATCAGTGTCAGCTGTCAGTTCCTTGTTTTCTGGTGGTACAGCGGTTGGCGGTACCTGATCAGCGACCGCTTTTGATGCGTTTCTGGGTCTTTTCCTTTTTCTAGGCCGTGCTCGGGAAGGCTCTTGATCTGTCAACGGCAGCGTGGCTTTGGATAAGCGCGACTTGTCAGTCTCCCCCCCTGCTGAACCCTGGGCTGACGCGTCTCCCTTATTTTCATTAGAGGATGGGCTACTTGCGGGCGGTTCGAGCTTCGCTAAAGTGGCCACGACTTTCTCAAGTCCTGTTGTAGGGCCAGTCAAAGAGGTGGTAAACACCTTATAGCCCCTTTTGTACATCTCAATTGAATGGGCTTTTTGGGGCGTGATGTGTAGCGTGCGCCCCTGGTCTCCAGTGGTACCCAGGTGAGCCCCATTGATATACAGGTCCGCATCCCCGGGAATGCTGTAAACGAATAAATTATCCCCAACTATCGGCGCTCCACGTGGTGCTGCAGCAAAAAAGAAAAAGTAGATAACTGCAATAAAGCCAATAAAAAAAGTACAAAGCGCGCCGATCAGGAGGTACAGGTGAAATGGTTTTAGGCCAGCCGCCGGCCCTGGTGGCGCAGATGAATAGGGCAAAAGACTGGTCATAATGGTCGTTGTCGGCGGAGGCGGATAACTGTGAATCCCTGTCAGACGATCAATAGATGCACCGGCGTTTTGGGCTTTTTGCGTAGCGCGTCGCTCAAACTGCCTGCGCTGTTCCATCCGGTCTTTAAATGTGCTCGTAAACCAATTCTCTACATCTTGCTTGTCAAAATCTTCGCTGTACGTTGCTGCGATTTCTTTTAGACTTTTGGCAAATTCATCAGCGGTTTGATATCGCTTGCCCCGTTCCTTTTCCGCAGCGCGGAGCACAATTTGATCTAGTTCAGGGGGCAAATCATCGACGAGGCTCGAGGGGGGTGGGAGGTCTTGGGTCGTGATGGTATGCATGATTTGAGGTAGTTCGGCGCTCTTATCGAACATAAACGGACGCTGTAATGTCAACAACTCAAACAGGCACAAACCCAATGCATAGATGTCAACGCGGCTATCTATTTTTGTGTCGATAAACAGATCCGGTGCCATATAAGATGGATTGCCTTTAACCAGATTAGGAGAGGTATCGTCGGTTTGAATGTTGGACTTGGCAATACCGAAATCGATGATCTTGAGATACCCGTTGCGGTCGATCATTATATTGTGCAGCCCAATATCGCGATGCACAATATGCAATGGATCACCATTGCGCGATGTGGTTGAATGGGCGTAATGGAGTGCCTCACAAGCTGTTATTATCATTTTGCAGGCAATGGGAAATGGTATCGAAATGCCATTCTTCTTGCACCACGAGCGTACAAATTTTAGCGTCTCTCCGTCTACATACTCCATAACAAGGTAGATGGATGTATCTGTTTTACAAAAATCTATTAGTTTTACAATATGAGGGTGATCCAATGACGCAATCAGGCTTGCTTCATCGATAAACATATTTAGGGTGTTTTCCTGATTAAAAAAATGTGCGTGGATCTGTTTAACGACGACGAGGCGTTGAAATCCGGCCGCGCCACGCTGAATTCCCAAAAACACATCTCCCATACCGCCTGTTCCAAGTTTTGTAACTATTTGATATTGCTGAAATATTTCTGTCTCAGAGACGGTTAATACAGGAGACTCGTTAAATAAAGGATGTTGTACATTTGAAGAGGCATTTATACTCATAATAATCCAATTTATCACATATTCGCTAAAATCAGAATAGGATAAACTGCATTTTCGTATATTTTTTATCCTGCTATTGTTGTATAATCAGAGGCTGGTTTAATTAGGAATAGGATATTAAACGTACATATATAGTTATTAAAAACTTAAGACAGACATCAGAGTAAATGGAGATAGCCACGCATCGGTAAATGGTAGTTTATTTATAGCGCGTTAAGCTGAACATTATGCACGATGTGCAACAGTTGGATAAACCAAAATGCGAGGACCTGTATTCTAGTCTCTTAGCGGTAGAGTATGGGGAACTTCGGAAAGAAATTAAGAAAAAACGATAGCCTCTTCATTTTGGTTCCGGCTCTGCCGGGTTAGGGTGGTGGAAATGGAAAATACAACCAGTACTGTGGCCGTCTATCTCTGGAGTTCTCTCTTCTTTGCAGTGGGATACGCTGTTGCCTTGCCGACATCAGCCCAACCTTCAGCAAACGAAGCAGAGATGATGAACATTGCATACAAAGCAATCGAGCTATTTGAGACCAAAGAATATGAGGCGGCCATTGAAAAATTCGAGCAGGCGTACCAAATGGTTCCAGATCCCAATATCCTATTCAACATCGCTCGGTGTTACGAACAACTGGGTGACGTGGAAAACGCCCAAATATACTACCGCCGCTTCATCGATAGACCCTCGGTTCCTGAAGCGGACAAACAACGGGCAAAAGATTATCTCGATGGTATCGATTCGTCCCCACAGGCAACTGAGGAACCTTCGGAACAGACCCCACAAGAAACAAAACCCGCTGCTGCAGTACCTGCGGATCAGTCAGCACCTGCGGATCAGTCAGTGCCTGCGGATCAGTCAGTGCCAAAAACTGAGACGCCGCCGTTGCGTCCGACACCCAAAGCCCTATCGCGGACCTACGAATGGGTGCTTATCGGATCTGGCGCTGCAGCATTGATTGCCGGTGGGGTACTGGAGGGGTTGGCCTTGAAGACCTACCGCGATTTCGAGGCATCGCTCATATTGGAGGAGAAGAAAAATCTCGAGAGCAAGGGAAAGCGGCGAGCACTGCTAGGCGACATTTTTGTCGGATCAGGGCTTGCCTTGGCAACGACGGGTGTTTTGCTGTTTATCTTTCGCGACGGCGCCAAAGACGAACGACCACAAACCGCATCGGTGGCCGTAAAGCCGCTCCTGAAGTCTAAAGGAGGGGGGCTCAACGTCGAAGTGCGATTTTAGAAGTGCCCCAAAAAAATCGCAAGAGGAGGCTTATGGGCCATGTTCAATTGGAAAAAACTCGTATTTTCCTGGATGATATTTAGCACGCTTTCCTGCACCTGGCTGCTGGATTACGATGAATGCAAAACTGACCAGGATTGCTCTGGTGAGGATTTGGTCTGTCTGCAAGGATATTGTGTTGCCAAAGTGATCACTCCGGATGACTTACGCACCGAACAGTGCTCCCAAATATACGGCGTACCCATTGACCAGGCCTTGGCCGAAGATACCATTCTGCTAGGCGCCATCTTGCCGTTTACCGGCGACCTCGATGTGTACGGTCCCAAAATGGCCCAGGGTATAGAGCTCGCCGTGGACGAGATCAACCAAGCAGGCGGCATTTTGGGCAAAAAAATAGCTGTATTATCATGTGATTCAGGCACTACCGCTGAGATCGCCAAACAGGCAGCACAACATCTCATCGAAACCGTGGGTGTCCCCGCGATCATCGGTCCGGCCGCCAGTAGCGTGACGATCAATGTCTTTACAGATGTGGCCAAGGGAAAAGGTACCGTTATCATGAGCCCATCGGCCACCTCGCCCTTGCTCACCAACATTCAAGATAGCGGGTATCTATGGCGCACTGCCCCCAGCGATGCGATTCAGGGCGAGGCAATCGCCCAGTACCTATTGGGTCAACAGGGCTTGGAAAAGATTGCCCTTATCAATCGAAACGACGCATACGGTACTGGTCTCAGGGATGAGATTTTCGCTTCCTTGTGTGAACAGTTTCCCTGCTCTGATGCAGACCGATTTTTCACGCGCACTTACGAAGAAACCACATATCCGAGCGAACAATCACAAATCATCGTCGACTTGATCCCATTTGCACCGGACATCACTGTTTTAATTGGGTTTTTCAAAGATGGATCGAATTTTCTCAGCATCGCAGGGAGCCAAGGCATGGACCGTTTTATTCTTTCTGACGGGCTGAAAAGCGATCAGCTCTTCGATTTAACCCTCGCATCCGATCTGTTATGCGCAATCTTGGGGACCCAACCGGCGTCACCGACCGGGACCATCTACCAGAGCTTTGCCTTGCGGTTTAGAGCCCGTTTTGGCCCTGAAGGTCCATATTCCGCCAATGCCTACGATGCGCTCTATCTGATCGCATATGCCATTGCTGGAACGAATCTCGAAGTCGTAACAGGAGCCAATATTGTAAGCGGGCTTCAGCGGCTATCTGCTGGCCAACCCATCCCCGCAGGCACGAGCCAATGGAATGCTGCCTGCCAGGCACTTGCATCCAGCGATATGGCGACGATCGACTACGAAGGGGCATCAGGACCGCTGAATTTTAATCCACAAGGGGAAGCAGCTGCCGATATAGAGGCCTGGGCACTGAATCTCGATCAGAACGCGGTTTTCTCAAGAGGGATCATCTACACCTACGACGGCGTCTACCAAGATCTTCAGTTCGATATTCCAGGTCAGGGAACGGAATGCGAATCCAGCGACATGGACAGCGGGACACCAGATCCGTAACAAGACGGTCACGACCGGCGTGAGCGAGATGGGGTCGTGGTATTAACGCCAAGCAGCGGCGTTCTGCTTGGCAAAGTTGGCAAAATCCCCTGGGGGGCGACCCAATACTTTGTTTACATCGTCGACCACGCGCTCGGTGTATCCCTGCTTGACCATTGAAAAGAGTCCCAACATGAACTGGATTTGATCCGGTCCAAAGCCAGCTTCGGCCAGCCCCTGAGCCGCCTGTTCGTCGCTGATGGGGTGATACTGAACCTCCTTGCCCGCAGCCTCTGAAATGATCGCCGCCACCTCCCCATAGGTCAACGCTTGTCCACCGGTAACCGTGTACTCAGCACTGGCGTGTCCATCTTCAGTCAATGCGCGCACTGCAATCTCTGCGATATCCCACGTGTCGACAAAGCTGGTTTTTGCCTCTCCAGCAGGCAGAAAGATGCCGCTGCTTTCCAGGATGGACGGCAACATCATCCCTGCACTGAAGTTCTGCATGAACCAGTTGGGGCGGATAAATGTATAGCCAATGCCCGACTTCTCCACGTGGCGTTCTACTTTTCGCAGCCCGATGTCTTCATCTTGGTCCACATCCATCGCTGTCATCAGGGCGATATGAGAAACCCCGTGTTTGTTTGCCGCATCGACAAACAGATTGAGCTTTTGCTCTGGTGCCACGTCCCCGGGCGGAGCGCACAGAAAGATTTTTTTTATCCCGTCGAGTGCCCCATCAAAGGTAGATGGATCGTCGAAGTCGAGACGAACAACAGGGACGCCCCGATCCGTCAGCGCCCTTTGGGCCTCGGGTTGACGGGTTGCCGCACGGACCGAAACGTTTTGCTCCAACAGGGAGGCGAGCACCTGGCTGCCGACTTTACCCGTTGCGCCAACGACCAGTATTTGTTCAGGCATGATATACTCCTTTGATTAAAATTGATAAAAAGGTAATGTTTTATCATCAAAGATCAACCCTCAAATCGGAACTTTTGGTTCAGCCTCACTGTCTGGTTTTTGAGAGAAAAGGGAATACATCATGTCTAAACAGCTCAGAACCATCTGTAATCGGGACTGTCCAGATTCGTGCAGTATTCTGGCCGAGGTGGAAAACGGCCGGATCGTCAAACAGCGGGGAGATCGGGCCCACGGCATCACCCGCGGGTTCCTGTGCAAGCGGGGCAATCAGTACCTGGACCGGTTCTATAGCCCCAACCGGGTGCTTCACCCCCTGCGGCGAAAACCGAGCGGCGTCTGGGAACGCATCACCTGGGACGATGCCTTGGATCTGGCTGCTGAAAAGCTGCGCTATCACATGTCCTTAGATGGCCCTGAGTCCATTTTGGCAATCACTTACTCGGGCATCAAAGGTTTGGTGGCCAAATCCAAGTGGCACATCTTCTGGTCAACGTTGGGTGTCACCGGGGTCAAGGGAGGGCTCAGCGCCGAAGCTGTACACGCGGGTCAGGCCCTGGACTTTGGCGGTGATTGCGCCCACACCATGGAGGACTTTGAAAACGCTGCTGGCTTTGTGATCTGGGGCAAGAACATCGCCATCACCTATCCCCACAGCATACCGTTTGTCAAAGTCGCCCGCAAAAAGGGCGCTCCCATGGTGGTGATCGACCCTGTGGCGTGCAAGACCGCAAAACAGGCTGACCAGCACCTGCAGTTGGTGCCGGGCAGCGATGGTATGCTGGCCCTGGGCATCGCTCGGCAGTTGATCAAAAGGGGGGCCGTGGACCAGGCCTTTATCGATGCTCACACTGTTGGGTTCGAACAGTTCGCCGAGCTCACACGCGCCATTGAGCCAGACGCGGTGCTGCGCGCCACTGGATTGACGCGGGACCAGGTAGAGGCGCTGACCGATCTGTACGCCACCTGCAAGCCCCTGTGCACCATGGCTGGCCTGGGCATCGGCTACTGGCGACACGGGAGTGCGACCATCCGACTGATCGACGCGTTGGCCGCCATGACAGGCAACATCGGCATCCCGGGTGGGGGTGTGTTTACAGACACCTCTGCGTCCGATGGACTGGACCTCAGGGATCTCTCCCATCCCTACCCGAGAAAGCTCAGGCTCCCCCGACTGGGCGAGGAAATCCTAGCGGCCCATGCCCCGCCGATCAAAGCAGCCTGGATCGCCGGTGCCAACCCAGCAGCCACTGCTCCGGACACGAACCGGTTGGATCAGGCACTCTCTGGCCTCGACTTCCTGGTGGTGGTGGATCAGTTCCAGACCGCTTCTTCGAACCACGCCCACCTGTTCCTCCCATGCACCACCTACCTGGAGATGGACGACCTGGTCCGGGCCTATGGCCACCACTGGCTGGGCATGTGCCAGCAAGTGGTCGAACCTTTGGGAGAGGCGCGTTCCGACTCCCAGATCCTCGAACAGATGGCAGACCGGCTGGGCTTTGGCCAGGCCCTGGCTGGCAGCACCGCAAGTTGGACCTCCAAGCTGCTCGGGGCGCTCACGGCCCGCGGGGTCACGCCCGAGCGCCTGGCCCAAGGGCCGACCCCCAACCCGATGAGGCATCCCGTTGCCTTTGCGGACAAGCGCTTTAAAACCGAGTCGGGCAAGTTCGAGTTCGTTACAGACTATCCCTGTCGCCCTAAAGAAGTGGGTCTGGACGGCTCGCTGCGGCTGATGGCCACCAAAACCATCCACATGGTCAACGCTCAAATCAACGAAAGGGATCTCAGAGACGAGGCCCTGGTGCGCGCCCATCCACAGACGCTTCTGGAACAGGGTCTCTTAAACGAGCAGCGCGTCCTGGTGAAGAGCTCGGTGGGTAGCGTTCAGGCGCGCATTTTCGCGGACGAAACAGTCTTGCAAGACGTGCTCCTGTTTAACCCGGCTGCCTGGCGCGGTGACCTCCAAGGCGTCAATCAGCTCAGGGAGTCGATCATGACCGATCTGGGCAATGCGGCTGCCATGCACGAAACCCAAATCAAATTAGAAACGGTGGCGGGCTGACGCTCGTTCCCTGTTATTCTACAGCCGTATCTTGTAGCAGGTCCTTCTGTCCGTATCGCGCGCTCGCCCGACACGGCGAACAGGGGTAGAATATAAGACATGAGCAGGCGATTCTTGCTGTTGACGTTTTCAATTCTCTTTGCACTGAACACTACAGCGCAGGCTTGGAACGCCAGATATGACTGGCGGCTCTATTCTGCTCAGCGCGAGGGGCCGATTGCCAGCTGTGACACTCACCTTGCACGCTGCCAGGAGGGCATCCGCATTTCAGAGCGCAAAACCCACAATTGGATTGTAAAGCGCGCCATAGAATGGCTAAAACAGAACAACCAGCTACCCTGTTTTTTACCTCCTGATGACGAAAAGACATACACTCAAAACCTGGCCTATATCTATTACGGACTCTGGTGGGCAGATCATGTCTGGGCCGGTCCGCCAGAAAATCCCTTCTCCCATGTGTCAGGGCTGATGGATCGTTTAAACGGTAAGCATGTCAGCGATGATTCTTGCCGCAGTTTTTTTGCCAAGAGATACCGCACGGAGCTCAAGTGGAAACTCGGAACCCAAGGCAAAAAGCATTTCTTTGACAACCTCGTCCTCATGGCGCGCTACATGGCAAAGCCGATATTACAAAAACGAAGTCGGGTTTACGCGGCTGACAACCTGTTTCACTATGCAAACGATCGCACCGTCCGCCTCGACTACATGCCGGCGATCGCCGATGGGGATCCTATCTACGAAGATAGCGATGTCCACGCGTACGACTACGGCGCAGTGCTCTACGAGATGGCCAAACGGTTTCTACCGGGAAATGCAAATGGAAATCCAAGCCTTAGCGCGATCAAAAGATATAAAATCGCAGATGGCAACCACGACATCAGAATGAAACATACGCCAGCTTATGCCCAGATGCCTCAGACGGGAAACCTGGTTATGGACAGTATTTGCGGCAACGGCACCCACCTGCGCGCTGATCTTCCCGCCACTTTTTTAGGGGGTAATCCATTCATTTGTATCGATATTAGCAGCACCGCCGACCCCACAGACCCCTGCCGTAACGGCTCGCCCACCTGGCCCGTATGGGCCCCAGATAGGGATGCTGATTTCCCAGACGCACTTGCACGAGAAACCCTGCCCCAGAGAACGCGTACCGCGCTTATCTATCTGGGGTGGGCCCTCCACCTGCTGGCTGATCTCGCTGTGCCAGACCACGCAGCCGATCGTACAGGTGATGGACACAGTGCTGTGGAGCGATCCGCCGATGCCCGCATCAATGCCAACAATCGTTTTTACGTAAACCATTTGAACGTGCTTCCCCACACCGAGGGGATTGCGACGTTCTCCAACGCCGCTGCACTGAGCAGACGCGATTTTTGCAAAAAGATCGGCATGCCAGCCCAATATCACGCCGGGGTGTTTCAGCCGATATTCAAAGACCTCGGCACGTTCTCGAAAAAATACTACCGCGCGATTCACAAACTGACGCTCAACAAGCAGCGCACTGCCACGAAAATTACAGCCAGCGACGACATCGAACACCTGCTCGATCAAGCGATAAAGCAATCGATCAAACTCATCGCCTGCCTCGACCACACCAAACGATAGTGGAACATGGCACACCATACGGACGCTTCTTTGCACCACTGCACTGCCACACCGTGCCCCTGACATCTCCCGATTACACTCGATGGCATTGTTGTCATGGGGCCACATATCGACGTGCTGCTGCGTACACGGCGCCTTTCTGTTACTAGCTGAAATCAAACACTATTTTGAATCCACTGCAGCTCCGCGTCCTATGGCACATCAGTTGCATCCCCACCCATGGTGCGTGCTTCTTAGGTAACTTACAATCAAAGGAGTTTTAAATGGTACGCAACATTACTCTTAGACGCGGCGCTTTAATCGCGAGGATTTCCCTCGTACTCACCGGGATGTGTATAGCGACAGGGTGCGAATTAGAAGGCGGTCTCAACCAGAACCAACACACATCGGGTAACGAAGAGGATGGTGTGTCCCTGAGCATTGGAGATATTGCCATCGATCCTTGGGGAACGTACTTTATTTCAAACAACGAAGATCAGATTATTTATGGTGATATCGAAAAAGGAATTGTTTCAATACTGCCAGATGTTGAAGAGGCCCACAGGCTTGCCTTTGGTAGCCCTGGTAAAATCTACTTCACGTCTTCAATGGATTACGGACAGCTCATTGCATACGATGTAAACAAAAAGGTCGTCGAATGGAAGAAGAATATTTTCCTTGTTGATCTAATTTTCGAAAATTGGCAGATGAGTTATCCCCTAATTGAGGTTACAGGGAAAAACCAGCAGCTGGTACTCACCGATCCATCTAGGTTGAGGGTTCTTTCGATTGAGAACGGAGCCATACTCCATGACCTGAACTTTGAAAGAAACATAATTGATGTAGATCTTCATCCGGATGGGGATCGAATAATCGTTACCTTGGACCACGCATGGCATGGGGATGTTCCAAATACTGATATCGTGGTTTATTCGATGGCCCTCAAAACCAAGACGACCATTGCAGTACCCAATTGTTCAGACGAGTTGGTACTTGCCGCTCAAGGTGACATGGCCCTACTTGCCCCAACGCGGTGTATTCAAGAAAACGGTGATGAAAACGATCCGGTCTCTGTGATAGATCTTGCTACCCTTGCATTCGTTCGAAATCTACCAGGGTTTGGGCCTACTGCAGTGACCGTGGACCAAGAAACCGCAGTGGCCTTCATGGATCTCGACAACCTGGACGAATCCCTGTTTGACTCGCCAGAGGATATTCCCACCGACTCGAGCTGTCGCTATCACTTGATGTTCATTGACGTGAAGAAATTAAAATTCGATACCCTCAAGATTGGAGACAATTTGCCGCGGTATACCATCACCCCAAGCGGTCAAATCCTCCTAGTAGATGCGGACGCTTGGTTTGAAGATGCGCGTATTCGCCTCCTCGACATTCCAACACGGACGCTTTACATGGTGGCCGGACCAGACGTCCGCCTCAACGATTATGTCATTACCTCAGACTCGCGTCGCGCACTCCTGCTCGATGATGGGCTGTATGACCTCTCAGTGCTCGAAAAGATTGTCTCATCCATACCTCTCCCGTTCACGCCAACTAACCTCAACATCACGCCGGATGACACAACGCTGCTATTGCGTGAGGAGGAGAATCTCTTGTGGACGTACGATATCGCCACACAAAAAATTCTTCTTCCAATAACCTTGGGCAGCGAATCATCCTAGCCCGCATGATCGCTCGGGCCATGGTCGTTTGGTTAGCACGCAGCGCCGAGCATCGCTCTTCTTGACACACTGGGAAAAGACATACTAATTTCTATTGCTGAACGGGCCTGAAGCTGAGTGTGTGAGGCACTTGGAAAGACGTTGTTTCTGGAGTTGCGCCAGTGGCGGCTACTGTACCAACAAGTTATTGGGTAGCAAAATGGAACCAATAAGAGTAAGCCGTATTGATATCTTTAAAGCCATGCCCATGGGGGACAAGCTGCTCACTGTTTTCTTAGCTGTGATGGGAATTGCGCTTTTTGCGAACGGCCTGTATCTAGTCGGGCACAAAGGCTTGCTCCTGTTGCTCGGAGCGATAGTGTTCCATTTCATTGCGGAGATCTATAAGGGCGCTGAAATTAAAATTATCGCAGAGGCGATCGAGAAAAAGTCTGCCAAAAGCACCCAGGCCCCGACAGTCGGTACAGCAGCGGCCGAGAACAATAACGGATTGATCCGCAATATCATCGACAAGAAAAAACAAAACCCGCAACAGGACCTCCTCAACAGCCTAATGGATAATTTAGCAACCCCTGCAAAGGACGAAGAACAAGCCCGCGCTGATCATGAATTCCTAGTAGAAATGTATCGGAAAAAGCAGGAAGCGATGCGCACCGCAACAGTACCGGGGCCCTCCGTGGACCCAAGCGTCAAGAAAAAGATTATCGAAAAACAGCAGGCCTATGTCAAAGAACTGATGAAGCCCACCATCGTTCCGCAAAGAGAGCTCTCGAAAAAAAGCACTAATAAGGACAAAAATTAATCCATCAGCCCATGATACGAAGAATCAGTAGAATTGCGCTCTGTTGTGTTCTTGTTTTTACTTTCATTTCCGGATGCACACAGTGCTCTGCACGAAGGAGGCCCCAAATGGGACCGTTCGACGACTCGATGACGTTTATCTACACTCAGGATCTCGATCGCTCCGCCGGGTTTTATCAGAACACATTGGCGCTCCCGTTGGTGCTTGAGCAGGCCAACTGCAAGGTGTTCCAAGTGAGCGAGAACGGCTACCTCGGTGTCTGCACTCGAGACGAAGCACCGAAACCGGACGGAATTATCGTCACCTTTGTCACACTAGACGTAGATGGATGGGTCGATAGATTGAAAGCAGCAGGGGTTTCCTTTGAAAAGGAACCCCAATTCAATCCCAAATACAACATCTACCACTGCTTCTTCCGCGACCCCGACGGCTACCTCCTCGAGATTCAGCGGTTTGAAGACCCAAACTGGTCAAAACCGGTCGCACCCTGATTCAGTGGTACCCAGAAATCCAAAGCAACTTCTTGCGGATGCGAATTGCGTCACCTTGCAGTGCCCTCAAAGGGCACGGTTTTTATGATGATCTTACGGTGGTAATTTTGAACAGAGTAGCGTAGCTGATTGTCGACATCGACGGGGAGCTTCGAGTCGTCGCGGACCAAGCTGTTCCGAGCTAATCCACATGAACACATCGAACGCCCAAAAGCTTCTCGAGCCTCCCAAGAAGATGATAAACAAGCCCGAAGGGCCTTAGAGGAATACCCAATGCATTGAATTGGATGAACTCGATGATTGCCTGAGCGGTGGATATTGTATCCATGTATGCGAATTCATAAGCAAAGGGCCCGGCTTCTATTTTGCCCCGCACCCATGTGGGATATCCAGCAGTGTTTAATCTTCCCATCTCTTTATCGACATCTTTAACAAAGAAACCCAAGTGTTGAATCACAATGCCGCCGCTGGGATCGAGGTGTTGCCTGTAAAAGTCAGATCCTTCTCCAGGCTCGAGTAGCTCAAGATCTATTCCCTGGTGAGTGGCCAGGCCCAGTTTTCCTCGGAATCGGCCGGGCTGCCCTCGTTCATCCCATCGCACCAAGCTGCCAGAGGAGATAAAAAAGGGACCTATGCCATTCTTCTCCAGCTGTTTAGCAGCCTCCTCTACGTCAGGTACAACCAGTCCTAGCTGATGGATCTGTTGTAGATCGTGCTCTCTTCGAAAATCGACAGCAAGGGCGTTGACCGCTTGCCCAAAATTATCTGCAGCCAGTAGTTTGTCTAAAAGCAGCATTATCTTCTCCTATGGTGAAACATTCCGAATGAATACCCATTCGCAAAGCAACCCAGTGATAGCATCCCGTTTTCTTTTTTCGGGAGGGAGCACAGGGCGCCTCGTGTGGATTCATGTCGACAGCCGCCACCCTTCAATCTACAACAATAATTTTCAAATGGACACAAAATAAGAACAGGTGTTATACAAAAATCCGATGGTGATACCGTGGCGAAAGGGGAGAAGCTAATGAGACTGTCCTTACTTCTTTTTGGTTTGTACCAAGCCTTATACATCGCGTCCAGGCTCAACAAGCCGTTTAAAAAGTTCATTAGCAAAGCAAAGGTCAGGCTCATGATAAAAATAGAAGACGGCAAGCACGCCCGGTTGTTCGTGTTTAATAGGGGTCAGATCACAACGGCCACAGGGCCGAACCATGAATTTGACGCGGCGCTTGTCTGGAAAGACCCCAAGACAGCCTTTTCTGTTTTATTGAAAAATAATCAAGAAGCAGTGTTTTATGCAGCAGCAGCAGGCAAGCTGAAGATTGAAGGCATGAGCGTCTATGCGCTGTGGTTTGATGAAGCCATGGGGCATATTATGAACTAATACAAAAAAATAACCGTCAGTATTGGCAGGCAACAGGAGGATATCATGCCCCAGATATACGGTGGACACCTCGCGGCAAAATACATGAAAGAAGTGGAAAATGTTGAGATGGTCTTTACCATTTCCGGGGGGCATATCGAAAATCTACTGGATGGTCTTACCGAGTATAACATTCGAACCATAGATGTGCGCCATGAGCAGGCAGCCGCGATGATGGCCCACGCATGGTCAGTATACAAAAACGAACCAGGCGTCTGCCTGGTTACGGCCGGTCCTGGATTTACAAATGCGCTTACCGGGATAGCCAACGCCCATTTGGAAAATGTGCCGCTGGTGGTTATTTCCGGAAGGCATCCACTACGCGACGACCTGACAGGCTCATTGCAGGAGATGAACCAGGTAGACATGGTAAAGCCGATCACCAAATGGTGCGCGACCTGCTATGAGATCAAGCGGATTCCCGAGTACCTGTCCATTGCATTTCGACAGGCCACCTCAGGACGGCCCGGCCCGGTCTTCCTTGAATTGCCGCCGGATATCCTGTTTGCCAATGTAGATGAAAAGCTCGTGAAGATACCACGTCGAAGGGCTCACAAAACAAACGTCCAGCCGGAAATATCCGAACTAGAGAAAGCGGCTGAGATTATTAACAACGCCCAAAAACCGCTATTCCTCGGGGGGAGTGGCGTGGGTATGAGTGACTGTGGAGAAGCCCTGAGTGCATTTATCGAAAAAACAGGCATGCCCTTTGCCCTGATTAATTATGGCCGGGGAATCCTGCCAGACGATACCCCCAGATCTGTCAGTGACGGGGGCTTTACAGGCCTCTCTGCAGGGCTTCCCATAGCAGATGTTATTGTTGCCGCAGGGGTTCGATTTAACTGGCTTCTGCAGAGCGGAAAGTTATTCCCAAAAGCCAAAGTCGTAAGGATAGATATTGATCCCAGCGAAGTGGACCGCAACCGTGCTGCTGAAGCCGGGCTTGTGGGTGACGCGGGCCATGTTCTGAAGCAGTTGTTGCCCTTGGTTGAGCAGCGGGATCATAGTGAATGGATAACCAAACTGAAAAATGCATATACCGCTTTTATGACCACAGAGCTAGAAAACCGCCAGACACCTTCAGATCCGATCCACCCCGTGCGCCTGGTAAGTCAAATAATGGAGGTATTTGGCGATGACGCCTATTATCTATCTGATGGCGGGGACACCTCCTATTTTGGCCTGTCTGGATTTTCTTCTGTTCATCGGTCAGGGGTGTTAAACCCAGCTGGTGGGCTGCTCGGCTCTCTGGGAACGGGCATTCCGTTTGCAATGGCGGCCAAGCTGGCCAATCCAGACAAACCAGTGATTGTTTTGAATGGAGATGGGTCTTTTGGATTTAACAGCATGGAATTTGATACAGCTGTTCGCCACAACATTCCCATCATCTGCGTGGTCAATAATGACTGTGCCTGGGGCATGATCAAGCATGCCCAGGAAATCAGCCTGGGTGAGGACCGATGCACATGCTGCGAGCTCGGACTCCGGCATTATGAGAAAATGGTTGAAGGCTTGGGCGGTTACGGCGAAATAGTCACGAAAGATGAGGACATTATTCCCGCGCTTAAACGCGCCATCGATTCAAAGAAACCTGCCTGCATTAACGTAGTCACCGACCCGACCGTCACCAGCCCAGCGACCATTTTGTTTTATCAGAGCTTTTGCGAGCTGTAGTCAGCAGTAGTATCCATCCAAAATAACGTTTTTTTCGACATTCGCTTTCGCGGGGATGACTGTTTTTTAAGTGCGATCGGTCAGTTATCCCCGGCAAATACCCTTGTGAAATCGACAATGCGGGCAAATCGATCGCTGTACTTCAGCTGGTCAGTGACGCCACCCACGTGTATGAGTACTGGGAGCACTGAGGCGTGCTTGGGCAGTTTCAGCCGTGTGATTTTCTGGGCAATGTCGCCTGCTACAGCGAGTCCGATTTTGCTCCGTTTGAATTTTATCTCGCAGGCGTAGATAGGGCCGTGTTTTGTCTGAATAAGGTAGTCGATTTGACAACCATCTTGACGTCGGGTCTTGGGCTGTACAAAGGGACCATCGTGAATAATATCGTCTGGAGTGAGTTGACACGCACGCCAAACAAACGCGCGGTTGTGCAGCACTAGGTTTTCGAACTGGTGCCCGATAATGGCATCCCATCCAGGTAGGGCAGAAATGGGTCTGCTTGTAAATCGCCCCTGTTCAATGGCATGTCGATGGGGTTGAATACACTTCAAATAGAAGCGGATATAATTGTCCGAGAGCCTAAACCGACTGAGTCTACTTATCTTTCTGGTGGCCAGATGCCAAGTATAATCGCGTGCTAGGAATCCAGCCGTCACCATGTCGTCGAGGCGATCTGATGTAACGCCGTTTGGGGGTAGAGACAGGGCCTTGCAGATACCAGAAAACGAATCCGGCCCAGTGGTCAGATGGGTGACCACGCGGCAGTATTCGGCAAAGCGTTTTGCAAATAGCTCGCTGAAGATTTGATTGAATTCAGAAAACAGAATCCCCTCTGGCGTAAAACACATTCGCCCGAGGTTTTGGTCCACATCAAGGGATGGAACGAGCTCCTCGAGGTACCGCGGCACGCCACCTGTGACCGCCAGGGTTTTGAGTCGGTCATAAGGGGACGAAATCGACGGTGGAAAGAACCGCGCGCAAACCGCGGCCCCGAGCTCTCGCAGGCGAAGACGAGATGAAATCCGCCCTACAAAACCTGTGCTGCTGAGCAAGTTTTTTTCGATCCAACTGGAAACCGATCCACACAAAATCAAGATGAGGCGGGGATTTTTCTTAAATTCCAGGTCCCATGCGTTTTTCAATTTGGGAAGAAACGTCGTATCTTCCATTCCGAGCCAGCTCAGCTCGTCCAGGAGAATTATCCATTTTCCTGAAGAGACGTTTGCCGCCAGATGAGAAAATAGGTCTGCCCAGTCGTCACTGGCAATTGGAGGCATCGCCAGCTGCCGTTCAATCTGCCGCGCAAACTCCAACCGTTGCTTTTTGGGCGTAATGCCCGGTCCGGGCGCAAGACCCGAGCACACCACCTGACGATAACTGGGATTACGACCAGCAAACTCCTCTACCAAGCGACTTTTGCCGATGCGCAGTCGGCCTGTGATGGCAATAAGGCTGGCTGTTTTTTTCCCAGTGTGGTGCTGCAACTCGTTGAGCTCATGCTCTCTACCAAAAAACGCTTTCATCATGTTTCCCGCAACCGACCGTTGTATCAATCAATCTATCTATAAATGAGCAAATGTCAATCTATAGATATTTCTAGAGCACCTGAATTCTATCTATAAAATGAAACTTTGTCGCTTTGTAGATCAATGGGGGGGGGGGGATTTAGGAAGGCGTCATCATTATCCGATAGACCACCACACCGCCAAACCCGATACACCAGAGATTAATGAATGCATTGCTGATGGTGTCCCCCACGGATATGGTGTACATCCCGTTTTGAACATTGAACGACGTGTCCAGCACGCCTAAAAACATCAACGCGCCTGCGCAAACCAAGGAGAGCGTCCGACCTTTTGGTGATTTCTTTAGCAAGAGTATCCCGGCGATCAGAAACCCCACTGCCAGGATCAAATCCGGTACGGGAAAGCTGTTCTCAAAGGTGAAATAACAAGGGGGCGGAGAGACAGGTGCTAAGCCGATAGTGAAAAACATCGTCCAGAAAATAACGAGACCTATACTGGTGACGATCTCGAGCACGGCCAAAACTCTCGGATACGGGTTCATGAAATTGTCTCTTTGCTGACCGATGCCACGGCCCGATCCATGATCTTTTCCACAAGCCCCGGTAATAACTGTTTGGCCAGTGCGGAGAACTTTGATTCCATATTTGCCAAAATTAGGAATTTGCCTTTTTTCATCCCTCGAATCATGACCCGGGCCACATCCTCGGGTTGCATGGTCTTGGCATTCTTTGAAATCGCGGCTGTTTCCGGAGGCTTGGTCTTATTCTCCTCTTCGAACCCGGGAGTATCTGTGTCTGGCGGACACAGGACAGAGACGGTAATCCCCCGTGGCTTGAGCTCTGCTCTTAGGGCTTCGGAAAATCCGATAATGGCAAACTTAGAGGCGCAATAATCCGTGTAGCCGAAAACACCGATCAGGCCGGCTACGGATGAGACGTTTACGATATATCCCCTGTCCCTAAGCATGTGGGGCAACAGGGCAGCGATGGTATTGCGCATGCCGCATACATTGATCCGCAGGGTCTCTTCGAACTGCCTTGCTGTTATTTCTTCAAAATACCTTGGGAGTGCCCGACCCGCACTGTTTATGAGAATAGATGGGACACCTGTTTCCCTTACGGCCTTGCCCATGATGTCATGAACAGCGGCATCATCGGTCACGTCCACGGCATACCAAGTAAACCGTTGGTCCGCGGCCTTCTTACGGGCTGCAATTCGCTGGACAGCCTCAGCCAGCCGATCTTTATTGCGGGCGAATATTGCCACGTGGCATCCCATTGCAGCAAACAGCGCTCCAGCTGACAATCCTATCCCGCTCGATCCTCCGGTGATGAACACCTGAGTCCCCGCTATGTTTTTATTTTTGATTTTCATTAATAATGAAAGATGCCAAGGAATCTACAAAGCAGGAAGAAAAAAATTGCTCAATATTATTTAAAAATAATAGATTTGCCCGTTTATTTAGTACCTTAATCACTATAAACAGATAAATTTTACATATATTGTTACTTTTTTTGAATTTTTTAATAACTTTAGTTGTTTTTTGGGGAACTTTCAAAGCGTGAAAAGCAATGTCTTAATAAAGGTAATTGGTTCGTGAATTTTTGAGGCATACACACTTTTTGATAAAAGGGGTAGAAATTATGGAAAAATATCGACCCGTTCGTAGGCTGAGCTGGCTACTATTTACCGGCACACTACTGCTAAGCCCAATCGGCTGCTCCGACTCTGATGAACAAGAAGGGAATGTCGAAGTAGATACAACTACAGGTGCAGATACTGATGCGGATACAGATACTGATAGCGACTCCGATACATCCACTGGCCTCACCATTCCTGACATCATGGCAGCCCAGGGCATCATAAACATCGAGTCTGCCACGGCGATCGATCCTGAGACCGGCGAGACCTTTGCCGGGTATCAGGGTGAATACGAGGGCAAGTGGACCGCTGGGACCAACGAGCGGGGAGAGGTCGTTGGGTTCGATCCAACCGAGCCGGGTCACGAGGGCGCTGGCATGGTCAAAAATCCCAAAAAATGCATCGTTGCCACGGGAACGCCCTTTACCGTCGGGTATCAGATCGGGATGCTGGCCGGAACTGACGTACATGACATGTCCAGGCGGTTTATTCGGGGCATTCTTGCGCTACCGTTCCTTATTTTGGGCATCGATGTCGATACTGATGGGGAGATGATGGACTCGATATACAATTTTGTAAGGGGACAGCTCCTCGATGACATGACGTATGCTTGGGAACACGCTGGTGAGCCTGGGGAGGTTCCTCTTTACGTGCGACGGGAGGTCGAGGGCCTGATCGCAGGCGCTGCTGCTCAGGGTTACGAGCCAGATTACCTCAATGTGTTTACCCTCAGCCAGGGCATAGACGTGGCGTTTACTTATGTATTCGGCCTCCTCGGGTACTCCTTTGATGAAGATAAAATGAGCCAGGCAAAGCGCAGGAAAAACCTTGATGCGCTCAAGGCGTTCATTGAGCGGCCAAAAAATGCCAAGCTCAGAGAAGCCATCCAGATTACCGACGACTACCATCTGGTGGCGCGCAAACTGCTAAACCGAAACAAAGACAGCAACGAGCCTCCGCCCCTTGGCTGCAACCACTTCGTGGTCTCAGGAGACGCCACTGTTGACGGCCACACCTTGCAAGGCCGGGATTTCATGTTCCCCACTGGGGACGGGGCCTTTGTGGATTTAAGCCGCGTCATGGTCTACCTGCCCAAGGAAGGGGATGGTGAGCTCACAGGGTATCCAGAAGGCAGCGTTCCCTTTGCCACTGTAAGCGCACCAGGATTTGTGGGCCATACGAACGGCGTCAACCTAGAGGGCGTTGGCACAGGCGTGGATGTCTCGATGAGTGAAGCCATTGACGATGAGGCGGGTGTGGGCTGCCTCGTCATCATCCGCGACATGTTGCAGCGCGCCCACAATATCGAAGACGCCATCAACCTGACCAAAGCATTTAAACGGGGATTTCCTTGGACATACGGCGTGGGCGACGATGAGCCCCATCCAGTGCACGGACACGGTGTCATCCTCGAGGTGGGAGAAAACGGGGATTGGCTGGGCACGGACACGCTGCCCTATGCCAAGGAAAACGAGCTTTATAATCGGCTAACCGAGAGCACCTCGATGATCATCACGGATGAGAAAAAAGCCGAGGCCCAAGCCATGTTGGACGAGGCACCTGACGACGGGGTCAATGTACGCGGCGCCACCTGGCAGAATAACCCGCTTGTTTTACAGCGGGTAAACGAGATGAAAGAAGGCATGGGCTATGAAATCCGTGCCAATATATTGACCGGCTATGAGCCCAATCCACTGTATCCGGGGCTGCCCTACGATTGGGACAACTACCTCTTCTTCCCGGACCAGAAAGAAACGAGCGACCATATCTTGGTGCTCTCCAACCACAACCTAATGCCCCACAGCCGCATCGCCCAGATGGGATTCATGGTAGGTACGGGCTACTCATTGATGATGCCCGACACGGTCTTCCGCTACGAACTCACGCTAGACCTGATGGATGGCAAACACGACATGGACCTCAAATACGACCCATCTTTGGGATATAAAATACCATTTTACGGCGACCTGGATCCCAATGCGCCCAACTACCCCAACCAGATCGACACACCAGCACCGTTTACTGCCGCGTGGATCACAGATGTCCTAAACATTAACCGGGAAGTGGATGGGGTCGACTATAATACCGGATACTATAGCCAGAACGGGAGAGAAGGGGATCACATCGTAGAGGGCGTCCACGTGACCTACGACAACACGGACAAACTCCTAATGGGCCTGTTCGGCTACATGGATGACCCATGGGTGGGGGTCGACCTCAAGCCATTCGGCGAATATTGGAACACCCACTTCTGCGATTAGATATATGACCCTACCGACCCATGTGATCTGATGGCCATGTCAGTCACAGCGCCGCGATTGCCGCATTGACAAATCAAATCCCTTGCATTTCTATTTCTTAATTGGGACAATTAATGCAAAGGAATGGAATATAACAACAAAATAATCCTCATTACTGGCACTTCCTCTGGTATTGGAAAGGCTGTAGCCCTAGCCCTAGCCCTAGCCCTAGCTGAATATGATAATAAAATTATTAGGTTCTCCAAAAGAAACTGTGGGTGAAAAGACGGCCAGCCGAAGCTAGGTACGTCTTCGCTTGAAGGACCTCCGTCGGGGCGACCCTTTTAAGGGGGTCGCTTTTCCCTCCTCCGGTTAATGTCGGCTGGCCTAGAGTT
>JASJCT010000217.1 GCA_030065855.1 Myxococcota bacterium
CATCGGTGGTACAAACTGCCGTCAACCTGCCGATGTTGGACGTTGTACCCGCGAGTCAGGACCTAGTTGGGGCTGAATTGGAGCTGATTAACAAACCTAGGCGTGAATCAGTAATGAAAAAGGCGTTAGCTCCAATTACTGATCAGTACAAATTTGTTCTTATCGATTGTCCACCATCTCTTGGGCTACTCACCCTCAACATGTTAGCCGCGGCTGACTCAGTGTTGATTCCCATTCAATGCGAATACTATGCTCTGGAAGGCTTGTCACAGCTACTAAACGCCGTTCGGTTGGTGCAGCAAAACTTCAATCCCGAGCTGGCCATCGAAGGCGTTCTCCTCACCATGTATGACGCGCGTTTGAATCTGTCGAGGCAGGTGGATATCGAGGCACGCGAGTATTTCGGCGCAAAAGTTTATAGCACATCCATTCCACGAAACGTAAGGCTGGCCGAGGCACCTAGCTTCGGAAAACCAATCATTCTCTACGATGTCAGATCTGTTGGAGCGAAGAGCTATCTATCGCTAGCTCAGGAAGTAAACAACAGGGTGGATGCCGCTTCTATGTCCAACAAGTCCGGTGGCTCGAAGTCATGAGTGGCTCAAAGAAACAGCGTCTCGGACGTGGCTTGGAGGCATTGCTTGGTCCAACTACCGTAGCCGAAGCAAGAGACGCCGGTACCTTGAGGGAGGTATCGGTTGAAGCGATCGAACCTAATCCCTTTCAGCCGCGTCACACTTTTGACCAAGCCGCCATCGATGACTTAGCCAACTCACTGAGGAACTCCGGGTTACTGCAGCCAGTTGTCTTACGGCCTATGCATGCTGGCACCTACCAGCTAATTGCCGGTGAAAGACGTTGGCGAGCTGCCAAGCAGCTTGGATGGCAGACCATTGGTGCGGTTCTCCGCGACGTAGACGATCGTACGTTGCTTACGCTCGCATTGGTGGAAAATTTGCAGCGCGACCAGCTCACTGCAATTGATGAAGCAGTTGGATATCGTCGCCTTGCGGATGAGTTTGGATTGCCGCACAGTGAGATCGGTCGACTCGTAGGTAGAGATAGGTCAACTGTCGCTAACTCATTGCGTCTTCTTAATTTACCGGGTTCAGTTCAAGAGATGGTTCAATCGGGTGCCCTCCAAATGGGGCACGCACGCGCCTTGCTGCAGCTTACAAACGCAGCAGATATGGAACGTCTAGCGAAAAAAGTGGTTGCAGGCGGATTGTCTGTGCGCGAGACTGAGTCTAGAGCAAGAGGAGCTGTTCCACCGGAAAACCGCAGGCCCCGTACAAAAAAAACCCAAAAGCAGCAGCAGCGCATTTCTCCTGAGGCACAGCGTATAGTGGAAGCCCTACGGAGATATCTGAAAACAGACGTAATTGTCACCGAAAAGGAAAACGGTGGTGGGCGTCTTGCGATCGATTTCTACTCAAATGACGATCTCGTAAGGGTTCTAGAGCTGGTCCTAGGCGAGCGGTTCAACGGATGACCTCCTATCGCCGGACTGTGCGGATCTTAGTGCATCATGATGGGGATCTTGAATCCAGATCGATTACACTACCGTTTTGGCTATACCGTACTATCAAAATCACATCCGTTTGTCTGGCGGTACTAATCGTTTTGGCTGCAGTTCTTTATGCCCCTATCGCTCGAGCTGCTTCTCAAGTACCGGGTCTCACGCGCGATGTGGAGCGCCTATCAGCGGAAAACCAACAGGTGCACGAGCTGTCTGCAACCATTGATGCAATTGAGGCGCGGTATGACCAATTAGTGTCGATGCTAGGTGCCGATATCGTCCCCGAGCTGGAAGATCCGGAGACGATGCTTCCAGTGGCTTATACAGTGTTCGCAAGGCATCCAGACGCAACTCCCTGCTACGAAACAGGGTCTTCCCGCCCAAGACATTGGCCGCTCGGTGGCGCAGGGGTTATTACCCGCGGTCCGGTCGGTGTAGGATCTTCCACGGAAGTTCATAACGGTATAGATATCGCCGTAGCCCGAGGTACTGTCGTGCGTGCGGCAGGCGGCGGTGTAGTTACTCAAGCAGGTTTCGACGCCGAATATGGCTTTTTTGTGCGAATTGACCACGCAAACGGCTTCGAGAGTATGTATGGTCACATGTCCCGGCTCGTTGTTAGCGAAAGAGATTCTGTGAACGCCGGCCAAGCGCTGGGACTTTCGGGATCAACAGGTAGGTCAACAGCACCGCACCTGCATTTTGAAATTTTCGAATCGGGTCGCTCTATCGACCCCATTCCAATGGTTACTCAGGAGTGCAGCAATGGCACTTTTCTCGTCCAAGGAGGCTGAGGGAATGGCAGATAAACAAGGACGTTCAACCGCCCCTCGCGACGGAACCCTTTCAATCATCGCCGCTGATCTCAAGGTGATCGGTGAACTCCAAACAGACGGCGTCGTGAAGATTGACGGAATCGTTGAGGGTAACATCAAAGCGGAACGCCAGGTCCTCGTATCCAAAGGCGGCGAAGTCAAAGGCGACGTTCACAGCAAAGAAGTAATTGTCGGTGGCAAAGTCTGTGGCGGTGTATATGCAAACGGTAGGGTAGAAGTGCAGTCAACTGCCAGTGTTCAAGGCGACATCGCAACCAAACGTCTCCTTGTACATGAAGGTGGAGAGGTGAACGGAAACCTACGGATGACTGATCCACAGGCCCCTGATCATGCGCTGCATTCTATGAAACAAGGCGATGGTGCAAGGCAAGAAAACAGAAAGGCAAAACCGGTGGCTGGATAGGCTTCAATCCATTTCAACATGATAATGTGGATTGTTCGCTGCGTCCTGTAACACCTTCAATAGCAATACATTATATGCTCTAAGGTACTGCTGTTACAACATGCTAGTGTCGTTTCGCTGACACGTTACTGACGTCTTTCTGGCGCTTTTAGGCATCTCTTCTTTTCCTCCTCAGTCTGGGATTGGTTACCCATGCCTGTAGCTACATCGGAACTCGCAAACTATCTAGACGAGTTTTTGAGAATTTCGGATATCAACGATTCACCAGAAGCTGTGAACGGACTACAAGTTGAAACAGTAGATGAAATTACTTCGATCACAGCTGCCGTTGATGCCTGTCAAGCTTCTATCGCAGAGGCTGTATCTGCGAAATCCGATCTACTTCTGGTACATCACGGCCTTTTCTGGTCAGGCCTTCAACCGCTGACGGGTCGGCACGGACAGCGGGTTAAAACACTTTTTAGTGGCGGTGTAAATCTCTATTCTGCCCACATACCACTCGATATAAACCCTGAGGTTGGAAATAACGCTGTGCTGGCAGGTGCACTCGGTGCCACAGATATCGAATGGTTCGGTGACTACATGGGCGAGCAACTAGGAGCTGCGTTTGACACATCAATTACACTCGAAGATCTCAGCAGCCGCCTGTCAAAATTTCTTGGTGTTTCACCAATGATCATCGCCAAAGGACCAGAAAAGGTCTCACGTATAGGCGTGATATCCGGTGGGGGGGGCGATATGATAGGGCAAGCAAAAGCAGTAGGTGTAGACACATTTGTAACTGGAGAAGGGAAGCATCATACCTTTTTTGATGCCGAAGAATGGGGAATAAATCTCATCTACGCAGGTCACTATGCAACAGAAACAGTAGGCGTAAAGGCACTCTGCGAACATCTGGCTGAAAAATTCAAGCTAGATTGGCACTTTTTTGATCACCCCACCGGTCTCTAGCAACCGTCCTTATCTGCAACGTGCTGGTTGCGTCGGACAATCAGCCCGTTTCGTCGCATACCAGCTAATCCAGCTCGACCGAACGCCTTCGTTTGGTACAATTCGCGAAATAGATCTTCAGAAGCATTTTCGATAGAACTCAAATCTAGTAACGCATTTTTGGGATCCATTGCGAGCGCAGCATCTCTGGAAACAAAGGCCCGTTTTTTGTTCCAAGGGCAAACATCCTGGCATATGTCGCAACCGAAAACGTTTCCACCAATACCAGGAGCAAGGTCAGGGGAGATTTCCCCCTTGTGCTCAATCGTTAGATATGAAACGCACAACCTACTGTCTACCATACGATCTTCTTTTATGGCGCCGGTCGGGCACGCGTCGATACAACGCCGGCAAGTCCCGCAACGATCTACAGCAAATGGTTTGTCTACCTCCAACTCAAGGTCAGTCAGAACACAACCAATGAAGAAAAATGATCCGTATGAAGGATCGATGAGCATCGAGTTCTTCCCAATCCATCCAATGCCGGCTCGCCAGGCTAGCTCTCTCTCAGGAACGGGACCGGCGTCTACGTATGCCTTCGTTATCGTTTTACTCCCACCGATTTCAATTACAGCTTGAACCAACTCCTTCATCGGTCCGGCAAGTGAATCATGGTAGTCAGGTCCACGGGCGTATTTAGCTACCAATCCGTATCCACGTCGTTCCGGCGGATCTGGCGAGAAATACCCACGCGTTACTACGATCGCTCGACTTGAACCAGGAGATATTTTTGAAGGCTCCAGCCGTCTACTCAGCTGACGAACCATATATGTCATCGACGCAGACATGCCCAAGGAAATCCAAGACACCAGGTGTTCGCCGTGGGAATTATCCTGAAGGTTGGTTATACCTGCCTGTGAAAATCCGAGTTCTAGGGCGCGTTTCTTTACCAGAATCGCCGCTTGGTGTTCAACGCCTTTCAACATTCTGACCTCGAGGCAAACAGCCCTCACCGAAACAAGAGATGTAATTCACCAGACGCTCGGGTTTCACGGGCCAGTCTCTCTGGCAATCTTTATACATCTCGTCTTCATCAACGAGAAGTGTAGCTAGTAAAAGGTATGAGTCGAGCAATTCACTACCTGCCTATCAGCCGTTTATATTGGCCTACATGAACCAAGCGCCCGATTTGAATTCTCACCCGCTAGTAAAATATCGTAGCGAATTCCCGATACTGGTTAGAACCAACTATCTAAACTCCTGTTCTCTAGGTGCGTTGTCTTTGCGTTCGGAGAAACGAGTCAAGGAATTTCTTAGCACATGGAACGCTCGTGGAGCAT
>JASJCT010000218.1 GCA_030065855.1 Myxococcota bacterium
GCTGAAGAGTGAAAAACAGAGGTTTCGATTTTGTAGCAAATCCGCAGATGCCCCTTGTAGCCCAATGTGATGGCATTCCAGCCGCTTGGTTCTCCGATGATACATGCTGACGGTTGATAATGCTGTGCGACGTACCTGGCCCCACGCGACGATGCGGTTTCTTCTTCAACCGCTCCAACTATTACCAATCGATATCCACGCGGGATCGTCAGTTGTGATACCGCCGATATGAATGCCGCTAGCGATCCCTTGGCGTCTACGGAACCGCGTCCGTACAATCTGCCGTCCTCCATTTTCACGGGAATACTGCCTTGTACAGTATCCATATGTCCGAGAAGAATTAGTTCGTTGGCGTTTGGATCGTTGTCACCCGCGACACCAATGACATTACCTACTTCGTCGAGCCGAGAAGCGATGCCAATCCTTTCCATACGCTCACACAAGAATGCGGCAAGCTGGCCTTCGTTACCCGAAAAACTCTGCAACTTTACCATCTCGAAGAGTAGTTCGGTTGGATCAGACTGCATGCGCTACCTCGTAGGTAGGTGCAACAGTAGCCAACGAGTCGCGAATTGCATTAACCACACGGGATAGCTGATCTCTGGTGATAACCAGGGGCGGCAACAGCCTTAGCACAAAGTTCCCAGCAGGGAGAGCAACTACACCGCGGTTCATTAGTTCGGAAAGGATAGGAGTCACGCGCATCTTGAGTTCGATGCCGACCATAAATCCCAAGCCTCGTACTTCTTTGATATGAGGAGAGTCGAGTGTTTCGAGTTCGTTTTTAAATAGCCTTCCGAGCCTTTCTGCTCGTGGGATCAACTGCTCGGAGTGAAGGATGTTCATTGTCTCGATCGCAGTAGAGCAGCAAAGAGGATTGCCACCGAAAGTCGAACCGTGCATACCACGTGGTAGTTTGATCACACGGTCACCAATCCCGACCGCCCCCATCGGCAGACCACCGGCCATACCCTTGCCCAGACATAGAAGATCTGGAGCGAGATCATAGTGCTCACATGCAAACATTTTCCCGGTTCGACCAAAGCCCGTTTGCACTTCGTCGAAGATGAGCAATACTCCCCACCTGTTACACAACTCTCTTAGGCCACGCAGATATTGATAATCTGCAGGCCTTACTCCTCCTTCTCCTTGGATCAATTCGACTATCACTGCTGCTGTGTTCTCGCTGATTACCTCGGCTACACGCGAGAAATCGTTGTACGGTACGTGCTCAACTCCAGGTACAAGTGGTTCAAAAGGCTTACGATAATTCGGATTCCACGTAGCAGAGAGAGATCCCATCGTCCTGCCATGGAATGCTCGTTTTGTTGCAATGATCTCTCTCCTACCTGTTGATAGCCGCGCAATCTTGAAGGCAGCCTCGACGGCTTCAGTACCCGAGTTGCACAGAAAGAAGCGATCAATTCCCGAAGGCGTTTCTATTGCCAGGCGATCTAGCAAACGCGCTCTTTGATCGTTATAAAGAATTTCGGGGCAGGTTATTAAGCGCCGCGCCTGTTTCGTCAACGCCGTTGTTATGTTGGGATGAGAGTGACCCAACACGGCGACTCCGTGACCGGTCGCACAGTCGATGTATTCGTTGCCGTTGGAATCCCACAGTGATGCCCCCAGCCCGCGCTCAATCGCGACCTTTCTCTTCGAGTAGAATCCGCTCGTGTGACGATCTTCAAGGGACATGATGTTTGGCATGAGTGAAACATGTTGATTCATTGGATTACGGTTCCTATTCCGGCTAGTGCGTTTTGGAGCGGATTTTCTACTCGGGCATCGCTTAGCACAACTCGAGTTACTCCGCCGTCGATAGCTTCTTTGGCGCCTAACATCTTCTTTCGCATTCGTCCCTTGGCATAGACATCGAACTTCGCCCACTCATGACGTGATAGTGACTGGATTAGCGATTCGTCATTCTGCAAATCGCGTAACAAACCTGGAATGTTGCTGAGTATGACTAACTCATCAGCGCCGAGTGCGATCGCAGTTGCCGCCGCGGCCCGATCGCCGTCGACGTTGATCGCCTCACCGCCTTTGGCGAGCGAGGGCGGCGAAATAACCGGCACGTATCCGTTGTCTATCAAAAGGCGCAATAGAGGTGCGTTGACGGCACGAACGATACCTGTGTAGTCGTCGCGAATGATTCTCGTTCGGCCATTCACCACCGAACGGATTGTGTCTTTTCGAGTTCCTGTCCAAATAGCGCCGTCCAAACCCGACAATCCTATAGCACTAACGCCCTTTTTCTGAAGCATTCTCACGAAGTTTTTGTTAACGTTTCCGCAGCATGCCATCTGGAGTATTTCAAGTGTACGTCGATCGGTACGCCGACTAGTGTGTCCCGATGGTGATTGAATGAACTCGGGTGGATGGCCCAAGCTGTTAGCGAGTCGATTGGTCTCGAACGATCCACCATGAACGACCACGATCTTCTGGTTCTCCTTAGTGAGAGCAACGATGTCGTCGGCCAAACCATCGAACGGTATTCCAGATCCGCCGCCTATCTTCACGACTAGCAAAGTTTTTTTCCTTTCACTAAACGGGATGAAGACCAGGAAACTCGAGTCCAAGACGTTCTTCCCAACCGAACATGATATTCATAACCTGCACGGCGTTGCCTGCGGCACCTTTCATGAGATTGTCGATCGCCGAAAAGACAACGATTCGGTTTGAGTCCGAGGCGACTTCAAAGCCAACATCGCAATAGTTCGAACCGGTTAGAATCTTGGGTTCGGGAAATCGGTAAATCCCTCGTTTCTCCTTCACGATTCGAACGAACGGTTCTGACGAATAGGCATCCCGATAGATACGCCACGTTTCGCGTGCATCTAGATTGTTGGACAGAAACACGTGAGCAGTGCACGAAACTCCGCGTACCATTTGAACTGCGGAGACGGTTACATGCAGAGGGAATTCTCCTAGTTGTTCCGTCACCTCGGCTTGATGACGATGACCAACGGGCGCAAAAGGTCTCAGAGCCCCGGTTCGTTCCGGATGATGAGACGCTGCTGAGTAGGAGTTGCCGCCTTCTGAAGATCCGGCCTTGATATCGACAACTGCGTTCTGAATGAGATTTCTGGACGCGAGTGGTAATAGTGCGAATATCATTGCGGTTGCATTACACCCAACACCGCTCACGTAAGAAGCTTTGGCGATTCGCTCTCTATTGATCTCGGGTAAACCATAGACGAAACGAGTTCGCCATTCTGGAGCTGGGTGATCGGTCCCATACCAAGTATCGTATGCGTCGGCGTCCTGCAATCGGAAATCAGCTGAAAGATCTATTACGCGGTCTGCAATACCTGCCAGGCTATCCATCATTCGGGCGGTGATACCATGTGGTAGACAAGAGAACAACAAATCACAGGATGATAGGTTATGCTCATCTGTGAATTTCAGATGCGTACGACCGCGTAAGTTGGGATGTACCGAATGTAGATAGCGCCCAACGGTGTGCCTGGACGTAACCTGTGCGAGATTCACTTCAGGGTGATCCAGGAGTAACCGGGCAAGTTCACCACCGGTGTATCCCGATGCGCCTAAGATCGAGACGTCAGGCATGAACCGGCACTCCAACAAAGCGACTATCGATTGAATCCCTGTTTGCCTGAGAATTTTTCTCAACAACTGAAGTCACATAGTCAATGATCTTCGCCGGGATGTCGACTCCAGTTGGTGTTATGCTGTTTCTGAACTCAATCGTATAGTTGACTTCGTTGACAAGCAGACTGCCGGACGATGTTTCCAAAAGATCGACGGCGATAATACCACCTCCAACAGCCGCCGATGCCCTTCGAGAGATTTCGTCCAAATCTGCAGATACAACACATGCGGATGCTGTCGCACCTCGTGCAGTGTTAGTGATCCAATGATCTGATGTGCGATAGATCGCACACACCGTTTCGCCGCCTATTACAAACGAACGAATATCTCGACCTGGCTTAGATACGTACTCTTGGATGTAGAAGACGCTGTGTTGAGGTGATCCAAGGGTGGCCTTGTGTTCGAGGATACCTTCAGCGGATTGTCGATCGTTTACCTTAGCAATTAATCTGCCCCACGATCCAGTACATGGTTTGAGTACTACTGGATAGCCTAGTTCTTCAATCGACTCGAGCGCTGACTCTGTGTCGAACGCGATCCGAGTTTCAGGCGTAGGGACACCGGCTTCCTCGAGTGCTAAAGTGGTGGCTAGTTTATCGCCGCATATGTTCGCAACTCGGTAGGAGTTGATGCATGGTAAACCATTTGATTCGAGGTAGCGAAGTGTTGCCAGCGCCATGGTATGGCTGACGCATCTTTCGAGTACTGCATCAAATTGTGTCCAATCGAGACTAGCGGAACCTAAAGAAACGGTCCGTAAATCGATCAGTTGATATTCTACTCCGCGTGATTCGAGCCTATCGATGAGAAGCTTTTCTTCAGCCCGGATCCTTGAATGCAACATCGCTATTCGCATCATTCGCCCCAATCCTCTTCCACTTCAGGAGCGAGATCCAACGCCAACGGATCGAGATTCGTTACCTCCAACTCGATACCGCATTCAGCACATTGAATCACTTCCGCAAGCACTACATCAGCTCCGATTTCTAGTGAAGCTTCGCATTCGTTGCATCGTGTCGAGTTCATCTTTATCTCCTATGCTTTTCGTTCTGGGTGGATGATGCTATCAATCAGAATGAAAAAGGCCCACCAGCTTCTGCCGGTGGGCCCTTTTACCAATCAAGACGTTTCAGGTCACAAGGGTGTTATTCCGGCAGAAGATATCCGGGGTTTGCACTTGGATTTAGGCTTTCGTGTTACTCGGTTTTCGTATCTCATGGCATCAAAAAAGCCGCCTGACCCGTTCCCAGTCAGCCGGCTAAAAGTCGCGTACGCGCAAAGCAAGCTAACCGGACGTTTGGTCCGCCTTAGCCTTAGCCGCTTTGCTGGTGATTACGCTTGTACTTGTCATAATTGTTCGCGGACGAGTCTAAACGGTGTCTTGATCGTTGTCAAGCAATGAGAATTCCTCAATTGGATATGGACGTTCACTTCAAAG
>JASJCT010000219.1 GCA_030065855.1 Myxococcota bacterium
CTGGGCTGTAGAAGCATCCAAACAGGAAGAACGCTCGCTACGAATGCGTAGGCGAAAAGCACTATCACCCAACTGGCGCGGACACCATCTGTTCTGGCAGCGGCTGCCGCTGCCTCTTGATCTCCGGCGGCAGCTTGAATCTGAGCGTCTGTTGGAGAGAACCCAAAAAAGTCAGGCAACTCAAAAGGTACGTATTGCCCTATCCAAATGAGCGCATAAAGAATCAGTAACGCTCCGAGAGAGGGCCAAAGAATCTTTATCCCCGCACGGTAGATCAGAATCCCAACCACTAATGCAACCAACAGCGATCCCCAAACGGGTAATACCGCGCCGGGATTGTTGAGAAACAGATTCGCAATTACTACGGCGAATACAGCGTTCACCAACAGTAGTAGAAAGAAAATTATCAGCAGGAAGAGTACTCGAGCGCGTCCACCGACCAGCGTTTCCGCGAGTGTACCTATCGATTGGGCTTTGTGCCTAGTTGAGATCCACAGAGTACCGAAATCGTGAACCGCCCCAGCGAACACAGTACCCAACACCACCCAAAGGAACGCTGGCAACCAGCCCCATATCACAGCTATAGCGGGCCCTACGATTGGGGCAGCTCCGGCTACCGAGGTGAAATGGTGGCCGAAGAGCACATGTTTGTTCGTTGGAACGAAGTCGACTCCATCTTCGAATTGATGGGCAGGTGTTTTAAAATCTGGATCGAGTCGATAAATCCACTTCGCGATGTAAGAAGAATACAATCGGTATCCCGTGAGAAACGCCGACACACCAATCACCAGCAATACGATAGCGCTCACAGATCTACCTCCTCAAATCACTATTGGGGAAATCGTCCTTATGAGTGTTTGCTAGAACACCTCAGCTAAGAATTTGGGTCAAATTGAATGTGTTTCGCTAGAGTCCTGAGGTCTGCTACACCAATCACGTCACTTTCCCAAAGATTCACATAATGGGTACGAAACGAACCGAACGATTGGTTTATCCTTTCGAGATATTGACTCTGTTGCTCTCTTCGACGAGCCATGAACTCACCGTCGACGTCCGAAGGGAGAATACGGTTAACCACTATCGCACCTATCGCAATATCATGCTTGGCTAGCACTTCGATGGCGCGCTTCGTTTCCCAAATTGGCAGCCGTTCGGGAATGAGCACGAAGGAAAAAGCCGTGCGCTTGGAATTCGCTAGAGTTTTCCTGGCGGTTTCGAATCTCTTCCGGCGTTCCTCCAATGCCTCATGAACGGGATCGGGTTTCCGATCTCCACCCGATGCAGACGATCCAGCGACATTTCTCCACATTCTGCCCAACGCATTGACCTTACGGCGCCGGTCTACCAGGCAGCCAATCCATGTAGACATCTGTTCAGGAAGCGTAAGGAGCCTCAACGTCTGTCCCGTTGGAGCTGTATCGAACACTATTAGATCGAACTGTTTACGCTCTTCAGAGATGATTTTGGTGAATCGGTCGAAGAGCGCTGCCTCTTCGGCACCAGGCGCCACGCGCGCAATGTCTATCTGTCTCTCCACTTCGGAGGCCAATCGCGGAGCAGTAGCCTCTGCGATCTGGTTCTTGACGCGGGTAATGTACCGATCGGCCTCTGCGCTTGGATCGATTTCCAATGCCCAGAAGTTCGATTCAACTGATTGTGGAATATTGCTCAAAGAGGTTTCTAAAACGTCACTTGTCGAATGGGCGGGATCGGTGGAGACAAGTAAGGTACGTTTTCCGCAATCGGCTGCAAAAAGAGCGAAAGCCGATGCAATGGTCGTTTTTCCAACCCCTCCCTTTCCACCAAAGAAGACTACCTCGTGCTCGAGAAGAGTGCTGGTGTTCGCCATGTTCTATCTAGGGATATATCCATCGCTCGCCGCTCAACAACATCTAAATCCTCCATCGGGAGAGTGCGGCATGCCCATTCGCAGGTGCCATTCATGAAATTGTTCGATCAGCTCTGGGTACAGTTCCAACGTATAGAAGGTGACTGGGTTGGGAACTCCCAGAAGATCAGAAAATCCGACGAGGAAAAAGAGGTCCCTCTGCTCGAGGTATTCTCGATGGATGGCCGCCCGGTACGGAGCGATATACACGCCTTCGTAGATCTCTCGGGCAAGGCTTAGGCGACGCCGTAAGTTTTGCCACCACATTCTCATGCGCAGTCTTCGCCAGCCCATCGATGGGCGTTCAATCGTCGAGTCCCATCCCCCAACGCATAAAACTCACCGGGAGCCCACCGTAGCTAAGCACGTCCTGGTGAAAACGTTTCACAGAGTATCTTCCACCCATAGCCTTTTTGTAGTCTTCCCGAAGCTTTTTCAGCTCCCTGCGTCCGACGGCATAACAGGCTTGATAGACGGGGTGCGCGCAGTAACGACGCACTTCAGCCTTCGCTTGTTCGGGTTCGAAATGGACTCTTTCAACAAGCAATCGTACGGCTTCCTCGAAAGGCAGATCTCTGGTATGAAGGCCAACGTCTGCAACTATCCGAATCGCGCGCCACAGAAGTGCCAGACGCTGAAAAAACCGCTCCTCTAGAGTCGAGTAGAATCCGGCCTCACCCATCATTTCCTCACAGTAGAGAGCCCAGCCTTCGACTGTGAGTGGTGTGCCCACCACTCTCCTGACAATTCGCGGTTGAGAAAAAGCGCTCAAAAACTGTAGATGGTGGCCGGGATAACCTTCATGCAAGGCCGTACTGGAAAGATCATGCACGCAATGCGAGCGCATGATCCGCTCAATCGTAGCAGGTGGCGCATCGTTCTTTGGTGGAGTTACATAGAACCAGCCTGTTCTGTCGTCGGAAAAAACACCTGGTGGTTGGTACGCAGCAAGCGGAATGATGGGACGCAAAAATTCCGGGGTTTCTACTACCTCCAGATCGCCTTCGGGAATCGAAACCAGGTCGTGATCCTGCACAAATCGCAGGCACCTGTTCATCTCAGCATCATACGCGGCGACGAGTTGATGCACCGGCGGATGAATCCCTCGCAGTTTGTCCACTACGTCAGGCCAAGACACACCCGGTTCTATCTCCTCGGCCAGTTCTGCGAGTTCGTTTTCAACCTCCTCCATGAGTTGCTGTCCGTATTTCCATAAGTCCGATGCGTTAATACGTAAGGCGTGTTCGTTATGGAGACGGAAGTTGAAGGCATCCTCGCCAATCGCAAAATCTGCTTCATCTGAATCGAGCATATTCGCTTCGAGGTACCCAGCAAAGTCGTGGAGAGCTTTTTCGGCCTCCATACAAACGGAATCGAAACCCGATTCACCGTCCGGACTAAACTCTTGCTCGATTTGAAGAACAAGATTGGCTCCGGCTTCGGCCATTTCGATACCCGTATCGACGAATACTCGCGGGCATTCTTCGAGAGTATCTATGGCTGTCTGGAAGAATCCTGGTAGTGCTTTCAAGCGCTTTTCGATTGCGCGAACTCGGTGTTCGCGAGGACGATCGCGCCTGGTGAGCAACATGTACAATCCCTCGAGTACATGCGCCGCCCAGAAGGCAGGATCCCGTTCGTTGGGGCGTTCCTTCTCGAAGCGGTGTATCGTAACTCGAACATCGTTGAGCAATGCAGTTCGGTCGATTTCTTCGTCGACACCATCCACTTCACATTCTTCGAGAGCACTAGAAAGAAGACTGAGTGCAGTTAGGTGCTCCACAACATCGGTAGCACCGAATGCACCCAATCTGGTATCGTGCTCGACTAATCCGGCTCCAGTGGCTTCGACTGGGTCGATATGCCACCGGAGATCCAGATACGAATCGGTTAAAGTCGCAAATTCTGACATCCCACTCCCGCTGCTACCCTAAGACCTCCGCCACAAGACGATGGCATTCATCTTCCGCCAGAGTCCTATCGGCTTCTTTCGCTGCCGCGAATAGACGCTGAGCCAATTCCTCGTTGTTAGAATCGTAGCCATGATCCTCAAGCCAGAACTTGACGTTGGATAGACCTGACATTGGAGATATTTCTATTAGTTGCCGAGCTCCAAAGTTACCCGCCGGGACACTCGAATAGACTCGGTCAGCCAACCAGGCATCGCCCTTTTTCCGCGCCTTGATGATTGCGGCAGCATGCACTCCCGTTCCGGTCCTGAACGCGTCTGCGCCCATTACCGAATAGTTCGGTGGTAGCGGAGCACCGCACGCTTCGGAGGCTACCAAGCAATACTCACGCAATTTCGGCAGCGGCTGCGTACGGGCGCCGAGGAGATGGAGATTGACTATGAGAAGATCCATTTCAGCGTTGCCGACACGTTCACCGAGCCCGAGAGCTGTCGCATGAACCCGATCGGCTCCCGCCTCGATGGCTGCGAGGGCATTGATCAAACCCAATCCTCGATCTCTGTGTCCGTGAAAGTCAATTTTCACGTCTTCGCCGGACGGCTTGACGATCTCTTCACGAACAAAGTGAATAAGGCTTTTCACTCCATCAGGAGTAGCATGACCAACCGTGTCGGACAGACACAGCCTTCTCGCTCCCCAGTTGATCGCGTTGCTATAGAGGACCTTGAGAGTTTCCGGTTGGGCTCTAGTGGTATCTTCGGTAACGAACATCACCGGGATGCCCTCTGAGATAGCGAAGGTAACCGCCTTTTCGCTCGTCTCCAGCATCTTATCGAGGGTCCAATCTTCTGCGAACTGCCTGATGGGAGAAGACCCAATGAATGTGCATGCTTCGATCGGTATGCCAACTTCATGCGATATCCGAACTACCGGCTCAACGTCCACAATTACCGTGCGAGCCGCGCAATTGGGTGATATCGGGAGTTTGGCGTCAACGATCTCTTTTGCTATTGCTCGTACCGATTCCACAACCTGAGGTCCCGCTCCGGGCAAGCCTATGTCTGCGGAATTAACACCGACCTCAGCCATCAGATGAAGAAGCTTCAGCTTTGTTTCAATTGGTGGATCGATAGCGGAAGGGGATTGCAGACCGTCTCTGAGGGTTTCGTCATTCAGGTCGATTTCAACTTTTGTCCAGTCGAACGCATCTACCGTATTCCAGTCGTATACTAACTCGGATTGTTCC
>JASJCT010000220.1 GCA_030065855.1 Myxococcota bacterium
CACGTCCAATCGAATTTTACCTTTGAAAACAATTGCTTGGACAATTGAAAATCCCCCTGCCCCCTTTTTCAAGGGGGATTCTTTTCTGGCGATCCTACGCTATAAAAACACCCAAAAATCCTTAACCGAATGCCATTGGCGCAAAGGGGGCCGGGGGGATTTCGTCTTTTCTTTCCCGCTTGCGACGCAATGCGACAAAATCCCCCTATCCCCCTTTTTCAAAGGGGGAATCTGATATTCTCGCGTTTTAACGGTTCGGTTAACGCGTATGGGGCTGCCCCCACTCCACTCCTGGAACGAATAGTGCATTTCACAAGTAACTGAACTGTGCTGATGGAGGCGAATAGTAAAAAATGGCAGTAGCAACTCAGATGACATGTGCACTTTCAGATAGGAAATGTGCACCGTGTGAAGGCGGTGTATCCCCACTTGAGGCTGAAGAGATCGCCACTTTGAAAGAAGCACTAGACAGTGGCTGGCACATCGTTGAAAACCATCACCTCGAAAAGTCCTATGGGTTTGATGATTTTCAAGGTGCGCTTAGCTTTACAAACAAAATTGGCGCATTGGCCGAGGACCAAGGGCATCATCCAGAGATTCACCTCGGATGGGGCAAGGTACGGGTAGAAATTTGGACGCACGCCGTCAGCGGGCTAACCGAAAACGACTTCATCCTAGCGGCAAAAATTGACGACATTGGTCGTCGGGGATGAACGTCCCGTAAATGAAGGGATCTGTCATGGAACATAGCCAACCCCTGGAAAGAGAATGGTTTCATAAGGTCTATCAGACCAACTACCTAGCGCCGGTTGAAACGCCGCCAACGGCCAATGTCATTGAGGCGCTTCTATTGACGCCTGATAGTGTGGTGGTTGAGTTTGGCGCAGGAAGCGGACATTTTACCCTGCCAGTGGCGACCCGCCTAAAAAGGACTGCTGGCCTGGGGTTGATATTTGGCTTTGAGTATTCAGCAGCACTGGTCGAAAAACTCGACGAAGCAGCTGTTTTGCTAGAATTGGAAGGCCGTGTGCGGTCCTGGCCCCTCACCAACATGGCTGTCTCAGATGTACTTCCCATCCAAGACGCGAAAGTCGACCGGGTGTTGGCTGTTAACTCGGCCCACTACCTTCATGACCCATCGAGGATTTGCCAGGAGTTCGCCCGTATCCTCAAGCCGGGTGGCTGTGCGCTCGTTGCGGATTGGCACCGCCGGGTCGATGAGCGAGCACAAAACACCCGAACCGTGAATTTTTCCCCCACGGACGTGCTGAAGTGCCTGTCAGATGTGGGTCTGGGTGTGATCACGCCGCTCAGTTTGGAGGGTTATGCATGGGCCTTCCGAGCAACCAAGCTGTAGCCTTAGTTGAACCCGAACCTGGGCCCCCGCTTGCGCGGGGACGACAAATACGGGACCTCTGGTCTATCTTTTTTGGTACTCGAGCGCCCGGTTGTAGTTCTCCTCTGCCTGATCCCAATTGATGATATTGAAGAACGCCTCAATGTACTCTGGACGCCGGTTTTGATATTTCAGGTAATAGGCGTGCTCCCATAAATCCAAACCGACAACCGGATAAAAGTCGTGAATCAAGGGGCTGTGCTGGTTGCCTGTGGAGTGGACGATCAGGTTGCCAAACCGGGCTACAGAGAGCCAGGCCCATCCCGAGCCAAAGTGACTGGCCGCCATGTCGGAGAACCCGGTCTTGAATGCATCGAACGACCCGAACGTGCTCTCCACTGCTTTGGCCAGCTCACCCACAGGCCGGCCGTCTTCGTTCTTTTTTAACAGGGGCCAAAAAAACGAGTGATTGGCGTGGCCACCTGCATTGTTGTGGACCGCGAGCCGGATCTCTTCGGGTACGCTTTCGATATTCCTCAATAGCTCTTCCACAGGCACGTCAAAGAGCAGTGGGTACTTGTCCAGGGCTGCCCGGAGCTTCTGGACGTAGCCTGCATGATGCTTTGTATAGTGTATCTCCATTGTTTTGGCATCGACATAAGGCTCGAGGGCGTCATATGTGTAGGGCAATTCCGGTAGTGTGTGTTGGGGCTTAGACATTGCTCAACTCCTTTGTGTTAGTGTCCCTTCATTGGACCGTTCTTAAAGTTTACTTTTCATTCAAGAAATGTGCCTAACAGGAGTGATCACGGCGGGTCATTGACCCCATTCTTTCCATTCTTTGTGATAAGGTGGACCCGTGAGGATCGCGCCTTAGATTTTTAAGCGGGGTGAGCTTGAGCAACATACTCATCATCGATGATGACAATGCGGTGGGAACTGCCATGTCAAACGCCATCCAGCGCATGGGATTCGATGTAAAGTGGGCGACCTCTCTTGCCGCTGGCCTCGAGATCATCTGCTTGGGAGACATCGACGTCGTGCTTTTGGACGTGCGCCTGCCGGACGGCGATGGACTGTCGGTACTTCCCGGCATTCAGAAGGTGACGCCCAAACCAGAGGTCATCATCATGACCGGCTTTAGTGATCCAGAAGGGGCAGAGCTGGCGATAAAGAGCGGTGCCTGGGACTATCTACAAAAGCCGGTGGGTACAAAAGCCCTAAAGCTGGCTCTTACCCGGGCCTTGGAATATCAGAGCGAGAAGCGACAAAGAAGCCAGGTACCCATATCCCTGGACCGACGCGGCATCATCGGCGACAGCCCAACGCTCCGGTCTTGTCTCGACCTCGTGGCTCAAGCTGCCCAGCGGGATATCAACGTGCTGATCACCGGAGAGACCGGAACGGGCAAAGAGCTCTTTGCCCAGGCCATACACAAAAACAGCCAGCGGTCGAACAGGAGCTTCACCGTGGTGGATTGCGCTGCCCTGCCGGGAACACTGGTGGAAAGCACCCTGTTCGGCCACGAAAAAGGCGCTTATACCGGCGCTGATCACGCTTCCATCGGCCTCATCATGCAGGCGGACGGCGGTACCCTATTTCTGGATGAGATAGGGGAACTCCCGTTGGATATACAAAAAAGATTCTTGCGCGTCCTCCAAGAGCGCACCTTTCGGCCTGTGGGTAGCAAGCGGGAACAAAAGAGCGATTTTCGGCTAATCGCCGCCACAAACCAGGATCTGGATGGGATGGTGGCGCGGGGTGCATTTCGCGGAGACCTGCTGTTTCGCTTGAGGTCTGTAACCATTGACTTACCGCCCCTGAGAGAGCGCCCCGAGGATATAAAACCCCTGGCCCTCAACCACCTCGCAAAGTTGTGCGACAAATACCATAGTGAGATGAAGGGGTTTTCCGCTGATTTTTTCAAGATGCTTCGCGCGTATGAATGGCCCGGGAATGTGCGCGAACTCAACCAATCACTGGAAAAGGCCCTGGTCTCGGCAGGAAACAACCCAACCCTCTTTGCACAGGACTTACCCGCAGAGATCCGCGCCAAGGTAGCCAGAAAATCAGTTGGCAGCAGCGACGATCTATTGCGCCACGCAAAGAACGTGTACGGTGTTGTTGGGTTTCCAAGCCCCCTTCCAAAGCTGGAGGACGTCCGCAAGTCCGCTACGGATGAGGTCATCTCCAAGTATTTGGAAGCACTGCTCAAACACACCGCAGGCAACCTCACAAAAGCCCGTCGTATTGCCGGTCTATCCAGGTCGAGGTTGTACACCTTGCTGAAGTACTACCAAATCTCGTACGAGCCTGAAGATCCCGAGAGCGCTTAACTTTTGGCACATTATTGGCTGCACCCCTAACCAGGAGGTGCAATGCCATGAAGAAATTATCGACAAAAGAGCTGCACAAACGTCTCGAACTCGAGGACCTGGCACTGTTCGACGTGCGCGGGGATGTGGCGTATGAAGAGGGTCATATCCCAGGTGCCAAGACCGCGCCGCTGGGATCTCTTGTCTTTCGCGTCGCGAGCATCATGAATCCCGACTCTCACATCGCGGTCTATGCCGACGAAGCAGATGCTTCCCTAGCGGCAGAGGCTACAGAGCGGCTCGAGAATTTGGGCCTTAAAAACGTTTATTGCTATGCCGAGGGTCTTGAAGGCTGGCGCGACGCAGGTCTTCCGGTGATACCGTCACCCCACGCCAAGACCCAAGCCCGGGGCCCTGTTATCGAATGCCGACAAGTGATCGTTGATAGGCATCGCGCATATGGGGGAGCGTTTGAAAACATCTCGGCTGAAGTCGCAGGCGCGGGTGGATAAGTCGACAGATTATGTTCTGTTTTTGAGGACATGTTCTCAAAAACAGAACACGAAACCAAAACCAAATCGGGTCGAATAGGGCCCGACCAGCGGCGAGGAAAGGCGCGTCGTGGTTTCAATAAGGGTTTAATAAAGGGAAAAATGAAGAAAAGAAACAAGCAAAGAAGGCCGAGATCCAGCGGACTCAGCAAAAAAGAAAAGGTAGAACCGTGCGATGGGTCGTGCAACGTGAAAGCCGAAGGTATTTGTGAAGAGTGTCTGGAATGGGCAAGGATCTCTGCAAGTAGTCTCACGCCTAAAAACGAGAAGTGAACCACCCACAAAGCGAGAACAGGAGGTAATGCGATGGTAGATGAAGAAAAAGGCAAGCACACAACCCCAGATCCCCCACAAGCATACAAAAAATTCATCGATAAATTCCCAAAGCTGGCCGAGGCCTGGTCCCTGATCGGACAAGGCGGTCGCGACGGCCCCTTGGACGCAAAGTCCGCGCGGCTGATAAAGTTGGCCGTGGCCATTGGCTCGTTGCGCGAAGGCGCAGTCCACGCCAATGTCCGCAAGGCCCTGTCCGAAGGCATCGATCGAGAGGAGATCGAGCAGATCGTTGCTTTAGCAGCCGGCACCCTGGGTCTCCCTGCCACTGCGGCCGCCTATACCTGGACCCAAGACGTGCTCGAAAAAAGGTAGGGCAGTCAGCCCAAGCGACAGGGACTGGCACTGTCACGTCAAATCAAGGTCCGAAATCCTATTTGCATTTTGCGTCAGTAGACTTTTAATTTTCGGCTCTCCTGCATTCGTAGTGGGTAAAATGAGGATGACGAATGGATAATATTTGTTTAAAAACGGTGAGTTGCGCCCTCAGCCCGTCGCCGAAACAAAATGCCGCAGTTCTCACCCGCGTCAAGGGTACG
>JASJCT010000221.1 GCA_030065855.1 Myxococcota bacterium
ATTATCGCCATACTCGGAAGCCTTGCTGCGGGCACAATCGCTTTCTTTGTGGGCCGGATAAAGGCAGCTAAGGAGCACTCGATAGAAACGTTGGCGGTCCGGCAGGAACTCTCGCAGCGTCTGGGAGAACTACTAGGACTCCAAGAACTATCACTGATGCTCTCTGATTCGTTGGAGCTTGATAGGATAGTCGACGAAGTTGTAGGGCACGTGCGGAGTTTCGTGGATGCAGACGGAGTTCTATTGGCGTTAGCCGACGAGGACAACGGTGACGCAATGCATGTCGCATCTGCAGACGGCAGTCTTTCTGATCTGATCGGACAAAACATCACCCAAACAGATGCAGGTCTTCTCGGTCAAGCCCAGACGGAAAAGCATATCGCTGTTTCGCACATTGAGGACGGTATGTCCTGCGAGATGATCGCCGGGTCCGGAGTAAGAACTTGTGCCGCCGCACCTCTCGAAGCCCATGGAACTAGTAGCGGAGTTCTCGCCGTCGTTCGCGATCATCAAACTCCTTTCACACCCGAAGATCTGCGTCAGCTATCTACCGTCGCAACACACGCTGCTATAGCGCTCCAGAACGCCAAGTTTTTTGATTTGATAAGGACAGGCAAGGAACAATGGGAGGCAACCTTCGATTCGCTGGCAAACGGAATCGCCGTCATCGATGACGAAAACACGATCAGGCGGGCTAACAGAGCACTTGCCGAAATGGTTTCTCAGCCGATCACCGGGATCATCGGAGATGACATCTGTTCAACGGTGATGGGAGAATCCCCCGAGCTGGAAGAACACTTCGAGCGAGAGCGTGGGGAAATGAATCCGGAGCCGTTCTGTCAGCAAACTGAGCTCCACGATCTAACTTTACGCATCTCAGCCAGCCCAATGCCGGGTGTTGGTGACGGATGGCTAGTAGTACAGATAGAGGATGTAACCGAAAGAACAGCAATGGAAGCCCAGCTGATCCAGAGTGAAAAAATGGCTGCGGTTGGCCAGCTGGTATCAGGAGTGGCGCACGACCTAAACAACCCCATTACCGCAATTGCAGGCCTAGCAGACTTCCTGTTGAGTCAGGAATCTACACCGGAACACGATAAGGATCACATAGAGATGATCCATCAACAATCCGAACGGGCGGCCCATATCGTTCGGAACTTGTTGACCTTTGCCAGGAAGGATCCAGTCGAAACAGGTAAGGCTGACCTCAACGATATCACACAGAGAGCACTCGACCTGATTCACCACGAAATGAAACTGACAGAGGTCGAGTTGGAGGTAAACTTAGAAGAAGACTTGCCCGTCGTGAGAGGTGACAGGTACGAGCTCCAGAGAGTTGTTCTCAATCTCTTGACCAATGCAGTGCAGGCCCTGTCGAACAATTCACCTGAGCAACCTCGCGTTGTATCGCTGTCAACTGTATCACGCAAAGACTCGGTTTCGCTTCTGGTGACAGACACGGGTCCTGGAATCGATCGCGAGCTGCTTCCGCAAATCTTCTTGCCCTTTGTCACAACGAAGGCGCCCGGCGAGGGAACTGGGCTTGGGCTCTCGATTGCCTACCGCATAATGCAGGCCCACGAAGGGAGCATCGCCGCGGAATCCGGTCCCGGTGGCGGCACAACGTTTACGGTATCGTTACCGCTAAGAGAGCCGGCTGACGAAGAGCCGGTTTTGGCCAAGCGACAACAGTCTGATTCGTCATCAGTCTCACAACAGAAAGGCTCTATTCTGGTCGTCGACGATCCGGCGGTTCAACAGGCTATCCGAATGCTCTTTTCCAAGGACGGCCATGCTGTGGATGCAACTAGAGATGCTTCTCAAGCTCTCGCGCTGCTTGCGGACAACTACTACGACTTGATTATTGCAGAAGCGACTTCGACCGACTCGATGGGCAGGCAATTCGCAGACGCGCTTTCCAACGACCGACCCGACTTGGTAGCGAAGACCATCTTCATTACTGCGGACGTGAGGAAGGATACCGAAGAGTGGCTCCAGGAACTCGACTGTACGTTTCTACGCAAACCGTTCGATCCGAACGAATTGCGAGCCGCCGCCGTCAAAATCCTAGGCAGCTAGACTTTTTCTCCCGCTCGAATTCTCACTTCAAATCAGAACAATTGCCTTACGGGATACCTTCGATATCCCGCTGGGTATCAACTGTATGAGACCGGTAACTGTTGAGAAATCCTAGGGGCGGCGGTTACTGCGTCCTAAAACAGCCTGAAGACGAGCGGAAAGGGCACGGGCTCGAAACGGTTTTGAGAGAAAATCGTCTGCACCCATCTCGAAGACGCGTACTTCGTTGTCCTCATCTCCCTGGGCGGTAAGAACTACAACGGGAATCTCCGCTGTAGCAGGACGTGACCGTAGATGGGATAGCACCCCAAAACCATCTAGACCCGGTAGATTGAGGTCGAGCACAATGATGTCTGGTGCATGCCTATCTACCTGATCGAGAGCTTCAACGCCGTCGCGAGCTTCGGTAACCGAATATCCATCCCGTTCCAGCAGATCGCGCATCACACGTCTCAACTGATCTTCATCATCAACGAGCAGGACCTTCGTGTCGGTCGGTTGGTCGGTTCCGTCAGCAACAGAGTCGAGAAGCTCGAACGATCCATCCAGAGTTGAGACCGGCGTCGTTCGAGTTTCTTTCTTTGGCGGCTCCTTTTCAGTGACCGCCGGTGTACTTGTCGCTGGTGTTGGGGGCGGAGGTGTTTCTACCTGTACCGCGGCGGCGGGTGGGATCGATGGTCGCTGTCCAGATGGCCTTTTTGTTTTTCCCGAATCGCGTGCCGGTTTTGAACCAGACTGATCTTGGTCTTCTTCGAGCGGCACATCAACAACTCGTAAAAGCTCATCAATTGTCGATTCACCCCTCAACACGTGAGCGACGCCACTCTCCCAAAGAGATTTCATTCCACCTGAATAGGCTGCTTCAGCAATTCGATCGGCTGTGGCGCCAGCCGCTATCCGCCGTTCTACTTCCGGCGTCATATGCAAAATTTCAACAATTGAAAAACGACCGCGATAACCCGTCATCGCACATTCCGGACAACCCACGGCCCTATACAGTGGTGAACCTTCTGGAATCCACTTTTGCATTTTGGGCGGGATAGGATCGACCCAAACCTCTTTACAAGTTGTACAAAGAGTCCGCATGAGTCGTTGCGCAACTACTCCACGTAGCGCCGATCCGATCTTGAACGCTTCCAAGCCGATGTCCACCAATCTTGTTACCGCATTGGGAGCATCGTTGGTGTGCAACGTCGACAATACCAAGTGTCCGGTTAAAGAGGCTTGTACTGCGATTTGAGCAGTTTCAGTGTCGCGTACCTCACCAACCAGTACAACATCTGGGTCTTGACGCAGAATGGATCGTAGCGCAGATGCGAAATTGAGACCTGCCTTGACGTTGACCTGCACCTGAACGATGCCAGGCAAACGGTACTCAACCGGGTCTTCAACCGTGACGATATTGACGCCCTCGCTCTGCACGTGACGAATGGCGGAATAGAGCGTTGTCGTTTTACCGGAACCGGTTGGTCCGGTGACTAATATGATCCCGTCACGATTGTCGAGAAGTTCCCGTATTTGACTGGACTCATCATCACTCAGCCCGAGCGAATCCAGTGAAAGAACGGTTTGGGACGTATCCAGTACCCGGACAACAACTTTCTCTCCGTGAGACGCAGGGAGAGTGGATACACGTAGATCAACCGGTACTCCGTTAACAGCCACACGAGCACGACCGTCTTGAGGTCGCAACCGGTCGGCGATGTCCAAGCCGGAGATGATCTTGATTCTGGATATAAGTGGTAAACCTGCTGCCCGCGGGATTTTCATGTGCTCGCGCAAGACTCCGTCGATACGGAATCGCACGGCTATCCCACCTTCTTCGGGCTCGATATGAATATCGCTGGCTCGGGCGAGAATACCCTCGGAGAAGATTAGATCTACTAGACGAACGACGGGACGTTGAGACGCTTCCTCAGCCGAAAGGGCAAGTTCGTCGGCCAGATCGGGTGTATCATCTAGCTGGGTGACCTCAGCTGCGGCATCGCCCATGCCTTCTATCAACTGCTCTAAAACGTTCTCAGGCCGGTATAGATCGTCGATGCGTTGTTGAATTGACGAGGGGCTGGCTAGTACGACGCGTACCTCGCGCCCTGTGGCAAAGGCCAGAGTTTTTTCACAATCCAGATCGAATGGATTTGACGATGCGATTTCCAGATAGGAATCTGTCAGCCGCACCGGCATTATGTGGTATTGGCGAGCAGCCTCTTCGGGAACAGCATCCAGCGCAGAACGCTCGCATTGAGAGAGATCCGCAAGTTTGAGACGAAACCGTCTGGCTAACGCACTCAAGAGTTCTTCGTCCGTGGTCGACTCTGCCTCTACGGCTGTCTCCCACAGAGAACCCATGGCATCTTCACGATTGCGGAGCCCCTCCAGGGTTTCCGATCCAATCATGCCTTCGAGTGTGGACGATAGCCACTCGTCTCTGAATTCTGCGGTCAATCTACCTCCGCCAATAGGTAAAAGCCCTACAAACCTAAGTTGTTTAAGTTATTGATCGATATGGTACTACGCTACCGTTTTCTGTGACTCACGAGACACACATTTGGTTGGCTACAAAATCGGCCAGAGATCTCTTCCGACATCAACGACCACCCCGATATGTCCGTCACGCGGGCTTATGCCAAAATCGGCTCTCAACAGACGATGGAACCACTCAACTGCGATTCCAACGGTAGGTCGAACACCACCTGACTCCACGCCTACCCCACCTGCAATGGTACCACCGGTCCATCCTGCACCAACGAAGGGTATGACAAATATGCGGTCACCTGCTGCTCTAGAGACCTGTGAACCAAAAGGAACCGCCACGAATGGTACGGGGATACGCATTTCGACGAGGCCAAAGGCCATATGCCTCCCCCCCCACGCCCTGTGTGGATTTCCTACCATCGACCCCCGTCCGCCTAAGATAAAGCCTCTGTAGGAAGGTAGGTTTTCTGAACCCCAGCCAGCCCTCGCACGCGCCACAAAATCCAAGCG
>JASJCT010000222.1 GCA_030065855.1 Myxococcota bacterium
ATCTACCAGACCTTCGTTACATGAACGGAGAAAGATATGATGGAGAGCCGTATGCATTTAACGGTGCACGTACGGTTCGGAGGGGGGCTAAGGGTACCCCATCTTAGGATGGGATCACCTGGCCTACCCTACTTTAACTCCACCTCTGCGGTAGAGGGTGCGGTGGGGTTGTTTGCTAATCAAGCCGACTTCGCGCCCATGGCCCTTGGCGGATCGGTGAGCGGGGTTTTGCAACGCGGCCCAGGCGGCGGACCGCTCGGCTTCTCGCCGTTTTTCTTCCTTTCTTGTCAAGGAACCTCTGTTAACGACAACGCGTACATGCTGGGCTTATCCGACGACGACCCACATCGCATTGCTTTGCGCAAGGGGCCGATTGTCACAGGCATTCCCGACTCAGAAGGACCTGGCGTGCTCTTGAGCTCAGGGGAAAGCTACTTGCAAGGCACTTATCTCCATCTGAGACTCGACGCCATTTATAATGAAAACGGCGATGTTGTGCTTCAAGCGCTAGTCAACGATTTGGATGCCCACCCGCTCGGTACAGAGTCAAATTGGCAATCCATTCCTGGTATGCCCACTTTTATCGACGATGTTACCGGCATCAACGCTGGAAGCTCGCCTTTGGCCCCGGGCCGCGCAGGTTTTGCTTTTGCCGTAAAGGACGTCACGAGGCGAGCTTACTTCGACCACATCCAAATCATGCGCCAAGTCGAATGGCTCTAGATTTCTTCAACTTCAGGCTAGGTATTGGCCAGGGCCGTATGAAAGGCCAAGATAGCGATGATTATGTATTCGTCCTAGGCGATGCTGTGCCCGGCAACTACGGTTGTCTCAAGCAAGGCGACTGCGCAGAAATATTCCAAGAGACCGACCTGACGAATGTCGATTTCATCCGCACCGAAATCACCATGGCCACACCCGAGGAAATGCCGGAGACCTTTTGCTGGGAAGTCTCTATCATCATCGGCTCGATAAAACACTCGTCAGTCCTGTGCGAGCCAGGGCGACAGCGGCGGATCACTGATCTTGCGGCAAATGTATCAAAGTTGAGCGGCGTTCACGAGGTGGGGGTACGGCTCGAATTTTGCAAAATATAGGATAAGTAATCCGTGCCCATAGCTGAGCTCCCAGCCCTATCGATCGAGGTCATCGCCGCTACACAGGCTGACGCGCGTCTTTGTCTCATTAACCGACATCCCGGTCCAGGCGAAGAGAACGTTCCTTTCGACTGGACCATTGCACTCGAAATAGTGGACACCGGCCCAGACGGTGTGGACCTGGACGCTACCCAGATATGGGTGGACGACGCACTAGCGTTCGACACTGGTGTTTTTCAACCAGACTTTGCTGGCCCGGGTTCTGATCTCGCAATCACCGCGGACTCGCTGCGCATCTTCATCGACCCCGTAGCCCACTTCGAGAGCCAAGCTACCGTGGCGGTGCGTGTGGTGTCCGCAACGATAGGCGGCGCATACGATCTTGATGAAACCTACTCGTTCATAATCGAGGATCGCACTGCTCCTCGGGTTCTGGCAGCGCAAGCGACCGGCCAACGCTTGATACGCATCGGTTTCGATGAGAACGTAAAAGTGATCGACCCCTCTGGATTCTCATTCCAATCCCTCGACTTGCCGGCCGTGCCGATTTCACCTGTGAGCGCTATTTTGCGGGGTAGCGTGGTCGAGGTAGTGGTCCACACGGAAATGACACCTGATGCGCGTTATCAGGTCACTGTGGACGGGGTCGCCGACATCAACGACAACCCGATATTACCGCCGTATAACGCAACTGTATTCACGGGATTTCGTCCTGTGCGGCCTGACAATCGCCGTTTCAACCTGTGGGAGTTCGTACCCAAGTACAACCGGCGCATTGACGAGACAGGCGACTTGAGGCGTTTTATCGACTGTCTACAAGAGGTTTTGGACCTGCTCCTCTCAGAGATCGACCGGTTTCCCAACATTTGGGACATTGAGCGCGCGCCTGAAAGCTTTCTCGACCTCATCCTTTTAGATCTTGGCAACCCATTCCTGTTCGATTTAAGTGAGCTGAGTAAGCGACGGCTCGCCTCTTTGCTTTTGGACTTGTATAAACTTAAAGGCACGGCCCTTGGCATTCAGAATGCGATCCGCTTCTTTCTCGGTATCGAGGTAGAAATCGTGCCTTTCACCGCGGACGTCATGAGTCTCGGCGAGTCCGAGCTCGGCGTCGATTGGATCCTCGGACCTTCCGATCGGTTTGCGCTTTATGCGTTCAATATCGAAGTAGACCAGAAGCCCACCAACACCCAACGTGAACAAATACGAGCGATTGTGGAATTGACCAAACCCGGACATACACATTTCGTGGATCTTTTGTATCCTGATGATTCACCATCACTCCACCATTGGGAACTGGGTATTAGTGAACTAGGTATCAATAGTGTCCTCAAGTAGATAGCAAATCGCGACGGGGATTCTCGGCAAAGATCTTTTTTATATGGAGGTAAACACCCTATGAGTTCACGCTTAAACTTTTTTCATAAGCAAGCTGTCACTGAAGCTGAATTGGATCTTGCCTTTGAGCTCCTCGAAAAGGCAGACCGGGATTTGGCTTCAGATATCGGGATCTACGGCATTGTGAGCGGTGCTGATCCAGTACCCCATTCTCCAGTGCCGGATTTGACCATTGATTTGACCGCTCCCGGTCGGTCTTACGACCATCTTGGGCAGCGTATCTTTTTCGGTACAGACCAGCGGGTGGACTGCTCCATCGATTATACCGGCATTCCAACCCAGGTGAGCAGTTCCGGCAACGAGCGCTGGCTGGGTATTTTTCTCCGGTTCGATAGATTGCTGTCTGACCCGCGTACTGACGGCAACTCACAGCAGGTCTATTTCCGGCAGGACGAGTCGTTTCAGATCCGCGTGAGGCAGTCTCCAGAAGGACCAATTGGTTCTGCTCCCAAGGTGCCGCTCGTCGAAAATGAATTGCTGGTTTGCGATATTCGACGCACAGCAGGTCAAACTCAGCTATTCGAAGTAGACATCGACCAGTCGAGACGCCAAGCATTTATCTTTGCCAAGGGCGATGCCGTGGAAATCGCCTCGGCACTTTGGACTGCTATCCAACCAGCAGTAGCCACGGTTCAGGCGGCATTTGACTCGGTCGATGATATTCTAGCCAGCCACCTGAACGGGTCTAATCATCGGCATTCAGCCGGGCAGGTGGACTATACGCCCCACGGATTTGTAGATGCCAATACCGTCCAAGGAGCGGTTGACGAGCTCGTCGACGACCTCGCTTCTACTGATCCTGGCTCTTCAGGTGCATCCCTGGTCGGCTCTGATGCCGTGGCTGATGCGCCAAATGCCCTGCCGCCAGGATCTATACACAGCCAACTGATCCAGGTTCTGAATTGGCTGAATACACACATCAGTGCAAGCTCAGGGGCGCACAATGCCAGCGCTATTGCAGCAGTTGCGCATAACTACATCTCCGGAGCTAGCGTACAGGCCCAATTACAGGAAATCGTCAACGACCTGCAATCTCAAGATTCTTCCTTGGGTGCAGCCCAGGTGGGTGATGCGGCTATCAGCGGATCTCCAGACAGCCTCTCAGCCGGCACTGTACGCGATCAACTCTCTGACCTCTTAGCCGCGATAAACACACATCAAAATGCCAGTACCGACGCGCACCCAGCATCTGCGGTCTCTGTTGCCGACACTGCTGAGGATCTAGATGCTGCCGACGCCGAAGGCGCGCTTGCAGAAATCCTCGGCGCCCTCAAGATGGGCCACTACCTCGGCAATGAAACCAACGCCGGAAATCATCGCGCTATTGAGCAACCTATATTTGGCGGATTTCGCTCCTTGCTTTGGGACTCCAGAGGCGTAGGTAATTCCAGGGCCCGATTTCGCGTGCACGCGGATTCTCAATCCATCTGGTTCACGGTCAACGCCTTCTGGAACGGTGGCGCGTGGGAAAAAGACAACCCAACCACCTACGCGGGTGGGTTCCACTTTTCCAGATCCGCGTTCGAATTCGTCCACCACCATGGCACCTCGGATTCAACGTTCGCCGCCTGGGATCGCTTCTGGCGCCTGCGAATGGGTGCAACCACCAACTCAGGATTCGAAGCGTACGGCACCATCCAAGAAATCGGTCGTCTGGGCATGGCGGCCTCAAATCCATACACCGAATCCCGCTGGATTATCGCCGGTGGTGCTGTCACATTCCGCAGTAGGTTACCCTCGACACCGTCCTCCATAACTTTTTCTGAGGACATGGTCAGTTTCAACTTCTCGGGCACTCCCGAAGTACGAGTGGCCGACCGGGACGGCTTTGCTTTCCATACGCTCCAATGGGTTTCACCTAACTTGTCATTTTACTGGTACGGCCGATACACGGCCATTGCCTAAGGAGGCCAAATGCCCATCACCGAAATCGAGGAAAATAGAGTCATTCAAATATGCGCGAACTGCGGCAATACCAGTGATGTGCCGTTTGAAACTATCGAAGTTGGCGTAGTTCTCGATGATAAATCAGACGACGCAGTGGTACCTTTGCCGGTTTGTACGTCATGTGGCGCCAGGGAATTCCTGGTGCGCTCGGCCACAGACGAACCCGAGCATCCAGCAATTGGGTGCTATGGCCACAAACATCGATTACTCACCGACTTCCTGCATGCCAGGCTTGTCAAAAATGGCCGGTTGGCCGAGGGCATGGATCCCAAAAAGGTTCACAGTCGGGAACCAGACGAAAAGACCCTTTCACGCTGGTTCAAAGGCGGGCTCCGGCTGGAACGCCCGTCAACAACGGACGAAGAAAAGAATGGAGAGTGGAAATGACTGATATCAAAGAAAAGAAGGACCAACTCGCCACATACCGATACCACGGGCCAATTGAGAAAAACCAAAGCCGATTTGCGATTATTGACGATGAAACAGCCCTGTGGGCCGCGAGAATGTGCGTTGGAGAGGGAGGCAAGAAGTGTCCGGAGAAGAAGGCCGCAGCAATGCTATGGTCTCTAATGAACCGATATATGCTCCATCCCGCGCGTCGGCATTGGCCCACCTTCCTATTTCTCATGCGGAGATTCTCCCAACCCATAAACCCGCGCTGGCAAAAAGGCGGGGATCTGGCCAGAAAATACGCCGGAACGAAGTATTGCACCCCAGCCAGACTCAGGAGAAGAGCACGCATCTCATCGCTGACTTGGGAGCAAATACCAGATCACATCGTTGAAACAGTAAAAGCCTTTCAACAAGG
>JASJCT010000223.1 GCA_030065855.1 Myxococcota bacterium
GAAGAGGGAAGAGGGAAGAGGGAAGAGGGAAGAGGGGAGAGGGAATCAGTCCCTACCTGCTCCCCCCCTTCGTACAGCGTACAGCGTACAGCGTGCAGGGAGCAACGGAGCTGATGGACCTGACAAGCGCTAGGGAATCTCGTTGTTCGTTGCACGATGAACGTTGTTCGAATCTATCGTTCCCCAGTCTGCATTCGCTATTCTCCCGCCTCTCCCGCTCCTCCCGCTTGTCATATGCCCACAATGCCCCTGATGCCCCTGATGCCCCTAACTTTTGGCCTTGATCGATAAAGGAAGTGTTCTAAATCCGACTCAGGCAGGACGTCGAGTTGATACGGGTAGTCGACCAGCGAGGATCTCTGCGAACGGCTTGGTACTTTCGAATCTGGCCATGACGATTCTAAGAACAGCCATGATCGGTGTGGCTAAGAACATGCCCACGATTCCCCATAACAATCCCCAGAAAATCAGCGAAAGGATGATGGTTATTGGGTGAAGATCGAGACTTTCGCCCATGACCAGTGGTTCCACACCGTTTCCGATGATCATCTGAACCACGCCTGGCAGGGCTACGATTGCGGTAATTGCCCAGACGCTATCGAACTGAATAATGGCTATTGGCAGGGGCAAAAGTGTTGAGATCACCGATCCAATCGACGGGATGAAGTTCAACAGAAACGCCATTACGCCGAAAACTAGTGCGAGGTCTAGTCCAAAAAGCGACAGGATGATTCCGACGAAAACACCTGTCGTAGCTGAGATGACAAACTTTGTGACGATGAAGTTCTGAATCTTCGCATGTATCTCTGCATAGATGCCGGTGCGGTGCTCGGTCATGCGCCGTCCGCCCAGCAGGTAAATCAAAAAGATCACTACCAACCCACCGTTGGTGAGAATCCCAACAGCGGTGCCTGCGGCATTCTGCACGAGGCGAAGTAGAGGTAGTTGATTGATTGCCTCTAACAGGTAGTCGGCACTATCCCCCATCTCACCACGCAACAGGTTCCAATCGTACATCAGAGTAGCCACCGAAGTCGCAATTTCCGTCAATCGATCTCGGTAAATATCCACCGATGCCATCAGGCCTCGAGTGGAGGTGATTATGAGCACCGCCAGGAGCGATAGCAGGCCGACGGCTGCAAGCAAGGCGATTAGGATAGAAACGAACTTCGGAATGCGCAGTCGACCCTGTAAAAAATCGACCAACGGAGTAACGAGATACGAAAGGAAAAGCGCCAAAACGAATGGCACCATGACCGGGCGCGTGTATGCGAGAGCGGCTCCAGCAGCAACTACTCCGAGCACGACTATGGATGCCGTTACTGCCCGCGGCTGTTCAGATGTGGGCGAAAACATGTCGTGCTCCTATGGGCCCGCGCAAAAAACCGACGATTCTATGCCTTCACCTTCGCAAATCAACGCGGTTCTGTCAAATCCCAACCTTTTCCCCCGTGAAACTACTGTCTAGGTCGCATAAAACGGGTGATCTGGATCACAAATATCACTAAAAACTGTTGTGTTTGCGCAACAAATGCTTGAAAAAGCCAACCCGAAATGTCATTCTTGCAGCCCTTTTTATGCGGTTTTTGCTGCTCTGGGGTCGGCACAGGAAGTGCTAATAATAAAGAACTCTTGTGAGCAGGATTTTGTGGAACACGCGCGAGGTTGCGCAAATACTCTGGAATTCGATGTCGAAAATTACAGCCAAAAGCGAAGGCACGAGGCACGGTCGGTACTTGAACCGTAGTTCTTTGGTGCCTTTCTCCAAGCGTTTTTCTCTATCCATCGCTCGCCGCACCGCGGCTATCGTAGCTTTGGTAGGAACTTCTCTGATCTTCTCCACCTGCAAACTGGACGATCTTGTCACCCCCCCGGAGCCAAGCTCAATAGGCGTATCGTTACCGCAGGTTGTGGATTCTGCTGCTGTTGGAAGCACTGCGCGCCACGACCTCACCGTGGAGGTCACCGCTTCAGGTGACGGTAGGGTCACCTGGAATGCAAGAAAGTCCAACGGAAGCGCGTGGCTTGTACTTTCGGCAAATAGCGGTACAGCTCCAGGCAGCGTAACTATTTCCACCGATCCAGCAGACCTGGCAGTAGGTGAATACCACGATACGTTGCTGTTTTCTGTGGGTGCAAATGCTCCCGATCCAACTCCACTGCCTGTTCGGTACGTTATCCACCCCTGCTTACCCAACGATTTTTCGCTCGATGTGGCTGTTACTGATTCGCTGGTAACATCGGATTGTGGTTCGTCTCACGGGAACGGACAGTTCGCGAAACTCTTCGAGTTTGACGCCAACGGTGGTGATTCGGTCACTGTCGTGATGACCTCTACTGATCTCGACGCCTATCTGTTCGTAGACAGCCTCGAAGATGGATCTGCGCCGTCATTGGTCGATGGCGACGACTGTCTCGGTGAAGAAGGCGATGCCTGTCTGGTTTATGTGCTATTGCCCGATACCGGTTCGTATTTTATCGGAGCCTCGAGCGCCTCTCCCCAGGAGACAGGTGTTTTCAGCCTCGAGATGTTTCCACCTCGTGATCCGGATGCCGCTGCCGACCTGATGCAGTTGCGTTCCGATAGCTCGACTTCCATCGCTACTGGTGAGGTCGTCTTTGATTCGGCTATGGTGATTGCAGCATCCGTATCAGATCCCGACCTTGGCGATTCGTTGAAGCTGTTGATAGAAATCCGTCCAGTCGGAACCGATTTCACCGGCATACCAACCGATTCGAGTCCAATAGGATCCACTGAAGACACGCTCTACATCGACTTGAGCGACCTCACCGATGACACCGAATATCATTGGCAGGCCCGAGCGAGCGATCAGACTGGAAGAGTAGGGGCTTGGGTGGCATTTGGAGGAAACGCAGAAGACGCTCCAGACTTTACCAGAGCCGTTCAGGAAACACCGAGATCCATCGCGGCCCCGGGGCAGTTTGGTCCCGATAGCGTCACGACCATCGGTGTTGGGGCAACCACCGGAACGAATGTCGTCGTATTGAAGGCTACCGTAGCCGATCCTGATCCCGACGATTCACTGTCATTAGAAGTCGAATTGCGGCCCGTTGGCACCGCCTTCAATGGCACGGCGACCTCCGAAAGTCCTCGATTCGCCAACGGCCAGATAGCTGTACTACGTATCTCGGGACTGAGTGATGACACTCAATACCACTGGCAGGCGAGGGCGGTTGATACGCGGGGAGCGGCGGGTCCTTGGTCGGCGTTTGGCGGTAATGCCGAATCGGAAGCCGATTTTTCGGTCTCTGCGCCACAGGCACCAGGAGATCCTACCGATCTAAATCAGACGGAAACAGATAGTACCTCGGTAATTCCAGTTGGAGCTACGATAAGTGCCTCCTCTGTGGTGCTGAGCGCATCGATTTCAGATCCGGATCCGGGTGATTCAGTTCGACTTCAGGTAGAGGTACGCCCGGTTGGGACGTCGTTCACGGGACCGACCGGCTCTAGCCCCTTCGTCGTCGGAAGTGGAACGGCTTACGTGTTGGTCAGCGGATTGACGGATGACACCGAATTCCGGTGGCGGGCACGCACCGTCGATGGATCAGGTGCGACAAGCGCCTGGGTGTACTTTGGCAACAACGGTGATGTCGACGAAGACTTCCGTGTTTCGATCTCAGCTGCACAACTAGTCTTCACGGTTCAACCGAGTAATACGGTTGCGGGAGAAGAAATAACTCCAGACGTTGTGGTAACTGCTCGTGAACCTTCCGGCCAAGCCGATACCAGCTTCAATCAACAGGTGACTCTATCCATAACGCCGGGAACCGGAGCTTCAGGTGCGGTCCTTGGTGGAACTACAACGGTGACGGCGAGCCGAGGCGTCGCGGTATTCTCGAACCTGTTCATAAACCTTTCGGGATCGGCCTACGGTATTACGGGAACGAGCGCCGGATTACCCGATGTCGCTTCCGCAAGTTTCGATATTCTGACAGGCCCACCCGATCATCTGGCAATTGCGACACAACCATCGAGTTCAAGCACGACCGGTGTGCCGCTTGCCCAACAGCCGTCAATTCAGATTGAGGATGCCCAGAACAATCCAGTTCTGCAGCAGGGCGTTACCGTTACAGCCGTTGTAGCAAGCGGACCTTCCGGCGCCACTTTAACTGGAGAAACGGCGTCAACTAACGTGATTGGCTTGGCAACCTTTGCAGGCCTAACGCTGTCGGGATCGGTTGGTACATACACGCTGGAATTCCAGGCATCAGGTATTACTTCCGTTACGTCTGAATCGATCGGGTTGAGCACGGGAGGCGCGTCTGCGGCTACTTCCACTGCAACTGTGCCAGATGGTGTCGCTGGATCCCAAACCAACATCGTAGTCCAAGTTCGAGATGCTAGCGGTAACGACTTGTCTGTTGGTGGAGAGACCGTTGTCGTGAGTGTGACTGGAGCCAATTCAGTCTCTCCCACAGTTACAGACAACAACGACGGTACCTATTCGGCGAGCTATGTACCTGTCAATTCGGGCACCGATAATGTTGCCATCACCCTCAACTCGGTTGCCATCAGTGGTAGCCCGTACAGCAGCTCAGTCTCGACCGGTTCTGTATCTCCTGCAATGACCACAGCGACCGTACCTAACGGTCTAGCAGGCAATCCTACGGATATCGTCGTTCAAGCACGGGATGGGAGCGGTAACGCAATCGCAGTTGGTGGGGAAACCGTTACAGTGACCGTGGCCGGTGCGAACTCTGTATCTCCAGGCGTATCAGATGCCGGCGATGGCACCTATACCGCTTCGTACACACCTACAAACGCCGGAACGGATAACGTCACTATCACAATGAATGGGACCGAAATCGGAGGCAGCCCGTTCTCGAGCGTCGTTGCGGTAGGAGCCGCGAGCCCGGCGCTGACGGTGGCAACGGTTCCTGCGGGAGTAGCTGGAGAGGTAACAACCATCACGGTCCAATCCCGCGACGCAAGCGGGAACGATCTTACGACAGGCGGTGAGGTAGTTGTTGTTGCGGTCACTGGAGCCAACACAGCGATCGCTGCCATCACGGACAACGACGATGGCACCTATTCGGCAACCTATACACCGACAATTACAGGTACTGACGATATCGATGTACAGCTCAACGGCACCTCAATTGGGAGTAGTCCGTTTACGAGCGCTGTTGCACCCAGCACCGCAAATGCCTCTCAGAGTAGAGCAACAGTACCGGCCGGAGAAGCTGGTGCAGTTACCACAATCACCGTACAGGCAAGGGATGCATACGGAAACAACTTGCAGAGTG
>JASJCT010000224.1 GCA_030065855.1 Myxococcota bacterium
CGTTAGTCCGAGATGAAGTGGATAGTCGCAACGCCCTGCCAACTGACGATACACATTCACCAGATCGCTTACCTGTGACATCTTGACCGAAAGCACTATCTGGTCGTGTGCAAGTCCAACCTCCTCGGCAAGCAATGCCGATCTCAATGCGCTCTCAACCATGGCGTTCAGCATAACCTCACGCGAATCGAGTGAGGGAGAACGAGATGCGTTTTGATCCATCAGATCAGCAAGCAGCTGTTTGTCCAGCGATCCCCAGTTAACACCGATTCTGATCGGTTTGTTGTTGGCTACGGCGATTTCGACGATTGTGCTGAAATTTTCGTCGTGTAACGTCCCTCCAACATTGCCGGGATTGATACGGTATTTGGCGAGTGCTGACGCGCAATCCGGATGTTTGGATAAGAGGTGGTGCCCGTTGAAATGGAAATCACCGATAATGGGTACAGATACACCGCGAACGTTCAACTTCTCAATGATTTCTGGAACCGCCTTGGCTGCTGGGCCATCGTTCACTGTCACTCTCACCATTTCACTACCTGCTGCCGCCAGTTCTGCAACTTGAGACACCGTCGATTCGATATCTGCGGTAGGAGTGTTGGTCATCGACTGCACGACGATTGGGTGGTTTGATCCGATAAGGATCCCACCCACGTTTGTAGTCACGGTAGCGCGGCGATTTAAGGACGTCATGGGATGGAATATATTGCAGAGGGGCAGAGGGGCAGAGGGGTAAAGTAATTCAGAATGCAGAGAACTGAATGAAGAGGACTGAATACAGTGTGCAGAGGACAGAAGGTGTGGAGGATACCTCTCCAGCCGGCAGGGCAGCGTTGACTGTGGATTTACCCCTCAAGACAAAGGGCGGAGAAAATCTCCGCCCTATTTCAAGTAATCCGATAATCCAAATTCAACAGGGATGATCCCAGTCGACCTCAGAAGTCTCACCACATTCAGGACAGGTTTCCTGTGTATCTTCCGGACCGAGCTTCACCCGCCAGCGGCAGACGGGACAAACACCATATACAGGCCCTAGTTCTTTGGAGCTAGCCAGAACGGCAGCGCCTTCTTCAGGCTGGCGTCTGACCACACTCCATTTTTGGGGTTTTTCATCTGTGAATTGCAGGTTCGTTCGATTGACCGGACGATTGGTCTTGTTCACATCTAGAACGACCAGTGACGAATTTGGATCACCCACAACAGGGTACCAAGCCCCACGTCTCAATCCGAACGCTTCATCTTGCGCGACACGCGCCCATTTATTGGATGTCAAGGCTCCCTCCTCAACAAGCCGCGGATGTGGAACGACAGTTGTTGTATATCCTACCAGCCTACCTGTCGTTCAACCACATTCGCTGTAGCCGCAAACATGGCACTTAACACAACCCTCTGCGTACTCCAACTGGGAGCCGCAATCTGGACACACCCCTGCCAGCTGGTGTTCGTGTTGGACATCTAACTGCCACATCGCTCCATCAGCACCAGCAACCTTCCTAGGTCTAACAGATACAACTGTGTTGTCTTCTTCTGACACATCTTCCAGGAGGTCTTGTTGGATGCCCTGCTTGTCATGCATCCACCGCTCCATAGCTATACCGATAGCATCCGGAACCGACAAGACCTTGTTCGGTCCAAGGCCACTGACACGATCCGAAGATATCCCTCGCAGCTGCCGGTGTACCTCTGCCATAGGTATACCCGAGCGTAAAGCAAGTGAGATCAACCTGCCAACGGCCTCTACATCAGCCATGAGAGCCCCGCCCGCTTTACCTAGGGTCATGAACATCTCGAATGGCTGTCCCTTGTCATCTTCAGTGATGGTTACATAGAGAGTCCCGAGAGGTGTTTCGACTCTTCTCGTAGATCCCTTCAACAACTCCGGTCGAGACCGCTTAGCGCGTCTCTGCAGGTTTTCCGCTTCCGATTCATGAAGCTGCTTTGTCTTGCGCTGAAGCTCAGCTTCCAGCTCAGCGACCGTTGCTCTGAGTTCGGTGACCTCGTCGTCCGGCCTTCCGTCGCCGCTTTGCTCTTGCACCTTCTTGGCAGTAGAGCCGGTTGACAGAACCTGCATATCCCGACTCCCGTCCCGGTATACCGTAACTCCTTTACATCCGAGCCGGTGGGCGCGCTGGTAAATCTCTCGTACGTAATCCTCGTCGGCCTCGTTGGGGAAATTGCAGGTTTTGCTAATGGCGCTATCCGTAAACTCCTGGAAAGCGGCCTGCATCTCGATGTGCCATTCCGGCGCAACATCGTGAGCCGTAACGAACACCTGTTGCCATTTCTCGGGCACCTCATCGAAGTGGATGTGCCCTGACTCCGCGATTTTCTGAATCAGCTCTTCAGAGTACCATCCTTCTTCTTTAGCAACAGCTACAAAATCATCGTTCACGTCAGGCATCAGAGTGCCGGCCTGGTTACGCAGAAAAGCAACGGCAAACAACGGCTCAATGCCTGACGAGCAGCCGGCTAGTATAGAAATGGTGCCTGTAGGAGCCACCGTCGTGAGATTGCAGTTGCGCAGTTTCCTCATCGGACGAACGCGAGCTCCACCCGAGTCACGCGCGCAGGTATCGTTCGGTCCCCAAATACTCTTCTCCCACTCGGGGAATACTCCGCGCTGTGTTGCGAGTCGTTCGCTTTCCACCTTCGATTCTTCGTCGATGAAGCCCATGAGCTTGCGGGCCCATTCAATTGCTTCCTTGGAGTTGTATGGGACGCCGACTCGAATCAGGAAATCCGCCCACCCCATGATGCCGAGTCCCACGCGGCGTATTCTCTTCGCCAGGTCGGTGATCTGCGGTAGGGGATATTTGTTGACGTCGATGACATTGTCTAGGAAGTGAGTACAGAGGTGTACAGCCCTTCGTAGTCCATCCCAGTCTACCTCTCCATCCTTCGCAAAAGAACCGACGTTGATGGATCCCAGATTGCACACATCGTAGGGAAGCAGTGGTTGCTCACCGCAGGGATTTGTCGCTTCGTAACTACCTAGGTGAGGTACCGGATTGAACCGATTGGCCTGATCGACAAAGAAGACTCCCGGTTCACCGGTTTTCCAGGCGCCGTGAACGATTCGGTCAAAAACTTCTCGCGCATTCAAGCTGCCGACGGTCTCGCCCGTTCGGGGATGAATCAGCGAATAGTCTTCACCCGCTGCAAATGCAGCCATGAAATCATCGGTGACGGCAACTGAGATGTTAAAGTTCGTGACTTTGGTAGTGTCGTCTTTGCAGGTGATGAACTCCATGATGTCCGGGTGATCGATTCGCAGAATCCCCATGTTGGCACCGCGTCGGGTACCGCCCTGCTTTACTACTTCGGTTGACGCGTCATACAGCGACATGAAAGAGACCGGCCCCGATGCTACCCCCATTGTGGAGCGTACAACGTCGTTTAGAGGACGGAGACGGGAAAATCCGAATCCGGTACCACCACCGGACTGATGCACCAGAGCCATGTTTCTGAGCGTGTCGTAAATCCCGGATTCTCGATTTGACAGAGAGTCTTCAACCGGTAAGACGAAACAGGCAGAAAGTTGCCCCAAAGGCCTACCTGCATTCATGAGCGTCGGGCTATTCGGCATCCACACCCGAGTTGCCATCAACTCCACGAATGTTTCGGCTAGAGTTTCAACGGCGCCTTCGCTAGCTCCGTAGGTGGCATCCGCGGCCGCGATGGTCCGAGCCACGCGCCAGAGTAACTCCTCCGGTGCTTCGGCGGGATTTCCGTTGTCATCCTTAACGAGATACCGGCGTTCGAGTACCGTGATCGCGTTGTCGGAAAACTGGAGATCCGTGTTCCTGCCGAATTCACCGGAAATACCCATGACGGCTCCTGCCCCGCTCAAAGAGCGATAAGACTTAGAAGTTGGTTGAAAAGTTACGATACCGAGGGAATAACTCGGCGGTCTGCATTACCGCGCGGGGAAACAAACTAGCTTGTTGCATGACCCACGCAAGTAGAACCGAGAGCAGCGCCCCTGCGGCAATGCCGACAATCCACATCACAAACCTGTTATTACCGAGTTTGGATGTTTCGTAACCTTTCCAGATCTATGATGACGCACTAAGTCCAAATAGTGCCGAATAGTGTCTTGTGTGCGTGCCCGGAGATCCGCATCCACTTTCCTAATTACCTTGGCAGGTAGCCCCATCACCACCGAATCTGCAGGGACCTCCATGCCTTCAGTGAGGAGCGCTCCGGCTCCAACTACAGAACCGGCACCGAGCTTAACGCCGTTCAACAAAACCGATCCCATACCGATCAGGCAATCATCCCCAACCGTACATCCGTGAAGAACCACTCGGTGCCCGACTCCAACTCGACTTCCTACTACACATGGCAATCCAACATCTACATGCAGTAACGATAGATCTTGAATATTGGTTTGGTCTCCTATCGAAATCGGCGCCATATCAGCGCGGATCACGGTGTTGTACCAGACGCTTGCCTCTTTCCCCAGGGTGACATCCCCCAAAACAACTGCCCCAGGGGCAATAAAACTGCTTGGATCTATCACGAGTGGCCTAGCGGCGCCGGAACCGAACAGTCACACGCGCCCAAGCTTCAACGGGCCGATCACCTTGGCGAGCAGGTATGTATTCGAGACTATCGCGAGCAAACAGAAGGGCTCTCATCTGAAGAGTCTGCGCAGCCTGCTGCCGACGTCCTCGAACCACGCGCAATGCTCTACCGTTAGTTCCAACCTTCACCAGAAGCTGGACGGCTGCCACGTTACCTGTCTCATCGGGTCCTATGGTGATTATGGGCACTCCAGTCGGCGACGGAGGAGTGTCAAAACATGTATTCGCCGTGAAATACGCCGGTCCCGGTGAATCGGTGGCGCAGTCTACCGTTTCTGTATTTGTCTGTGGCGGTGGAACAGGGTTAGTCGGACCGGTCGGTTGAGCCGGTTCGGGATCTGGAACGGGTACTAAATCAACCGGGGCAACCATCATCTGTCCACGTTCAATGCGTACGGTCTGTTCGAACGTTTGAAAACCGTCCTTTTCTACTCTGATGGTATGATTGCCTGGAGTGAGTTCGAGTGAATCACGCCTGCTTCTTTCGCCATCTATGATAAGTCGTCCATCACTCGGAACCCTAACAACCAATGTCCCTGTATTCGGTAGCACCGGTTCTTCGGGCTCTTCCTCTGCTACCTGTCCAACCGCCGAGTCGGTGGTCTCTGCACTACCGGAATCGGCGTTTGCTTGCAGCACCGAATCGGCTCCAGCCAATAACACCGAATCGGGCGGAAGATTGGGATCGCCTTCAATAGGTTCGGGATCACCCTCGGTG
>JASJCT010000225.1 GCA_030065855.1 Myxococcota bacterium
CCTCTTTGAGGCCACCAGCCGTAGCTGTACATCCAATGCGCGGCCCACCCAGGCACATCGATGTAGCTTTGAGCGGAGGCGTCGACCCATTCCTCTGAAATAATACGCTCACCGTTCCATACTCCCCGCTGCAGATACATCTGCCCGACCTTGAGCATGTCACGGGGTCGCATTCGTAGATCGCCGGACGCGTAGGTGATTTCACTATTGCTGGGAAGGGGTATCCACGAGTAGTCGTCTATTCCCATCGGCTCGAACAGGTATTCGTCCGAGAAGTCGTCCAATCCCATACCGGTGGCACGCGCGATCGCTTCGCCAAGAACGTTTGTATTGCCGCCGCTGTACTCGTACAGAGTACCCGGTGTTGCCACCATCGGCTGCTGAAGCACGAACCTCAACGGAAGCCACGATCTGAGGAATCTGATGAGATAGTTTCGATCGTCTCGCAGCGAGTAACTCCACTCATCCCATTCGAGGCCTGATGTCATGGTGACCATGTGCTCTAGTGTTATGTCACTTTTATTTCCAACGTTGAGATCGGAAAGCTCGGGAAAGTAGTTAAAGACCGGTTCATCGACGTTCGAAATGAATCCGTTGTGAATTGCTATTCCGAGTAGAGTTGCTGTAAAACTCTTGGTCACAGAAGAGAGACCATGTACCATCTCGCGATCGTAGGCTTTGGGCGTCTCTCCCCAAGTAGGGTGTCCCAATCCATCGAAGTACTCTTCGAACACCAACGATCCATCAACAGCAACGAGAATACCATGTACCATGTGGTTAGGGTGATCCCTGAGCGTATTCATGAGCGCCTTCAGAGGATCGGGATCTAGCCCTACTGCTTCTAGCGTACTCGTTTCCCAACCGCCGACCACACGTTCTGGCTGATTATACCGATAGCTTGTGTAGACAGAGATAGCCGCCATCGTGGAATCGCCGGAATCATCCTTGGCGGCAACTCGTACTCTTTGGTGGTAGCCGGATACGGATTCGGTGTTCCAAGAGTATTCGTAAGGACTGGTACTGTCTTCAGCTACCAGCGAACCGCCGATATAGAAGCCGACCGATGTTACTACTCCATCGCTGTCGGCGGCGTGTGCCACTATGTCAACTACATCTCCAACCTCAACGCTAATACCGTCGGTGGGTGAAGTTATAGATACTGAAGGCGGGGTGTTTTCTGGTCCGGTGATCGAGCAAGCCACAATCAGCAGTGCATACACTAGATACACCGGTTTCGGGTGAAGTCTTGCCAGTATCGAGTTATTTGTTTTCAAGGCTCGGCTTTTTTTATTGAGTTTCAGTAGACGGGAGGATAAATCCCACCATCATCTCATGAGCTGTGAGGTGAGGATCTTCCCACTGCGATCCACCTGTGAAAACCACAACCATACTGTACTCCGGCAACACCATGATTCTTTGATCGCCCCAACCCGATGCTGTGAATGCATCGGCGCCGTAGGTCTCCTCACTCAAAGTCCACCAGGCATGGCTGTAGCCCACCTTGTCTGCTACTGCTGCCCAGTACCTTTCGTGAGCCTCGGATGTCGCATCGAATTCGACGTAAGGGATCGATGCTAAATCTATCCATGACTGCGGAATCAGTTGCTCGCCGTCCCACACCCCGTCCTGTAGGTATAGCTGACCTATCTTCAGCATGTCGCGAGGGCGGAGGAATAGATCGCCCGACGACCATACCCGCCCATACGCCGTCACTCCCCACGTTCGATCCGCTATACCCAATTCACCAAAGAGATAGGTATCGGCGAACCCATCTACCTGTTGGCCGCTACTTCTAAAGATTGCCTCCCCGACCACGTTGATGCTCGCTTCGCTGTAGGTCATGTGAGTACCTGGGGTGGCCACGAGCGGTCTGGAGAAGTAGAAGGACCACGGCGTACTGCTTCTGGAAAAAAGAACGAGGTCGTTGCGTGGATCTAACGGTTGAAAAGTCGCTTGGTCCCACTCGAGTCCGGATGACATGTTGATCATGTGCTCGAGTGACATCTCAGCTTTCTCACCGGTAGCTAGCCATGGAAATTCCGGGAATAGCTCGTGCACCCTCAGATCAATCGAATCGATAAATCCTTGGTCTATCGCAATACCCAACAACGCTGACGTTACACTTTTTGTGGCTGACGCCATGTCATGCAACACGTCGCGATCAAATCGTATGAGCGTACCCTGGTCGTCTCGACGATAACCGGGGAAGTAGGCTTCGAATACCAACTGGCCGTGGCGCGCTACCAATATGCCGTGCGTTCGGTGGTTGCTTTGACTCCGCAGGTTGTACATCAGATCTACAAATGGTTCTGGATTCAAACCGGCGTCTAAGAGAGAGGCTGTCACCCAACCATCGCCGGTGTTTTCAGGCTGCTCATAAATCCAATTCGTGTAGACAGTTGTATTGGCCGCCGAAGTTGCGCCATCGTCATCTTGCGCGACGACCTGAATCCGGACCAGCCGCCTAGATTCTCCTTCAGTGTTCCAGATAATGGTGTATGGAGACTCCGAGTCGCTCCCGATCTGAACACCATTCTTATAAAAACGCACCGATTGCACTGTGCCGTCGTTGTCCGTGGCCTCGGCGACTATCTCGACCGACTCGCCGACATTCACTTCTAAACCTTCGTTTGGAGAGGAGATGTTCACTGATGGGGGAGAGTTGCCGGGTTCGGTCAATCCGCACCCGAATCCGATCACAGATAGCGAAATTTTAAAAACGAAAGCGAAGTAAGCCTTCAATTCCATATCCTCGAGCGTTTTTGAGCTAGTTGGACCAGATGAGTTCTTAGTACACGTATTCAGCCGCTAATGATTCCCCAAAAGATCCGGATCGAAACGCCGTAGCCTCGGTTTTAAGAAGCCTATTGCACTCCAACTGTTGAGCTGCAAAGCCGCCCATATTTGCCGTTCCTGATCGCAACGTACGCATCGATTGACGACTCACAGCACCCTGGTCATATTTGACCGAAGTCATTTTTCTGTAGGTAGATTTACGGACATGAAGCCTCATCTTTCAGAAGATTCAAATAGCTCCCCAGATACTAACCGACTCGGTCTTAGGGAACGCAAAAAACGCGAAACGCGAAGGCGCATTTTCAACGCGGCGTTTGAGCTGTTCCTGGAACAGGGATTCGAAGAGACTACGGTCGAAGAGATCGCCGCACGGGCCGATGTGGGCAAAGGCACGGTCTTCAACTATTTCCCTCAAAAGACCTCCTTGCTAGCAGCGCTTTCGGATGACTGGGTAAGCCGTCTATTCGAGGAATTTGGTCCAGTCGAATCGTGGACCGGGAGCACGAAAGAGCAGTTAGAACGGGTGTTTCTGTTCATGGCAAGCCTCGGCGAGCAGAATCCCGATCTAGCACGATTGGCTTTTATGGAGAAACAACGACTCAAGTACGACACCGGCGATAAATGCTATGTCGGACGCGAGAAGTCTGTGCAGGAATTCCAAGATATGACTCGTTCCGTACTTCGTTCCGGTCAACTGACTGGAGAAGTACGTCTGGATATAGATCCCGATCGCGCAGCCACACTCATCGAAGCGGCGTTTCACCACACCTTTCTTCACTGGTTGTTGGGAGACGGTTCGGCCGAGAGTCCGGGATCGGAAATATCGGCGCAACTAGACATCGTTTTTGACGGCATTGCGCGTCGCTCGTAGAGATCTGTCAACATGTATGTGCCGATTTGGTGGAAAAAGAATGAAAGGCAAGGACGAAAATGATGGTGCCTGACCTACGGAGGTTCGTCCGGCTCCTGTTTCTCGTTACTGCGGTTTCAGTAGCGTCGTTTGACGCATACTCACAGACCACAGTGGCCGGAGACACGATTCGACTCTCCTTCACCGACGCGGTGACTCGCGTTATGGAAGAAAGTGAAGAGATTGCTGCCGCGAGAGCATTGGTGGACCAAGCCGAGTCTCAGGTGACTCAGGCTACCGCGGGTGCGCTGCCTCAGCTATCGACCAACCTCACATACAACCGTGCGATTAAAACGATCTTCGATGATATCGGAGGTGGAGGATCACCCGGAGCTGATACGAGTGATAATCCGTTCGGCGATATGTTCGAGGATTTACCCTTCGGTCGTCCCAACAATTACGTTGCCACCTTCCAGCTCTCACAACTGTTGTGGGCAGGAGGGACGGTCGGTGAAGCGCGCGGGGTGGCCCAGAACTTCAGAGCGGTGTCTAGAAACCAGCTGGATGAGACTAGAGCCGATCTCACCTATCAGGTCCGCACCGCGTATCTGAACGCAAGCCTCGCGCAGCAACTACATGAGATCGCGTTGGACTCACGCAGTGTTGCGGATGCCCACCTTCAGCAGGTGGAGGCGTTCTTTCAGGCCGGTACTACTTCAGAATTCGAGTTGTTGAGGGCGAGAGTCGACAGAGAGAATCGCGATCCCGCAGTGGTCCAAGCCGAAAATGCGGCTGAGCTGGCTCTGCTGGAACTAAAGCGCTTGGTGAACATTCCATCGGACCAGCCGATAGCGCTCACCACCGAAGTAGAGCCGGTAGAAATCGAGATCGACGAGGAAAGACTCTCTAGCGCAGTTCTTTCGCGTCCGGCATTGATCGCTGCACAGGAAGCGATCGAGATGCGTGAGGGAGCAGTACGCATCTATCGAGGGCAGAGGTTGCCGTCGATTCGTCTCTTGGGAAATCTAGGATTCCAAGCGTTCCCCGAGACAGCAGCTCCGCCAGGATTCAACGAATGGCGTGAGGATTGGAGCGTATCGCTCGCCATAAGCTGGAATCCTTTCGATGGATTTCGAACCAAGGGGCAAATTGGCGAAGCCCAGGCTCTGTTACGCCAGGCCCACGTTGAGGAAGCTCTGCTGCGAGAGGGGCTGGAGGTAGAACTTGCCGCCTCTCTGGCAGAATATCGACGAGCAAGTGCGCAGATCAGGGTAACCGAGGAGACCGTAGCCTTGGCGGAACGCACGTTGGAACTAGCCAACGTCAGATTCTCAAACGGTCTTTCCACTCAGCTCGAAGTATCCGACGCATCTCTTCTGCTCGATCAGGCTAGGGTCAATCACGTTCAAGCAGTACACGACTACGTAAAGGCTATCGCACACCTGGAACGCGTAACCGGTGGGCAGATCAACCTTTTGAGGTTCCCATCATGAAGAAACTTTTTATTGGTGTGATCGGAATAGTTCTGGCAGCGGTAATAATCATTCGTATCGTGCAGGCGACTGCAGATCAGGAACCACCACCGGACGTTGAGGAGATCAGACGGCAGTCAGGCGTTCCGGTGGTGGTTCCTGATCTGCAGTCGCCTGCACGATACGAATGATTATTACCG
>JASJCT010000226.1 GCA_030065855.1 Myxococcota bacterium
GAAGGATCCACTAATAACTAGTAGTGAAGAGTTTCCATTCACTTCTTCTATGCACAAGATATCACATCCGCAAACGAGTGTAAGTTGTCTCGCGAGATAGATCTCAAATCACTGGTCGCTAAACCGGGTACAATCTTACTCGACGCGCAAAAACCTGCCCGCGAAAGTAGTCGTTCGTTGCTGTTTCATTCGCCGGTGCATGTGTTGACCGTGTGGGCAAGCGATGGAGTCAGGGACGTTCTCGCAGAAATCCAACATCTGGTGCAGAACAATAAAGTTATAGTTGCAGGATTTATTGCGTACGAAGCAGCAAGCGCGTTCGACCTCACCGTCGCATCCACAAAAAACGAAACGCCACTTGTATGGCTGGGAATTTACGATCAGTGCGTACGACTCGGCCCACGCCATTGGCTAGGCGATCTGGATCTCGGCCAAACGCCGGTAGTTTCTAACGGTTCGTTCAACGTAACACGCGAAGAATTTGTCGAAGCAGTTGAGCGGGCCCGTGGATATATAGCCGCAGGGGATACCTATCAGGTAAATCTTACCTGTAAATATCGCTTTGATCTGCAAAAACCAAACGGCAGTGCTGCAACCGGTGCTGAAGAGGCGTTTCAATTTTATAAGAAGCTTCGGAGTGCTCATCCGGTTCCCTATGGAGCATTCCTAAACCTGGGAGATTCTCAGGTGCTCTCATTTTCACCTGAACTGTTTTTGTATCGCAAAGGTAGGTGTTTGACTACCCGTCCCATGAAGGGCACGGCTAAACGTGGACTCGACTGTGGAGATGACAACACACGCAAAAGACTTTTGCATAGAAGCGAGAAGGATCGAGCGGAGAACGTTATGATCGTTGACCTGATGCGAAACGATTTTGGTAGGATATGTGAAACAGGTACGGTGACCGTGCCAAGACTGTTTGATGTTGAACGTTATGACACAGTCTTTCAGATGACGAGCACTGTAGAAGGTAAACTCGGAGAGGAGACCGACCTGCCCGAGATATTTGAGGCGACCTTCCCTTGCGGATCTATAACCGGTGCACCCAAGCGCCGGACGATGGAGATCATAGCCGAACTCGAAAAAGAACCACGCGGGCCATACTGCGGGGCTATAGGCTGCTTCCAGAGTGAGGACGATTTTTCGTTGAATGTGGCCATTCGTACAATCGTACACACCAAAGGGCGTTGCGAACTCGGTGTTGGTAGTGGAATCACTTGGGGTTCGGATCCGCATGCGGAATGGGCAGAGACATCGCTTAAATCGAAATTCCTTGACGCAGATCCCCTCAATTTTTCCTTGATCGAAACCTTGCGACTCGAACTATCGAAAGACAGCGCTGATTCGAGAACGGTTTGGGAATTTTCCTTCCTAGACCAACATCTACGCCGCATGAGTAGAAGTGCACGCTATTGGGGGCGCAGGTTTCCAAGGAAACGAATTGTTAACGCGCTGCAGGAGGTCGCTTGTGACTGCGCGAGTCAGTTTCAGAAGGAGATCAAAAGAGACAGTACGGATGCACGGGTGGTTCGCATAGCTTTGGATGCGGTAGGTAACGTGACTGTCTCAACAAGGTTCCTCGAAAACTCACCAACGCCTATTTCCCTAGCTATTTGGCCAGAGCGTGTCGATTCCAAGCACCGCTATTTCTATCATAAAACGGACAACCGAGGTCTCTACAATCATGCACTCGAGGCCGTACAGCAGGTTGGATTCTTCGAGGTGCTGTTTGTGAATGAACACGATCACTTGTCAGAAGGCTCGATTACAAATGTCTTTGCAGAAATAGAGGGCCGATGGCTTACTCCACCGATTTCCGATGGTCTGCTCCCGGGAATCTGGCGGGCAAATTTTCTTCGCGAAAAGAGGGCGCTCGAACGCCCTCTGACACTCAGTGACCTGTCCGAGGCTACACGCATCTGTGTTGGCAACTCGGTACGGGGAGCAATCTACGTCGATAACATTTCCTCCATAGAAATTTCCGATCCAAACTCACAGTCAGTCATTTGGGCCAAAACATAGTGCCATTAAACCAGGCTAATCACTCCTTAGAGCGTTGACGGGGTTGAGCCTTGCCGCTCGTAAAGCCGGTATGAGCGAAGCCAAAATTCCAACACATACCAAGGCTGTTGCTCCACCTATCATCGTCGGTATACTCACTGGATCTGTACCGTAGAGAAGGCTCCTGATGACCCGAGTTGTAGCAAAAATCCCGCCCAGTCCTAGAACTGCTCCAATCACTGCCAGGCGTAGACCTCTTACAACGGTCATTCTCAATACCCTGCCACTACCGGCGCCAAGTGCCATGCGGATGCCTATTTCATGGCTCGATTGCGCAACGAAGAATGACACGACGCCGTATACTCCGGCTGATACGAGCAACAGAGCGATGCTTGCGAATAGCCCGACGAGGATGGTGTTGAATCTCTGACCCGCAAACCGCTCTCCGAGTACCTGTTCCATAGTACGGATCTCGGAAATCGGTTGGTCGGGATCGACTGAAAGAACGGCCTCGCGCACCTGGCCGACGATAGACATCGGATCGATATCGGTTTTGACAATCAAATACATTCTGCCACCTAAAACCCAATTGGGCGCAGTATAGGGGAGGTAGTGTTCTGGACGTGGTGAGCGATACGGCCCCCATTGACGGACGTCTTCGACTACCCCTACTACAGTCATCCAATTTGGTGGGTCGGTGCGGAAACTATAGCGCTTGCCAATCGGATTTTGGTCCGGCCAAAGTTGACGGGCCATTTCCTGGTTGATTATGGTGCCTGGATGAGCGGCGATTGAGTCATCGGCAACTGGTAGCCTTCCCGCAACAAGGCCGATTCCCATAGCGGAGAAGTAGTCGCCAGTTGCGAGGGAGATTTCTATACTTGGTCCGGATCCACCGGACAGTGAGCGGTCTGGACTATCCTCTATCCACACGCTTCCGTTAGTACCCCCATTTAGTGGTAGTTTGCTCGTGGCTCCGGCCTGCGTTACTCCAGGAATTGAGGTAACTCGCCGTAACGTCTCGCGAAGGAAACGATCTCGAATCGAAATGTCTTCATAGCTTTCACCTTCGAGTGCGACGTTGACTGTGAGTACGTTCGCGGTATCGAATCCTTGTTCCATTCCACGAAAACGCAGGTAGCTCTGAACCATCAACGCTGCACCGTTTGCCAATACGAGTGCTAGCGCGAACTGTGTCGTAACCAATGCTCCTCGAAGGAGGGCACGACGTGATCCGAAGATAGGGGATCCTTTTCCTTCCTTTAGCGATGCAGTGAGATTCGTTCGCGATGCCGATAGTGACGGGGCCAGTCCAAACAGGATGCCAGTAACCAGCGAAATACCAACTGCGAATGCCAGTACCGTTCCATCTATACCTATGTTGGCAATACGAGGGATGTTTGTGGGAATCGACGCTCTGAGAAGTCCCATGCTGCCAACCGCAATCGCTATTCCGATAAGACCGCCAAGGCCCGATAGCAACATGCTCTCCGTGAGTAGTTGTCGGAAAATGCGAGAACGGCTGGCACCTACGGCGGCGCGTATTGCCATCTCAGTCTGGCGAGATGTAGCACGGCTAAACAAAAGGTTAGCCACGTTACCACACACGATTAACAACATGAAACCCGCTGCTGATAGAAGCATAACGAGCTGTGTTCCAACTCCCCCAACCAACCGTTCGTGCATGGAAATTACGTATGCGGTTTTTTCGCGATTTGTGTTCGGGTACTGTTCCTCCAGAGCCAACGCCAGTGACTTGAGTTCAGCATCTCCGGTTTCTACGGGAACGCCTTCTTTCAGTCGTCCGATTGCTAGTAACCAGTTACTATTGCGCTCCTGTTCCAGCTGCTCTCGCGCAAATGGAAAATAGACATCGTGCGTCTGGTTCGATCGCCACGGTGTTGGAACGTCGAAGCCAGGGGGCGTTACTCCAATTACTGTGAACGATTCTCTATTCAGTCTGATAGTGCTGCCGATTACGTTTTGGTCTCCGCCGAGCCGTTGCCATAGGCCATGGCTCAGAATCACTGTCTGAGTTCCTGATATTTCATCATCGGCTGTGAAAAAGCGGCCCAGAAATGGAGACGCACTGAGAAGAGATAGCATGCTGGGAGTTATGTATACGACCAGCACCACTACAGGATCACCGTCGCTGCTGAGGTTAGTGTTCCGGCTCGCGAGCACCGCGATGTCCTCGAACCTTTCGGTCATCCTTCGAAAGTCGAGGAAATCGGGTCCTGAAAGTGGACCGCAACAAACACCATCAGTCGATCCATGCCAGATGAATGTCAGTGCCTGTGGATCATCGTATGGAAGCGGGTCGAGGAATACACCCTTCAGTACACTGAACACCGCAGTATTTGCGCCGATTCCTAGAGCAAGCGTACCAATCACAATTGCCGTAAACATCGGCTTTTTCAGGAGTTGTCGAATACCGTACCTGAGATCCTGAGTGAGTTCTTCTTGGAAGGTCGCGCGCCTTTCTTTCTTCACTCTCTTTGTTTCCATGCTCTGCAATTCCTTGATGATCTTTCTCTTGTTACCGAATCGTCTTTTCGCTTCGGCGCGAGCTGCCTTAGGACTCCATCCTCGAGTTTCCAAATCGCTCGCAAGCGCGTCCAAGTGTTGTGCTAACTCTTCCTCGATCTGTGTTTCCATCGATCGTCTCGAGATAAGAGCGCGTAACCGCATCCAACTATCGAAAATCCTCGCCATTCTTCCGTCGACCGGCTACGACGCCGTTCCCTCCTCGAGTACCAGAGCAACAGCCGCAGTGAATTCGCGCCATTCCGCCAAATTGGCTTTTAGGCGTTTTTCCCCCTTCGATGTGAGGCGATAAGATTTCTTCCTCCGATTGTTCGGCGAGATTCCCCACTCGAAATCGATCCAACCACGATTCGTCATTCGGTACAGTGCCGGATAGAGAGATCCCTCTTCGATCTGCAAAGCACGTCCCGTTTTTTCTTCCAACGCTCTTGCGATCCCATAGCCATGCAACGGTCCTGACTCGAGCGTCTTCAGAATCAGCAAATCGAGAGTTCCCTTGATCAGCTCTGGTGTTTCTCTGGATATGAGCATCCTCGTTCGCGTTACCTAGAACTTCTGGGTATTTAGACACCGCAGGAGGATCAAACGTTGGAACTGGCTGGTGTTAACGCTTGAGGTAGGATCGAATGTAAGAAATAATTGACATCATGTATGAATAATAGTACTATTAGTCGTGTTATTTGTACGCAATTGAGAGGCGCATGAGGATTTTGGGCGCCAACTGGAGGGAAAAAGTGACTTCGTCTATGTGGTTCGCACCTTTGA
>JASJCT010000101.1 GCA_030065855.1 Myxococcota bacterium
GGCACTCCCGTCGTATGGCGCCCGATCCACTTCGCATTGCTGCGTTACTCCTCCGCGCCTTGCCACCAGCAAGACTTGTCGTCCTGCCTTGCACTGCTCGTGTCTCAATCACCATGCTCGGTCCGGCCTACTGAGATAGATTCTAAAATGCAGACAATTAAAGCTACTACATTTATTCTTTATCGACTCTTCAATAAGAATTACTACATTTGCCGTTTTTTCGCACTTATGTAGCTAGTGCATGCCAGTCGCTAAATCGGGTGGGAAAAATCTGAATCTTGCATAAAAACTACTCAAGCCGCTGACCATTCTGGTCGATAGGTGACCTGAGCTCGTCAGGATAGAATAACTCGGGCGCTTCTTCCAAAACAAGCTTCCCATTATCAAATTCATATAAGGCGTCCATGAACGCAATGGCCCCATCCACGACCTGATCCACATAGCCCTGGAGCTCTTGAGCAGGTGGCGTTTTCTTGGTCGACACCTCAACTGTAAGACTTATGGTGTTGTGTTTGGAGTAAGTATAGTCGATAAATTCCCCAAAGGATTGAAAGTCATTGTAGCTCTGATCGATGTAGGTTATTCCCATAGCATCGGCAATGGCCTTGCCGATGGTGTAGAACACGTCTGCGTCCTCGGTCTCGTTTCCTGAATAGCACCAAGGCCATAAAATTGCCCTCATGCCGGAGTGATAGGCGGCTGCACCGGAAAACGCAACGTCGTCTAGTAGATGCTTCAAAGCTGCGGTCTCCGGTGTCTGAAAAGCCTCGCTTTCGTCCATGCCCGGGTAGGCGTAATCCCGGTTGAGATCGTCGCCCTTTGCGTTTCCCCTTGTATGGGCATTGTGTCCATCAGGGTTGAGTACGGGTAGAACATATAGTGCGTAGTAGTCCATCACTTTATCGATCACTGGGTCTTCCAGGTGCCTCAGCAGGTAATCGATGACACCAAGCAGCGTGTCTGTCGCGGATTTCTCGTCTCCATGATGCGTCCCGATGAGCAAAATCGCCGGGGGATCTTGGTATCCAGTGAGGTTGATTGCCAGGTAGTCGATAACTCTATCTTGCCCTGACGTACCAACCACATTGTATTGAATGTATCCAGGCGTAGCCTCTGCGACATCCTGCATGTACTTAGTGATTTCTGCGAGTTCATGGTAATCTTCAAAGGTAATATCGGGCAGGTTATTCGGATCTATTTCAGTATCGGAATCAGAACCAGTATCCGTGTCCGATGCACTGTCTGTATCTGCCTCAGAATCGGAATCCGTGTCGGTCTCTGAGTCCGAATCTGAATCACTATCTGAATCTGAATCACTGTCTGAATCTGAGTCACTGTCTGAATCTGAGTCACTGTCTGAATCTGAGTCACTGTCTGAATCTGAGTCACTGTCTGAATCTGAGTCACCCTCTGCTGGGGAGACAGGGGTGTCTGTTTCCTCACAGGCCCAAATACCAATCGACCAAACCGTTAGAATGCAGCAATACACCCATGATTTTTTCTGCTGGAATTTCGTTTTCATCGTTAAAATCTTCTCTTAAATCTTTAGGACTCGCGTAATCACCAGCATCTCGCCAGCGTTCAGCTGGTGAAAATGGCGATTAGACCTGCAATTATCTGTCTAGTTGAATGCGACTTGTTGTCCCCAACAAAGGCACAACCGCAGCCCCCGGAATCACGATGGCTCCCGGCTGACCCTTGATCGTCGTCGTCACTGTCACTGTCTCCATCACTATCACTATCGCCGTCACTGTCACTGTCACTGTCACTGTCGCCGTCAGTGTCACTGTCACTGTCACCGTCGCTGTCGCTGTCACCGTCGCTGTCACTGTCACTGTCGCCGTCGCTGTCACTATCAGCATCCGTGTCAGTGTCGGCATCCGTGTCGGTATCTGTATCTGTGTCTGAGTCCGTATCCGTGTCAGTATCCGTATCAACAGCGCCGACAGAGATACTCTCGATGTAGGTTACGCGGTTCTTTGCAGTGATGGTCAAGGTCAGGTTGCCATTGGTTGTGTTGAGCGGTGGGTCAATGTCGATAGTATCAGTTGCACCGGTAGCATAAACGGTACCGACGATCTCACCTGCATCGCTCAATGACACTAGCGCGCCCTTGGTGTCGCACTCCACGTCAAAGGAGGTGGCACCCAGCTCGATATTATCCGCGTGAGAGATGACCATATCTGTCAGAATATCCGTGTGAACAATAAGCGTTGGATCCCCGAACAGTATCCAGGTATCCGCGTTATAGGTATCTCCGCCACCATATTGATCCAACATTTTCGAAATAGAGTTGATCGCCAAAGCACCGGCGGTCCATTTGATGTGTGCCGCTTCAGTAAGAATCGCAACAAGCTCCATCTGGCCGAGGTATGGCGGATCCCAGCTCTGGCTGGTGGACGACATCCACGATAGTATGCCGCCCCCTGAGGATCGCTGAATGGATTCCGCGACGCAGGTTGCGTTTTTAAAATGGCCGGGGTTGCAGCCCAAAACCCAGATATGCGGGTACATGCCCACATTGTTTAAGGCTGCCCCATCGCTAGTACTGAATTTGGTCGTATAAAGGGATGTTTTGCCTGCGTGGCCGCTGTAAACCCAGATCCCCATACCGCTGTTAAATTGATCGGTGACCATTTGTGCATTGGGGTTCCCCGACGCATCCTCACCGCCCTGGCTGCCGTCATAGAGTTCTGGTATCTCGACGTAAGTATAATCCATCAACGGGGTTCGGATTTTGTTTCGGCAATGGGACCAATCAGTCTCCCCCCAATCATTTGTTTGGCTATCATTGGATCCGGCGACGAGGCCCTTATTCAGCCAGGTATCGGTCGGCGTCAGCTCCTTTTCATAATACAGGGTTCGCTCTACTTGGGTCTTGATGTGCTGGGTGGTCTCGCCGGAAAACCGACCCACAAAGAGCTCGGGATAGTTGTCGTTACCATCGATATGTCCATAGACGTTGTCCCCGGGACCGTTGTCAAAGGCGCCTTTGACATTCTTAGAAGTTATATGCTCGTAGTCCCCAACAAGCAGCACGAACATTACTTTCTGTTGGGCATAGGCATCTGCTATGTAGCTCTTGATACTATCGGTCTGGTTGCCGATCGTAGCGATGTCCACCATTTCGGTTGGAATCCCTTTTTGTTTTTTCCATGCCACGAACGGCTCCATTTCCGCCATGAATTCGTCATGGGAGATAATCAGCAAGTTTCCCTTTTCCTCAACCGGATCGTATCGCTCCTCAGCGTAATTGAGAAAATGTCGACTGTAGATGTTGTGGAAATTTGCTTCGACAGGCCCATGGATACGGTTGCGCGTAAATGGATTAACACCATTATCACTCTTTTTTGAGATTTTAACTTCGATTCGGCTATATACGCGCAGTGTTTTTGAAATCGGATTGTACTGAAAGGGATACACACGCACCACCTGACCGCGGTGATCCCTGAAAATGTAAGGCGTCTTGAGATCAACAAGCGTACCGGGGAAAAATGCATCGGCCTGATACGTTGGGCCATATTCAAACGGAACTGTTTTCGGGGCGATTGATCGCGGGAGACTGCCTTTGGACGGCGCGATATTGATCTTCTCATACTCCCTAAATTCTGAGGCCACGATCTCTGCCTGCATCTTTGCTCTATCGGGCACAATGAGAGAAAAGGCAATTTTGGCGAGCGCCGGGGCTCCGGTGATGTGCATCGGAGTGGCATCAGGTGCGCTGACAACCACCGCGTCTCCTTGAGGGGTGGCTACGCCTGTTAGGGAAAAACCGTCCAATGAGATACGTACCCATGTTGTATCGCCATGCGAGCGGATCAGCTGGGCAGTGGGCAGCGTACCTTGCTGCAATGCTCGGTCACTAACGCCCGCGTTGTCCAATGGCACCCACTGATAAACAGGAGGATAGAAGGGCTCGATCCCCGTTACAGCGACGGTGGGCAGAATGGTGAAGGTAGCGATACCAATGCCGATACCAATGATATATGGCCACAACACCGGTTTCTTTTGTTTGTTTATAATTCCCAACATGGCATCTCCTCGACAATAGGTTTTTTATACCTAAAGAAGGGTAGCGTCATCGTTCCAGGATCTTCCAAAAACCACAAATCTCTACGCACGAGGAGGGACGCCACCTGCCAGTCAGGCCCTTATCCAAAATGCTGCCTCGCTTGATTTCGACTCCCATATAAAGGATAATTCTAAAGATTACTGTGCGCCCGCGTCTGCTATTTTTGGAGAACTCGGCATTCAGGTATGAGGTGGCACCTCGTGAAAACAACCATGCGGGATTTTATAATGACAGCGCCAGCAATGCTGCTGGCCGGCGTGCTTTGCGGTTGTGAATACAATGGCGTGCCACTGCCCAATCTGGTCGACGATTCTGGTCAGGTAGATACCGGGACCGATACGAACGACGGTATTGCTTGTTCGGCCGGCGTATTCAAGTGGGAGATTTGTTGGATCATGGGGGAATTGAATCAAAACTGTAACGACGCGTGCGAACCATGGGGCGGATACCATTCGGATGCATCACAGTATATCGGATCGGTCGATCAAACTGGTGATATTAACGGCGAAGCGATGTGCACGGCGATTATCGTCGAGATGGGGTACAGCGAAACGATCAAAAGATGTACACAAACCCACGGTATGGGTTTGGGATGCCATCTCTGGCGAGGAGAAAGTTTTTGGTGGTGCGAACATCATACATTTGATCCCACCTACAAAGACGATCAAGCACAACTTGTCTGTGGGTGCCGTGGTGACGAACCGCATGGGGGATGGAGAGACTCAAATACGGAGCAATAGAATTGCGCGGACCTTTAAGCGGTTGAAGATGAAGCATACGCAAGTCGCTCTCAGAGCCGTATTGGCGATCGGCTTTTTTTTTCTGCAAAATAGGATTGTTCTGGCGAATCAACCGGACAACCCATCCCAGGTCCTGGTAATAAAAGTCGCTCAAAACGACCCGGCAAAGCAAGTAGAAGACAAATTCATTACCCAGCTCGCACTGTCATTACCTCAGTTTCGAGTAACGTCGATTGTCGAAACCGGCGCCTTCATCGAGCTCTCTTTAACGGATCGTCTTGAGAAGATTAAACAGTTCGCCAAAACCCATAACGCCTTAGCAACCCTGTGGATCGAGGGTACCCGGGGCAATGTAATCCTGCTGAATCTTGTGGCCCTGAGCACAGGACAGGCATTGGTGCGGATCGTCGAAGCGCCTGAAGGGCCTAATTGGGCGCTTGAAATGGCGCTGGCGACCCAGGAACTGTTGGGTCAGGCTTACTTGTTCAGTCAGGTGCCGCGTCGGGAAGCAGTTGAGCAAGTCGTTACCCAAATGACCAGACGAGCGGTCACGACGCTGGACAACCCGAGAGCCGTGACCTCCCAAGTCAGCTTTCCAGCGGTCTCGATATATCCACGCGGCGTGGTTCAGCGGGGCCTTTATGGTCACTCTGACTCGTATTGGATGTTGGGTGGTGGGATCGCTGCCGAGGTATGGCCCAGATTCGATTTTTTTCTCAGGGCGGATGTCTATTTTTTAAAGAGTCCTGTCACCCAGGGCGACTGGGGCCAGTTGTCGGCGTTTGGTCTGCAGCCCGGATTGGGTATCGGCTACGTCTGGCGAATACGTCGGTTTCTAATCGGCCCGATCATCGCGGGCAATATCATTTGGCACAGAGCAAATGTGTCACTATATGCCTCCGCGGAAAACCGCGCGTACGCCGTCTGGATCCCGCGGCTTGCCACGAGTGTCGTTTTGGGAGTCGGGGTGGCTGACAACTTCTTCATATCAGTCGAGCCCGGTATTGGTTTGCTGCAAAAGCAGGAGGATTTCTATTTGGATCCTGGGGAAACGGTATATCGAACCCCCTATGTCGACTGGAGTTTGGCGTTGGGATTGAATCTGTTTCTCTAAACGCGGCCAACAAAATATAGCGGAAGATTCCGCTACTGCTGAACTACTGTAATGATGAAGCGTGCGATGCCAAGTTGTGGGTTAGTGGAAAACTCAACCGAGCTGACAGATGAAGAATTAATGACAGGCCTGGCAGATGGCCGTTCCTCCTGCTTGGGAGAGCTATATATTAGACATACCAGGGCGATTCGCGCCGCGCTGTATCGTTGGATGCCCGAGATGACGCGAGCAGATATCGATGATGTGACCCAGGATATTTTTATGGCCCTTGGCAAAACGGCAACCAACTATCGAGGTGAGTCCAGCTTCAAGACTTGGCTCTACCAGATCGCGCTGAGAACTGTCTCAAACTGGCGGCGGAAAACTTGGGTGCGCCGGCGCTTCTTGCGGGACCGCAGAGAGCCGGTAGCGATGGCTTTGAGAGAGAACGCCCATTCTCCAGACAGCCGTGCAGCGTTGCGTCAAGTGGTGGAGCATATGTTTTCCAAGCTGTCATATGATCAGCGCCAGGCATTATGGTTGCATTTTGTAGAGGGATTTGATGGCGACGAAATCGCCCAGATGATGCACGTGCGACGGTCAACCATCTACACTCGGCTTCACAGAGCGCGCCAGGCCCTTGTAACCAGCATTCACGCAGATCTTTGGAAAGCGCTGCTAAGCGAGGGGGGACAATGAAACTCTGTTCTCAGTTGGATGCCTACTACCACGGAAAGCTACCCCCGAGTGAAAAAGCAGCTTTCGAACGCCATCTGGAACAATGCCATGGGTGCAACCGGACATTGAAAAAATGGCGTATTATCAAAGAGGAAGTTCAGGCAATCGGGGCCGAGACAATTGCTGCAGAGCCAGATTGGAGCGAAACTGTCCGTGACCATCTGGTAGAACAAATCGATAAGCATATGCACCGTCCCGTATGGTTGCGTCCAGCCGCACTATGGACCCAAGCAGCCGTGCTTTTATTTGTCATTATTGTTGGGGTGCTGATGCAGCAGTTTAAAAGCAGCAATGGGACTGTGAAAAGCGACGAAACCGTGCTCGACATCAAAGGCACAATGTTCGCTAGCAATCGTGTGAGACCACAGCACCAAGTGTTCACCGAGGGGGCCTCCATTCGAATTGCTCAACAGAATCGCGCGATTATTGAAATCGGCCGCGACCGGATCGGACTGAGCGAAAATAGTGCAGCAAGGATTGTCAAGGCAAGATCGAACCAGACTCAGCTTGCGTTGAAGTCCGGCACCATGGCTTGTGAGGTAACGCCCCGGAGCGGCAGCGGATCCTTCGTAGTCGATGTTCACCGGGGGGACGAGGCGGCCAATCGGGTTTCCATTCGAGTCATCGGAACCCAGTTTTTGCTCGTCGTCAAAGAATTTGGAGAACTAGATGTCGCGGTGCTCAGGGGTGTTGTGGAGATTGTGGGGCTATCAAATGGAACCATGAGGATCTACGCTCCTGAACAGATTACCATTTTAAAAGGCGGCGAGCATGTAATCGGCAAAATTGCATCTAATGAAACGAAAATGCTCGAACAATTGCTTTCAAGCAACCCGACGCCGGCAAATTCTGATGAACAAGACCCGAGGGAGGTCGAACCGGCAACCATTTCAACGGATTTCAAAAGCCAAATAGCAGATAGATTCAGCCCAACCAAATCACAAGACAGCATCGACAAAATGAAGATTTGGCAAAACTGGGTGCTGGCTGGTCAGCATAAGAAAGCCGAGCGGGCGCTAAGAAAATACTTAAAAAACAACCCGAAAAACGTCGAGGCCTGGTTCTTACTAGCTGATTGTCAAAAGCGACAAAGAGATTTTTATGGGGCTGTGGCCTCATACGAGCAAGCCATGCAATTGCCTGGGCGCGCTGCCAACACAGCGCGATATAGGGCCGGCGTCCTCCTACAGGAAGCATTGAGCGACAATTCAAAGGCGATTGTGTTTTTCGAACAGTTTCTAGCGCTTAGCAGGAAAAATCACCCCCTCCGGGCAGAAGGGATGTTGAGGTTGGCCAAGTCCCTCGAGGCAACTGGAAACAAAAATCGCGCCCAAACAGTGCTGAAGAATATACTGAAGCACTACGAATCAACTGCAGCCGCAATCCAGGCCAGACACCTTCTGAAAGGGCCTTAGGCTTCAAAGGAGGTAATGATAGTAAAAACAAATGCTCTTTCCTCGGCTTTCAAATTGTTTCTAATGATATTAGGTTTTTTAATTAGTTCTATACATCTCCTGGAAGGAATCCAAAATTGAGTGCGTAATTAAAGCCTTGCCCTGTACCAATTTACAAACGATAGCCGCACGCGGCATCTCAATGCTATGCAGGCTCTTCCAAAGTGAGACCGCGAAAAGTGTAGTCTGAAAGCGGGTTTGCGGCCACTGGCGTTGGCTTTCATACTAACTATGAACTCGGCCTGGGGCACCTCGGGGGGCAGAGTAATTATTTTCGTAAAGAATCCACCCGTTTTTGAAAGGGCATTCCACTAAGCTCTATAGTAGGCGCGCTAAAACAGCACGACCATAACTGCATGCAGGAAATCATGTCTCGTGTGTCTCAATAATACGGGAGGACGTATGAAATAAGAAAAGGAAAAATGTAAACCTGGACTGTCTTGTATCTCCGGGGTTCGATTTAGCTTTATTTATCGGCCTCCCCAAGAAATTTGTCCAGCGGGTGGATTGGTGTGTGCGTGTAAAGAATTCTCAAATCAGTAGAGTAACCAAACCTTTCGTTTTTGTTTGACGAAGGGCCAGCTCATAGGAGGATTTAATGGTATCAAAAATTATATCAGCGATACTATTCGTATCGATTGCCACTGTCGGCGTTGGACTAATGGCGGACGACTATCCCGAACATCCCGTGGCAAGGCAAGTTTCGTTGGGTTCGCCGTTCTGGTTGTCTTCTGTCTCCTATCTTTGGGATTACTCAGGAAATGAGCCCACCTGGAACAATCGAAAATACAAGACAATCAAAATTTTAGGCCCCTGGGAAGGCGGTCCGGAATATGTGATTGTTAAATCAGCCACGTTCTGGGGCGCCGATCCCAAATTGTACTACAAAAATGGAAGCTCGTGGGCCTACCTCAGTGATGACCACGGCGGTAATTTGCAATTTAAAACCGTGATTCACTTCAACGGAGAAATGCCAGATGTTGCCGTTGAGCTCCTATTCAACCACTATTCTATCAGCGATACTGCCAATTATACGATATCAACCCAGGTACATGACGATGATCCTCAAGAGACCGGCTGCTACTACCTCGAAGTATATTCCGACGGATCTATGACAAAAGTTTGGCACTGATATTTCTAGTGGGGTGAGTCAGAAATTCATGGCACAGGATTTTCCTGAATCCCTCATGGGGCGCGCAAGTTTCCATACAAAAACCACGAGGACCAGCCCTGTCGTTTTTTTCATGATACCTCACATGAGCTTAGTAAGCGCCTCTGGAAGCTTGCCCTTAACCGAATGCAACCCGCAGGATTGTCTGCCAGGCCTTTGCTACATGCCGCTCCTTTGTCAACCTCGATCCGATCGCCATGCGCAAAACATATGTTGAGCCGAGAACGGCATGGGTTAAAAAGATATCGGTTTGCCCATTGATCTTTTTCAAGAGCTTTTTGTTTAAATCATTGAGTGCGTCTTCGGATTGACCGTTGTTGAGTCGGAAACACACCAATCCCAAGTCCACAGGAGCCACCACTTCGAAATGGGCATGTGCTGCAACCCATGATTCGAACAGCTTTGCCAATCGGATGTGTTCGCGGATGATTCTCTGTAGCCCTTCTACGCCATAGGAGCGAATAACAAACCACAGTTTTAGCGCCCTAAACCGCCTGCCCAGTTGAATGCCCCAGTCCCGATAGTTTTTCACGCTGGTATCCACGGGTGTTTTGAGATATTCGGGCTGGATCTCAAAAGCGCGAATCAGGGCACTTTCATCCCTCACAAAATAGGCTGAACAATCAAAGTTGGTCAGCATCCATTTGTGTGGATTGAAGACCAGAGAATCTGCCTGTTCGACGCCGTTGAAGATCCACTGTTTTTCAGGAAGTATCGCTGCTGTTCCAGCATAGGCAGCGTCCACGTGAAGCCAAATGTCATTTTCACGGCAGATGCGTCCGATCGGCACCAGGGGGTCCAGTGCAGCCGATGCGGTTGTCCCGACTGTTGCGACAACGCATGCCGGGATCAATCCATTTTGCCGGTCTGCAGCAATTGCCTGTGCCAGGGCCTCTGGGATCATGGCAAAAGAAGCATCGACGGGGATGTATCTGAGGTTTTCCCTGCCATAACCGGTGATCTTCACGCCCTTTTCAACCCCTGAATGCGCCTCTTTTGATGCGTACACCACGAGCCGGTCAGTCACCCCTTGTTCGTTTGAGCGAAATCCCGTTGCCGACTCCCTTGCGCAAACCAGGGCACACAGGGTCGCTGTGGAGGCAGTATCCTGGATGACACCCGACATGCCCTCTGGTAATCCGAGCATTTGGCGAAGCCAGTCGATGACCGACTCCTCCAACTCCTGGGCGGCTGGTGATGTCTGCCAAACCATACATTGGGCACCCAAGCCAGCGGTAAGCAACTCTGCCAGAATTGAAGGCGGACTGTTCGAGGCTGGAAAATAGGCAAACCAGGAGGGGTGTTGCCAATGGGCCATACCCGGCAGCACGATCTCGCAAAAATCCTTGAATACCCGATCGAGCGGTTCCTCCCTATCTGGCGGATGGATCGGGATCTGGCGCCTGATCTCCCCTGGCGCCACGTGTGATGTGACAGGAAAATCCTCTACGCCATCCAGGTAATCCGCCACCCAATCAATGAATTGATACCCATATTTTTTAAATGCATCCTTGTTCATAGCCCGCCATTTTTGGATGAAAAAGACGACAAACACAATTTTTTTTGAATTTCATCTCAAGCTGAATGAGACGCCAAAGATTGATCATACACAGATATGAGATGGGTGCCTACAACTTGACGACTTGACCGCGAGATCTTAATTCTATCCTTATGAAAATCACTCTAATGATAATCGATGCGTTTACGGACAAGCCCTTCTCAGGCAATCCGGCGGCTGTGTGTTTGATGGATGAGCACAAGGACGAAACATGGATGCAGCATCTCGCTGCTGAGATGAACCTGTCTGAAACCGCATTTGTCGTGCCGCGAGCATCTGGATTTGATTTGCGCTGGTTCACACCAAAGGCCGAAGTGGATCTCTGCGGCCATGCAACCCTGGCAAGTGCCCATGCCCTGTGGGAGACTCGTCTGCTCAATCCGGACGTGGCAGCAGCGTTTCACACCAAGAGCGGCCTTTTGACCGTGAGGCAATGGGGCGACAGATACCAAATGGACTTCCCGGCCGAACCGGCTGAGGCATCTGCCCCGATAGCTGGTGTGCTGCAGGCATTAGGTGTGGATGCTCTCTGGACCGGCCGAAATCGCATGGATCTTCTCATCGAGGTGGATTGCGAAGACACGGTTCGCAACCTGAAGCCCGACTTTGGCAAGCTCATCGACATGGGGACAAGAGGTGCCATTGTAACAGCAGCATCCGATACCAAAGAATACGACTTTGTCTCCCGATTTTTCTGTCCAGGACTGGGGATAAATGAAGACCCGGTCACTGGTTCGGCCCATTGCTGCCTCGGACCCTACTGGCAGGGCAAGCTCGGCAAATCAGAACTCAAAGCCATCCAACTATCAAAACGCCGCGGCATCGTGGGCATACATGTTCAGGGCGACCGCGTGCTTCTTTTTGGAAAAGCGGTTACCGTACTAAAGGGAGAACTGAGCTCAAATGCAACTTAGGCGCAAGCACGACGCATTGCTGTTCCTCCTCCTCCTGTTTGGCGTCCTTTCTGGATGCGTAAAGAGCGAAGTGAGTGAAGTACCGAAAGATGCGATCGTGGTCGATGTGCGCACACCAAAAGAGTATGCTCAGTGGCACTATCCAGGGGCAATCAATATTCCAGTTGATGAGATTGAATCCCGCGTAGAAGAACTGGGAGATCAAGATCAAAAGATTGTCGTTTACTGTCGCTCCGGACATAGATCTCGCACTGCCAAAAAGAAACTCATCGAACACGGCTTCGCTGAAACCTTAAACGGCGGATCCAAGTCACACATGAAGAAGCTGGCACCCAGGTAGGCGGCAATTCTCGTGCTCTAGGTTAGCTCTCACTGATACCTATATCATTTTAGTACACACATCGGATAATCGCTTTAATTTTCCATGGGTTCCACCACGCCCTATACCGTTTTGGTACGGCAAAACCCCTGGATGTGAATGCCTTCACAGACATTAATTAGTTAGTAACTGGCTGTAATCAAAATGGATTTCCCATTTTCTGCAGGGTGGCACATCCATTGCTCTGGCTGGGTAACACAATCGGCGTTGCTAGGTGTTTAGTAAAGCAGATTGGGCCTGAGCACCCGGTAAACGAGAGGATAGCATGCTGCGCATCACCACAACCAAAGAGAAATTCTCACTGATATGGATTCCCGTGTGTCTCGTTACGGTTAGTTTGCATTTGGGTCTTTTTTTTGCGGGCATAAGCTGGACCGACGACAACCCTCAGGTGCCGTATGATTCGAGCCAGATTGCGTTTCGCACCATCCCCTCGGTTCCCAAACCAACGCTGCAACCGGAGATAGCACCCGAAGAGATTGCGCTCCCTACCCCAGAAAAGAAACAGCAGATCAAAACGGTCAAAGAGAAGGGGCGCTTAAAGCCCAAACCCAATAATTCAAAACCAGCGCCTCAGCCTGAGCAATTACCTGACGTGCCGGTCAAGCCGGTATTCGGCGTTACAGCGAATTCAGTTACGAATGGTAACAGCGGGGTGGCCGTCGTCCGGGTGGGGAACACCTTGGCGAAAGAAATGGAAACGGCTTTCACGAAACCCCAAGATGTATCAGCCCTGCCGCCAACCCCAAACGGTCCAAGGATCGATCCTCACCCTGTAAAAAAGGAGAAAAAATCGATTGTACCAATTCCCGTATACGAGCTGAGCCAGGTGCCCACGTTCAAGAGCAGGGTTGAACCCCAGTATCCGGATCAGGCCCGTCGCGATGGCATTGAAGGGACCGTTCAACTGGAAATTTTGATCGATGAGAACGGCCGCGTGCGCAAAGTAAAAGTGATCAAAACACCGGGTTACGGACTGGAAAAGGCCGCTATTGTGGCGGTTAGTAAGTCTCGATTCAATCCAGGCGTGATCAATGGCAAGGCTGTGCCGGTCAAGATCAAGATCCCCTACAAATTCATGTTGGATGTATAAGCCGTTTAAAGAGGAGACAAACGAGATGTTTTTCAAGTGGCATATTAAACCCTATATCGTGCTCGCGGTAGTCTTTTGCACCAGATCTGCATTGACCGACGAGCAGACTGAAGGACAAGAAGATGCGTTCGAAGTTGAGATCGAATACGCAGACGATGCCCTGCCAGAGGTCAAAACCGAGCCGGAACGTTCAGTCGATGAGACCCGTAAGGCGCGCGCGATCAACTTTGTCGGGCACCTTTACGAAAAGGGCTCTCGCGCCCCCATTGCCAACGTAACCGTCTACCTCAAGGGCACCGAGTACGAGGCGCAGACCAATGCTGCGGGCCGATTCGCCTTTCGCGATCTACCGCCACAAATCTACACCGTTGTCATTCCAACGACCGCTTACGAAAAGGTGGAAACCCAAGAGGAAATACGCTCAGGCGAGAAGACAGCGGTCACGTACTATTTGGAACCACTCGTCTATAGTGGCCTTGAAGTCATTGTCCGAGACAAGCGCATCGAAAAAGAAGTCTCCCGCACGACAATCAAAATTGAAGAGGCCAATGTTCTCCCTGGTTCAGGTGGCGATCCAGTGCGGGTGATAGAGGCGATGCCAGGCATTGCCCGCGGTGGTGGTGGCGGTAGTGACAACACCCTCGTCATACGCGGCGCCAACGCAGAGGACTCAAAAGTGTACCTCGATGGCCACTGGATCCCGATGCTATTTCACTTTGGCGGCGCCAAGTCGGTTTACAATGGTGCGCTACTCAAAGAGTTCGACGTCTCCACTGGTGGATTTACCGCTGAATACGGCCGGGCAACAGGTGGCGTGGTCAATCTCAAGTCCCGCAATCCCCGCAGCGACCGGTGGGGTGGCTACGTAGACCTATCCATGATCGACGCCTCTGCCATGGTCGAAGGACCGATCACAAAAGATATGGGCCTGGCCCTGGGTGTACGGCGTTCGACCCTGGATTTGATCATGGAAGGCGCCAATATCAATGAAAAGATCGACGGCCTGAATTTCACTACCTACCCGGTCTATTACGACTACCAGGGCAAGTGGCACTATCAGATCGATGCACAGAATTCTATTTCTATCGATGCCTACGGTCTGTACGACAAGATCGCGTTTGCCCAGGAAGCGGTCGATGATGCAGACCCCACCTTGACGGGTAAGGCCCAATTTATCAACGAATCCTACAATGGGGCGATGCACTACCGGTACAAGAACGACATCATCGAGTCGGATTTCTCACCGGCGTTTTTGCACTTTGGTCAAAAAAGCAGTTATGGCCCCTATTTCCTAAATTGGAACTGGTATGCGGCGGATATTCGAGAGGATCTGCGGATAAAGCTCGGCGATCACAATACCCTGGCCGTGGGCATACAGCTGACATCTTGGAGGCTAAAGTTGGCGTCCAATATGGTTCGCCCGCCCAAAGAAGGCGATGTAACGTTCAATTTCAGCAATGCCGAGCATATTCGGTCAGACATCCATGACTACGATCTCCAGACCGGGGCCTACATTCAGGATGAGATAGAAGTTGGACCACTGATGATCATCCCCAGTGTTCGCTTCGATCACCTGGCCAGCATTAACGCCTTTGGCATCGGACCCCGCGGTGCTGTGCGCTGGTCAGTGGTCAAGCCGTTTGTGCTCAAGGTCGCCGGTGGTCTGTATCACCGCGCCCCTGATGCGGATGAATACATCCCGCCCTTTGGCAACCGAGACCTTAAGTACGAACGGGCCACTCACGCGATCGCCGGATTTGAGTGGGCCATCACCAATACCATCGATTTGGATGTACAGGGCTATTACAAATACATGGACTACCTGGTCACTGCGATCGATGATCCAAACATCGATAAGAGCTACAACAACAGCGCCAAAGGATACGTGTATGGTGGGGAGCTGTTGCTGCGGCACAACTGGACCGACACCTTTTTCGGCTGGGTGAGTTACTCCATCTCCCGTTCCATGCGCAACGATGGTCCCAATACCAAATACCGCAGATTCGACATGGATCAGACCCACAACCTGGTTGCGGTTGCCTCGTGGCAGTTCGCTAGGGGATGGCGCCTTGGCGGCCGGTTTCAGCTCACCAGTGGCGAACCCTACACAGAGATTACCGGCAGCGTGTTCAACGCGGACAACGGCACCTATTTGCCAATTTACGACGAGGCCAATATGAACGCCAAGACCCGGCCCATGTATCACCGGCTCGACCTTAGGCTCGATAAGGAGTGGCGATTTGACGTCTGGGTGCTGCACACCTACCTGGACGTACAAAATGTCTACTATCACAAGAACCCAGTCGCCACGGTGGATAACTACGATTTTTCAGAGCAAGTTCACCAGACAGATATTCCAATACTGCCTTCGATCGGCGTAACGGCTGAGTTTTAAGGGAGAACAAAATGAAATCGATAAATGAAAAACAACCCGCACATAAGCTTGGAATACTCGGACTTATCTCGCTCATCCAGATGATAATCGCCGGTTGTGGCCCTGAGTTCGACGACCCAACCATGGCTGTTTTAAAAAGACCGGAAATCCTTTCAATCGTGCTCGAACCACCTGAGGCTGCTCCGGGAGAGACAGTCAAAGCTTCGTTCTTGATGGCTGATAGACGAGGTGTCATCCAAGGTAATGCCAATGTGTGGCTGCCAACGGATGGAAGTGGTGAAGCGAGCGAGTCGGAAATGGTTGCCCTTTTAGATGAGATGGGCCTAGACCTCGAATCCCTTGGAACAGCGGCGATCGAGTTTCAAGTGCCCCTGGCGGGGAGTTTCACCTTTGATGAAGACGGGCGCTCAGGGTTGACGATGGGCCTGTTCGCAGCGATCGGCAGCACGCCGAGTCCTCAGACCCCAGTGGCTCAGATCCTCGAAACCCTGGACAGTCATGTGGAAAGAGGTGATGTTAAATCTGCCCTGCGCACCCTTGTCGTTTCAGAGCGCGCTGATCAAAACCAAAACCCTTTAATTTTGGGCATTGTCGCAGGTGACAAACAAGCGCAGAACACACGGCTTGCAATTGCACGGAGCGAGGACTCAGATATAGCAGCGACCCGGCAGCTCGCAGCAGACAACCCTTTAACAGTCAAAGCCGAACAGGAGGTCGTTTTTGCTGCCACAGTGCAAGACGACGGCAATCCAGAACTATCGCTTCGCTATCAATGGATATCGACAGGGGGTGACTTCGGCGGTCTGAGAGAACGGGTACAGGCGTTTGAAGTGCCCAAATACAAACAGCTCAGCCCTGGCGAAATGGACCAGACAGGTCAACAGAACGTCGATCCGCGACTGGATCCCAACCTCCACCCAGTGTGGTTGATCGCACGCGACAATGGCACGCCAGGTGCACTTGGCCAATCCTGGGCCGAGTTCTACATCAGAGTAACGCCTTTGCAATAGGGACAAACAGGGCTGAGGAACAGCCTTTAGAAAAGGAGACAGAAAATGGTAGATCGTTTGTTAAACATGGCGCTGATGGGTGGTGAGCCCATCCTTTACGTGCTCATCGGTTTGAGCTTTGTTTCGATCGCTGTGGCAGCCGAAAGATACGCAACCTATCTTCGCAACCGGATCGATTTACCCGATTTTACGACGAGGATCGTCGGCCTGCTAAACAACGGCAACTATGACGAGGCACGCGAGCTAGCCGCATCAAATCGCTCGGCCGAAGCTCAGGTGACGGCAGAGGGGCTGGCAAATTTTGACAAGAGCACCACCGTAGCAAGTGAGTTGATGGACGCCATGACAATGAAGCAACAACAACGCCTGGACAAACGCCTGATGATCCTCGGCACCATCGGATCCAACGCACCGTTCATTGGATTACTAGGCACGGTCTTGGGCATCATCAAGGCGTTTAACGACCTAGCGTTCAACGCCGAAGGGGGAACCTCAGTGGTGATGGCAGGCATTGCCGAGGCATTGGTAGCCACTGCGATCGGGCTCCTGGTGGCCATCCCAGCGGTTGTATGCTTCAACTACTTCAAGAATCGCCAAAAGCGCATCTTAAGCAACATCGAGCAGCTCAAGAAGACCTTGCTCGCATTCATCGGCAACGAGCATTCTGATGATGATTCGGCGCCTGCGCGCAAGGCAGCATAAGGGAGGTCGTTATGTCTCATGGACAACAGCATCAAGACGAAGAGATCACCGGTATCAACGTGGTTCCTCTAGTCGATATTGTGCTCGTGCTGCTCATCATCTTCATGGTCACGGCCAATTTTATCGCCAAGCCGGCCATTGACATGGAGTTGCCATCTGCAGACACCGGAGAGAGCAAGGATCGCAACCAGTTCTCCCTGTTGCTCGGGCACGACGGTTCGGTTGCCATTGGTGAGCGTATGGTGGATGGAAAGGATATCATCGGTGAGTTCCAGCAAATATTCGACACCTATAAAAATGAAAAACGCGCCAGTGCAGAAGCGGAAGGTAAGAAAATTACAGACAACACTGCGACATTGATGGCTCGCAACGCGTTAACCATGGTGATCCAGGCCGATACGACCGTCTCCCACGGACGCATCATCTATTTCATCGATTCGGCCCGTAAGGTGGGTATCCGAAAGTATGCCTTTAACGTCGACCCCGCATTAGGTCGTGTCCCGTAATTCACGGCAAGAAAGGAAATGTAAAGCAATAACAATGGGTTGACTGGATCTGCCTGTTCACATAGGTGCAACACTTTCGTCGTCCCCGCGCAGGCGGGGACCCATGTAACCCATTGTATTTATTTTGTATTCTAGATTCCCGCCTGCGCGGGAATGACGATCTTGTATGAATTACGGGACACAACCTACTGCTTCGGTACCAAAGACCGACCGATCCGCTCAACTCTAGAGTGCGTTACTCCCCGCTGACGATAACTGAAATAATCGAGATCGTTGACATCTTTCAAGGTGTAGTGCGTTTCGCCGTCTTTCCCTTAACGGATTTCGTACACGTTGTCTGCCACCCTCGGAAATGCTGTTACACTTGGGGCGTGCCCTGGAATTACGAACTTGTCTTGCTTTACAAGCGAAAGCATCTTTTTAAATTGGAGTACGTCTGAAGTGGGGCTCCCTGTCGATCCGGTTGATCGCAGCGTCTTGATATTTTCATGAACGTATGCGTTGTCTGAAGCAAGAATAACCGATCCAACTGCGGATTCCGTGGAAATTTCGATCCATTGAATCCCTGCTGTGTGTCTTCCACCGATATATCCTTTGATGCCAGGTAACATTTGTTGATCTCCGTTAAGGATTTTTAGGCGATTCTTTTTCGCTAATTTATCGATTGTTGAAAGATCCGATCGCCTGTACCCCCCTTTTGCTTTCGCTTTTTTCGTTAACTTACGTGCGAAATCAAGCTCCTGCCTTTGGACGTAAACCGTTGCTCTCGTGTACGGAGATAAGTTTCCACAGTGATCCCAATGCAAGTGCGTCAGCACAATATCAGTAATGTCTCGAGGCTGTATTCCAGTGGCTCCAAGCAGTTTAGGTACTGGCTCAAATCGCCTCAGTCCCCATTTTTTTGCAACATCTTCCAGGGCAAACCCGGTGTCGATAAGTACAGTTTTCTTTCGACCGACAGCCAACCAGGCCATCCAAGCGAACGACACTTGTTTGTCTTTTGACCCCCCGGCAACCACGGTAGATTCTCGCATCGTAGATCTTCCATAATCGAGCGCGAATACACGCCAACCTTTATCGGGGCGTAGACCAGATTTAGAATTGCAACATATCGATAAAAATGCAGCTACAAGAAAAATTAAACTGACTTTCAAATACCTCATCGTGTCACTCTGGCATCAAGAGATCTCCTTGAGGTTAAGGAGAGCACGGAACCCTTGTTTTTTCAAGCACGATCCGCTACGACGCTGTCTTCTTTGATGGCTGACGACTGGCCAGTACTTGGATCATTAGTGCAGACACAGCGTAAATCGCCAGCGCTATCACCACGGTTTTGGAGTAGCCGATCTTGATCCCAGAATAGAGCGCCAGCACCACGGCCAGGGCGCCTGCTACCGAGTTGATCGCAAAAAGGTACGGTACCTTGGCCCGCATGTGCCACCCAGCGGCAACCATCAGTCCCTTGGGGAAGAACACACCCATCATGAAACCACAGGCGCAGATCAGCGCGACGCCGAGGACCTTGCCGATGGTAAAGGGCAGATCGAGCATCTGAATCGCGTCCGGTGTGTATACCGCAGCCAGTGAAATCGGTATCAGCAGTGCGGCTGCGCTCGCCGGCCGGAGGCGGCTGGCGAACATGCCTCCCACGCCTGAGCTCACCAGTAAGAAACCGAGCACCAGGATCAGCGTCATCGACGGCGAGACGAACACGTTCTGATATACTTGCAGCAACATAATCTCGATGAAGAAATACCCGAAGCCGATCATCACATTGTATAGGGCCAGCGCCAGTCCGCGCTTGTGATCCGCTCGGTGCAGCGTGCCGCCGAGGCAGAGCGCACCGAACACGGCAAAGATGGCCGCCAACGCAATCACCAGGTCGGCCACCTCGGGCACGTCATGGGTCGAAAGTGAGGCAAAGGGTCGATCGTTCGTGAGAATCGAGCTGTCAAAGCCCTCCTCCTCGAGCTTGGAGAGATCGCCCGACTCAAGCCAGCCAAACAGATCAGACAGCTCACCCACTTCGGCCACACCCTTGAGATAGGCAAGCCGCGAGATGGCCACGACGTCTCGATACCATGTCAGGGTTCGTTCGCGCCGCTCGCCGATGAGGGGCTCTCGGGTTACGATCATCCCGTAATAGTATCCTTCCCGGTGTCTGAATTCCTGGGTGTCTTTTTTGTAGGTGAGATCGATTTCGGGAAACCGCCCTTTGATGCCAGCCCAATCCCAAACAAAAAAGTGGTGCGACGGATCCTCAACACCGCGCTCCTTGAGCGTGTGCCATAGCGTGTTGATCATCCGGTAAAACCCGAGCATCCCGCCGCGGTTAAACGGCCGCTCCTCGAATAGGATGTACCCGTCCTCGGTGAGATGATCGAAATACATGTGGTAATTTTCCCGCGTCTGCAAGTGATCCGGTCCTGAACGGTATCCGATGGTGCGGCCCGAGTGGGTGTTGATCATTGTGATCATGTCATATGTTTGATCCGTACCCTTGAATACGGAGAGCGCATTGCCTCGGATCGGATTGAGCCCACGGTATGCCTTACCGCTCTGTTTGTAGAAATCCTTGGACATAATCTGAATGATGCCCGGATCAATCTCAATCGCGGTAATATTCTTGACCGGCGTGATCTTCTTGACCGTTTGGGTAATGCCGCGCGCCGCCGATCCTATAATAAAAATCTTCGGTTCCGGCGTCAGCCCGTGGAATACACGCCGGTCGGCCGTGGGCCATTCGATCTTATTCTTTTTATAGTGCGGGTACTCCTTATGTACTTTGCCGCGAAAGTGATCGTTTCCGTAACCGTTGTAGCAAACCGCGTAATGGCCCGGCTTGTTTTTGTAGGTCAAGAGGTCGATGCGACCGATCAGGCTGTCATAGCTGCGCGCGATTCGTTCTGGTTCCTTCAGCCGATACACCTTGCGCTTGGCATAGTCATTTGTCGTGAACAGATTCACGACGTTAAGCGTATCCCGGCTGACTTGCAGCCCAAACAGCACGCCGCCGAGCAGGGCCAATGGCACCAGCACGACCAACGCGGCGCGCCGGGATTGCTTTGCTACTTGTGGAGCAGTGACGCAGCGGATGATCCCGAGCAGCGGTATCAGGGTTAGGCAGATCAGTATGATACCCTCGCTGCGCAGGAATTCGTACAGTATAACCGTCGCAATAACGCCGAGGCCGGCGCCAGCCATATCGTAGAGGTAGATTTTATCCGCAGCATAACGCCGAAACATCAAAGAAATGAACAAGACCGGAAAGAAGAACAGGATAGAAATAGTAGCCACAATCAGCGGCAGTGACGGGAACCGCATCATGATATAGCAAGTAAGGTACAGCGACAGGGTAGCGCCAATGGAGCAGGCCAGGTAGACCCACTCCTCCTTGCTGTTAACCCGGCTTGCGACAAAGGCGCCAAAGCCGATGCCGAGTACCGCGTAACTGATCACCGACGTTGCTGCAAAGTAGTCGAAGATAAAGTCAACAACGTGGAACAGCACGGTTTCCAGCAAGAGGAGCAATGCTGCAAAAACCGTGACGTACAAAAATCGGACTGTGATCATTGCCCCACTCCTTTTTCTGCCACGTCGGCTTGCTGCGTTGCTTTGTTTGCAAGGTTCAATGAAACCTCGAAATGATGGCCGAATTCGTCAACGCGGATAACCAGGTGTTGCTTGAGTTTGGTATTGAACTCGTAGCCCTTCCAGAGCAAATGCCACAAGACGTCACCGATGTCTTTGGCGTTGGCATACCTGCCTTGGAACGCGTTGGCCAAATTGTCAGTGTGGATCGGGTAGAGGCGAAGCATGCCAGCGAGCGCATCGTCTTGTTCGTGCACCTCCATTCGAGCGGCCAGGCTATATGGAATTGAACCTCGACGCCGCTGATACTGTCCTAGCAAAGTAAAGACGAAGTTACCCAGTCCGTATACAATCCACCGACCTTTGTAAGGCTCTACTTGCTGTATCATATGCGATCCATGACCAATGATCAGGTCAGCCCCGGCATCGATCAGGGCGTGGGCCATTTCCCTATCTTTTTTGCCCGCCCACCTGTACGAACGGCCCCAGTGGGGGCAGATGACAACAAACGGCGCAGGCTCTTCGGCCTTTAGCATTTTTATCTGCTCAATCAGCGGTTGCTGCTCGATGACGTGCACCTGCGGTCCCTCGACATCTCCCTGTGGCGTGCGTGCTCGTGGGTAAACGCCCTGGATGACTGCCATACGAAACGTCTGTCCTCCCACCGTGCGCTCGATCCGGTATGGCCGCGCTGCATCTTGGGCGTGAACGCCAGCGCCGAGGGTCGAGATACCAGCGGTCGCCAGCGCATCGAGCGTCTGTTGCAACCCTTTGCTGCCAAAATCAAAGGCGTGGTCATGGCCCAGGGAGGCGACCGTAACGTTGAGCTCACGTAAGCGTCCCGGTGTCTTCGATGCGTCAGTCCAGTACAGGCGCTCCTGATAACGACGCGCCTGGGGTGGCGGCGGAATAACGGGTGTTTCGAGATTTAGCAGCACCACATTGCTGGCCAACAGCAGGCTGCGCAGCTTTTCAAAGGGATACGCTGGGTCTCGCTGCGATGGAATATCCTCAGGCGCGTCATTGCGAAAATTCTCTCCCGGATGAGTGTCGCCAAGGAACAGTACCGAGAACATACCCTCGTCACGCTTAACGAATCCGCCGCCAGGGGGGGGCACCGGTGTGCGCGTCCCCGGGTCTAGACCAGTACCACTTTGAGGCGGGCTTGATAATTCAAATACTAAGCCAACCGAAAATAAGAGCAACACTGTGAGTATCAGAATATCTCTACCGCGCAACGCCGGCTCCTTTCTCAAGGCTTCGGTGGGTAACAAAGTAGACGTTTTCTGTTGGCTTCTCAACAGATAACTTCAATTTCGAAGCATTGATGTCCAAAACAGCTCGGAACTCGACATGTGTACATTGAAATCATTGAAGAAAACGGTCATTCCCGCGCAGGCGGGAATCCAGGCTCCCCTTCACGTGGATTCCCGCCTGCGCGGGAATGACGCGGGTTTCATGAGCTCCTCTATCATTGTTTTGGACAGTACT
>JASJCT010000227.1 GCA_030065855.1 Myxococcota bacterium
ATCAACCGGGCCGATAGCTTTGTTTTTGACGAATTCCAAGAAGTCCCCGTGGATCACGTTGCGTCGGGCGTTCATCGCTTCCTTAGCGATCCACTCAACTCCTTCAATTCCAAGTTCGCTCCTAACCGGTTCCGCTATCTTGGAATTGAAGGAGTTGAGTGGATCGCTAAGGAAGCGATGAACGCCCGACGCAACGTGATCCACGGGGACTTCTTGGAATTCGTCAAAAACAAAGCTATCGGCCCGGTTGATTACGTAGTCGCGCTTGGCACCATCGCCAACCAGAACAGCCTCAAAGACGCAAAGGACTTCATCAAAGGCTGCAAGGCAATGGCGAAGAAAGGCGTTGTTATCAGTCATCTCGTGACTGACGAATACCAGACCGACGAAGGTCACTTCCACGCCCCGCCCGGGTTCATGGATTCGCTGTTCTATCCTTGGACCCGCTATTACGAAGCCCATCCCCCGGGAGTCACTCGCTTGGTGCTCTATGAAAATCCTGATTGACGCGATCCCCACTAGTGACCTGAGGCACTGCGCCTCGCAAGTCAAAATGAAAAAGATTGTCGAGCGTATAGCTGCCGAACGACCCGACGCCTTTTTTTATTGGCTTGTCCCTGAGTGGGCAACGCAGGAAGACCTCGACTGGTTGCCAAAGGAACGGGTGCGCCAATACGTTTACCCCTACAGCAAAGACCGTATGAAGGAATATCAGCGGATGACGCTCGACCTTGAGGAAGCGGTCTCTTTCCAAGGTGCGCTGTGGGACGTGGATATCATGTTGACCAACAGGACGACGGTGATCCCGCTGATTAAGCAATGGATGAACCGCCCGAACAAGGTTAACTACAATTGGGCCAAGCGAGTCATCCTGATCGACGACATGCCGTTAATGAGTTTCAAGCAACTGCTGCCCTCGATCAAGGCCGCAACGCAGGACATCACCAATCTCACGGGCTACCTATGTGCGGATCGGACCTATATCTCCGCCTTTTGGGAGAAGGACGAGATTCTCCGCATTGGAAAAGAACTGCTGAGCCCTTCTTACCTGCGCAAACTTGCACACGGTATTGTTGAGGCTTCGAGCGCCGTGTTCCCTGAGCCTCAATTGAAAACCCGGGCCAGCATCGAACGTATGTTAAACGGCGAGCGCCAGTTCACTATCGGATATTGCAATCGACTCACCCAAAGTCAGACCCGGCTCACCGAAATCTTCGACTTGATGGAAAAGAACCGGATCATCCGGCAGAACGTGCGCTGTTTGATCAGCACTGTTTCTAAAACGTCGGGGCGCGTGCGCTATCGGGGGAAGCAACAGCTACCCGATTGGGTTGAGATGATTCGACCCGAACGCGAAGGCTTTTGGGATGTCTGCCGGAACGAGTTCGACGTGGTTCTCGACCTCACCGTTGAAGCGGACTTCAGCATGTCGCTGGTCGAACCCCTGTTGCTCGGATGCCCGGTGATTCTGATTGATGACAAGTGGAGTCGCGGTTGCGTCGGTGATGACTACCCGTTCTTTGTCAAGAACCCGAAACACGCCTTTGGCCTGCTGCGAACCTTCTACATGGAATACGGCAAGTGTTATCGGGAGTTCGCCCAATGGCAGCAGACTCACTTCAAGCGGTTGACCGAATCTTGGAAAGACGGTTACCTGCCTGACCTCATCATGGGAGAGGTGCAGCAATGGGAGAGTCTTGCGGAGGATTATTTTCGGTGGAAGAATGAGCGCTCGACGGTTCCGATCAGCGGCGGAGTTATCACAAAGCACCTGATCGAATACGCCGACAAGACCGGAGAAATCGTGTTGCAGGATGCACTGACGGACCTCGGCCAGCAAGAAGTAATCGAACACCTCCACCAGAAGTTCGACCCGGAGTTCAAAGAGCATCTCCGGATGGCATTTGCGACCGGATGGAATGAGTTTCGGCTCGGCCTGATGCAAGCGGGCTACCGGGACGCCTCGACCCAAACCGGACATATGAGGAAAATAACTTGAGCGGAATCCAAAAAACCGAGGGGCTGGAACGGCGGGATATCGACATCGATTTGTTGATCCCCAACGAAGACAACCCGAATGAGATGAGCGATGAGGAATTCAACAACCTCATGACCAACATGGAGGAAGTGGGCTTCACTGATCCCATGCTCGTTCGTCCTCATCCGGACCACGAAGGCAAGTTCAAGATCATCGGCGGACACCATCGTTGGGAATGCGCCAAGCTCGCGGGCTATGCTCAAGTCCCCTGCACGATCATCGTCGATCCGGAATTTGGGGATGAGGAAGAAGCCAAGCAGTTGATGCGGCACAACCTGATCCGGGGGAAAATCAGCCCCGCCAAATTCCGGAAGATGTGGGAGAACATGAAGTTCGAGGTCCAAGACCCGACCGAGTTCTTCGGTTTCACGGATGAGGATGAGTTCCTAAAACTGATCCAAGCGGTCCGCAATACCCAAGTCCCGGACGACAAGAAAGAAGACTTTGATAAAGCGATCAAGGAAATCAAAACGGTTGACGAACTCGCCGATGTTTTGAACCGGATTCTGTTCGAAGGCGGTTCGGACCTCGACTACGGATTTATGGTCTTCGATTTCGAAGGAAACGATTCCGTTTGGCTCCGGATGCTCGCTGGAATGCTGCCTGATTTCAAAGACTTCGCCTCGGTCTGCAAAGAACACCAAGTTGCAGTGGACCACGGAATGAAGGCATTATTCATGATCGCGGCTGAGCAGAAAGAACGCCTAGCCGAACTTGTCGCCGACGCTCCCAAGGTGCAGTTGGATACCACCGAACTTGTAACGTTGGACTTTTTAGATGGCTACGAAGGTAATATCGAAGAACCAGAAGACGCCGAAAGCGAAGGAACAGCCGAAGGCGGAGAAGAAGAAAGCACCTCCGGTTCCGAAAACGGGAGTGAAGAAACCCCCACCGTTTAACGCCATAGTTTCGCTTGGAACTGAGAAGCAAGACATTATTGACGGGCAACTGCTGAAGGGCGTCAATGCCACGCAGGTAGCCCGACAAATCCAAGCATGGGGCGACTCGAATAACATTCACGAGAAGACTCTAGCCCGGCAGGTTCAACGATATTACGAAAAGGTTCTTGTACCTAAGCAGGCCGACCTGCAAGCGGAAGCGGAGAACGCCTTCGACTTTTCACGGTTGGAACAGGACTATGACTCGCTCGATCTGCTGCTTCAGATGGCGAAGATGCAAGGTCAGCGGGTTCAGCGGGCGGTCGCAGTTGAGCAAGGAAAACTGCTTACGAAAGCCGGTACGGATAACCTTAAGTTTATGCTGGATATCCAGAAAGAGATTTCGAATCTGCTGTTCGAACTCGGCCACCGAACCCGGGCACCAAAGACAGCAAACATTGGCATCATGGGCGTCTCCGGGCCTACAGAGGACCAACGGCAATACGACGCAGATGCCAGATTCCGGGAGAAGGCTATAGCCGCCTCGAATGACATCATGAATATTATCGATGGCGAGTGTGAGAAGGTGGAGAACCCGTTAGATTCCGTCCATGCCGAATGACAAAGGACAGCAAATCTTCGCAGTTCTTGTTGACCTATTCGGGAAGGAAAAAGCCGGATTAATTTGGCAACGGACTGCCGACTTCGACCTGAAGGATCGGGTCGATATGATTCAGGCGTGCATCGCCGAATATGCCGGGATCGAAGACCGGGGGCTTAACCACTATCACCGTTGGAAAACCAAGTCCGGGCCGGTTGATCCCCTGACCTTTCTGCACTCGCCCGCCTACATGGCGATCCCGGAAAACGAAGTTTGGCCGGTGGTGCGCGATGCCGTAATCGACATCAATAGCGGGGAATATATCGAGGCTGTGTTGACCGGGGCCATCGGTACCGCGAAGACGACAGTCGCCCTCCTGACTCAGGCTTATCAGCTTTACCTGCTGTCTCTGTATTCGAACCCTCACTATGAACTCGGGCTTATGCCCACGGATGAAATTCTGTTCATTTTTCAGAATATGTCGGCAAGTCTATCCAAAGCGGTGGACTATGCTCGTTTCAAGGAAATGATCGACCGGGCCCCGTACTTCAACCGGCACTTCATGTACGACCGGGGCCTGAAGTCTGAGATGCATTTCCCACGGCGGATCATCGTGAAGCCATTGTCGGGCCAGATGACCGCAGCCATCGGACAGAACGTGTTTAGCGGGGTACTCGACGAATTGAACTTCATGGCCGTGGTTGAGAAGTCTAAGCAAACCCATGATGGCAAGACCTTCGATCAAGCGGCGGCGATCTACAACACGATCAACATGCGGCGAAAGTCTCGCTTCATGAACAAGGGCTATCTGCCGGGCATCGTTTGCATGGTCTCATCTCGGAACTATCCGGGGCAGTTCACCGACCGGAAGGAAGACGAACGTCTCGACGACATCAAGCGCTATGGAAAATCCCCGATCTACCTCTACGACAAGGTGCTTTGGGATGTGAAGCCGCAGGACTTCGGCGAGACGCGCTTCCCGGTGTTCCTCGGGACCACCACTCAGAACCCCCGCATTTTGAAGGCCCAAGAGGTTCCTAAGTTGTCTGAGTCGGATGCTGAGCGGGTGATGCTGATCCCCACTGAGTTCTCCAAGGAATTTAGCGCCGACCTGATGGGAGCCATTCGAGATATCGCCGGTCAATCGACTATGGCGAAGCACCCGTACTTCCAGAATGCGGAGCTTGTGAGTTCGTGCATTGGGCAGCGCCACAGCATCTTTTCGCGCTCCGATGTGGACTTCGAGGAACGCCAGTTGCAAATCATCAAGAATAAGATCGAGCGGGCCGATGCTGAGTTTTATCCTCGTTGGGTCCACCTCGACCTTGCCCTGAGCGGGGATGCCGCAGGCTTGTGCATCATGCACGTCCCTGAGTTTGCCAACGTCGAACGCGGGGACGGGACAATCGAACGCCTGCCGAAGTTCTGCGTTGATGGTTTGCTTCGAGTCGAACATGCGCCGGGCCGGGAAATCAATTTGGAGAAGGTGCGGCGGGTGATCTACCTGCTATCGAAACTCGGGATGCCAATCAAGTGGGTCAGCGCTGACCAGTTCCAATCGGCAGACACGCTCCAAATCCTCGCCAACGAAGGATACATGGTCGGACGAGTTTCGGTGGATTCTCAAATCGAGCCCTATGCTTGGACGAAGAAAGCGTTCTATGACCAGCGGATCGAAGTTCCTGATAGCGATGTGCTGAGGAAAGAACTGCTTTCCCTCGAATACGACGCTCCGAAGCAGAAGGTAGACCACCCTCCGAACGGATCGAAGGACGTTTCGGATGCTTTGGCGGGCTGCGTTTACGGGCTGACGATGAGCAGAGAAATTTGGGCCATCCACGGAGTCACCCCGGGAATCGGATTGCTCAATCAACTCGAAGTCGAGAAAGAGAAGCGGGCAAGGGAGCAAG
>JASJCT010000228.1 GCA_030065855.1 Myxococcota bacterium
ACAGTTACCAATACCCTGGTCACCCTAGGTGCGCACCAGATTGGGGTCTGCGCAAAGGACAGCACTGAGCCGGCGCTCGAGGGATGTGCGTCCATAAACGTAACGGTCGTAGAGACGGATACCGACAGCGACACGGAGATCGACACAGACACAGAGGTGGACACAGACTCTGATACGGGTCCTGCTTGCGGCGGTCTGGAAATGGGTGGATTTTGCTGGTATTTTGGCGAAGACGGCCAGTCTTGCGACGCGGTGTGCGCTGACCACGGTGGATATCACGAAGCCACGCGGACCTATGCTGGCAGCGACGGCACCAACGCCCAGTGCAACGACCTATTGACCGCGTTTGGGGCGGCTGCCACATTCACCGATGACGGCTATTTCGAACAAGCCGAAGGAATAGGCATCGGCTGTTCCGAATATGAAAAGTCAGAGCGCAGGCGAATCACAGCACCTACGACGGATGATATCTCATACGTCTGGGGCTATAGGCGCGTGTGTGCTTGTAATTTGTAGACCGACCGCGTTACGCTGGCGCGTTCCACTGATTGGATGATACTTACCAAAAGGAGACCCCTGTGAGAAAGTTTCTCCCAATCTTTTTATCGTTCACCTTTATTATCTACTCCCTAGGGCTGAGCGGCTGCGGCGCTGAACCTGACAAAGGCGGGTTTGCCTTGGATTCAGATGGCAGTATGGATCTGGACGCTGATACGGACACTGACACTGACACTGATACGGACACGGACGCTGACACGGACACGGACGCTGACACGGACACGGACGCTGATACGGATACGGACAACACTGCCCCTTCAGCGACCATCTCTCAGCCACAAAATAATGCCCATGTTTTGGCAGGTACGCCCGTGGGCTTCACAGGTAGTGGCATCGATCTCGAAGACGGGGCATTGGTCGGACCTTCCCTCGTCTGGACGAGCGATCTGGATGGCCAGCTCGGTGCAGGCGCCAGTGTGATGAGCACCGGACTCGTCACTCTGGGTACGCACACCATCACCTTGACGGCAATCGACTCGGGCGGCCTGACCGGCAGCGACGCGATCGAGATAGATGTTGCGGACACTTTCTTACCAGTGGTGAATATCACGTCACCCGAGGACGGAGCTCTGATCAAGTCGAACACTTCCATTGTGTTTACTGGTACCGCAGTCGATGCGGAGGATGGTCAGATCAGCGGAGGGCAGCTGATCTGGTATGCCAACGACGATCAGATCGGCGCAGGGGTAAGCATTCAAACCGCACTGCCTTTAGGCAACTACGAGATCCGTCTGGAAGCCACCGATTCCGAAGGGGGGGTAGGGGTTGATACCGTCAACATTCAGGTTATGGACAATCTGCCACCCGAGTGTACCATCCTGAAACCGAGTGATGGAGATACGCTCATTGAGAACAAGAGCACGGAGTTCGATGTGTTTTGCGAGGATCCGGACGGCAGTGCCATAAGTAACGAGAAAATCGGCTGGCTCAGCGATATGGATGGCGACATGGGAATCGGTGCATCTGTCACTAAGGCCCTGATAACCCTGGGTGCGCACCAGATAACAGCCTGCGCAGAGGATAGCGCTGATCCGGCACTTGAGGGATGTGCATCCATAAACGTAACGGTCATAGAAAAACCACCCTGCGGTGGGCTGGAGATGGGTGGGTTCTGCTGGCACTTCGGTGGTAACGGCCTGTCATGTGACACGGTGTGCGCCGGCCACGGCGGATATCACGAAGCCACCCGGACTTATGCTGGCAGCGACGGCACCAATTTCCAGTGCAACCGTCTTTTGACCGCGTTTGGGGCCGTGCCTACGAACACCATGGACGGTTATTTCGACTTAGGCATTGGATGTAGCGAAAAGAGAAACTCGCAGCGTTATAGAATCACCAGTACCCCCACTGATTCGAATTCATTTGAAGGGAGATTCAGGCGGGTGTGCGCATGTAACTGGTAGGTTCGATCTGGTCAGCTGTCGATAGATGTCATAGCTCCCCACAGATTGCCGGTTTTAGGCCCGGAAAGGGCTGTACGACGAATTAACGCCCTTTTTGATTAAGTCAAGCCCAAATCAGTGCCATCTCGACCAGTGTCTTGCCTGGGTTTCGGGTGGGTAGAGAAACGTAGCGGCACTGCGCGAGTCGGGGCGCGGGATCGTGGCGATCGGCCGAAAATGGCGTTTCTCTACAGGGTATCGGGTACAGATTATCGCGACGAAATCGCCAAAACCCTCTTGGGAATTGAGATATCGAGCGATTGGAAGACTTTGACGGCCTCTTTCGATGGCTGATTTCGCTCAAAGAAAACAAAATATTTATTCGAGAATTTTGTGGCCTGCAGTGTGACGAGATTGTGGCGGATCCTGGCCCATGATTTTTGACAAGCCCTCTCGGCGACGCGCTCAATGAGCAGGGCGAGCACGCAGATCTTCACGTGGGTCTCGATGCGTCTTGGGAATGTGTAGCCTCGACAAAGGGCCTCTTGGGACGGTTCCATCTCCCCTGATTTTTGCTCGTTAATGTGTTCATCAGAGTCGATTTTCGGCAGAAATCAGTCTTTGGTCAAGAGAGTGAGGTTCGTTGGAGCGCAAACCTTCGGCAAGGATGTAAAATCCCAAAAAGTTGAGAAATTTTAGGGCTGGCGGGTTTGCGCGGCGAGGGTTGGTTGGTAGTTCCAGGGCATCCAGTCGGCGGTGGATTCAGCGATTTGGTCGACATGCTTTGCTAGGGTGACGAGGTATTCGAAGGGGTTTTGGTCTTGGAGCTCGCAGGTGTGGATGATGCTCATGAAGAGATCGCCGACGTAGGCGCCGTTTTCTGTTTTGAAAAACAGTGAATTTTTGCGATGGAGGATGGCCTTTTTTATCGCCCGTTCGCAACAATTGTTATCAAGGGGCGCGCCGGGGGCTCGCAGGAATAGGGTCAGCTCGTCCCAGCGGTCTGTCATGTAGTTGATGGCGATTCCGAGGCTGCTGTTGGGTTCGATGGTTTTGTCCTCGAATTGCTTTTCAAACCATTTGTCCAGGTCGTCGAGCAGGGGTTTGCTGTTTTCAATGTGGTATTCCATGCGCTCCTCAGCACTCATATTCTGCTTCTTCGTTTCGGCGTCGTTTTTGTAGACCTGCTTGAACACACCCAGGATATGTTTGGTTTCCTTGACGAAGAGGTCGGCTATCTCGACAAATTTCCTTCTCGCGTGGGAGTTGCAGTTCGACAAGATGGTTTCAAAATCGCCGACGGTGTTGGCGCTGATTCCGTCGCACATCTGAATCGGGATGCAGAGGTCTGCGTTTCTTTGTGATAATACGTCCGCCAGGTTTTCGCCCGCGTGTTTTCTGCCGGTGAAGAACACCGCTATTTCCCGTTTGTCTTTGGTGGAGAGGATTCCGGACGTATACAGCCCGGTCCTCTCCTTGCCGTTTTTGCCGACCCGCGGCGGGGATTCCAATTTAAGAATTCTCGCAGTCGTGTCGTCGTTGTGCAGCACCTCCCCCTGGGCAGCCTGCCGAATGAGCTCCGTATAAATGGGAGCGAGGCTCAAGGCCAGTCGATACGCCACCTCCCACTGGGTCGACGAGGGGAGTGGGATCCCCAGGTCTCTCTCTAACCGCTCCAGGCGATTGAACGGCATGCCGCATCCATACTTGAGCAGGGCTATCATCGCCCCCGCCGAGTGGTCATACTTTTCTTCCCCCACACCCTCAGGCGCTTTCGCGGTGAACACCTCGCCGCACAAATTGCAGCGAAGCCGCTCCAGCTCGTACACCTTGGCTTTTAGCGGTGCCATGCCGGTCACCCGTACCAGGGTCGCCGGGTCCTTTTGAATATACAGTTTGCCCTTCAGGCATTCGGGGCAGTTGTCTTTGGCTTTCAAGGACGCGTGATCGACCTTCTCTTTTTCGGCACCCGTGTAGTCCTTGGCACCGGTGCGACCGTGTCCCTTGCGCTTCGGTTTTTTCTCATCAGCGCTTTTAGTTTCGTTTGAATCCGTGTTCTTGTCTGGAGAGGTCGCCGTCTCTTTCCCGTCGCTATCGTCCTTTGATTCGGCGTCATCTTGAGGCTTGCCATCGTCATCGTCCGGGAACACATTCGTCATCTTCTCGCTGCCAGGACCGAAGATCAGCCTGCGAAGCCGACGCACCGATGCCCCCTTCAACTCCAACTCGTGTGTCACAACCGCGAGGGTGTCTACCACGCCGCCGAGCTTTTCGACTTCGTCGTCACTTAGAACAGTCTTGGCCTTCTCAATGATTTTTTTCAGGTCATCAAGAGATACATCCAACCTGCCCGCCCCGCTTTGAGCGGTGCTTTTTTTCGGCGGTTTGCACGTTCTTTTTATTTTGCGTTTCGACATCGTGGCGCATTGTTTATTGCCTAAAAAAAGATTGGAACCCTGAATCAGCCCGTGATCACTTCGCGATCCGATACAACTGCGTTTTTTTTCATACTTTGCGCCACACAGGTGCCGTAACTACATCATCAGGATTTCCACCTCTAAGCAAAATCGCAAGCTCATGGGCCGCACACTCGCTGAGGGCTTCGCCATCGCCGCCGCCGGGCCAGTGCTTGAATTTGCCGGCCGACAATCGTTTTTGACATAGCCAGAAACCCTGACCATCGTACACCAGTGCCTTTATCGCGGTTTTCCTTTTATTGCGAAACACAAACACCGCCCCGCAAAACGGATCCCGATCGAATTCGTTTCGGCAAAGCTGCGCCAGACCGTCTATTCCTTTTCTAAAATCCGCAGGCTCCACCGCCACCAGTATCCGCATCTGCGGCGTTATCTGAATCATCGCCCTCGGCCGCAGAACCCTTGCAGTGCCGAAGATACCTCATCACCGATCACATTTCTGACAACTAACCGACAGCCATCCGGTCGCCAAACCTCAATCTCAGGTGCTGCAGCCAGTGCTCTCCTTTTGAAAGACGCAGATTGGATCTCAACAAAAGAGGCAGAGGACCGGCCTTTCTCTGTGGTCACAGCCGGCCCGGAAACTCTCTTCTTCAATGTCGTGTAGCTTACTGTCAAACTCGTAGACACGGGATGAACCCCATATTCTCGTGCCAATTCAACCGCCTCCCGCCAAAGCTCCGCAGGCATTGCAGACCGTTTCGACCGATTCTGTCGCCACTCCTCAATTCGCCTTCGGAGCAACGACACCGCCTCCGGCATAACTTTTTTGATTTCCCTCGCCAACAGCCAACCTCCTCATTTCAAGAAAATCAGCCCTGACAATACACCGCCGCTCAACCATTTTCATGCACGCTTACCGAAGGTTTACGGTCAAGAGAGTGAGGTTCGTTGGAGCTACTCTTGGCCTGTTCGAACCGAAATTAGAGCGGTTTGCTGCGGGGCTGGACGCACCAGTGCATCGCCGCGACCGATGCAGTTCCTAGAAGTCATATTCATATTCAATATCC
>JASJCT010000102.1 GCA_030065855.1 Myxococcota bacterium
GAACTCTAGGCCAGCCGACATTAACCGGAGGAGGGAAAAGCGACCCCCTTAAAAGGGTCGCCCCGACGGAGGTCCTTCAAGCGAAGACGTACCTAGCTTCGGCTGGCCGTCTTTTCACCCACAGTTTCTTTTGGAGAACCGAAAAAATTTCTCAAGGGCAAGCGATAGGGGTCGCTTGGGGGTCGTGGGAAATCCATAAAGTGATGAAAAGGCAGCTTAGACCAGCGTATATCGTTCGCGGTCGATGAAGTGGTCAGCAATTTCTTCTTTAAGTGCCATGGTGTTCAGACCATAATTGTAGCCTAAGCGATGCATGGCTTTTGTATTCTTGATGAATTCCTCATCGCTTGCAGCGCAGTTGGCGCAAATTTGTCGGACAATCTCCATGACCGTACGCAGTTTTTCGTAGACGATGACTTGAGTGAGTTTGATCGGGATCTGCGCTGTGTCTTCACCGTCTTTGGAGATCATTTTTTTCGTACGTAAATAGGCACTCTCCGCAGCATATACGTCCATTGAGAGATCGGCCAATTGCTCGAGGATAATCTGGTTCTTCTGCATGAATTTTTGATCTGCCATGGCTTTTTGAGCTGGAACCCCATAGCCCAAGGTTGCCCAACGACGCATGATGTCGATGGCAGTGGCTTCCCGACCTAAGGCGCCCGCTTGCGGATCTTTGGGAATGGATTCGGCCTTAATCTCTCCCATCAGCGTCATTACGGGCGTCATGAGGTCGAGCTGTTGTTTCATGGCCCGCCGCATGATGGTTCCTGGAATGACCATGCGATTGATCTCGTTGGTGCCCTCGAAAAGTCTCATGATACGGGCGTCTCGATACGCCCCGCACACGGGATACTCTTCAATAAAACCATAGCCGCCAAAGAGTTGCACGCCTTCGTCCACCACTCTTGCTTGGGCTTCTGAACCAGATACCTTGATAATCGACGCCTCAATGGCGAATTCCTCTAAACAGGCGACCTTTTTCTCCATATAGGTCGGATCGTCATGGCCCACATCGATGGCCGCAATCCCCTTATCAATATCGCCGGAGCAGCGATAGCCCATCGATTCTAGGGCAAAGATTTCTGTGGCCATGTTGGCCAGCTTCTTCTTAATCATTTGGAAGCTGTTGATGGTTTTGCCAAATTGCTTGCGCTCCGCTGAATACTGCAAACACTGCTTAAGGGTTTCGCGACAACCACCCAAAGAACCAAAGCCAAGTTTTAGACGCCCTAAATTCAAAATATTTAAGGCCACACGGTGACCTTTACCTTTTTTACCTAATAGGTTGTCCACTGGGATTTTAACTTCATCTAGGAGCAATTCGCGCGTGGACGAGCCTTTGATGCCCATCTTGTGTTCTTCATTTCCTGTGCTTAACCCCGGGGTATCTGCTTCAACGATGAAGGCACTAAAATCTTCACCATCGATTTTGGCATATACCGAATAGACGTCGGCGAATCCAGCGTTGGTGATGAACATCTTGCTGCCATTGAGGATCCAATGCTTTCCATCTTCGCTGAGTTTGGCCGTGGTTTTGGCGCCTAGGGCATCGGAGCCGTAGCCAGCTTCGGTGAGCGCATACGCTCCGCACCACTCTCCAGTGGCCAGTTTGGGAAGATACGTTTCTTTCTGTTCTGGGGTACCGAAGTAAAGGATTGGCAGTGTGCCGATCCCCGTATGGCACATCATGGTCGTTGCAAAAGATGCTTCTTTGGCCGCAGATTCGGCGACCAGCATGGTAGTGGAAAGATCCAGGCCCAAGCCGCCGTATTCCTCTGGGATCTCAACCATGAGTAGTCCAAGCTCGCCGGCTTGGCGTAGGATCTCTACGTTTGTTTTGTTGCGTGTGCTTTCGGCGACCATCTCGGCTTTGCGCGGAAGGGCCTGATGCTCACCAAACTTTGCCGCCGTATCAGCAATCAGTTGGCTTTCTTCATCGAAATCTTCAAAGGTGAAGATATCCTCCTCGGTTTTGGTGAATAAAAATTTACCGCCCTTTTTCCAATCTGACATCGCTTCCTCCTTGTTTTGCGTTAACGGCACTATTTGCTAAAACCCCTTAGTCTCCTCCTTTTTTGAGTGATTGCCAGGCCGTTTGGGCTAGGCTTTCTTTTGCGCTCTCTAAATCGGTCGTGGTACGACCGGCCAAGTACTGACGGATGAATTCCTGGGTTGGACCCACCAAATAAGAGATGGTTAAGTCCAAGGGGAGCTGCCGCATGGAGCCTTCTTCCACGCGGGCCCGAAACCATTTGGTAACGCGCTTAAAAAAGGTTTGGTTCTGTTCCTTGAAATCCTTGCGCATGGGGCCCATGAATTCCGCATACCGCATTTCGGAAAGATATCGGGCCCAGTCCCGGTGTTCACTAACCCAGTGCAGCAGATAGCCCACAACAGTCCAAACGCCTTCGCGCCCTTTGGTACATTTTTCAAGCGCTTCGACAAAACCGGCCTGAAAATCCGCAGTCCCCTCCAGATATACCATTGCCGCTAGATGCTCTTTATTGCGAAAATGGTGATAGATGCTGCCCGTGGAGGCCTTGGAACGTATCCGTATTTGCTCCAACGTTGTTTCGGCGTACCCCATTTCGGTAATACACGCCAAGGCAGCCTCGATGATGTCTTGGCGCCGTTTCGAAGTTCGTTGGTGTCGATCCATGTGTCGCTGATATCCCCGTGCCATTTTGATTTTAGAATACTATTCTAGAATAATATTCTAGAACGGGCAAGAGTATTGTGCGATCCTGCGATCCTACCGCGATGCATGCCGTTGTTACTGATACCAAGGGCAACCTCTTCCAGTTCATGGAATACCTGCACAAATACGTGGCCAAAACCATCAACGCTTCCCTGGGACGTTGGGAAAACTTCTGGCCTCGGAAAAACCCAGCGCTGTTGCCCTATAAAATGTAAACAAATCGCTACGGCCTGGGTCCCATCCCAACACTCCATCAATGCATTGTGTTTCAATGAAATGCGCGGCTTTGTGTATCCGATTTCACAGCATTTCGGGGCGTTTTAATCAACCAGGGGGCGGGATTGGAAGGATTGGAATTTTGTTTGGATAGGGATAAAATAATATGTTGAAATTGAAGGAGTAATCAATGATATCAGCTAAACAATGCTACATAGTCAGGCGTATTGGGGTGCTAATCTTATTGTTCTTTTTGCTATGTTGCGAGCCAACCAATTCACCTAATACGGAAAGTGGTGACTTAGATCCGGGCGAAGATAGCGACGGGTCTACAGATTCGGATAGCGATGGTGATACCGACGCCGACACCGACGGCGATAACGATAGCGATGGGGATACGGACAGTCCAGCAGAGGAGTATTCCTACCTCTGGATTGCAAATACTGGCGAGGGTACACTGACGAAGATCGCAACCCGCGACGAAGTGGAAGTAGCTCGGTACACCACGTGTCCTTACGACGTAAAATGCGATCCCTCCCGAACTTCGGTCAATCTTTACGGAGACATGGTGGTGACCGGACGTCGCCAGGAAGTGGGGTCTTCTATTTGGTGGGGAGAAGGCGCCTCGATGGTTACAAAGTTCGCCGCTTACGAAGAGGACTGCATCGATAAAAATAACAACGGTGTGATCGACACATCAACAGGACCAACGGATGTGAAGCCTTGGGGCGAGGATGAATGTATGGTGTGGAGTACTGAGCTCGCAGGTAATATCGGCGCAAGGGGCACAGCGTGGGACGGAAAGTCAGACATCGGGACAGGCATCGGCGGCCATGTTTGGGTTGGCACATGCGATCGCGATATTGACGGTAACGAAACAGAAATTGTCTACGTGATAAACGGTGATACAGGTGAGATAGACGACGAACTCGAAATTACCGGTTATTGTCTCTATGGTGCGGCCTCTGATGGTGAGAGTGTTTGGTTCATAGACTTAATTTACCCAACGTTGACAGACGGCCCGAGCGACGAGCACTTCAGACTCACTCAAATAAACATAGAGACAAAAGAGGTGCAGGCGTACCAGACCCCATGTTCCTATGGCATTACAGTCGACGCCGATGGTCTCGTTTGGACGGGTGGTTACAACCCGGACATGTGGGGCGAACACTGCATCGCACGCTTTAATCCATACGCAAGTGAGGGAAATCAAGTAACGAGAGTTGATATTCCTGTTCCAAATATGGTGGAGGCCAATTCTTGGGGCGTTTGGATGAGAGGGCTCGGTGTAGGCATTGAATTGAGCGAAGGTTATGTTTGGGCCGTACAGACGGTTGGGCTGCTTCATAAAATAGATTTGTCTACGCTATCGATTGTAGACAGCTTTGATATTGAGACAAACGCTTTTGTGGAGCAACAAAACCATATTATCGGTGTTGCTATCGATTTTGATGGCTACGTTTGGGTCGTTTCTGAAATTGAAAATGCCGCCTACAAGGTACATCCTCAAACCGGAGCGTTTAAAAAGATAATCATCGGAGAAAAACCTTATACTTACAGTGACATGACGGGCATTCAACTACATAACGCGATAGTCGTTATCTAGAGTAGCCCAATATAGAGGCCCAATATAGGCCTCGGAGATATTTTGTTTTGGTCAAAGCAATTGAGAAGGCCGACCGTTCATTTATGTGAGTATCGGCTGTGATGTGACAAAAGCACTCATGGCAGTATCGGCTGTGATGCGACAAAAACACTGGGAACAAACGAATACAACAGAGCTCAGGCGGAATTCTCCGGGGGGCACGTGTGAATAAAAATCCCCTTGGAAAAAAGGAATTTTTAGGATTTATTCGATATTTCCTTGCCAAGGGATTTTATAATTCGATAGATTTAAATGCTTTTTGATATGCGCACGGCCTGTGTGCGGCATGAGAAAGAAGATATACGATGAGAAAAAAATCGAGAGCCATTGTTTTTTTTGTCGCTTTGGGCACGATGCTACTCTTTCAAGCGGTAGTGCTGGCGAGCCCTGCGCCTGCTGATAAGGTCTTTGTAAAGGCGTATTATCCCGATTTAAAAACCGCCTATCACACTGCCAGATCGAGCGGGCTCTTTGCTCCAGAGATCCACAAGGATGAAGGATATTTAATCGTATTGGTTACGTTGTCCGACCGCTTTGACTTGGAGCGCCAGGGGTATAGCATCGAAGCATATCCGGCGTACGACTTGTTTCACGGCCGGTCAAACCTGGAAACCACCCGGGGTATACCGGGCTATCCCTGCTACAGAACCGTGGAGGAGACCTTTGACACGGCAGTGCAGATGGTCCAGGACAATCCCACTCTGGCCCAATGGATCGACATTGGCGATTCTTGGAAAAAAACCGACGGCAGCGGGGGCTACGATATGATGGTCTTGCGCCTGACCAATCTTGAGATCGAGAAGAAAAAACCGGCGTTTTTCATTCTCGGTGGGATCCATGGCCGCGAGTACGTGACCGCTGAAATTGCCACCCGATTTGCCGAGCATCTCATCGATAATTACGACCAGGACCCAGACGCCACGTGGATCCTGGATCACCACGAGATACACCTGGTGCTACAGGCCAATCCAGACGGTCGAAAAAAGGCCGAAGCCGGCCAGTCCTGGCGGAAAAACACGAACAACAGCGAATGTTCAAACGGTGACTTCGGCGTGGATCTCAACCGCAACTTTGACTACAAGTGGGCGGCTACCAACGGGGCCTCCAGTGGGGATCCATGCGACGACATGTACCGGGGCGCGGATCCGGGATCCGAGCCAGAGACCCAGGCAATCAAGGCGTACATGGAGACCGTGATCGAGGATTTCAACGGCAGCGATCCCAACCAAGGGGGGCCGCCTGAGACCACGGGTATCTTTATCGACATTCACGGTGGCCTGGAGCTGGTCCTGTGGGCGTGGAGCTACCAAAACGTGACACCAGCCAACTCGGACGAAATGCGCACGTTGGGCCGAAAATTTTCATATTTCAATGGGTACGAACCGGATCAGGCACCTGGAATGTACAAAATGGACGGCTCTACCCTGGATTATGCCTACGCGGAGTTTGGTATCGCCTCCTATCTTTGGGAATGCTCAAGCGGATTCTTTGTCGACTGCAATACGTTTGAGAACAGCATCTCTCCAGACAACATCGATGCGTTGTTCTATGGGGCAAAGGCGTGTGGCGCGCCCTACATGGTGCCAAAGGGACCTGACACCCTGGACGTCACCGTGGAGGAAGCAGAACTGACCGCAACCGTGACCGATTCCAGATATAACAACGACAATGGGACCGAGCCGACCCAGGACATCGCAGCTGCCGAATACTATATCGACGTTCCCCCATGGGACGCTGGGGCCATTGCCTTTCCAATGACTGCTGTGGACGGCGACTTTGACGAGGAGACCGAGGATGTAAAGGCTACCATCGACGGCAGGGACCTGGATCGGGGCAGACACATCGTCTTTGTTCGCGGTCAGGACCAGGACGGCAATTGGGGCCCAACGAGTGCGGTGTTCTACGAAGGCGAGATCGATACAGATTCGGAAACAGACACGGATACGGGCACGGATTCAGACACCGACTCGGACTCAGACACCGATACGGACTCAGACACCGACTCGGATTCAGACACCGACTCGGATTCAGACACCGATACGGATTCAGACAGCGACTCGGACTCAGATAGTGATACGGACTCAGACACCGACTCGGATTCAGACAGCGATGCAGATTCAGATAGCGATGCAGATTCAGACAGCGACTCAGACGCATATGACAACGATGACGCCGCGTGCGGATGTGCCACGCCAGGACAGACATCTACCCCAACCGAAAACCTCCTGCCGATTCTTTTGAATCGATTGGTATTCTCGTAACCATCCCAAAAGGTTGAAGCCCGGACTTTAGACCGCTAAAGTGGGGTGTGGTCAGCCGGTCGCATCGACCCTTTGCCGGAGAGAAAAATGCGGTTTAGTTTGTATTTCGGGGGACTTTTTTCTTGTTTTGGGATGCTTTCAATCATTTACCTCGGATGTGGCGCTGGTTCACCTGAAGCTGGTGTTCACAGTGCGAACCTGCCCCCTGCTGCTACCGAGGAAAAGGCTTCACACCACACCCAAACCGGCGAGGTGGACGGACTGCTCGCAACCGTGCCTCAAGGTGAGGTGGATGCTGTGTTTTCCAAAAACATGGACGGCCTCCATGACTGTTACAACCAAGTCATCGAGGACTTGGAAGAGATCGCGGGCACTGTGGCATTTGCCATCCAGGTGGGGCAAGGCAACCGGGTGGTTGAGGTATATATCCGAGATTCAGATTTGGGATCTCTCGATGCAGAGATGTGTATGCTACGGTGCATCCAAGGGTTTACTTTTGAGCGTCAGGGAAGCGGTATTGCCCACGTTTCCAAACGGCTCGTGTTTGAGGCACCCTACGATCACCCGGATCCCCTCGTCTGGGAGGGCCCGCGGGTGCAAAAGGTGGTTCGTCAACACCGGGCTAATGTGAAGCAGTGCTTGGGCCAGACCAAGGGCGTGCATGTTACACTTTACGTGGGCAAGGGTGGAATGGTGCTCTCAGCCGGCGCGGCATCAGATGATGTTGCTCAAAAAGAGGCAGGGGCCTGCTTGGCCCAGGCAGTCCTCAACTGGACATTTCCTGACCCGGATCCCAATCTCGCAAAGGTCCACCTCTCGTTTTAGGGATCCTATCTCGTGCGCAACCACGCATTCATCCATCGCCCTGTTGTCGCCATTGGCTTTGTCGTTGTGGTGCTGGGCATTTGTATTGCCGGTGCTATCCGCATTGACGTGGTCGAGGATATCACCGCCCTTTTGCCTGAGGCATCAGACAGCCAACGGTCCCTGTTGACCTTGGCACGTCAAGCAGGCCTCATGGAAAAGGTGGTGGTGATCCTGGGTCCGGATGATGGTGACATAGAACAGCGCCATGGCATTGTCGATGAGCTGACACATACCCTCAAGGGGCTCGATGGGGTACGCACGGTTGTCGGTCAGGTGGACCCGGCAACAGCGAGGCGCGCAGCAGAGGTCATCTTGAGCCACGCCCCTCGACTGTACAAGTGGGAGGGGGCCTCATTAACTGCCCTATCCATTGAAAAGAAACTTCAAAGGTTAAAAAAACGCCTTGCTGTTCCAGAGGCCATGGTGATGCAACCCTACCTGCTAAAGGATCCCCTTGGCTTGGCCCAAGAAGCACTGCAACATCTCGAAATCGCAGGACAGGCGCTTGGGGCGCGTATCGATCAGGGGCACTTGGTGTCGGCAGATCAACGCTACAGCCTGGTGGTTTTGGAAATCGACTTCAACCCTCTCGACGTCAGCCGGGCCGAGGGGTTTATCGCCGACCTGGACGAGCACGTGCGGGCTGCCATCCATCAGGGGGGCATGCCAGACCTATCATCTATCGCACTCGGGGGTGTGCATTACGTGGTATCGAGTGCGCGGGCGATTCGCGCGGACGTCCGGATGACCGTGATCCTTACGATTGTCCTGGTGCTGCTCGTTTTTTGGGCGTTCTTTCGAAATATACGGTTGCTACCTGCGGCCTTGCTCCCCGGAGGGATCGGCATGGGTGCGGCAATTGGCGTCCTGGGTCTGGCTGGTGTGCACCTGCATGCCTTGACCCTGGGATTTGCCGCAGCAGTTACGGGCATCAGCGTGGACTATGCCATTCACCTACTGCACCGGGGCACAACTGAGCCTGGAAATGATACAACAGAGCGCATGACCCGGGCCCTTGGGGCTGTTACCCGCCCTGTGGTTCTCGGTTGCCTCACCACCTTTGCCGCGTTTATTTTGATTGCCTTTTCCAACTTTACCGGCATTCGCCAGCTCGCCATATTTTCAGCCATCTCTGTGCCTGTGGCCATGGCCGCGACCCTGTATGTGCTGCCTGTGTTCCATACTTTTCTCCTGGGTGCGCGGGTTAAAAAGCCCAGGGCAGTGCTCGCGACCAAGTGGGTTGGCTCTGGGGTTGTTCGGCCTGTGTCCAAAGGCACTGCGATTGCGATCTCCCTTGGGTTTCTCACCCTCTTGGTCCTGGGTCTCATCGGGGCCAGTCGCGTGTCCCTGTCCGGCGACCCCAGAGATTTGAAAAATACAGACCCAGGCCTTGCGCAACGGGAAGCCGTTTTAAAAACCCTCTTTCCCGGGCTCGCGAGCCGGGTGTTGCTGGTGGCCACAGGCCCGAGCCTTGAAGCAGCGCTCCAGGCCAACGATGCCCTATATCGCCATCTACTCGCCCAAGATATTTATGCTAGAGATATCGTCTCTGTCAGTCCGTTTGTTCCGAGTATGGGGACACAGGCCGCATCGCTTGGGGCTGTGAGGCAGTTGTTTGAAGAAAGTGAACAACTGGATCTGAAGCAATTATTCCTGTCTGCAGGGTTTACACCTGAGTATGTTGCCGCGTTCAGAGCGTCTGTTGAGATGCCGGCGATTGATCCTACGACCTACCGCGACACCGCGCTGGCAGAGATTATTGATGACGCTGTGGGTCAAGCCGGGGGGCAGCACTATGTGTTGACCTGGGTGCGCGCGGCAGATGACGGTGCGATCGCCAAGCTCTCGTCGATAGCTGCCCAGGTGGCTGGATGCGCGTTAATATCAGAGCGCCTCGAGGCCCAGGACAACCTGCGCACGTTGCAGCGCGAGCTCATCATCATGCTGGCGACGTGGCTCTGCGCGGCATTTTTATTGGTATCCATAAGTGAGCGATCCCCAGCCTATGGTTTTTACGCATCCCTGCCCGCCATTTTCGGCATGGTCGCGGCCCTTGGGGTGTTTGGTTATACCGGCCGGGCGCTCACACCAGTGGCGTCTGCTGGATTGGTACTGGTGATGGGGCTCGGCATTGATTACGGCATCTTCATGAGGTCTGGCCATCCAGGTGCTGGCGCCCGAACCGCGACTGCTGTGTTCGCCTCGGCATTGACCACACTGGCTGCCTTTGGCGTGCTCACCCTGGCACAGACCCGCGCCATGGCAGATATGGGGCTTATCATCCTCGTCGGCGTGATTGCGGCCCTGGCCACAGCGCTCGTGTTGCTGCCCGCCTGCACCCCGAGGAACAGCGCTTGACGTAGGGGCGTTTCGCGAAACAAGGCATATCGGCGAATACGCTTTTCAATGAAAAAGTCTTGAGATGTCCTGATATCCACTGAGGACTCGAAGAATCTCAACGGAGTCACCAATAATTCGGTAGTAAATATTATATGTTTTAACCGGTAGGCTACGAATTCCCTCTTGAAGCTCTGGACGCTGACGACCCATCTCAGGCTGAGAGGAAAGTAGTTTGAATTTATCGATTAATAGAGCGATGAAATCATCTGCAGCATTTGGGCTATCCATTGCGATGTAGTCGTGTATTTCTTCCAAATCCCGATGCGCGGATGGAATAAGTCGAAATTTTTTCATCCGGCTACTTTCTTCTGGATTTGATGCGATCGAGAATCTGATGAGCAGTGTCTGCGTCGTATTCCTCGAATAGGCCTTGATCAGCCTCGCGGATGCCTATGTCGATTTCTTCACGCAGCGCTTTGAGCTTGGCGAGCTGCAATTTATCATTCTCCACCATCATCCTTAGGGCCTCACGGATAACCTCACTTGCCGAATTGTACATCCCGGAACTTACTTTTTCCTGAACTATTTTTTCCAGAGCTGGTGTCAGCGAGACATTCATAGCGTGCCTCCTATTATAACGAAGAACATATTCATTATAGCATTAAATGTCAAAGATTGTCATGGCGGCGTTGACGACGGGAGTTGGAGACGGACCTGTAATCGCGGCCCTGTCCACAGCGCTGGACGTAGGGGCGTTTTGCGAAACGCCCGCTATACGCGATGCGTCCCTTTGATTAAAAGCGATCCAATTCAGACGTGATGACGACCATGTCGAGGGAGAACCCGGTCATGTCGCTGTAGGTATAGGCTTCGACAAACCCCTCGACAGTCTCGTAAGAGTGGTCCGTGGGATCAACCCGATAGGCCCGCTCTCCATACCTGGGGATCGACCAGACATACCCGTCAAAGTCAATGGCCACGCCCCACTGGTCACCCTCTGGCAATACAATTGTGTCGAGTATCGCTAAGGTATTGACGTCGATGGCGTAGAGTGTATCGCCGCTGGATTGCCATAAAATATCTTCCCCATCTGTCATACAGCCGCCCTTGTAAATATTTCCTTGGTCATCGATAAGCGCGGTTTCCCAGGTCTCGGTGAGAGGATCGAATCGACTGACGTGATGGTTACACGTCCACACCCGTCCGTTGCTGTCGAACGCAATGCCATAGGCCCGCTCAGGCACGTTCCAGGTCTTATAGGAAAAATCGATAAAGCTCACCTTGATAAGCAGGTTTTTTTCAATCTGTACCATCCATAGGTTGTTTCTGGTATCCACCACAGCGCCGTATCCCCCGTATTTAAGGGGCAGGGGTGCCTCGGGAATGGGAATGGTTTGCTCCACTGCACCGGTATCGCCGTTTAGGAGAAGGATCTCCATGGATCCCGATATCTCAGTATTGCCGCTGGTCCATACCTTGGCATTTTCCCATTGCCCGGTTTCCTCGTTGAGATTGCCCGAAGTCCACGCCACGGGCCGCATGCTCGTGTAGTTGGGAAACGGGGCGTGCCATACGCGGCACTCCTCTTGATCCCAATCGAGGATGTTATTGGGGCCAGTGGAGGTCTGAATGCCGGGCGTGCCGTTGGTGTCCAAGCACTTTGTTCTGTCTGAGCGAAACATGGTAATCCCGCCACTTCGCGATGCTACCACCACATCTCCGTTCAAATTCACGGATGTGCGGGAGGGACTGCCTTTATTGTCCGGCCTAACCCAGTATCGCCCGAATTCTACGAGCGTGCGGGTATTGACTTTGGACACGGTGCCCTGGGCAGAGTTGGCTATCCAAATAAATGAGGTCTTAATCGGGTCTGGCTCTTCGTCCTCTTCGTCTGTCAAGCCGTCGCAATCGTCATCAATGCCATTGTCCAAGATCTCTTCTTGGCCGGGATTGACATCTGGATTGGTATCGTCGCAATCAAAGTCTTCGCACCAATTATCATTGTCCGCATCCACACACCCCGTGTCTGTGTCGACGTCAGTATCCGAGTCAGTGTCAGTATCCGAATCAGTGTCAGTGTCGGCATCGGTATCGGTATCTGAATCAGCATCGCCATCGGTATCTGAATCAGCATCGCCATCGGTATCGGTATCGCCATCCGTGTCTGTATCCGTATCTGCATCTGTATCTGCATCTGCACTGGTATCAATGGACGAAGACTCGGCCGGCCGTTCACCTTCACAGGCACAACATGTTAAGAATAATAGAGAAATGAATAATTTTGGTTTAATGTTCATTAAATGCTCCTTTTAATTAACGATTAGCAATGCAATTGGGTTTATCTCGCCCTTTTTACTTAAAGATCATAAGAATAAATTATATATCAATAGCAGCATGCCATCAATCATAATGTAGTGATTTTGTTGTGTTGTCCTTGCGTGCGCATTTAAGGAATTGGGGTATCTTTTATCTAAGATGAAACGGGCGAGTTTGATGATCCTCGGTTTTGTCATCTGCATCACTGGATGCGGAGGTAAACCCCAGCAGAAGCGGAAAACAACGCCTCGTAAACATAAGATCGAGAACTGCGAGAGGTTTGGATCCCAGCTCAGCCGCGTGTGGGACGAAGATAGATTGGAACGGCTCGACCTGCCGGTAAAGGTGTATCAAAAAGAGCTGGACGCAGCACACGCGGAGCGGATTGTATCGAACCTGAACGCCTTTGCCGATCAGTGGATTCAAGTGCGGACAAATGCCTGTGAGCAGCACAATGAACCAGGGCAGATGACCCGCGCCCATTATCGGCAGACGGTAAAGTGTCTTAAAAAAGCACTCAGAAAGCTCGATCAAGACCTGGATCAATTTGAGAACGGTGCGTTAAGCGCCTTAGATGAGGTTCTCTTTACCTTGAACGCCTGTTCTTAGGCATTTCCCCTTCGATAATCTCCGTGAGTTTGCCCAATGCCCTTGAGGTAATCGTGCCGGGATTTTCTTCCATAAACTGCCTAAAGAGTTTTAACAGCCGCTTCTTTTTTTTAATATATCTCGCTGCTTGCGCGATATTAAGGGTGGTATTGATGTGATCTTTTGCCTTGGCCGAGCACAGGAATTTGGTCACTGCTGCTTCAAAGCGCCGTCTTTCTAAAAATTGCTCGCCCAGATCGAACAGCTCACCTGCCACATCTGATGCGGCAGTCGTATCTTCGGGGATGGGTGGGCATTTTAACGCTGGTTTCTTTTTTTTTGCTTGGGCTGCGGACACGATTAGCAGCCCCATTACGGCCGTTGCAAGTGAGATCGCCACTCTTTTCCTCATGTCGCGTCTCCTATTGATTTGCAAAGGGATTTGTCGCCCAGTTTCCAATCGCGTTGGTATCCTTTTTATGCTTGCCCGTCTTCTTTGACTTCTTTTTGAATTTTTTCTTTGACCACTTTGGTTTTCGCCATTTGCGGCGAGCGGCTGCCTTCTTTCCTGTCTTTGCCGATTTTAGTGCAGCCTTTGCTTGGTACTCATCTGTATCATCTGTCTTTGAGGTTGTCTGGGGCGTGACATTTGCGGCATTGCCTTGATCCACGCCTGCCGCTGCTGGATCTGGCTGATGCTGAGTGTCGCTGGATGGGGGGGAACCGGGACTGGGCGGGGGTCGGGTAGCTGTTGCAGGGGGGGGGGCATTCTTCAGCAGGCCCGCTTGGGTTACATGCGTTAACGGTTCTGTTGCTGGCTGGCGCGATCCAGGCCACAAAAGGATGACCATTAGCAAACATACCAGGAGCATCGCACCCACACCCGCGATGATGCGCCTTTGTTTGGTGTTGAGCAGGCGCGATACTGATACGATGCCTGAGGCCAATGCAGCTTTGGCGCTTGGCAACGCGTTTTTCGGCACTGCACTGCTGATGCGTGGCCCCAGTTCTTTGCCCGTTTCAAAGAGCTTGTGTTTTGCTCCCAGCACAACTGCGCACAGGGCCTTCCAAATCGCGATGATCTTAGATGCTCGGGATACTAGCAGGCCTGGTGGCTGATCCACGTCTTCGGCCATTAGCTCTTCCATTGACGGCACTAAGTTCTTGGCCACCGCTTCCAAATCCCCTTCCGGAACGGTTTCGGGAACGTTCCCACGCGGCAAAGGCGCCTGCTCAATCGGCAACATGATCTCGTGGGTGCCAATGTCCGATCCTTCTGGCCATTTTTCCGACCTTGGAGCCGCTGGGTCTGGCGCTTGGTCTGGTTTAGTTTGCTTACCGGAATCCTCGAACAGTTCAGACATGTGGTGCAAGCGGGCCGGTGGGGCAGCGTCACGGATGCCGGGTTTGGGAAGGGGGGGCATTTTTGAGGGCTTTTTTAACACGCGAGGGCGCGGTACCCCGTGAATCGTTGCCGATAGGGTCTTGGCCGCGCCAACTGAAATGGGTCCATCTTTCGATAGGGTTTTGCAGCAGGCGTCAATATCTTCCATCAACGCGGTTGCGTCGACATAGCGACCTTTGGCGTCACTTGCCATTGCTTTTTCAACCAGCGACACGACCTGAGGGGATAGATCCTCGACGGCTTGCGTCAGAGGTGGCGGTGGTTTTAGAGCAATTTTGAGTGATACATCTTCGTTTTCATCTGCTTCGTAGGCCTGTTTTCCACTGAGCAGCTCGTACAGAATGGTGCCGGCAGCGAAAATGTCCGTACGAATGTCGATGCCCCCTTCCCCCAGGGCCTGCTCTGGAGACATGTAGTTCTTGGCAATATCGGTACAGCGGACCAGCTCCTGAATGTCGAGCATTCCATAATTTATCAATTTTACTATATTTTTTTTATTTTCCGACCCTGTTAGGAAGATGCTCTCTGGATTCAAATGGCCGTGGATCAGGCCTCGTTTGTGAATGGCGCGCAGGGCGGCGAGTGTCTGGCTCAGCACATCGAGTGCCAATACAACAGGCAATTTGCCGCCACTTGCCAATGTGTTCTTAAGCGGTGCGCCAGTTAGATATTCCCGGGAAAAAAACACGACGTTCTTAGGTGTTTTGTCAATTGAAATGAGTCGTGCGAGATTGGGATGTGCAATATGGCTTGCCTTTTTCAGGCCGTTGTAGATTTGATTTGCTAGTCTGGTTTCCGCGGCCAACCTGCGGTGCATCACCTTAAGGATAACCCTGCGGCCGTTAGCAGCTCTCCGAGCTTCATAAACGCTGCCGAACCAAACATCTTCCAGTTGATTGATGATGCGGTATTTGCGCGTTACAAGGGCTCGTGTTTGATCGTCCATCGTTTTACAGTCCTGATTGATTTAATCGGACGATTGTATGCATATATTAAATAATTGTATCTCGGGCGGAATGATTTTCAAATGGACATCCACGCGTTGACCTGCAAAAATATGCATTTAGGAGGGCTTATTTTATGCTGTGTGGAATATACAAGCAGAGAGTCCCATTATTGACTGGGTATCTCATCTCTTTATTGTACAGCCCCTTGGGATGCGGCGGCTCATCCGGGGATTCTGGGACTGGCGCTGATACCGAGACCGCATCTTCCTCTGACAGCAGCTCAGATGTCGACACCGGCTCTGAAATGGACGCTGGGATCGACACCGATACGGGGACCGATACGGGCACGGACACGGAGAGTGATACGGGCAGCGACTCGAGCCTGGATGGGGGCCAGGAAGACGGGGGCGAAATTGAAGATATGTGTGAGGCATATCCCCCATCAAATGACAATTTTGCCCTGCATTCGGTCATCCGAAACTACCTGTTTTGGGATAAAAACGACGATCAGATGGAGGTCTGCGAGTTTGCAAAGGATTACGATCTGCTTTTAATGCGCATCGCTGTTGACGGGTGTGTCACCTCCCAACAGCAAATCCCAAAGCTCGTCGAGCTATCCCAAAAATATAAGGAATACGGGGTAGTCATTATTGATGTGGTGCAGGTGGCGTTTTCAGCTGGATATCTCCAGTTCTGGGTCGGGGAGTACAATTTTCCTGCCTTTCGCACTGATCCTGCAAACCAGGTGGTGAAGGATTTTGAAACGACCCTGATCGTCCCAGGGTGCGGCACCTATACCCTGGTAAATCTTACAAATATGAAAGTTAACACCCCGATCTGCGGCACCTCCATACTCGAGGCTGAGGCCTGTATTCAGGCAGCCCTAGCCAAATAGTTTGAAGATCACTTCTAGAACGCCCTTGCCCACTGACGTGCTAGCAGACCTGCCAAAGAGATCGGGCGAATCGCCGGTCATTGGGTTGGCCATCGGGTCGGTCATTGGTAGCCGATTTTTTTTTGCCTTTTCTTCTTCAGCTGCCCGGGTGCGTTGTTTGGCAAGCCCACCGGTGGTGACCCATTTGGCTATCTTTTCCAGCTCTCCATTATCGAGCCAGTAGCCGTGCTCGCGACAATAGTCCACAATGACCCCTGAGATACGCCCAAAGTTGAGGCGATTCATCACTGTACCGCAAATGGGGCATTTGACGTATATTACTGGTTGAGCGGTTAGCAGTGCTCTTTCAGGTTCTGTACCAGGTGGTCTGACCGGGGTGTGGGGCTGTTTTTCCAATTGCTCAACCCAGTGGTCGAGCACGTGGACGTCGATAAAAAGACCGCAGCACATGGGGCATTCCAGGGCATGGCGATCGCCGAGTTGGCGGTTTCGCATCTGTACCTGGCAATGGGGGCAGGTCTGTGCTGCCTCTGACGGTGCATCGAGCTTCTGGACCAGTGGTTTTCCGCAGCCAGAGCAGAATTTGGCCCCGGCTTTGGACATGGACAGGCACGCCGGGCAATAGGCGGTGAGCGCGGCATGGGTCAGATCGACCAGGGCGCCGCAGTAAGGGCAGTTGGGATCCCCTTTTTTTAGCTGTCCGCCACAGTTGGCGCAATGAATGGTTCGCACGGTCTGTGCGTGGCTTGCCTGGCCCGGAACCACGAGGATTTGCCCGCACTGACACCGCAATCGTTGGCCCTCTTTATAGCTGGACACGTCGTAGGCGCAGTGACATCCAGGGCAATCGAGGATCATGAACTATATTTTAACACGAAAACCCGCCCGGCTATATCTGCAACCAGGCGCATCGCGATGCGCGCCTGCGACGGTTGGCGGATTTTATTTTTGTGCTTTTTTTTCTGGCACACTCGGGGTTTGCGTGCTACGTCAAGGTAACGTTTAACTTTTAAACGCAGTGGAAAGTAGGCCAGTACAGGTGTATCCGTTCACATCGGCTGCGCAATGTAACCGAAGGGGGCGGAGCCTGCCCGACCCCTCCTGATCTTGCCGATCCAGACCCAGATATCTCCTGAAGAAGTACAGATGCTCTCAGTGCTGGATGCAATTGCCGTCAACAGCAACGCTACCCAACGAGAACTGTCAAAGGCGACCGGGCTCAACCTGGCTAAGGTCAATTACCTGCTCAAAAGGCTCGTTGAGAAGGGATCCCTGAAGCTGCGCAATGTGTCGAGAAATCCAAATAAACTCGGTTATTTATATATACTTACGCCGAGCGGTATTGCCCAAAAAAGCGGGCTTACCCTGCGCTTTGCCGCCCGGACCTGGCGGGAATACAGCCGGGCGATCGAGCGGTTGCGATACAGCCTTCAGCAATTGGCCGATACTGGTGTCAAACAGGTCTTGCTATTGGGTTTCAATGATATCGCAAATATGGTCCTCGATGTCATCGAGCGTATCGAGAACCTCGAGGTCGTCGGCATTTTCGACCCAGAGCGACAAGGGGAAAAACATAAGGGCGTCAGGGTGATAGATGATATTAATGATGTCGAATATGACAGGGCAATTCCCTGTGAGCAGATCAGTATTTCCGATATTAAAGAGAAATACAAAATCAACGAGGCGCAACTGTGGCTGATTTAACCTATCTCGTTACTGGCGCGGCTGGATTTATCGGGTCCAACTTGGTGGCCCATCTCGTTGACCGCGGCTATCGCGTGGTCGGTGTTGACAATTTTCTTTCTGGCAAAGAGAAAAACATCGCTCCTCTGAAAGACAAAATAAAGTTTGTTGAGGGAGACCTGCGGGATGCAGCCCTGTGCAGAGATGTGGCAACGGGCGTAGACAGCATCTTCCATCTCGCAGCCCTCACTTCAGTACCCTGGTCGGTCGAAGATCCCAACCTGGCCCACGCACACAATGTAACAGCCACCCACAATATCCTTGTAGCAGCCCGGGACGCCCAGGTCCGGCGGATTGTTTTTGCATCATCAGCGGCGATTTACGGAGATGATCCCGACCTGCCAGCGAGCGAATCATCGCCTCCGGCACCAGCGTCTCCCTATGCGCTCCACAAGCTCATGGGCGAGCAGTACATCGCCCTTTTTAACCAGATTTACGGTGTTCAAGGGGTCTCGTTGCGATTTTTTAACGTCTTTGGCCCAAACCAGGATCCTGAGAGCCTGTATGCTGCGGCCATTCCCAAGCTGCTCAAGCGCTTTCTGTTGGGCAAGCAGCCGATTATCTATGGAGACGGCACCCAAACCCGGGATTTTATTCATGTCAGCGATGTGGTGCGGGGCCTGTTGCTCGCCGCCAAAGCCGAGTCCGAGGCCAATGGCCAGGTATTCAATCTGGGGTGCGGGGGGCGCGTGTCCATTAACGATTTAGTGGAAAAGATGGGCGCGCTGCTTAAGAGCGATATACAGCCGAAATACGAACCCAAAAGGCCTGGGGATGTGATGCACAGCCAGGCGAATATCGAAAAAGCCAAGCAAATGCTATGTTTTGCCCCCGAGCTCGACCCATTGGAGGGACTGGCTTGGGCAATCGATTGGTATCGGGAAAACCTGTGACAGATGACAAAAAAAAAGCGACGCCACTTGCCCAGTCCGGGTTTGCAAGATCGTCCTTTGATAAAGTGGCGTACAACAAACAGGAATATGCGCCGTCAACATTTACCCAGCCCGAATTTGTGGCATCTGATTACGTTTCAAGTGCAACGATGAAAGAAACCCTGATCGGAAAAATCAATATCAAAGACGCCACTGTGGCGGTTATCGGCCTGGGCTACGTTGGGTTGCCCTTGGCAGTTGAGATGGCACAGTCTGGCTTCTCCGTGATCGGTGTGGATATCGATACACAAGTGGTCGAAGGGGTCAATCTGGGCAACTCCCATGTGGGGGACGTGCCGACCGAGCGGCTTGCGCCATTAGTGGCGAGCGGCCGTATTCGAGCCAGCGGGGAGTACGCAGCGGTAAAGGATGCGGATTGCATCTCGATTTGCGTGCCCACCCCCCTGCGCAAGACAAAAGAACCGGATATTACCTGTATCACCGATGCCGTGGATCGGGTTATTCCAAGCATGGGCCCGGGAAAGCTAGTGGTGCTTGAGTCAACCACCTATCCCGGCACGACCGAGGAGCTCATTGCCGAACGGCTGCAAACCGAGTGTGGGCTCAAGGTGGGAGAGACCGTATTTGTGGCCTTCTCGCCCGAGCGCGTGGATCCGGGCAATACCAAATGGCAGACCAAGAACACCCCCAAGGTATTAGGCGGGGTGACGCCGGCCTGCACTGAGGTGGCAAAGGCTCTTTACAGCGCGGTTGTGGATCGCGTTCATGCTGTAGGCTCTGCCAGAGAGGCCGAGACCGTCAAACTACTCGAGAACACCTTTCGGGCCGTAAATATCGGTCTTGTCAACGAGTTCATGCTCATGTGCGACCGCCTGGATATCGATATTTGGAACGTTATCGAAGCAGCATCTACCAAGCCGTTCGGGTATATGCCTTTTTTTCCAGGACCGGGCATTGGCGGGCACTGTATCCCGCTCGATCCCATGTACATGTCTTGGAAGGCCAAGGCAGTTGATTTCTACAATCGGTTTATTGAATTGGCCACGGACATCAACGGTAACATGCCCCGATTCGTCCTGGCCAAGCTCGCTGACTTGCTCAACGACCGGGAAAAGTCGCTTAAGGGGTCGCGCGTAATGATTCTCGGCATGGCGTACAAGGCCAATGTGGGGGATCTCAGGGAATCTCCTGGGCTCGAAATCTACCGCTTACTCCGCCAAAAAGGAGCGTGGGTGGAGTTCAACGACCCCCATGCTGATAGCTTTGTCTCGATTCTGGGGAACGTGGTTCAGTCGTCGCCGATCGACGGCGATGCGCTCAGCAGCTTTGACGCTGCCTTGCTAGTAACAGATCACGACGCGTTTGATTACAAAACCATCGCCGACAAGTCGCCCCTTATTCTCGACTGCCGCAATGCCTTTGCCAGGAGGGGCATATCGAAAGAGAATGTTTATAAGTTGTAAAGAGGGGACCCCCCTCCCCCAGCGTCCAATTGTCCACCGGGGGAGGGCCGGGGAGGGGGCCAAAGCGTATGGCTCTCCAAAGGCCGACAGTTGACCGACGTTTTTATCCACGAGACCGCGGTTGTCGATACGCCGTGCACCATTGGCCAAGGTACCAGCATCTGGCACTTCTCCCATCTCATGCCCCACTGTCGCATTGGAGAGAACTGCATGTTGGCACAAGGTGTGTTCATAGGATCCCGGGTCATTATCGGCAACCGAGTCAAAATTCAGAACAATGTCTCTGTATACGCGTCAGTTGAAATCGAGGATGACGTCTTTCTCGGCCCGTCAATGGTATTTACCAACGTCTCTACCCCCCGTGCCCATATTGAGCGGAAAGACCACTTCGCACCTACTCTTGTCAAGCGCGGTGCCACCATCGGAGCCAACGCAACGATTGTCTGTGGCAACACCATCGGCGAATTCGCCTTTGTCGGCGCGGGTGCTGTGGTGACCCGCGATGTGAAGCCACATGCATTGGTGGTGGGCAATCCAGCTGTGCAGATGGGCTGGGTGTGTCGATGTGGTGAGCGCCTGCCCGAGCACCTGGCTTGTGCCAGTTGCCAGGATATGTATCGACTGGACAGTGAAACAGTATCGCTGACATGACGCTTGTTCCAATGCTCGATTTGGTGCGATTGCACGCGCCCATAGCCGAAGCGTTAAAGCAGGTGCTCGCCCATACCCTAGCGAGCGGTCGGTTCATCCTAGGCCCGGCGGTCGAGCAATTCGAAGCAGACCTTGCTGCCCATGTGGGATGCAAATTCGCCGTTGGTGTGAGCTCGGGCACAGACGCCTTGCTCGCAGGCATGATGGCGCTCGATGTAAGACCCGGCGATGAGATCATCACCACGCCGTATACGTTTTTTTCCACAGCAGGCTGTATTGCACGGTTGGGCGCTCGGCCCGTGTTTGCAGACATCGATCCCGTGACATTTAATATCGATCCAGCTGGGATTGGCGCAGTTATCACGGATCGCACGGTCGGCATCATCCCGGTGCACCTGTTTGGTCAATGCGCTGATATGGATCCCATTCTCGAAATCGCAGAGGCGCGCGGTCTCTGGGTACTTGAGGACGCTGCCCAAGCCCTGGGCGCCACCTACAAGCGATACAAGGCTGGGTCTCTGGGGCGTCTCAGTGCGCTTTCGTTCTTTCCAGCAAAGAACCTGGGGGCGCTTGGCGATGCGGGCGCAGTCCTGACCAATAACGCGGCATTGGCAAAAAAAATTCAGATGCTGCGACAGCACGGATCTCAAACAAAGTACTGCCACGACCTCGTGGGTGGCAACTTTCGACTCGACGCACTCCAAGCTGGGTGGCTGTCGGCAAAATTGCCCCACGTGCTGGACTGGGAAGCGGGCAGGCGCAGTGTGGCCCAAAGATACCGGGCTGGGCTCGGCATTGTCGATGGTCTCGTCTTGCCACAGGAAGTTCCCCAGCAGCGCCATGTATTCAATCAGTATGTTATTCGCATCAAAACGCCGAAGCGAGATCGGGTCAGGCAGGCATTGACGCAAAATGGTATCGGGTGTGCCGTGTACTATCCCCATCCCCTGCATTTACAGCCCTGCTTTGCGCACCTCGGCTACAACAGAGGCGATTTTCCCGAGAGCGAGCGTGCAGCAGAGGAGGCCCTGGCCCTACCAATGGACCCACTGCTCGGAGAAACAGCTCAGGAACGGGTCATTCATACAGTGATCCAGGCGCTCACTTGACCAGCAATTTTGCCATCATCGGTGCAGCTGGATATGTGGCCCCTCGGCACCTCAAGGCGATTCGCGATACTGGCAATCGTCTGGTAGCTGCTGCTGATCCGCATGATTCGGTCGGTGTGCTCGATCAGTACTTTACGGACGCGCGATACTTTCCAGAAATCGAGCGGTTTGACCGGCATTTGGAAAAGCTTCGGCGCAAATCCCAAGCGGATCGGGTGGATTACATCAGCATTTGCTCGCCCAATTACCTACACGACGCGCACGTCCGCCTGGCCCTTCGCCTCGATGCCCATGCCATTTGCGAGAAGCCCCTGGTGATTAAGCCGTGGAACCTCGACTATCTGGCCAAATTAGAGGAGGAGTCTGGCAGGCGCATCAACACGGTGCTGCAGCTCAGGGTGCACCCGGCCGTGACAGCACTTAAGGAGCGACTGGAGCGGGACGACCGGGATAAGCGGCGCCATGTGGTGCTGACCTACGTCACTGGTCGCGGCAATTGGTACGACGTATCGTGGAAGGGCATTGAGGAGCGCTCGGGCGGCGTGGCCATGAACATCGGGGTGCACTTTTTTGATTTACTGTTGTGGTTGTTTGGCCCGGCAGACCAGGTCGACGTTCACACCCGGGGGCCGCGTCGAATAGGCGGTACATTGACGCTGAAGCGCGCAGATGTGCAGTGGCTCTTGTCCGTGGACTTTCAAGACCTGCCGCGCGCAGCTGTACAGCGCGGTAAGACCACGTACCGGTCGATTGAGATCGACGGCGAAGAAGTCGAATTTACCGAAGGCTTTACCGATCTGCACACGGCTGTGTACGAGAAAACACTAGCAGGCCAAGGGTTCGGCATCGAAGATGCCCGGCCCTCGATCGAGCTCGTCCACCGAATAAGGCATACAGAGAGCAATGTCAAACGAAGTTAGTCGGGTGAAAATACCAAATTCCCCCTTGAAAAAGGGGGTTAGGGGGATTTTCAATTGTCCAAGCAATTGTTTTCAAAGGTAAAATTCGATTGGACGTGTCAAAATCCCCCTAACCCCCTTTTTCAAGGGGGAGATCCTTTACCCGGCATAAAAATAGCAAAAATCGCGACATTTGCCCT
>JASJCT010000016.1 GCA_030065855.1 Myxococcota bacterium
CCCATCACCAGCTTGCCATAAGTAATTTCAATCACTTCCACTCCTCAGTCACATACTGCTAGTATGCTCCTTCGTCTTGTAAGCGCCTGAAATCACTTCTGCCTGCGCTGGCTCGGTCCGAATTTGAAGACAGGCCCTAAAACGTTTTTAATATTTGGACTACTTTTGAGTATCGCGACTGTCGGATGCCTCCGCGAGAATCCAAACTATAATCCCGATGCTGGAACATCAGATTCAGACACCGACACTGATACAGACACGGTCTCAGATACGGACACGGTCTCAGATACGGACACGGTCTCAGATACGGACACGGATTCAAGCTCAGACACAGATACGGACACAGACACAGATACGGACACAGACACAGATACTGATACGGACACTGATACTGATACGGACACTGATACCGACACTGATACCGACACCGACACAGATACTGATACGGACACGGACACAGACACAGACACCGATACTGATACCGGCACGGACTCAGAAACGAACGTGGGAGAATGCGAGATTGAAGTCTGGCAGGGAACGACCAACTTGTCACATGGCGACCAGGGATATGATTTTTCCCAAATCGAGATGGACGGCACTGGCAATCAAGCCAGTGCCGACGCAGCGTTTATTATAAGAAACACCGGAAACGCAAATTTGGAGATTTCGAGCGTTTCACTTTCTGGTGACCAAGCAGCGGATTTTGTGCTGACCCCACCCGTGGTGACGACGTTGGTTCCGAACGGATCCACGACCTTTTCGGTTAGGTTGGATCCATTAAGCACTGTCGGGCTAAAGAGCGCCACAATAACCATTGCCAGCAACGACGAAGATGAAGGCGCGTTCGAGCTGAGCGTTATCGGCCAAGGTATCGACACCACGCCGCCTATCTGTCCCAACAAAACCATCACCCTTTCAAACGTAACGACGACTGGCATGACAGTGGGGTGGGTCAAGGCAACCGATCATGTCACGCCCCAGAACGCACTATCCTACGCGGTATTTACCTCAACGACCGGCAATATCAGCACACCTGAGGACGCACTGGAATACGGCGACCCAGTGAGTGGTTGGACCACTGACATCAGCGAAATAAATATTACCGAATTGGACGTAGGCACTGAATACTTCATCAATGTGCTGGTCAGAGACACAGCGACCCCCGAAAACCTAATGACCGCCTACACCATGACCTCCCAGACCACAACGGGACCAGTGCTGTTTTACTCAGTGCCTGTCGAGAACGGTAACCTGGGAGGGCGAAACGGTGCAGACGCTATCTGTCGAAGCAATAAGCCAGAAGGAATGGAGATACCTGATAGCCAAATCCGCGCATATATATCGGTCGCAGAAAATGACGAAATCCGAGACATGCCGACCAAGTACAATGTACCCACAGACCGTCCCCTAAGAGGTTGGCCTGGTGAACCGCTAAACGAAATCGCGGATGATTGGATCACAGCATTGATGGATGGATTGGAAAGAACGCTGAACACAGCAAATGTGCTTGATTCTGAATGGTATTCTGGTTCGGAAGAACATGGCGTATTCATTGGAGACCCACTGAGTTGCAACGGATGGACCACTGGTGAACCAGGAAACGGTGCCTATTGCGGCAGTTCAGGCACTACGAACACAATAGAATGGATTTCAAACCAGTATTGTGAATGCATTAGTTCCAATAACATCCTCTGTATCGCGTGGGAGTAAAACTAAGGGCGTGGATTTATCCCACGCCGTCCCCCAACACCACCCATACATAGCCGGGGAAAAACCCCGGCCCTACGACGCGCAATCATTAAATAAGCACACAAATCCGCCGCTCTCTCGGTTATAACTCCAAGAAGTAATTTTTGACACATATTTAACGTATACAAACCATCCCGATGGTTTGTATGTTTGGCAAACGTGTTTTGATAACCATCGCGATGGTTTGTATGTGTGGCATACGTGTTTTGGGAACCATCCCGATGGTTTGTATATGTGGCATACGTGTTTTGGGAACCATCCCGATGGTTTGTATATGTGGCATACGTGTTTTGACAACCATCGCGATGGTTTGTATGTGTGGCATACGTGTTTTCAGCACCTAGCCTTGGGTCACTTTGCAGCAAAGTCCCGTGTTGCAGACCTCAGACAGGGTCGATTTAGGGACCCAGCAGTATTTCAAGACCGTCGCCCAGGTCTTTAGATTGACCAAACAGATATCGGACACCCAAGCCGACCCCGATCTACTTCTGGGCAGCCTGTTTGGACACCCGCTTTACGTAACGGGCGGCTCTTTGGCTGTTGATAGATCCGCCTACTAGGCTTTGTTTCAATCTGATCTCGCTTTGTTTTTATTAATTACTTGCGTATGGTGGAAGCAACTCGAGGGGTCAGGCAAACATGCGCGTTTTGAAAAAATTACTAAAAATCTTTGGTATTCTGGTTGGGGTTGCAATTCTTTTGGGTGTGGGGTTCTTTATCCACGTCTGGTATTTCAAACCCTTTAATATCAATCTTTTTTTCGCAAAAACCGCACTCCAATTTGCCCTGGACAGTCCAGAGACGCTCAGCTCGCTTCGCATCCTAGAGCCAATCGGCATCAACGGTCACAACGCAAAGCTAAACGATGCCTCTATGGCGTTTGTGGATCAGCTGTTCTCGCGACTGCGCCAAGCCCACAAAACGCTCATTTCCTATGAAGATGAAGACCTGAACGAAGCAGACAAAAAGTCCAAGGAGATCGCCCTTTCCCTCATGAATCTGGCCCTAGAAGCAGAGCGATTCCGGTTTCACAACTATCCGGTGAACCAAGTTTTTGGCACACAAAGTAATTTTCCATCGTTTATGGAGTCAATCCACCAAATACACAGTATCGAAGATGCGCAGCATTATATTAAGCGTCTTTCCTCTATTGACATCAAGTTCAATCAGACCATCGAAGGCCTCAAGTACCGAGAAAAAATGGGCATCTTCCCCCCCCAATTCACAGTGGATAAAGTCCTTGAAGAGATGCGCAATTTTATTGCTCTAAACCCTGAACAGAACATCCTCTACACTGCGTTTAAGAAAAAAGTAGACCAGGCAGGATTGGATGCTGACGACAAGGATCAGTTGCTGCATACAGCAGGCCAAGAGATCGAAAGAACTGTCTATCCCGCGTATCGATCGCTCATCGCTTATTTCGAGGCACTCGATCCCAAAGTCGAAGGCAACCACGGCGTCTGGAAAATGCCCGATGGGGATGCATTCTATCACCTATTGCTCAAGTTTTTCACCACCACCAATTACACGCCAGAAGAGCTACACAACTTTGGCCTTGAGGAAGTTCAACGGCTTCAAACAGAAATGCTGGCCATCCTCGACCGAGAAGGACGGGACACGAGCATGGGTTTTGAAGTGGCGATGAATGCGGTGTCTTCGGACCCGACGTTTTACTATTCAGATGATGCTGCCGGTCGGGAGCAGATTCTAAAGGATTACCAGGTTATTATCGACGAAGCAGCGACCTCGATTGAATCCGTGTTCAATGTGATCCCCAAGTCCCCGGTCACAGTAGAGCGGGTTCCTGAATTCAAGGAAAAGACGTCTCCGGCTGGTTATTACAATCCCCCGGCCATGGACGGATCCCGCCCGGGTGTTTTCTATGCCAACTTGTACGACATCAAGGCCACGCCTCGCTATGGCATGCGCACCTTGGCCTATCACGAGGCCATTCCCGGCCATCACTTTCAGATTGCTATCCAGCGGGAGCTCGAGGACCTGCCGTTCTTTCGCAGGTTGATTCCCTTTACAGCGTACATCGAAGGATGGGCCATGTACTCTGAACTGTTGGCCTTTGAGCTTGGACTGCAGCATGATCCATACGACAACCTGGGCCGTCTACAGAGCGAGTTGTTCAGAGCAGTACGCCTGGTGGTCGACACGGGCATCCACGCCCAAAAATGGTCTCGGGAACAGGCAATAGACTACATGATTGCCAATACAGCCATGGCAAAGAGCGACGTGGTGGCGGAAATCGAGCGCTACTTTGTCATGCCTGGCCAGGCGTGTTCATACAAAGTCGGCATGAGAAAAATATTGGAGCTGCGGGAGAAGGCCAAAAGCGAGCTAAAAGATAAGTTCGACCTCCGCGCGTTTCACGACGTGGTACTGCTAAACGGCGCAGTCCCCCTCACTATCCTAGAGCGTTTTGTAGATGACTATATTGAGAGCGCCAAATAGCCCTTGATTATCCCTTTTCCCACTTCGCCTTGCGGACGAATCCCGCGGGAAGGGTAAGTGCGAGTGTGGTCGGCAGGAATCACGTTCCCGTCTTTGCTAGAAGACTGGATGCAGCCAAGTAGAAGACTGATAGGATGAAACTTCCAATCATTGCCACGATAAGCCAGTGTATACTTTTTTTTATTGCCCTGTGTTTTTGTGTTGCAATATCACTTAGAATCCAGTTGTGTTTTGAGTACTCCTTCCAGATCAACTCTTCAGAGAGAAGCGCCATCTTTTCGAGATAGTCTTCCTGTTTATTTTTTGGATCCGCTATATCTGGAAAGGAATTGAGACTTGCATCGGCCTCCTTCAATCTCGGCAGCAAAACGATCAGACAGTAATAGGCAACCATACAAATGGCAAATGTAGGAACTATCGAAAACCAACAAGCAAGGTCTGCGATTAGTGATTCTATATTATGTCCAATCGTTAATAGCTTATTTACAATATAACATACAATTGTACCCAACATACCAACAGCCACGAAAATAGCACCGGCCTTTGTGTCTGCGAATTTTATATTTTCGTAGATAAATTTGTTCGTTTCATGTGCATATTCGTTTTTATCCATGTTTCAAAATTGGTTTCTTTATTACCTAAATGCAGTCAAATTCTCGCTTTTGTAGGATGAAAAAGCAGGAAACAGGCGTTCATCCTTCAGCCAATATTGACAGTCTAAAACCCTATTGACATCGTTAGGGGGCCACGGTTCGACAATTGTTAATATGGCACCCTGCCATGAACCTTGAGCATCTTCACCTAGCTCAACTTGACAACATCCAATATGATAAATAATCTCAGCTTTGCGTTCTGCCAACCCTTTAGAATCTGGCTTCAACTCAGGATTATTATCCCTTTGCTCTAGCTCCCTTTTTGCCATATTGAGATAATCCAATGCTTCTTTTGCTTTTTGTCTGTGCTGGCGCATTTTATTTTCTCTCTTTAATCGCTTTGCCTGTTGCAGGCAAATAAAGCCAGCTGTATGTAGTATCAAATGAAGTTTGAATTTCAGGTTATCGTTTGATTCTAACCGCTCTTTTTGTTTTAGTGCCTTTTCATAAGCTCTATCTAGATCAAATGGTGTAGAAACCCCATCACAATCAAAAGATTGGGCAATTGTCCACAAAAGACCATTCAATGCCCAAGGCAGCTCCATATTTTGGAGCTCTTTTATTCGATGCGCCCTTTCATGATAGTATATCGCCTGCTCAAATAACTTCTTGGCCTCTCGGTAATCCCCATTCTCCCAAAGTGCAATAACAGCTTCGCGCCGGAGACATACGCCCAGATAGTGGTTGATTCTGGCTTGCCCAGGTGCGATTTCGATGGCACGAACCAGAGCGGCCTTGGCCTCTTTGGGCCAATAGTCTCGAAAATACGCCCGCCCCTTGTATGCATGGGCCGGAGCAAAATCAGGATCAACATTGAGAACATTCTGATATTTTTCTGCAGCCTCTTCGTAGTTACCTTTGTCAAAATACATATGGGCAAGATCCAACAACAGCCACACTGCACCGGGATTGGCACTCACTACTTCCTCGTATATCTCCACTTCCGAATCAGTAAATTCTGAAATCTGGGCAAAATGTCGGTCATCAAAATGGCCCACACCCTTAGCTTCATAAATAAACGGAACCACAGGAATCCCTTTGAGTTCAGGAACATCAACTCTATCGAACGCTTGGCGAAAGTCGGCCGTAGTCCTATTGTAGATAGGCTGAGTAATAAAGATTCGACTGAACCGCCCCATACGCGATGCAGTTTCAACCCTTTTGGCAAGGTTGATGGCATATCCCTCGGCTGTATCAACGTCTTCAAGCGTTAGAGAGTTCGGCTTGAACCGCCTATCGGAAGTAACAATCACGGGTCCGGAATGTATGCCAATTGCTAGATCGAGCGGTGACTGCCCCTTGTTGATTCTCTCTTCGTTTGATTCCACCAATAACCACTTGCGCTTGAGCCGAATGGCAATTTGGAGAAAAGTGGTAACCAACTCCTCCAGTTTCTTGTCGTCTGGGTTTTTGAGTGCCAGGATTAAACAAAGCTCATCTCCGCGGACATCTACATTGAGGTGGCAGTTTGATATGATCGCATTATTAAGCGTCTCATTGACTATCTCGGTGGCACTCTTTTGAAAGTGCTTAACGATGTTGTTATATTCAATCGGTGAGAGAATATGACTGAGGATCGATGAATCCACCAAGTCGGCAAAGAGGATGATGGCGGTGTAAGAATCTGGATTGGCCCCGCTATTTGTGTTCATAGTTACCCCCTCTTGATAATGCTTTGGGTTTTATGAGCACGATGAATTTCATCTTCCACCCAGACTTTTTCAGCTGTCAAGCTTCAAATTAGGTTCGTGCCGAATTTCCCACGAAGTAACAGACTGAACATCCACTCAGAAGATCTTCGTTGGTTAGAATCAATTAGTGCATAACGTGCAAACTGGTGCTTTTTTTGACGCGTGTGGGTGCAATACGTAAGGTTTGGTCTATGTATCGCGTTTTTTTATCCCTGGTTGTTTTTTCAGGACTGAGCGGGATCTCCGCTTCTGACGAAGGTCAGGTAGACATTGAAACGCAGCCGACGGCTATCCCTGATGGAGGTCAGGCAGACGCTAAGACACAACCGGCGGCTGTGCCTAAACCCCAGCCCGATCTTCGCGGTACCCCCCCAATAATAAATCCCTTGGACGGCATTGATATCACATCGATGAAACTTGTAGATGGGGCTTATCGCTCTGTTCTCAAAGATGGACGACGCGTTACATTTACAGTCGACCCTGCACTTCAACAATACAGTGACAACCTGTTTGCAAAATACCAGGTACCAGCCGGCGCGGCTGTTATGATCAACTCCCGCACCGGTCGGGTGCTCGCCTTGTCACAACATCGGACAAACCCCAAATTCGGGCCTACTGAAGCTGTGGCATTGGATCCATCTCCACCGGCAGCTTCCTTGTTTAAAGTCATTACAGCTGCTGCCCTCCTCGAAAAGGGAGACGCTTCAATCTCAACTTCGACTTGCTATAACGGCGGCGCCAGGAAGCTGCTCCTTAGCCATCTCGAAGAACCACCGACTGACAACAGATCCTGTGCCAGCCTCGCAACTGCCCTTGGCATGTCGATCAATGCAATTTTTGCCCGGCTCTCGGATCGGCGGCTGAAGCGGCATGTGCTCCTGGAATACGCCGAGCGGTTTGGCTTTAATCGGGAATTGCCGTTTGATGTATCAATACCCCCGTCTACCGCTGATATTCCAACTGACCGACTCGAGCGGGCGCGGACAGCGGCCGGGTTTTGGCACGTCCACATCTCCCCCATGCATGCCGCACTCATCGCCCAAAGCCTGGCGCAAAAAGGCGCCATGCTGCGTCCCTACATCGTGGATAAGGTCGAAGGGCCAGATAGGGCTGTGCTTCACGAGGCGCACACCGCCTATCTCAGCCATACCGTGTCCCAGGCCTCAGCGGAATCTCTCCTCAAAGCAATGACCCATACCGTTCGCCGAGGCACAGCCCGCAAGGCATTTCGCGATCAGCGCGGCAGCACCTATTTGCCCGGGATCGAAGTTGCAGGTAAGACCGGCACCTTAAATGGAAAGCATCCCTTTCGCACCTTTTCGTGGTTCATGGGCGCTGCGCCCGTAGATCGGCCAGAGGTGGCCATTGCCGTATTGGTGGTCAACGAGCCCAAATGGCGCATCCGGTCTGCCACTGCAGCTGCATTGCTGCTAAAGAAATACTTCGAAATCACCAGAAAATCGGGGTAATGGGTCAAAGGCCAACGTGCTGAGATAGGGCCTGGATATGCTGGGGCGTTGACCCGCAGCACCCGCCGATAAGCCCTACCCCGCTCTCGATCCATTGACGCGCCAGTGCTACATAGGCCTCGGGCACCATATGGGCGCTGCCCTCCCAGTCCTGGGTTTTTTCTGCAAATCCCAGGTTTGCATACACGCCCACTGGTATATCGGCCTCGGCGAGAAAAATGCCGAGGGCTGTCACTACATGCCCGGGTGGGACACAATTGATGTTGAACGCAGCAGCACCTTTTCTTCGGGCCAAGCGGTACGCATCCAGCAAGGACTCGCCGGAAATAAGGGTACCAGTCGCGGCAGTGGTGACCCCGACGACAAACGGGATGTTTTTACCTTTTGCTGATTCCTTTGCGGCTGAGATAGCAGATTCAAGCTCACCCAGGGTACCAAAGGTTTCCAACCACAACACGTCCACGCCAGCCCGTACGAGCTCGTCGCAGAGAAGGCCGTGCATTTTCACAGCTGTGGGACCCTTGGGCGCAATGTTCGGTAGAAAACAATCCTCAAGGGGCGCAATACAGCCGGCGACCAGGGCCTCAGATCCAGCGGCCTCCCTGGCCAGTGCCACTGCCGCGCGCGCGGCCTTGCGCCACAGGCCTTGTCTTTGACCTGCTTTTTCAAACGCAACCGCAGTGGTTCGAAAGGTGGATGTGGTGATGATCTGCGCACCGCTTTGCACGTACTCCCGGTGTATTTTTATCAATAAATCTGGACAGTTAAGCGATGCCAAGCCAGTCCATAGGTCAGGGTCCAGCCCGCCTGAGCGATTGTCGAGCTCAGTGCCCACCGCGCCGTCGAGTATCACTGGACACCCCTTGCTGCGCGCGTGCCGTAACAGTGTGGCAAACGTCAATGCCCGTTCGTGCGACATGAGGCAATTAAACCTCAACAGGTCTGACGCTTCAAGGCGCAACAGCAATGCACGCCCTTGGGTTGTCAATAGCAAGAACTTTGACACGATGTAGGATATACGCCTACAATGTAGTCAAAACAGGAGGCCACGATGTATAAACGGTACGAGCTACGCCGCTCCTTTAACTTTCCACTCGAAGTGATCACATCGGATTGGGACGAGCCGATTGATCTGATCGCGTCTGATCTGAGCCCTCTTGGCGCGTACATCGAGTCCGAGCTCTTTCCCGGCGCAGGAGAGCACGTTGTATGCTCCTTCAATCTCTTGCGGGGTCGACCAGAGTACTGTTTTTTTGGCGAGGTGACCCGAATCAACTTCCTTAGGCGACGGACAGATAACGGGCGCCCTGGATTTGGTATCAAATTCTTGGACACAACACCGGTAAAAAGGATCCAAATCCGGCATTCCCTGCGCGGCCTACCGCCGCCAATCCCCAGTGTGAGGCGAACGCGTATTGAAATCGCGCGTTTAGAAGACCTGATGTAAACGATACCCTCGTCAGATGCGACTTGGAATTCTGACGCTGCGAACCATATCACTCAAACTGAAATAAATATCCAAGGCCTCGTTCGGTCTGTTCAGTGGGGTCAAGAACAGATCTCTGATGGTTTTTTTTCCAATAACGCCAGATGTCATCCCATAGTACAGGCGGTCCCCCAACATGTACCCCAACATATGGGCAGCGGCATTAAATACAATCGGGCTTGAAATGGACCTTAACTTGCGTTTTCTGAGCCGACTGCCGCGCTCGAGCATCAGGTGATCAAGCGCAAACGCAGCTGCGCGTTCATCCGGCCGTGGTTTTCCACCGCGCTTTCTCGCCTCGGCGTCGATTTGCCTGAGTTTCCCCTGATGGTCTGTTTTGCGCTTGGGGTTGATGACTTTGGAGCTGAAAAATGCCACCGCCTCGTTCAAGACATAAAAATACAACCTATCCCGAAACGCCTCTGGTGGATCTCCAGGAGACACCGAATATCGCAAATAATGGGCTGCTTCCTCTGCCGCGTGATTGATAGAGAGCGTGGCCAGGTAAATGGCATTCATTTTTGGAATGCATGCGCTCTCTTCAGCCTCAACAGCAGCCAGAATCTGTCGGCGATCGAGCAGACTGATATTGGCCTCTTCTAGAAAAGCCATCAAGTCCAGGTCGCCGGGCATCAGCACCCGCACGCTCTCTACTGCTTTTTTATAAGGCAGGTTGTAAAAGCGCCCGAGGTTTCTAATCAAGGACCGCACCGTGGATTCCAACTCGGTGTATTCCAAAAGATGCTGGTCGTAATGTATCCAATGCAGGTAGGATAATTGCTGCACCAACGGCGGCGTGTTGTTCACGCAAAAGCTCTCTTCATTAACCTTGACCACCTCGACGTGCTCGCGCCGCGCTTGGGCCAGCTGCCAATAAATCTCCTCTGCGTTTTGGTAGACGATAACCCGCCTCGGCGTCGGCATGTCAGCGCTGATAAACGCCCGTTCAACAGCGCTTGGCAGGTGGGATGGGGCCACATGCATCTGTCCGGTGTAGACCAGGATGATAGCGTCTGGAAATCGCTTTGCCACCTCGGCAATCCGCGCTGCTGCCTGCCGGTCTCGTACAGAAAGGGGAGCGCTTGCATCGCTATCAATGGCAATCATGGGAAAGCCGTGATCCGCAGCCAGTTCGAAAACAGGCCTAAAATTGGGCCAAATATCGTAAGGCCAGTTTTCCCGATAGCGGATCCGCTTTAAAAAGGTCTTCTCCTTAATTTTTCGCTTTAAATATCGATCCAGCTCAGCTTGATAAATGCTTGGAACAAATTCCATGGCGAGGACCAGGTTATCCACCTGATACATGATGCCCGTGATGAGTTTTACAAAGGTGCGTTGGGCAATTGCGAGCGTGTGGTAATCCGCAACGTAGGCGATACGGGACCGGGCAATGGCATCGCAAAGTGCGCCAAATCCCGATTCAGACACATACCCCTTTACTGATTTGCGATATTCGTTTTTATAGCGGGCAAATCCCCGTGACGGATGGGCCTCACTGGCTTCGATGGTCTTGCGCTGTCTTTCAAAGATCCGGCGCTGTAATTCGATCATCTCAGAGACAGCGCGGCGCGCTGTTTTAGATGGCCTCTCGTCCTTTTTGCGTGTGCCCACTCCACTTGCCTTTCCATCCGAATACATCAACGTACGAGTGATTTGGTATTATGGCAAGGCTATCGACTTTCTTCGATGTGTCGAGGCTGTTATACTCTTAGTTGTAGACATACGCGAGCATCGACGCGCAGGCTAAAGGAGAGATGGATGAAGTCCTTCATACAAACAAAGATACTGATAATTGCAGCGACGCTACTTGCGCTTTCCCTATCTGGTTGCGCAATGCACGCCCGTTCTGGGAACCCGTCCAAAACCACTTCCACAGAGCAGAACCGTCCCAAACGCAAAGCAAAGCCCGTTAACAAGGTAGAGAAAACCAAGCCAGAAACCGAACCCGAGGAAGTCGAACCGGTCGATACCGACACCATGCCGCCCCCACCCCCACCGACGTATTAGACATCTGTAAAGCCACCCTTCTCAATAGATGTGTTGTGTTTTGACGGGTCCGCCTCCGCCCAGCCTACAGCGGGATCATGGTTTTTCGTTATCTAACTCGAAGCTCCATAACCCCGCCGTAGGCCGGGCGAAGGCGGGCCTCGTCATTCATATGCGTCGGTTTGAGGCGAAGCTGCACTAGCTCATTTCAGGGCTGTTTTGGCTGTGCGTGGCAACCCTCGATAGCGCAGTACGGATCCTTTAGGTAGGCGGTCTTGTCGGCTGCTTTTTTCTTGGGAATACCTGCCTTGGTGTGACAATAGGCGCAGTTGACGCGAACCGTGTCCTTGCCTGTCAATCCTTTGTGCGGCTTAAAAATCTTGGGATTTGCATACAGGGCGCTGCCTGCTAGTAAAAAGATGAACATACTGATTGCGAATCGCTTTTTCAACGCCGTCTCCTCATATTTGTGTCGCGCCCTGTACGGTCGCGGTACATGCCCAGTTACCAGTTTTCACCCAGGATTTCAAAGTGGGCCTTGGGGTGGGCACACGCCGAACACATTTCAGGGGCTTCAGTGCCCTCGTGCAGATAACCGCAGTTGCGGCACCGCCAAACAGTAACACCGTCTCGCTTAAAAACAGTCCCTGCTTCAATGTTTGCAGCCAGGTCCCGATAGCGCTTTTCGTGCTGCTTTTCGGCTACGCAAATGGCCTCGAACACCATGGCAACTGCTTCAAACCCCTCTTCTCGCGCCACTCTGGCAAATTCCGGATAGAGGCTCGTATGCTCGTGGTGCTCCCCTGCTGCTGCAGCCAATAGGTTTTCGAGTGTCGAACCGATCACACCGGCTGGAAAAGCAGCCGCGACTTCGACCTCACCGCCTTCTAAAAACTTGAAAAAGCGCTTGGCATGCTCTTTTTCCTGGTCTGCGGTCTCTTCGAATATCGACGATATTTGTACGTATCCCTCTTTTTTGGCCTGACTGGCAAAATAGGTGTAGCGGTTTCTCGCCTGGGATTCACCTGCAAACGCGCTGAGCAGGTTCTTTTCGGTTCGGGTTCCTTTTACACTAGCCATGTGTATCCTCCTTGTTTTTGACTCGCCTTGGGTTAAAAAATTTCAACTGCGCTTTTATTTGGCAATTGGTGGTTCTATATCATCGCGATATTCGCAACTGTCGCGGCACACAACGTACCTGCTTCAAAATCATACATATCCAATCGCCCCTGATCGTCCAGTATTTTTTTTTCGATGGACGCTGGTATGGTTACCTGGGCCTGGCGAAGCGCTGACACAGCGCGTCCCCGAATCTCTGGCACCTCGTCGATGAGCGCTTGTAACATCAGCTGTCGGTTTTTTTGGATTACTTCTGGAAAGGACGCACTGATGCGGGCCATGGCTGCGTGGGCACTTTGCCCAAGCGATGGCTCGCAGAGATATTGGGGCAACAAGCCTGCGTATTCCTCGCCAAGGGTAGGGACGTTCACCAGAATCTCTGCAATGGCCTCGGGCGCCCGCCAGCCGATCCCGCCCGACTCATCGGTCATCAGCCAGATCAAACCGCGAATAAAGATCCGGACTTTCTCTGTATCACGCGCACTGATCTGCACCCCTGCCCGTCCGATTGCTTCAAGGGCACGCCACTGGATCAATGGATCTGGATCATAGGTCAGGGAAAACAGAACCCTAAGACACGCGGGCGTTCTGAGAACCCACTGTTCAAGGGCCCGCACATCGCGAGACGCCAAAATCGCCCGCGCAACACTTTTTTTCCGACGGCCCATTTCTAGTAGTGATTGGATTCGTTCTCGATGTCTACTTTGCCGCCAAAGGCGCGGTAGACCCAAATCGTATAGGCCAGCACCACTGGCATGCCGATGAGCGCCAGGATAAACATGGTTTTCAAGGTCAGTTCAGACGATGATGCATTGGCTGCCGTGAGGCTCAAAGCCGGATTGTCGAGGGCTGGAACGAGGCTTGGAAACAGGGCCGCACCAGTTGTGCCCATCAACGCGGCAATAGAGATACTGGACGCAAAAAATGCGCGTTTGGGTTGGTCGTTTTTGGTAAACAGGACCGCCCCGGCCATTGCCAGGATCGCGAGGGTGGGAATAGCCCATAAAATCGGGGTAGATGCAAAGTTCGCCATCAGATGGGGCTGTGTGGCAATGCTCACAAACGAAGCGATGACAAAGAGGGCGATATAGACAACGCCCATCTTCAGCGCCCATGTACGCGCCCGAAGCCCCAAATCTCCAGGTGCCTTGAGCACAATGAAGCAGGCGCCGTGAAAGGCCAACATGGCGAGACCGACCAGGCCTATCATCAGGGCATAGGGATTGAGCAAGGTAAAGAAGGTGCCGGTGTAATCGCCGGCTTCGTTCAGAGGAATGCCGCGCATGATGTTGCCTAGGGCCACCCCGAACAGCAGGGCCGCAACGATACTGGCCACCGAGAACACCGTATCCCACGTGGCGCGCCAGGTCGTTGACGGCTCCTTGCTGCGAAATTCAAGGGACACGGCCCGGGAGATAAGGGCGAGCAGCACCAGCATCATGGCCAGGTAGAATCCGCTGAAAACAGTTGCATACACCGGGGGAAAGGCGGCAAAAAGGGCGCCGCCGCCGGTTAGCAGCCAAACCTCATTGCCATCCCACACAGGCCCGACCGCGTTGAGCAGGGTGCGCCGCTCCTTGTCGCCGCGGGCTCGCAAATGCCAAAATCCCACCCCTAAGTCGAATCCGTCCAGGATCGCGAACCCGGTGAGAAGCACGCCCACCAATAAAAACCAGGTCACTTGAAGCGGGGTCATGGGGTCACCCCCTTTTCAGCTGGCAGGGGCTCAGGCCCTTTTCGAATAGCGCGGCGGAGCAAGTAAATCCAAAGGCAAAAGAGCAGGGTGTAGAGCACGCTGAACATGATAATAGAAGCGAGGATTTCACCGGCCGACACGGTTTTAGATACGGCCTGGGATGTTCGCATGCCTTCTACCTGGTAAACAATCCAGGGCTGGCGCCCCACTTCCGCGGCAATCCAACCGAGCTCGTTGGTAATGAGCGGTAGGGGCAAGGAGATAATCGCCAGCTTGAGAAAGAACTTGTTATTATAGATTTTTTTCTTCCAAAGCAGCACCAGGCCCAGGAAGGTGAAGCCCATGAAGTACATGCCGAAGTAAAACATCAGATGAAAGGAGAAAAACGTAATCAACAGGGGGGGCCACTCGTCCTTGGGGAAGTCGTTGAGGCCCTGGACTTCGGTATCTGGATCGCCGCCAACGAGCATGGACAGCGCATTGGGGACTTCAATGGCAGCATGCACCTCACCGGTCTCTGCATCGGGAATGCCGAACAGCAAGGCAGGCGCCCCTTTTTGGGTCTCGAACAGACCTTCGAACGCCGCAAGCACCGTCGGTTGGTATTTGGCAACCTGGAGCGCGTGCATGTGGCCGATGGGTAGTTGGATGGCAATGGCGATAAACGCTGCGATGAGTGATGTCTTGAGAGATAGGCGCGCAAAGTCCACGTCCCGTTTTTTCAGCAAATACCAGGCGCTGATGCCGAGCATGAAAAAAGCCCCGGTGATCAGACTGGCGTCAATGGCGTGGAGGTAGCGCGGCACAGTGGACGGATTAAAGACCGCGTCAAAGAAGCTGGTGAGCTCGGCGCGGCCATCCACGATGTGATATCCGGCCGGGGTCTGCATCCAAGAGTTGGCGGCAATGATCCAAAACGCCGACAACGTAGACCCCACGGCAACCATCAGCGAGGCAAACCACAGGGTCTTGGTTGAGAAACGCTTCCAGCCGAACAACAGCACGCCCATAAAAGTGGATTCTAGAAAAAATGAGAATATGCCCTCGGCCGCGAGCGGGGCGCCAAAAATATCCCCTACGAACTTGGAATACTCGGCCCAGTTGGTGCCGAATTGGAATTCCATGGTAATCCCAGTGGCCACCCCGACAGCAAAAGTAATGGCAAAGAGCTTGGTCCAAAATCGGGCCTGCACGCTGTAGCGCGGGTCTTTTGTCTGCATGTACCGGGTCATGAACCAGCAAATAAGCCACGCCATGCCAATCGTAATTGGTGGGAAAATAAAATGAAATCCAACAGTTATTGCGAATTGTAACCTCGCCAATAGTACGGCATCCACGTCTTTTGCTCCTTACGGTTACGGTTGCCACGCCCGGGCTGATGATGTTCCAACAACTACCCATCCATTGCGGCATTGAGCAGCTTGGCTTCTCATACGATCAGTTCTACGGTTTGTCACGGTCATGTAATGGCTTTTTTTTCGCATCCCATTGGGATATACATCTAATCAGGTGGGCGGGAACCCAAAATTCCTCAACAAAAAGATACTTCAAAATGTCACATGAAATGTTGCAATACTTGAAAAAAACCATTGACAAATATGGGTAAATTGGGCTATTGGTAGATAAGTAACTAACTGGTTATTTCCATATTTTCAGCGGGAAATAATACCGGGGGCAGGGAGTTGTAATGTCGACGCCATGACGCCAAGTAATGTATACGTGGTAAGGAGGTCATTTTATGGAGAAGAAAATAGAAAAAGCAGGCGTGATAGGTGCTGGAGTAATGGGAGCCACCATTGCCGCACACCTATCCAATGTGGGTATCGAGACGGTCCTCCTCGATATTCTACCCCCTGGAGGACTTGACGATAAGGACAAAAAAAAGGGGTTAACCGAGGAGAGTGCTGAATTTCGCAACCGGTTGGCGTTGAATGGCGTCCAGACAGCGCTGAAATCAAAACCAGCTTCCTTTTATATTCCCGAATCAAAGAAGCTCATCAAGGTCGGGAACATGGTGGACAACCTTGACTTGCTCGGGGAAGTTGACTGGATAATCGAAGTTGTTGTTGAAGATATTAAAATTAAGGATATTGTCTTTAAACAGATCGAGAAAGTGCTCAAGCCGGGTACTATCGTAACCTCGAATACCTCTGGTATTTCTGCAGAGGCCATGTGCGAAGGCCGGTCTGATCTCTTTAAGAAGCAGTTTGCCATCACCCACTTTTTCAACCCACCGAGATACATGAAGCTCCTCGAGATTGTACCGGGACCTGACACGCTTCCTGAAGTGACCGAAGTCTTGGCAGATGTCTGCGACACGCGGCTCGGCAAGGGCATTGTTTGGGCAAAAGACACCCCCAACTTCGTGGCCAATCGCATCGGTATTTTCGGCATGTACACCACCATTAAAACCATGGTCGACATGGGACTGACCATGGAAGCGGTGGACAAGCTCACCGGGTCTGTGGTTGGTCACCCAAAGAGCGCCACTTTTAGGACTGGTGATCTCGTCGGCATCGATACGCTGCTGCACGTGGCTGACAACGTGTATGAGGGCGTACCGAATGATGAAAACCGGGAGGTGTTTACCCATCCCGAATTTATGGTCAAAATGGTCGAGAAGAAGCTTCTCGGCGAAAAAACCAAAGAGGGATTCTACAAAAAGTCAAAAGATGCCGATGGCAAAAAAGTCATTTTATCATTTGATTACAACACGTTAGAATACAAGCCAAAAGGGAAGGTCAAATTCAAATCCCTGGAAGCGGCCAAGACCGCCGACGGCCTACCGGCAAAGATGTCGGCCCTTTACTACGCCAAGGACGAAGCTGGGAAGTTCACCTTCAAGACAGTTTCTGATGTGCTCATCTATTCGGCCAACCGCATTCCCGAAATAGCCGACGACATCGTGAATATCGACAACGCGATGAAGTGGGGCTTTGCACAGAAGCTGGGTCCCTTTGAGAGCTGGGACGCGCTCGGTGTCAAGAAGTCCGCAGAAAAGATGAAACAAGCGGGCTACGAGATTCCAGCATGGGTCCAGGAGATGCTCGATAGCGGGAACGAGAGTTTCTATAAGAGCGAAGGCGGGAAAAAGTATTTCTACGACGTTGCCACCAAGACCTACAAAGAGATCGAACTGCCGGCAAACGTCATCCTGCTGCCCTCACTAAAAGACCAGGAAAAGAAAATCGCCGGAAACGCTGGCGCCACCCTCATTGACATTGGCGACGGCGTGGCGTGCTTGGAATTCCACACCAAGATGAACGCCATTGGCGAAGATATCGTCAGCATGATGAATGAATCAGCTGATATCGTGAGCCAGAATTTCGAAGGTATGGTCATCGCAAACCATGCGACGAACTTCTCTGTGGGCGCCAACCTGCCCCTCATTCTCTTTACGGCTCAGGAAGAAGAGTGGGATGACTTGGATTTCATGGTCAAAGCGCTCCAAGACACGCTCATGAAGCTGAAGTTGCTCGATAAACCCGTGGTGGCTGCACCGGCCGGTATGGCCTTGGGCGGTGGCTGTGAAGTGTGTCTTGCCGCAGACTGTGTACGCTTTGCCGCAGAGACCTACATGGGCCTGGTCGAAGTGGGCGTGGGCCTGCTCCCGGCCGGCGGTGGTACCAAGGAGATGCTCATCCGCAACACCGAGCACCTCTTTGAGGTCGCCAAGGGCGGCCTCTACCCGAGGCAGATCGATATGATGCCGTTCCTGGCCCGGGCATTTGAGAACATCGCCATGGCCAAGGTCGCCGTGTCTGGCCCCCTGGCTATCAAGCAGGGGTTATTGCGGCCGACCGACAAAATGACGGTTAACCGGGATTACCTCATCGACGACGCCAAAAAGACCGTGCTGGCAATGAGGCTGCAGGGGTACACAGCGCCAAGAATGAGGGACGATATTCGCGTGCCAGGCGAAAATGCCATGGCCTACATCAAGCTCGGCCTGTCTTCCATGCATGCGGCAGGCTATGTGCTCGACCACGATTTGGTTGTTTCGAACAAGGTCGCTTGGGTCCTTTGCGGTGGGAATGTTCTTGAGGGCACAACGGTCAGCGAACAGTATCTGCTCGATTTAGAGAGAGAGGCCTTCCTGAGCTTGTGTGGCGAACCTGGAACACAGGCGCGGATCCAGCATATTTTGGATACAGGCAAGCCGCTCAGGAATTAATAAGAATGGTTTTTCCTGCAATTAAAGAACTCAACAGGGAGGAAGTAAAATGAAAGAAGCCGTGATTGTCGCCGCGTGTAGAACAGCGGTTGGGAAGGCCCCTCGCGGAACTTTGAAAGATACCCGTCCAGAGAAGATGGGCGTCACCGTAATGGACGAGCTGCTCAAGCGAGCTGGAAATCTAAACCCCGAACTTATCGACGATGTAGTCATCGGGTGCTCTTTTCCAGAGCACACCCAGGGTATGAACCTCGGACGATGCCTGGTCACCTCGGCTGGCTGGCCAGACCGGATCCCAGGAATGACCGTCAATAGGTTCTGTGCATCTGGTTTGCAATCCATTGCCATTGCTGCTGAGAAGATCATGTGCGGTTCCGCAGATGTGATCCTCGCAGGTGGTGTGGAGAGCATGAGCCAGGTGCCCATGGTCGGCGTGTCCTGTTATCCCAACCCGGCCCTCGTGGACACCCGGCCGGGTGCGTACTGCGGCATGGGACAGACCGCGGAAAACGTGGCTGTGCGAGAGAAGATTTCCCGTGAAGAACAGGATACATTTGCAGTTGAGAGTCAAAACCGGGCATCAGCTGCACAAGAGGCTGGGCGGTTCAGTAGCCAGATCGTACCTGTGATGGCCAAGAAGCAAAAAGAACTGCCAAACGGGCGCTTTGAGCTCGTAGAAGAGCCCTTTGATAAGGACGAGGGGCCTCGCAAGGGCACGACCGTGGAAGCGCTTGCCAAGCTCAAACCCGCATTTTCGCCCAAGGGATCTGTGACAGCGGGTAATTCATCGCAAACCAGTGACGGCGCTGCCGGTGTGATCCTGATGTCCAAAGAAAAGGCAAAAGAGCTGGGGTTAAAGCCCATGGCTACCTTCCGCTGCTTTGTCTCCGAGGGATGTGAGCCTGAATTCATGGGTATCGGACCGGTCGTGGCCATTCCAAAAGTCCTCGAAAAGGCCGGCATGACCTTGGATCAAATCCAGCTCTTCGAGTTGAACGAGGCGTTTGCCGCTCAGGCCCTCGCGTGTATCAAGGGCCTCAACCTGAATACCGAGATCACCAACGTAAACGGCGGCGCAGTAGCCCTGGGCCATCCCTTGGGGTGCACTGGTTCCAAACTCACGACCCAGCTGCTGCACGAGATGCAGGATCGCAAGTTGCGGTTCGGCATGGTCTCCATGTGCGTGGGCTTTGGCATGGGCGCCGCGGGTATCTTTGAGATTGAGAACTACTAAAGCGTTAGGAACTCAGAAAAAAGTAACCATTCAGAAGATAGAGGAGTAACCAATGGGTGACAGAAAAGTCTTTGTAGGCGGGGAGTTCCTGATTTCGGATGTATCCCCTGACGATGTATTTACCCCTGAGGATTTTACCGAGGAGCACACGCTCATCGGCGAAACCGCAAAGGATTTTGTAAAGAACGAAGTGACGCCAGTTGTCGAGCAGCTAGACCATAAGGATGACGAGCTGGCATTAAAGCTGCACAAACAGGCTGGGGAGCTGGGCCTTCTCGGTACAGACGTGGCAGAAGAATACGGTGGCGTTGGTCTCGATAAGGTCAGCACGACCATCGTTACGGATGCCATGGGGATGGGCGGATCCTATTGTGTGCTGTATTCAGCCCATACTGGTATCGGCTGCCTACCCATCGTGCTGTTCGGCAACGAGGAGCAAAAGAAAAAATACTTGCCTAAGCTGGCCAGCGGCGAGTGGGTCGGCGCCTACTGCTTGACCGAAGCAGGCGCGGGTACGGACGCACTTAACGCAAAGACCAAGGCGGTCCTTTCCGAGGACGGCAAGCACTACATCCTCAACGGCGAGAAAGTGTTCATTACCAACGCGGGCTATGCCAACACCTTTGTCGTGTATGCCAAGGTAGATGGCAAGGATTTCACCGGGTTTATCGTCGAGCGCGACTTCCCTGGTGTATCGGTTGGCGCTGAAGAAAAGAAGATGGGCGTCAAAGGCTCGTCCACCCGGTCGGTGATTTTAGAAGACGTAAAGGTACCAGTCGAAAACGTCCTATTTGAAGTTGGGCAGGGCCATAAGATCGCCTTCAACGTGCTGAACATCGGGCGGTGGAAACTCGGATCAGCCTCTGCAGGCGGGTGTAAAGTCTCCGTTGCCGAAGCTGCGAAGTACGCAAATACGCGGCTGCAGTTCCAAAAGCCGATTAGCTCCTTTGGCATGATCAAAACCAAACTCGCCAACATGGCGATTCGCACGTACATGAGCGAGAGCCTGGCATATCGGCTCGCCGGTATGTTTGACGACAAGCTCGGCACCCTCGACGCAGAAGCCAAAAAGCAAGGCGCTGAGATCGCCGCGGCCATCGAGGAATATGCGACCGAATGCTCCATCAGCAAGATCTACTGTTCTGAGATCCTCGACTACTGCGTGGATGAATTCGTACAAACCTTGGGTGGATACGGCTACATATCAGAGTATCCAGCAGAGCGTGCGTATCGGGACTCCCGCATCAATCGGATCTGGGAAGGTACCAACGAGATCAACCGCATGCTCATCCCCGGCACATTGCTGCGCCGTGGCCTCCAAGGTCGGCTGGCGATCCTGCCGGCCGCCATGGCTATTACCAAAGAGCTGATGACCTATTCACCCCTGTCGGTCAAGCTTCCGGACGAGCCCCTGGCACAGCAAGAGCACATGATCAAGATGTGCAAGAAAATCGCCCTCATGGTCTCTGGTGTGGCTGCTCAGAAATACGGCGAGAAGCTTGCAGATGAGCAGGAAGTACTCGGCATGGCTGCAGATATCATCGCAGAGATATTCGCCATGGAGAGCGGCTTGCTCAGGACCCAGAAAATCATTGCCAACAAAGGTGAAGACGCTGCCAAGACCCATATTGCAGCGGTCAAGGTTTATGTGGACGAAACCATTCCCAAGATCGAAATCCTTGCCAAGCAGTTGCTGAGCTATGTCGAAGATGGGGATATGCTCCGCACCCAGCTGGCCGGCATCAAAAAGCTGGCTCGGTATCAACCCATCGACGCGATCTCCCTGAGAAGGGAAGTCGCCGACAAGGTCATCGAGCTGGAGAATTACCCCTTCTAATTCCCATCCGCATTGCCCGTCCCCATCCCCAGGTTGGGATTTGTCCGGTTAGTCCCAGCTGTTGATTGATGATTTTAGATCAGTTAGGTAAGGATTCTGCCTAATCACTCCGTGTGTTGTATTGGCGATATTGGCGGAAAAGAGACCGAGACTAACTTCGTCATACAAATAGAAGGCTCGGTCAAGCCCGGTAAGGGCAGAAACGACGTTATTTGAAGAGCTTACCTTCCCCGTATTTTTGAATACTGCACCGTAATCTAGGCACTCTAGCATTGAATTTGATGTAAAGGTTAGCGTCCCTAGCCCCTCAAAAAAACACCCCCAAGACCCAGTATTTCTAATGTTATTACCATGGATATCTGTAACCCATGTCGTCGGTCTATCCTGTTACCAGTGTATCCGGTCTGTACCCCGTGTTCGGTGATCGACTTCATTCGGAATCGTTGATCGATTTGGACCGGAATACGCAGCGAATGAAACCGTAGCTGGTTTTAATGATTTTCCATTCCATGCCTCTCTTCTCGGCCGTTTTAGAGAAATGTTTCCATCATAGACAACAAACCCGGTTCGCAGAATCGGTGTGCCCAAAATCAGAGAAAACAAGCTTGATGGTTAGGGTTTCCAGGACTCTCAAAGGCACCGGGCAGTCTGCTGATATCCCCGTTTTCGCTCCTGCCAGAGCACCGCCCCAGGAGGGGCGGGATTTCTAAGAACAAAAATCAAGCCGAAAAGACGCCTCCAAACGAAGGTCCAAGGCATAAGTACGCCTGCTAAAAGAGGCCCCAAAGCGCCGCTTCAACCCTCATCCACACCGGTAACTTAACGAAATATCAATTCTTTTAGGAGCAACCACCACAAACCGACCCGCCACCGACCAAACAAAAATTCGAGACGGTTTCTGGCATTGACCCTGTCCTGCGGACAAAAATCAAGGCATCTTCCAATAATCTCACTGACCTCGGATAAAATCCCCCACGCTAAGCACCCCCACCCACAGCATCTTCGATGAGACGAAATAGCTCTTTTCGCATTGCTGGCGTTATTGTGTGAGTAGCACGAGGATACTCGGAAAGCTCCACGTCAAAGCCCTTGGTTTTTAAGTATTCCACTGCTTCTTTTGTGGGGCCTATTTCGACGAGTGAATCCCTCGCTCCGTGTAGTGTGCGAATAGGGGGATATACCTTTGATGATTTCTTTTCTTTTGGCCATAAGGATTTTGGTAGGAGTCCGCTTATGGGAATGGCGAGACCAATGTTTTCGGGATGATGAAGCGCTACAGCAAAGGAGACCATCCCCCCTTGAGAGAACCCGAGGAACACGGGGCGACCCCTTACACGGTGTTTCTTTACAAGGTGTTCCAACAGATGGGCGTTTTGTTTTGCTGCGCGGGCTATCCCCTTGGCCAGCTTATCGAAATTACCGCTTGCGACTCGAGTCTCAAACCAGGCGTAACCCGGACCCCAGCTTATTGGTGCCTCTGGTAATATCACTCGCGTTTTTATAGGTAACGCCACAACTAACCTGCGGAAGTGCTCGGGCCTGTCGCCGAGTCCGTGGACCGCCACTATCAATGGCAGCACCTCGTTTGCTCTTGCATTGCCTGTCAGCACTTCTATGTAATTTAAGAGCTCGACAGACTGGCCGCGGTTGGACTGGACAGATTCCAATCCGGGTTTGCTGGCCGGGTCGGTATCAACGCTCCTGCACCCTAGTGAGAGGGTAATGAAAAGGGTTAGGAGGGCGTCCAGTATTAAAGAGAAATTAGGTTTGCGTATCATTCTTGCCTCTGGGGTAGGGGTTTCAACTCTCGATTTGGGTTAGTCCGGCTTCTTTAGCCCAAGCGAGAACCTGTTTCCACTCTTTTTCGCTGATTCGGCGGGCAATTTTTGGGTATTCGAATGCACGGTGCTCTGGTCGGTATTGATCCATCAAATTCGTGTAAGTGTCTTTTGAGATCTCCTTTGCCACCCACTTGACGAACTTATCTGTACCGGCGATGTTGTGCGGCATTATCAGGTGTCTGAGCATTAGACCCCGTTTCGCAATTCCTGTAAGACCCGTGGTTTCCAGGTTACCCACCTGTCTGTACATCTCCTTGATGGTGGCTGCCGCAGCTTCGGGATAGTTTTTTGCTCCATTCGAGTACTTATCTGCTAGTGCACCGTCCTGGTACTTGAAATCGGGGAGGTAGATATCCACTATTCCATCGAGGGCTTTTATTGTTTCAAGCCTGTCGTAGCCTCCAGTATTGTAGACTAGAGGAACTTTGAGCCCACCCTTAATAGCAATTCGAAGTGATTTAACTATATGTGGGACGACGTGGGTTGGCGTTACCAGGTTTATATTCTTGCAGCCCTTGGCCTGAAGACCGAGCATCATGCTTGCCAGCTCGTCGTGGGAGCGAAGTGGACCATCTCCCCTGTGGTTGATCTCCCAGTTCTGGCAAAAACAGCACAGCAGATTGCAGCTTGAGAAGAAGACCGTCCCAGAGCCGTTCATACCCACAAGGGGCCACTCCTCGCCAAAGTGGGCACCAGCAGAATGAACCTTGAGCTCGGCTGTCGATTTGCACACCCCCTTCTCGCCATTGAACCGATTGACTCCGCATTCTCGTGGGCAAAGCGAGCAACTCTTAAGAACCTCCCACAACGATTCTTCGCGGCGCTTCAACTCCCCGCTTCTCTCCAGCGCCAGATAGCTGGGACCTTCAGAATTTGGTGATGGTGGTGCTTTGTTTTCCTTGGCAGTTTTCGAACCATTCGTCTGTCCTCTACATCCGATGGCACAAATCGAAACCGCGGCAGAGGCCATGGCCCTCTCGATAAACTCTCTTCTCGTTGTTCCCATCTGACACCTCTGGTGGTCTAGTCCTGCCCTCATACAAGTGTCGCGGTTTTTCTTCTAAGGTCAATAGAAACCCGAATTGTTGGACTCCGTTTGAGGATCGGGAACAATGCTACTGATCCTCCATACATCGCTCCGGCACGACCGCCACCCCAGACCGAATTCGACTATTGAGCACGAAAAGAGTCCCGAATCGGCACGCCCCCAAAATGTTCAAGGCCCAAGTATACCTCGAACCCAGGCCATCCAAATCACCCCGCGACCCTGGACAACCCTCGCAACCAATAGATATTGTTAAGTAAATTCCGTCATCCATGCAGACTGCCACCCATGACCACAAACGATTCTGGCCCATGTTCTTTGGGGAGCGGCAACCCGAACGATTTGAGCTGTTCAAAAACGGCTGAAAACGATGACTCGTCAACAGGAAGAAGGCTGTTCAGGGCCGACCAATACTCGGAGAATATACTCAAAAGGTGGTTTATTTGTCCTACGATCCAATCCCGGCAACAGATCCCAGCAAGACAATCCATCTTATCGACATAGACATCATGTACCATTCCTCTCTCAAGACACCTCAGTTCAGCACCATCGACAAAATAAGCACAGCTGTTGTAATTGGATTGTACTGTAGATCCTCTGACTCGAGATACGGTCTAGAGTCAAACCACCACCTCTCATCCCACTGCGGCACGATATCACAAATGTTGTATTTTCTACATCCGAGTGTAGGCCAGATCGCAGTATGGTCCATATACAGGGCACTAAAGTCTGCAGCACCTATAGGGTTGCTACAACCATAGATGAAAAGTGGCTTATCCTCGTGCTCGCCCTTGATCAGCGTAAACTGATTGGTGTCAATTGCTTTATTTAAAGGAACCATGGAGAAAATCGACACAAAATGATTGACATGCCAAGAATCCCCATATGAGCATGGGCGCAACATGGCATAGGGAGGTCCAACATCATCAAAACCGAGACAATAGTTTGATGCTGCATGTAAAATCTGTATCCTGTCATCTCTAAAATGTCTTGTCGTCCAGGCCATCTCACGACTAGAATTTTCGCAATCATCGAAGGTTAGGATCCAACCACCGAAGTAGTTCACACCGGTAAGACAATACCTTTTTTCGGTCAATTCCCCCGAGTGAGGATCATTGTAACTGCCGATGGTGTACCAGTATGTCCCGTGTTGACTTGTTCTCCTTGCTATAAAGTCTGAGGCCGCCCTTGAGGCTGCCCAGATATTACTCTCGGCGGTTTTGGTTGCGAGATAGTCTTCATCCGACTGCACATAGAACGTGTAGTAATGGCCAAATTTGCATCCACGTACACGTAAAAGAGGCCCCTCACAAGAAATATCCGCAGTTGAAAAACAGCGCCTATAGTTGATCAGAGCTCGATTCGTTCTAATAACTTCATAAAACGGCTCTTCTACTAAATCGTCGCTATGTCCCTTGAGGAGGCGCAAAAATGCAATTACTGGCATCAGGTTGTTGTACGCTCGAGCAACTCTAATGGCTGCTCGGGTCCAATACTCATTTTCGCCCGTAAAATCAAACGTCTGCTGTTCGAGATCAACGACTCCATGTAAAATAATGCCTTCAAGACTCGCCCTGATATCTGCAGCGTCTCGCAGCATCAGGGAAAGCTCAATATCCACTGGTTGTTCAAGCATGATAAGATCGAGCAATTCATCTAGGCTGTATTCCAAACCCCTTGCTGCATCGACAATATCTTGAGTGAAGAGATCATGCATATCAGCTCGAACAGCATCAATCTCCGTGACAATCATCGAAACAGCGTCTCGGAGTGGATCGGGTTCCTCACCGAAGATCGTGATAAACACATCTTTTACGACCTTTCCAACTGTTTTGTCATATATCTTGTTGCCTATAGATTCGGCGACTTTCTTCCCCAACCATGCTGCAGCTACTGCAAACGATTCTGGTGATGCTTTCACTGATCTGATTCCCGAGAACACCAAAAGAATCGACAAAACAATTGCCACGTGTCGTTTCATTGTTCACCTCCGAAGCGTTCGACCAATGATCTCAGGTTGAAGATTTCCGTAAAAATTGCGGCCGAAATGTAATTCAAGCACTCCAGACCATTGGCCAAAAGTTAGATTTACTTTTCGATCTTGAACCTGTATAGCTTCATCCCCGAAGAGAAATAGGATACCACTACCTACAAATTGGCCTCAGTGATTCGGAATTACTGAAATGACATATGACATATCCCATAACCGGAAACCCTTCGCAGACAATCATCCTTTTCACAACTACCGTCTTTTAGTGAAGAACAAGGTTCTCATAACTCACGTCAAATCGAGATCCCTCCTACCACATATGCAACCCGACAACTTTTGGACGGCCAGAAGAGCCAACCCTAGAACACTCACTGTCTGAAATAAATAGAACGACATGCTTGTTGGCAATCCAAGCTGTCATCAAAGCACTCAGTATGTGCTTGTGATCAACTGTGAACTCAAAGTTTGTTTCGTTTGGACAGGAATTTGGATTGTTGGCTCCAGAAGCCGTTTGTTGCTCAAGCTCCACATAAAGGCCTGTCTCCCAAACCGAAAGCTTCTTTATTTTGTCTGCAGTGACGGCAACATTGCCGGCAGTGGCACTGCCCACAAAGGCCAATATTGACAATAGAGGCAATAGCACTTTAACAGTGTTCATTGTTTTCACCTTTCTCTGGGATGATATTGACTCGCGCAACATTTATCGATAGATTTTGATATAAAAGTACAAACATTCGTTTCACTATTGGCGGCGGCAGCACCTCCTCTCATCATGTCTTTCTCACATGAATTTCCGTCTTTGGTATAAAATCGTCCTTGACGATAGTTGAGCGCATTTATTTGCAATTCGCCCCCCAATATCTCTTTTCCTTTGTCTTCCCTTCTTCCGCAGGTCACTCTTCGGCTAAGTGGGCAGCAAAAAATAGCGGGAAGTACAGCAAACTATGTGCCAAATTCCATCATCATCATTCATAATACCTAATCAAACGACCCATGCCCGTCATCAGCGGGGAATGGCACTTGCGTAATAGAATAACGCACTGCAATGGCGCTTGCGTTTGTTGTGACAGATGTGTCGAAAAGAGTCAGAAGTGTCAGTCGATATGTATCAGAAGTGTCCGCGAGGTTGGCAAATGGATAAGGGGACGAGGAGGGCGTGGCGATGCGGGGATTGAGATGGCGCCTGAGTGCCGCTGTCTTTGGTCGCTCCTTTACCCTGGCTGAATTGGACAAATTGAGGGGGCATGGCAATCGCCAGCGATGCTGATGGGGGCATGGGTCCATTAGCCCGAAAAAACACGTCAGGCCGCTTGGCGCGTAGGGCTTGTCCAGGAGAGAAAGCCGCCACCCCAGGCCAATGGGCTGTTTTGGCGACCAGGCCGGCTTCAACTGGATTGCAGATGGTATAGGCGATTTTGTCGAGGACATCTTGAGGATTTTGTAGTGCAACCGCGCTGGGTTTTTCCGAAGCCCAGAAGTTTTCCCAACGTCCGAGTGAAGCGTTGATGGTTTTGGCCACGTATTTGTGCAGGTATTCCATGAACTGGGGGAGGTTGCCTTTTGTATCAGTAACGACGGCGTGGTAGTGGTTCGATAACACGCAGATGGCATGGACGAGGACGCCGGAATTCTGAGCGGCTATCGCGAGGCAATAGGTGAAGATGTTGGTATTGAGCTTCGTAGGTTTGAGGAGGAATTGTCTCTGGGTGCACCGTCGAGTAACGAGATAGGTCGTATTGGGAATAATTCTTCTGGGTAACGTCATACCCCCTATTTCGGACAGATTGAGAAAATGTTTCCTCTTTCTCGAAAATAATTAACCCGGGTGGGGATCTGGGATTTTTGCACCTCAGGGGGTTGATCCTTGGAGTTTAGAAATTAATCTCTATGAAAAGGTATAGGAATAAGGCAACCAGGTATTCTGGGTTGGAGAAAAAGGAGATTTGGGAAATGACGACACTTGTTAAAAAATCAGTTTCTATCACGCTCCTCATTGTCGGACTGATTTCTGCTGGTTTGGCTGAGGCGCATCTGCCCGCATATGAGGGCGAACGAGTTCGTAACGATAACCACTTCACCACTGGTGGTTTTGCCGCGCCAGTCCGCGGAGAGTGCGACTTTTTCGCCAACGGTCCGACCGATCCCAGCCTGGGATCAGCTAACATATACCTCGGTGGCGCGAACGTGCCGCCGAACTTCTTTTGCCTGTTTACTTCACAGGATGACTGGAGCTTTGGGCAACCGCTAGAGATCATCGAATCGGCCCGCACGCCGTCACCAGATCCGCGAACCCTCGGGCTACCGTTAGAGGAGGGTTACATTCCCTGCTCACCGATCAACCCCGACCCTTTTCAATGTCCGCGACAGATCGTCAACCCACAGAATCCCGGACAGCCCATACAACTACCCGGGGAGTGCGTCGACTTAGGGCAACCGGATGATCCGGCGGCCTCTCCCGAACCCGACGGCGAGTATCACTGTGCGCTCCTGCCCGGCGCGCCGCGACCCCGAACCAGCTCGGTGGCGTTCAGCACACTGACCGGCCCGGACGATGTCGATTGGGCGGTATACCGCTACGATCCAGTTTTTGCCGAAACTCCAATTGTTGGGGCGCCCCAGGTACCGGCCTGCAGACAGACGCTTAACTCGTTCGTGACCTTTGCCTACGCCGGGCCGCTCGGGATGCTCGACGCGCGTTCTGATGAGCCTCTGTTTGTGCCGCTAGATGAAGCTGGTCCGCTCCCCGAGGAGGTCGAGGACAACCTACCGTTGGGGTATGGCGTTCGCGTGTCGCGGCCATCGAGTTATCGTCCGAGCTGGCACGATCCGAGACTCGGGTACGCCTCGGGTTACGGGCAGAACGGTTGGTTATTGGCCGAGGATTCAGTGGTGGAGTGCATTGACAATTTCGAGAAGTGCCTAGCAGACGAGACCGGTGAACTAAAAAAACACTATAATTATAACGACATCTTTTTTATAAAAGAAGACTCCCATGTCGACCTCTATCTGATGTGGTGGGTCGACGACAGACGGCCGGGAGGATTCTGGGATCGCTGGGTGCGGCCCAGGCAGTTGACCGACGTATCGATCACCACCGGGGTGATAGATCAATTCATCGTCGGCGATTTCGCGAGCATTGGCGTCACCGGTCCATTCTCGGCTAACGGTCGCTACATCCACGGGCGGTGCACCGATCCCCGCCCCTCGGGTAGGGCCGAGATAGTGATCGAGACCAACCAATAGCGCCATCGAGTTTTGAACAACATTCAATCCTCTTCCCTGATGATCATTCTTGTTTCTTAGAGATCTTCGTGCTTGCGGTCGCTGGGCAGGATGAAACCGATTCGCCCTTCGAAAAAGAGCCATTTAGTCGGCCAAACATCTAGGACAAATGCGGAGGGGAGTAGTCCGGAAACGTAGTTTTCATAGGAAATTTCGGAATGGGTGTCTCCAGCGCTCCAACTCATGGCATCAATTTGATGGCTCATGTAGCCGACCATCAGTGCAATGGTGAACCCAACCCAGACCTTTTCGGCGACACGCCACTTGAGTCCTAACTCCCCGCCATTGACAAAGCCGCCAAATAGGTGCCGTCCATCCTTGATGGCTACACCTGGGTCTTCGAAAGCATAAAACAGTCCCGTTACTGCTCCGAGTTCCATCTATTTAATCTTTAACTTGTATTCAGCTTCCGGAGCAGCCCAGCTCGCTTCAGATCTAAGCCATAAAACCAGCGCGACCCATACAACAGGATTATGGCGGTCTGCAATATATTAGTTTAAGAAAGTGTTTGAATCTTTGTATATTAATTGGTAATTTGAAATTATAGAAAGCAAAGGTTTAATAGAAAGGATCTATTCATGAAACCCCCAATTATTGTATTAGTGCTGATCAGTATTTGGTGCGGTACAGCGTGGGCAAAAAAAGAGGTGCCGCTGCAACGACAAGCGGATGGATATATTCTGGATTTGCTTGTTCCAGAAGTGGTGGTTGAAGCGGTGAGCAAGACAGGCTTACCTGCAGAGGTCGGTGTAAAAGGGCCTGTTTTTTCGCACGTCCGTATCCCGAATTACCACCCATCTGAGACCATCGGTTATGCGGATCTGCCGATTTTCTATTTCTATTTGACCCTCGCTGATGCCTCAGAGATGCCGGTCTTTGAGTTTCTCGACGTTGTGAGCGAAGATATACCGATTGCTCACGAAGTGTTTCCTGTTCAGATTCCCTGGCCCAAATCCCAGTCAGTTTTGGATAGACCGTTCTCCTACAATGAGGCCTTTTACAATTCCGATGGCATCAAGGGACCAGCGATTCAAGTGGCCGAGACCTTGTTCATCCGAGGTATCCCATGTTCTCGGATTATGGTTGCCCCCTTTTCCTACAATCCAAAGACCAATGCGTTGACCGTGGCGCGATCCTTGCGGGTTAAAATCCACATGTCCACCGAATCGCAGATAATCACGATGAACTCGCGCATCTTCGAAAAGTATCTACGGACGGTTACGGCGAACTTCGATGATCTGTACATTCCCGTACACAATCGCCAGCAGGATGACTACCTCATCATCTCAGCGCCGAGCTATGAAGCGGATGTGGGTGATTTCGCCAACTTTTTAGGGGGGTATTTCGACGTGACCCTGGTCACGACCGACGAGACAGGGGACACGTCAAGCGAAATCCGCTCATATGTCGAGGGATTAAACCCGACACCTTCCTATATCTTGCTGGTGGGTGATACCGATGTCATCCCGCCGAACCAGACATCCGACCCTGTGACAGACCTGTATTATTCGGTTACCGGCAGCGGGTATCACCCAGATATTCTAGTGGGGCGTTGGTCGGTCTCAAACTCGACAGATCTCGAAAATATTATTCACAAAACCCAGTTCATGTATCAGAATTCTGTAACGGTAAACAATTTCGTCGGAGGTGTGGACTCCGGATCCGGTCATATTGCCGAGCAAACCCACAATCATGTTATTGATACGTTTTTTGAACCAGATGGGTATACAAATAATAAATACTATACCAACAGCAACAGCTCTGCGACGGAAAGTGCCTATACATCAACGTTCAACGAAGGATTACAGTTCAACATCTATTCAGGACACGGATCGAGTTCATCTTGGGCAGTGGGGGCGAGTAACTTCGGTAGCCTAAACGGCAGTGACATCTCTTCGTTTACCAACACCACCGCGTATCCATTCACCTATACATTTGCCTGCCATAGCGGCGCGTTTGACGGGAACTGTATATCTGAGAAATGGATTCTCGCGGAGAACGGTGCGGTGACCTCGTGGGCGTCGTCTATTACCTCGCAATGGGGGCCGGACGATACGATTGAGCGGATAATGGTGGATGCGATGTACAACGATGACCTCACCTCGGTAGCGGCGTCGTTCAATGCTGGGCTCATGGAACACGGCAGTAAGACCTACTTCGAACAATATAATTTGATGGGAGATCCAGGGCTGGATGTTTTCGGCGGGCAGGATACCGATACCGACACTGATACCGATACCGACTCTGACACTGATACCGATACCGACTCTGATACTGATACAGATACCGACACTGACACTGATACCGATACAGATACAGGCACTGATACAGATACAGACACCGATACAGATTCTGACACCGATACAGATTCTGACACCGATACAGATTCTGATAGCGATTCCGATACTGACTCTGACTCTGACTCTGACTCTGATACCGATTCTGACAGCGATTCAGATTCAGATAGCGACTCTGATTCCGACGGCGATCCTAGCAACGACGATTCAGATGATGATGGGTGTGGCTGTAGGGTAGTGGGACGCAGCCTGGGAAGTGGACCGAGCAACCAGGTCGCGCGACTGCTCGGTTTCTAGCCGGCGATCATTGTTTTTTTGCTCTTCTTTTCTTTAACCAGCTCTCGTATGCGAGAAATTTCTTAAGATTCTCGTTTTCCGGAATGGCCCGCAACGCTTTGTGGTAGTTTTCCGCTGCCATTTTCAAGTTACCTTCGGATTTGCTGATGAGCGCGTCCATAAAGTGGTCTCTACCAGCCATGTACCTAAGAAGCTTCTCATTGTCCTCGACATTTCGGATAACCTCATTGGGAATCGTTTTAAAACGCAACAGCTCCAATAGATTCTCTTGCCAGTTCTCTTGGCGAATGCCCTTGGGGCTATAGAACTCCAAAAAAGGTCGGTTATCTCTATGTATATCAGCAGATATCGTGAGTCGCGCCGTGGCCTCCTCACTCAGCAAAACAGCAGCGGCGATTTGGTAGGGATCGTTTAACATCGAATCGCTCATTTTTTGGACTGTTTTATGTAATTGCTCGAAATCAATACTAGTTTTGTTAGCGGTGCCGAGCAGGACGGTATGGGAATGACCGAGCCACACTGTTGTGTGTGGAAAAACAGCCTGAAATGTTCGAATGGACGACTTGAACGCATCCTTTGAGAGCCTGTGGAGCGGCAGGTACTGCACTACGACGCCGTTCTCATTGAGATGTGCCTTACACAGCTCGAAGTACTCTTCGGTATAGAGATTTGCACATCCCAACGTCGGATGGGTGGGATCCGATGAGATAATATCGTATTTCTTATCGGTCATCAGCAGGTGATTTCTTCCGTCCCCGTCGATGTACGTGAGCTTTGGATTATTGATGATATCCCGGTTGAGATTCGAGAAGAATCGCGCGGCTTGCCGAACGCCCGGGCATATCTCTACACAGTCGATAGATTGGACGTCGTGTTTGCTCACCTCAGATGCCGTAATACCGATGCCGAATCCCACGACGAGCACGTCCTTGGCGTCGGGATTGACAAAAAAAGGCAGGTGACCGAGCATCTTTACGACGCTCATAGCATCGTATGTCACCCCCATGACTCGGTTGTTATTTACATAGAGTGTTTTTTGGCCTGTCTTCTGGTCTTCGCGCACCAACACTGTGCATTCGGATGATTCATCATAATGAAGAATTTTATCGTCATATATAGCGGTTCGGAAGATGGACGGCGGGTGAATCACCGGATGCGCAATGACGGATTTTAGGACGAAAAAACTCCCGATGAAGACGATTATCAAAGCGAAAACCCCGGCGCGCTTTAGGTTCAGTTCGCGTTCTGAGATAAGAAGGACCATTCCCAAGCAAAGGCACACGGCTGCGATGACGACGATCCCTGTGACAACCCCGATCAACGGGATGAGGATGCCGCCAGTGCAAAGAGATCCCAGGACAGCACCTATGGTATTGAAAAAATAAACCTCTCCGACACTCCGGCCGATTCGCCCTGAGCTCACCGCAACCATGCGGCAGACCGCCGGGAAGATGATTCCCAAAAGCAACGCTGGGACAAACAACAGGGCGGCCGAGAGGGTGAGACTCGGTAACAGTACCTTGAGAATTAGCACGCGTCGGACGGTGTCTTCCAAAGGAATGAGCAGGGCTGGAAGATCGTTGATATTGGCCGCGATCGCGATCAGGTAAATACCGATGCTACTTTCCGAAATCGCCAGAATGGTCATTTGGCAGGGCACATGAGACAAGAATCTGGAAAATATATAGCTGCCAACACTGATGCCGAGGAGAAAGACAATGAGGATACTCGTAAAGCTGTAGGTGGAGTTCACCACGAAAATGCTGAGCGCTCGCGTGCAGAGGATTTCGTAGGCCAGGCCGCAAAGGCCCGTCGCAAATGCGACGCCGAGACACAGATAGACTATCCGCAGGGAGTGTTGTTTTCCGTTATCCATGGTGACTTCGTCGCGTAACAGGATACCGTCTTTTCCGCGGGGGAGCAGCATGGCTGTCCCACCCGCCATTAAACAGAGAGAAGCGGCGAGGATCTGGGACTCAACTTGACCGAGCCATCCGATGAGCAGGTAACCGGCCAATCCGGCGCCGACAATTCCACCCGCAGTGCTAATGGCGTAGATTTTGCCGACACAAGCGCCGATTCCCTGGTGATTGTTGACCATGTATTTCGCAACCGCTGGCAACGCACCGCCCATGAAAAATGTCGGCGGGATCATCAGTACAAAGGAGAACCCGTAGATGAGCAGTGTCGTCGTATGTTGCGACGCGCCTAGCAGATGATGGATTCCGGTGTAGATATCCGCTAGGCCGAGGAACGACGTCATGACAATGAGTCCGAACAAGCCGACACCGAGCTGGAGCAAGGCGAACAATCGCATGCTGTCCTTGCTCGCGTCGACCCGCTTACCAAAGTAGAGGCTTCCTAAACCCAATCCGAGCATGTAGACAGTGACGACCGCTGAAACAGCCAGGATTGTTCTCCCGAAGACGATGGACAAAATCCGCATCCACACGAGCTCGAAAATGAGGCCAGAGCAGCTCGTCAGAAAGACCAGAGCGAGCAAGATTCCGTGAGTGTGCCTCGAACTCAACCAGTGCAGCCTGGGAAGAAGTTCTGTGTTCATAGCGGATAGACCTTTGAAGCCAAATTATCGTAGAAAGATTAGACTGCTTTTTCCACCTACCGGCAAGTCACAAGAGGCGATTATCGCGATTCTTTGGAAGTTCAAGCATCGAGTTGCCAGCGACGAACGATGTCCCAGGTTTGATCTTCGATATTACAAGTCCGGCAGGTCGCCTATCGGGACGACCAATACAGCTTGGGCGACAGCGCGGACCTGGAAGCGCGCCTCGCTGCAGTAGAGAAGCTGTAACCCGCCGCTTCCATCACGAAACCATTATCTCCACGATCTTCACTTTGCTGAGATCGGCGCACCCGATGCCCATGCGACGGGCAACTGCGATGTGGCCGATATCGAGCGGTTCCTTTTGTCCTTATTGCAGATCAGATACATCCGCCTACGCCGACAAGGAAACGTGCACAAGAAAATGAACCTTTTATTTCTTAGTGCATTTAATAGGTGTCTTGTCCGGTTTCTACCGGGCAGGTCAATTTAACATAGAGCCCATCGCACGAACGCCGTTACTTCAAACATTCAGATGACGGCTACTGCGGCTTGGGCCTCTGCTGGGTGGTTTTTTATAGTGGTGGCATCCGTGTGCAGTCTGTGGAAATCCTGCCGACTAACGTGTATTCGGACCACTACTGGAGGGGTCAGTGAGATGAAAAAGAGGGATCAAATTAGTACAGAGATAACAGCCAGAAAAAAGAACAGTTTAGCCCAATTAAGAAAAAGGTTAAAGCCCGTTTGTTTATGGCTACTTTTCGCAGTTTTTACCTTCTCAACAGGAACTGTGTTGGGCTGCCTGGACGACGTGGAAGAAACACCGATTGAAGAAGTTGCCCCTGAATCAGAGACTACTGACATCCTTAAGGCCCGGGTACCCATGGACAAATTCTCACGGGCAATGTCGTTCCTTCCTGCCGAACCGGACCGGCTGGTAGTGAAATTCAATGAGGGTACAGGCGTCAAGCTGGCGTCGAATCGTTTGATCAGTCGTGCACCAAGAGGTCTCTCATTGCCAGTCTCTGCCGGAGTGAAGAACAGTGACGCATTGCTAGATGAACTAGCTGTAGTGGAGGAACTGTTGTCAAAGTCGAACCTCTCCTTTTCGCCATTGTTTACTCAAGGAGAGAACGTTTTGGATCGCTTGAAAACCAGCGGTGAACAGCGGAGTGGGAAACAATTGGCAGATCTCACCCTCTATTACGCAATCCCAAGCAGCGCGTTTTCATCGCCAATACAAATGACGAAACTGCGCGACGCGCTAAACCAACTAAACTCAGTAGAGGGTGCCTATATCCAACCGAAATCCGGACTCCCAGCCGCTCCAACCCGGGACTACAGCGGTGATCAGACCTACACAAAACCGGCTGCTAATGGGGGTGTGGATGCGGATTACGCTGCAGGCCAGCCAGGAGGGCGCGGCGCGGGTGTCAAAATTATTGACGTGGAAAAGGGCTGGAATGTCAACCATGAGGATTTTCCACCCCTATTTTATCCCGAAGATACCGCCACCCTTCCCGATGATGTTGATGGTCACGGGACTGCGGTGATGGGTATCATCGGGGGTGTCGTTAACAAACCAAAGCCATTCGGGGTAACCGGCATTGCAGCAGATGCCCAATTCGGCTGCTCCATATTGGGGCGTATTATGGCGGCGATCGATCAACTGAGACCCGGGGATGTATTGCTATTGGAAGTTCATCGCATGGGACCAGTCGTGGGGGACTGCGACCCAGCTTCAGGCAACTGCAATTGGATTCCCATTGAGTTTTGGCAAGCCGACTTTGATGCCGTTGAAATCGCTAGGTCAAACGGGATTATTGTTGTCGCAGCTGCTGGAAACGGCACGACCCGTCTCGATCACCGTTACTATGGAGGCCTCTTCGATAGGCAAGTCCGCGACTCTGGCGCCATTATTGTCGGCGCTAGCTATCCGAATCCGCGGCAGCCGGTGAATTACAGCAACTCCGGTACTCGTGTGGATGTACACTCCTGGGGAGATATGGTGGTCACCATGGGGGGCAACGGAGACTTAAAGCAAAATCACGAAGGGGAAAATGACAAGTATACCCAAACTTTCGGCGGTACTTCGTCGGCTGCGGCCATTGTGGCCGGGGTGGTTACGGCAATGCAGGGGGTGGCCAAAGCAGAGCTGGGAGAAGTGCTCTCTCCCGGGGAGATGCGCGCCCTGCTCACAGCCACCGGGACACCGCAAACAGCCGAGTTGGACCGCCCGATCGGCCCCCAGCCGGACATGAGAGCCGCTATCAATGTATTGTACAATCGCAAGCCGATTGCCGACTTCAGTTATAAATGCAGAAATAAAGTGTGCAATTTCATCGATCTGAGCACTGATACCAATTCGTTAGGATCGATTGTCGGTTGGAACTGGGATTTTGGGGACGGTGCGGGGTCGAATGAAAAAGACCCCAGCCACACATTCGCTGAAGATGGCACTTACACTATCACGCTGGTTGTGACAGACGACAACAATAATAGCAGTGTTGCCCTCAAGCGATTGGTGAAGACCGATACCACAAACTGCCCGTTCGAATACTTTTACGCTCACACTGTCACAGCATCGTCTGAGGATGGGGAATATGTTGCGTCGCATGTTATCGATAGAGAACAAGGCACAACATGGCAGAGCGGTGCCAATGACAGTACACCGACACTAGTGTTTGATTTGGGCATCAAGCGAAAAGTCGAGCAGGTTGTAATCAATTGGTGGTATCCTGGCACTACCGGCTTTGACATCGATATGAGCAATACCGGCATCAACGGCCCTTGGACCAACGTTTATTCAGATAACGATGTATATAACGATAGGGTGGTAGTTGATATTCCTGATGTAGTTGCTTCGCGAGGACGGTTTCTTAGATTGCGCTCCAAGGGGCCCATTTTGAACTGGAAATTCGTAACGCTAGAAGAGGTATCTTTTTACGGCCAGCATAACGCAGACTGCGGCGCCTTCAGCCTGCAGTACGTGTGGAATATGGACAGTGAACCAGGCTGGATCCCTGAGGGGCAATGGTCCTGGGGACAGCCTGCGGGGCAAGGCGGTAAAAACGTGGGTCTAGGTCACTACGGGGAGCCGGACCCAGACAGCGGGTACACCGGCAACAATGTCTATGGATACAACCTTGCGGGGAACTACGGCAATTACCTGAAAGAAGAACACCTGACCACCACGGCGATTGATTGCTCCGGTCTTACCGACGTGACGCTGAAGTTTCAACGGTGGTTGAACGTAGAAAGATCTCGATACGATCACGCTCATGTCCGGGTAAGCAACGATGGGATCAAGTGGATACCGCTCTGGTCAAACCCTTACAGTCCGCACGTTACCGACTCGGTGTGGCAGTTGCAGGAATTCGATATCTCGACCCATGCCGACAATCAGCCAACGGTGTACCTCCGCTGGACAATGGGTACCACAGATCAAGGATGGCAATACAGCGGCTGGAACATCGACGACGTGGAGATCTGGGCCATCTCGAATGATTCGGTATGCCAAGTAGCCGATGACTGCAACGACCTACTATTCTGCAACGGAGTTGAGGATTGCGTGAACAACCGCTGCGTAGACGGTACCCCGGAGGATTGTAACGACTTAGTAGACTGTACAATAGATTCGTGTGATGATCTCGTCGATACATGCAAGTACACGCCGGATCATTGGTTTTGCATGGACACTGAGTTTTGCAACGGTCCGGAGAGCTGTAGTATAGTTGAGGGACGTTGTGTAGATGGTGAACCTCCATGTGCTCTAGAGCTTTGTAACGAAACCGACAACACATGCATCGATCCCTGCAGTTATGACGAAGATAGTGACGGCGATAATGATGTGGTTCACCAACCCGGTACATCTCCCCCGGTGTGCTGGCGCCGCTGCCCGATACCCCAAGATTGGAACGGCACGGCGTGTGTTGGGAATGCAGAAACTTTCACCCAAGATGAGGCGGCGAACGCCTGTATGACAATCGGGAACTACCATTTGCCCACCGTCGACGCGTTCAAAGAGATACTGGACCCATGTGCTGCCTCCGGTGAAAATTGGGATTGTACGAGCTGCCCGTCCAGCCTCTGCGGTGAAATGTTCTTTGATACAACATACTACTACTGGACTGATACACCACACGGCGTTGACAGATTCTACCGGGCAGACTTCGATGGCGGGTCAATTAAGCACATGTACAAAGAGATGTCCGTTTACCGCGCTCGGTGTGTACTCAATTGAATTCCTGCTCATGTGGTTTTCGACTACAAAAAACTCAAACACAGAACCGGATAAATCTAAATCTGTTTGACGAAAACTGACGTGGCCGGATAATCCGCCGAGACCACATCGGTTTGATCGCGATTGGGCCAACGAGCGCGATCCATCGCCCGATGGTCGATGAATAGCTCGAGCGCTGACGTGGGGTTCCCAAAGATTAAAATAGGGATACCCCCCTAAAAAATAGGGATACCCCCCCAAAAAAATAGGGAACGATTCCCGATGTCCCTCATGGAACTGACTGGTAGGCCTTTTTGTGAAAGGAGGTGACAACGGTACCGTATGAACCCTTATTGACGAGCCCTATTAACTGCAAAAATCAACAACTTCGAAACATTGAAAGATTGTGAGGAAAAACATGAAATCATTAACTGTGTCGCTACTATTGGTTCTGGGCCTGAGCTTTGCCACTGCGCCCGCCTCTGCCAATTCAGGTAAAAACAAAGAGAATGCTATCTCTTTACAAGGGATAGAAAGTCAGAGCAGTTCTCGCGGGGCGGGGTCGGCGGCAACCCTATTCAAAATCATTGGATATCTCCAAAAAGCGTACAATTTCTATCAAGAATATGTTGCGGGAGCTGATCCGGATCCAGCCTTCGCTTATTACCAAGATATTATGAACGCGATTGAAGCGGCAGAGTACGCCATCATCTCTTCTATCGAGGGCGTCGCGGGCGCCGGCCTCGAATCCTGCGTCAGTGGCGCGATAATCTATGATTTCGAGGATTGGCCCTATGAGTCGCTATTTTGGCAACGGCAAATCGAAGCAGACGCCAAGGACTGTTACCAGCTTGGGGAGGCCTATGGCTACCAGTTCGAGATAGGCCCCGAGCTCGACGAGGTCGCCATCGCCTTCAACCTCTTGGTCCCGACATTACTGTACTACAGAGACGAGCTGGGCAAATCCCTGCGCATATACATCGACAACGCTGTCTATCTGAATGACTACATCATGGACGAAGTGGAGCCCTACTGCCGTTGGGACCAAATGGGCACCTACGAACCCACCTATAGGGTGATCTGTACCACTCACTACGGTATCAATTACTACAGCAATGACGCGACTCCCAGCACTTCCTCTCCCTACGCGCAAAATCTTTGGAAAAGGACCTTCAAAAAAGCCGCGTCCACGACCTCGTACTACGTCTGCAAAACAGCCATCAACGGTCTGTGCGATGTGCGGGATGACCTGAATTATCGCCAAAGTCACCCCCTGTGCAATTAGCATTCCGCCCCCCCCAATCCCGTACCCTGGTTGACTAAAGCGCCCCGAGGCGCAGTGGTGTTGTATATTCCAGTACTGGGTTTTTCCGAGGCCCAGAAGTTTTCCCAACGATCGAGGGAAGCGTTGATGGTTTTGGCCACGTATTTGTGCAGGTATTCCATGAACTGAGGGAGGTTGCCATTTATATCAGTGGATCGGGTCAATGCGTCATCCGACACGGAACAACCGAATAAGCAGTACCCTGGGCCCAAGTCTGGGCGCGGGCTAGATCGTTACGAAATCTACGTACTCGCCGTGGTACAGACAATGCCCGTATACGCGAATCAGATCCCCCTTGGTCACATCCTTGGGTAGGGCCACGAGGTACACGGTGTTTTTACCGGAATCTGCTGTGATATCGCCACCGCCGAACACGGCGAACTGCCCGGATTGGTCGTCCCCAGGCTCTGGCCAGCTAGTGAATTGGCTGTGTACCTCTTCAACGTCTTGGTCCACTGCCTTGCGCACCAGAACCCAATTGTACCAATGGCCCTCGGGATAAGCGGGATCGCCCTTGGGAGCGTTGGGATGGCGCGCATACCCGAGCTCGGGATTGCCCCACATGAGGGGCAAGTAGCCATTGGGAACCAGCCCTTCGGGGAGCTCGGGGATATAGGGCAAGTGCTTGCCCAAGTGCTTGTTCACCCCATCTGGGCCGTTGATATCGGCGTGATAGGATGCCGGAATGGCTCCGGCATTGCCCCGTTTCCGGTTGAACACGAGGGGATCCCAGTCGACCGGCTGCACCAGGGGGATGGCGTCCGGATCACTGCCCTTGGTATCTACTGTTACCGGCGGTTTCACCTCATCTGGTTTAGCCGGCGGTATCGCGCCCTTTTGCCCACCACCGCAGGAGACCACCATCGGTGCAATGGCCATACCGCCGGTAAACGCTGCCAGCTCTTTTAGAAATGCTCGTCGCTCTTTTATCGCGTTCATTTTCTCAAAACTCCCTCCCCATTCCGGCTGTCTTACCACTTTCCACGGGCCAGGGCCAATAAGAGGTATCGGCTGTAATATCAATACATTCTGTTCAAATAAAACACCCAGTCCAGGTGTATCCGATACCACCACGAATCGTGGCCCTTCGATCAACCAGGGGGCGGAATTCAGAATCGAATGCCCAGAGCGACAGTGGGGAGCCCGCCGGCGAAATCAGAACGATGGTGGGCGTAGGTGAAACCCGCACGTATATAGGGCCGCGGTATGCAGTGATTGAGAAAGGATACCCCCACTCCCCCACCGGCGGCGAAGTACATCATCGGTTCGTGCTTGCGGTCGATAGGCAGGATGAAACCGATTCGCCCTTCAAAAAAGAGCCATTTTGTAGGCCAAAGATCTAGGACAAATGCGGAGGGGAGTAGTCCGGAAACGTAGTTTTCATAGGAAATTGCGTAATGGGTGTCTCCAGCGCTCCAACTCATGGCATCAATTCGATGGCTCATGTAGCCGACCATCAGCGCAATGGTGAACCCAACCCGGACCTTTTCGGCGACACGCCACTTGAATCCCAACTCCCCGCCGTTGACAAAGCCGCCAAATAGGTGCCGTCCATCCTTGATGGCCACACCTGGGTCTTGGAAAACATAAAACAGTCCCGTTACTGCTCCGAGTTCCGTCTCTCTAATCTTTAACTTGTATTCAGTTTCCGGAGCAGCCCAGCTCGCTTCAGATGTAAGCCATACAACCATCGCGACCCATACAATTTGAACCCACTTTTTTTTCATAGTGGCTTTTTATAGCATAAGTGAGGTTCCTTTCCAACAACCGCTGAATTCGCCCAAGCGAGTCCTTGCTGCGCTAGCGCCAGCGTCTAAGGCCGAGGAGTAGTGATACTAGGCCCAAGGTATTGATGACCGCACAGAATCCGCCTAGCAGTGGTAGCCCGCCCAGCAGCCAGATCGGTCCGCCGAGTAAGGCGCCTAGAACTCGGCCCAGCCCGGCGGCACTGAACATGCTGGCCATCATCGTGGCTCGGGAGGCTGGGGCTAACTCGGTGCAGAGGGAGATGTAGCTGACGATGGAGAACTCGAATGAGAGAAAGATGCCAAACAGTAGGGCCAGGACGCTCGGCAGTGAGCCGCTGGCTAGGGGGGTGATAAGGTAGCAGATGGTGGCCAATCCCGCTCCCAGGGCTATGGCGCGCTTGAGGCCTAGGCGATCCGATAGTCCGGCCGTGAGGCCCTCTCCGGCCAGCTCGGCGGCTCCGATGATTGCAGCTCCCAGGCCGATGCCTCCTACGCTCAGTCCGAATTCCCTTTCCAGCCATAGGCCCGAGATCACGAACAGACTGTCGTTGGCCATCGACGAAAAGAAGGCGAATCCCAGGGCACCGGGGATCGATCGCTGGGCAAATAGAGTCCTGAAGGTCTTAATGAATGCCACGGGTCGCTTGGCCGACCGCAGGTTTTTAGGGGCGTCGTTGCGGCCCAATATGACTAGCAACGATAGCAGGCAGGCGAGACCGAAGATGCCGAGGGCGAAGAACGGTGAGCGCCAGCCGTATCTTTCGATTGCGAGCCCGATCAGGGGGATGCCGATCAGGGTGCTACCGGCCCAGGCGACCTCCATCAGGCCGACGACCAACCCCCTTCTCTCAAAGCGTACTCTCGCGCCCACATAGGCCTGAATCGACGCGTCGAACAGGGTCTTGGAGAGGCCGGCGATGAACAAGGCGGCGAGGATCATGCCGTAAAACGGTAGCAGGCCTCCGGCAAAGGTACAGACGGTAAACAGGGTCATGCTGAGCAGCATGGCGGTGCGATAGCCGACCTTATCAATCAGTGGGCCGAGGAAGATGCCCACTACCGCCGTGGCCTGATTGAGCGCGATCATCGAAGTGATGGCAGTGAGCGGTACGCCCAATCCGCGGGCCAACGCCGGGGCAAAGGGGTAGGCAAATCTCCTGGCGACGTTCAGAATCCAGCGGCTGAACGTCGCGCTGATGATGATCAGCGGCATGGAAGGGCGCGATGTTGGGCCTTGGGCCAAGGTTTCACCTCTTACAATCCGGTCGGCACAGTAGCAGCTAAAGCAGTTGCTCAACAAATGGTTTGCAATGGGGAGGATAAGAATCTTTAAACTTCAAAAAGAATTAGGGACAGGTATTCTAACTGCATGTGGATTGGAATTTTGATGGATCTTGTCGTAATGGGAGTTTTGGTTGGTGTATTTGGTACTGTTGCGATGGATCTATTGAATAGTCTATTTGCGCGGTCTGACTTGATTGTCAAGATCGATATGGCAACTATCGGACGCATGTCTGCGGGGTGAGTGCGTGGTCGATTCCGCTACCACCATCCAAAAGAGTTGGCGCCAGTCTCGAATGAAATTTTGTTGGGGTATATAACCAACTATGTCATTGGTGTGGGGCTTGCGGCGCCATTCGTTTTTTGTTGGGATCTCGTGGCTGGGAAGCCATTATCGCCGGTATGGGCTCTTGTCTATGGCATCGCGACAACGGTGGCCTCAGTATTATTCGTCTATCCCCTTGCCGCGTTTTCGTTTCTTGTTCACATTGGAATTGCGATATGGCTCTTCAGGTTGTCAAAACAGGTAAAAGATGCAAGTGTTTGGATGTGGACCTTACAACTACTCCTCATGCGATTTTGCCTACATCATGGATCGATCTCATTTGAATCGAGGAATCGAGCTTGCTTTTTTTTTATCGCTCTATAATGTCGAAATCTGCACCTCATTTATTTTCAACAATTGTATTGCAGCAAAGGAGAGAGTGATGAAGAATTCGAAGAAACGAGTTTATTGGGGCGGTATTTTTATATTGATCTCCATGATAGCAAGTTCGGGGTATCTTCAGGCAACTGAATACACGCCCGGTGTCGTTGAAGGGCGGGTTACGGATGCAAGTGGCGCTGGAATTGAAGGCGCTAAAATTACCTTCTGGAGTGCATCTCAGCACACCGTTTCCACAGATGCAAATGGGTATTATTCGAGTGAAGTTCAAGCCGGGGATGCGACTTTGACCGTCAAGACCGGGACGGGCGTAGGGATTGGGATAAGCATTGTAACGGTTGTAGCTGGTCAGACGCTCAGCGGTGTTGATTTTGTTTGGAATCCGGGATCTATTGAAGGGGTGATTACCGACGAAAATGGCGTTGGCATCGAGGGTGCCAAAATTACCATTTGGGGGGCCCCGCAACACACGGTGTCTACGGATGCGAGCGGTTATTATTCGAGTGAGGTTCAGTCAGGTGACGCAACATTGACAGTCAAAAAGGGCACGGGTGAAGGCATTGGCATTGTGTCGGTCACAGTGGCTGCCAATCAAACACTCAGCGGTATCGATTTTGTTTGGAAGCCCGGGGCTATCGAGGGGGTGGTTAAGGATGCAAACGGCGTTGGCATCGAAGGGGCAAAAATTACAATTTGGGGAGCGCCACAGTACACGGTTTCTACGGATTCAAATGGTTACTATTTTAGCGAGGTTCAATCAGGAACCGCTACCGTGGTCATCAAATCCCCTACTGGAGTTGGTATTTGTACAACCGTAGTGGAAGTTGTTCAAAATGCAACCATAATGGTTGATTGCGGAGCGTCCAATACCCCTCCAATCGCTGTTTGGAAACCCACGCTTACAGAGGAAGGTGCACTTGCACTTGATGGAACTGATTCTACGGACGAAGACGGACAGATAGTCAGTTATGATTGGCAGCTCTTCGATGGACAAAATACCTACAGCCTTCAGGGGGAGCTAGTTTCTCTGGGCGATATCCAGTGGGGTTGCTACAATGGAACGCTGGTGGTTAGGGATGGTGGGGGCTCTTCAGGAACCGTGTCGTTCCCTGTATGCGTACCGAAGTGTTCGCCGTTGGATAACGACAATGACGGTTATTCTGTCGAAATGGGTGATTGTAATGATAACGATTCCGCAGTGAATCCGGGCGCGCCCGAAATTTGCGACGGTGCTGACAACAATTGCAATGATCAAATTGATGAGGGATTTGACGAGGATCAGGATGGATTTACGCAATGTGGTGGAGACTGCGACGATCTCGATGCCTCAATCAACATTAGCGCCCTAGAATTGCCTGGTAATGGCATCGATGAGAATTGTGATGGATCCCTAGGTGATTGTGATCCCAATGCATCCTGGAAAAACCATGGAGAATACGTCAGATGCGTGGCAAATGAAGTCAATGATTTGGTCGACCGGGGTCTGATTTCCGAAGATGAAGGCGACGTGTTGGTCAACGCTGCAGCACAGTCAGATGTTGGGAAGAAATAAATTATCAAAGCGGCCCTGTGGAAATTCCCAGAGCATTGGATCATGTGCATCGGCATTTGGGGGCCAAGGCCAAACCATATCTGGGTGAAATATCGACACAAGTGCTTCTGCATCCTGCTCATTCCAGGCAACGGTTTCCTTAGAAATCATTTCCTGAATCTGTTCTTCTACCGTTTTCATTTGCCTCCCCTTTTGTTTCGAACAAGTCGGTTCCCAATTTGAACCCAAACTTCCAAGCTGAGGCGCACTATCAAAGAACATCGTATAGCGTAAAGTCCACCCAATAAACCCCCGCAGTGTTGGGAATACTCTCGAGCAAGCCATGGGTAAAGTCCAAGAGCGGATCGTCAAAATTCTCCCACCAGAATTGGTCTTCCGCGTAACCGTATTGGTACCCGACCGTTGCCGGCCAGAAGTAATCCCCCCAAACGATTTCTTCGTATCTGCACTGCTCCCAGGAATCAAAGATTTGTGTATCGTCGACGAAGATTATGCCGTCCCTGTAAGTTTCAGGCATCCTGTCGGTCTCGAAGTGTTTGAGCAGAATGTCTTGCCCCGGTTGTCAACTGGAATTTTTCTAGGTTGATTTGTGAGAGACTTTCCTGAGCCTGGGTTTCCGAAATTGTCCGATCGATTTCCTTTTTCTTTCCCCCAAAAAATAAACATTTCATCGGCGTAGTCGCTGTGGTCAGTGTGGGTAACTGCGACGTCCATTCGAACAGTTATCCAAGTAGCTGTGGTCAAGTCAGACGTCATTTCGATGACTTGTCCAAGGGAGGGGTGGGCTGATTGTGGGCAGCTATCACAATACGTCCATTCATCTATAGCTGTCCACGGTCTGTCCACCCCTCCCGGCAGCTGCGTCACTGTCCACAGCGTCCCCACTGTCATGACGCCTCCTTCATCATCCGCTCAAGCTTCTCCTTGGCTCCCTTGGCCCACCCCTGCCACTTTGGTATCTGCGTTCTTGCTCCCTCGACATATACCTCAAACGGCGTGTGCGGTTCCCCTCCCACCTCGGGGATGAGCGCCCAGTGAGGACGCTTATTGTTGTATCTATCTTTAAATGACAACAGACTCTCTCGTGCATGACCTGGATTCAGGTACTCCCGAAAATACACCTCCTCCTGCTTTAACGTCCGATGAAACCGCTCCAATAATCCCAGTTGCGTCGGCGTCTGGTACCGTATCCGTACGTGCGAGAAATCTTCTGATACGTATTTCCGAAACCGCTTCGCCATAAACGACGTCCCGTTGTCCGTTACCAGAAATGGCGACTTCTTAACCGGACCGGTGAGCCGCTCCGCTACCTCTCGGGCTGCCTCCAACGCCTTGATCACCTCTGCAGCGCAGTAACTCCATGTCAATCGTAAGGCCAGTAAATACCGAGAGTAATAGTCGATGACTGTCACTGCATACCACCACCCAAAACCAGGTAGATGGATGTAGGTCACATCTGTCTGCCAAAGCTCATTCGGCCCCTGAGGCAGAAGCTCATACAACTTCTGCGCCTGGTGTAGCTCCGCTGGCTTCCCCTTCATACGCCTCTGTAACAGTCCATTGTTCTTCATCACTCGATACGCTTGTCTGTTCGTTACCTCCACGCCTGACCGCCGGCACATTACCCCTATCCGTTTGTAGCCGTACCAGGGATTGTCCTCAGCCATCTGGATAACTGCTGCAGTGATCTCGACCGGCACTGTCAGCGCCAACCTCTTTGGCGGCTTTCGCTCCGAGGGCGGCTTGGGTTTGTAGTACCAGCGGGATGTCCCAATATCCAAACCCGCTAGCACCCCCACTAACCGTGGCTTCTTTGCCTTGTGCTCGGTCATCCCCGTATCCACATCCATTCGCAGCTCCTCGGTCAAAGCAAGCAGTCCTCTATTTTTTTTAATATCCGATTGGCGATAGTCAGCTCGCCGATGACCTGATCCCGCTCCTCAATTTCCTTCTTGAGTAAACGGACCTCGCTGTCTCCACCGTTGGATTTCTTGCCAGACAACGCTGCTTTCCCACCCTGAATAAAATCATCCCGCCATCTATACAGCGATGCATCGCTGACCCCATACCGACGGGCGATTCGTGCCGCTGGTTCCTCTTTGCGCAGCAGCGCCATTACTGCCTGCATCTTCTTCTCTGCTGATGGTCCTTGTTTCTTGCCCATTACATTCCTCCCGTCGGTGCATCATACACCTGCCAAGCCCGAGAGGTCTCTCACTACTCCAATTCCAGTTTCTTGAGAGCAATACATTGTCAGAGGCGAGGAGGCCACCGAAATCGCCAAACCGGACCGACCGGCCTCAAATATGACCACCTCCGTCCCCCCCGGAGAGAGAGACCCAGCTGATCAATCTCGGCCCGGTGTTTTAATTATTTGTTTTCGTATGCTTGATCAATCGGGAGATCGAGCTGGTCTTTTGGTAATCCGGTCCACCAGGATATCTCAATGCCGATGGTCATGGTCACAGTCGTGAACATATCTCCAGCGCCCACCATTGCTGAGATAGTGGGCGTAATGCCAAAACCACCAGAACCTTGCCTGTAGAAGGGGAAAAAATCGTATCCCACGGCCAGGCCATATGCACCGCCGAATTGGCCTGTGATTTTTTTTGCATTTTTCTTTCGCCTGGATACGTCGGCAAATCCAAATCCAGTAGAAGCTCGGATGAAGAGAGGATCTAACGGGCGGAATTGGGCTTCCACTGCCAGATGCCCGATAATAGCTGAGTAATCCCTATTAAAGATGCCGCCTGTGCCCAGACCGATACCCAGGTCCAGCCAATCCAATATGGATTGACCGGTTCGCAGGGTTCCGATTGGACCAGCAAAGGGAGACAGCCACTCGTCCTCATCGCCATTAAAGCCCGCGGTAATAGCGCCCCCACCCCCCAGACTGAAGTAATATCCCTGCCGGGACGCGGGCGATTTTAACTGTTCGGCCGCGACATTGCCGAATGGTATGATCGTACAGGCGATCATCACAAATGCTGAAAAAAGTCTTCCTTTTGAGGGTTTTGGGAAATGGATGACGGCACGCATTCTAAAACGCTCTTTTCTTCTCCTTGTGACGATATTTTTACAGACGATAGCGTCTTCGTGGATAATCGTACGCATTTTAAAATTCTCCTTTGATGCCGAGGATCGGAATGATCGGTAGGGATTGCTGCACGCCTTTTTCGGTAAAGTCGTAGTTGTAGGTGGTGCCCACAGGGTTGGCCCGGTTGTAGGCGTTTTGCAAATCCAGGTAGGCGGTCAGCATAAAGGTGTCGAATATCCAACGCTTGTCGATGCGCAGGTCCAATTGGTGAAACCGCGGTAGGCGCGACGCGTTTGGTGTGCCACTGATGGCCTCGTAGGTGCCGTCGTCGACCACGTATACCGAGCCGACCCTCGCGGTTTGTGGGTTGCCGCTCACCAGACGCCATCGCAGGCCGATGCTCCAATTGCGGGGCAGGGCATAGGTACCCAACACCGAAAGAATGTGGGTTTGGTCAAAGTCGAAGAGGCGATAGTTCTTAGCGCCGTAATCCCTGCGCTCGGCCCGAGACAAGGTATAGCTTATCCAGCCAGATAAATTCTGATGGAAGTCGTGGCGCAGCAGCACTTCCAATCCATAGACACGGCCTCTTGCGCCGTTATTGAAATTCAAGGGCTGGGTCTCGCCATCTCGCTCGAGAGTCTGGGACGTGCGGCTTACGAGATTATCCAGGACTTTGTAAAAGCCGGTCACGTCCAGGGTCAAATGGCCAAAGGGGCGGTATTCAACACCTGCGGAATAGTGGATCGCCGATTCCAGACCCAGGTCCGGGTTGCCGAACACCTCGTCCACCTCATCAAAAGAGGGCTCCTGAAAGAATCGGCCAATACCCGCTTTTAACGTCCACTGATCACTGAGCATCAGTCGCGCAACCAAGCGGGGGGCATAGGCCACTTCGCCCACAAGAGAAAAGTAGTCAAAGCGAATCCCTGGGATGACCAGCAATCGATTAAAAAATAGCCCTTCGAGCTCGATAAACGCGGCCAAGGAGTGGAAGTCATCCCCGTCATTGGCAGTGAAGCGGATGGTATCCAGATCGGGCCGTCCCCCTAGCTCGCCCTCTTTGGGCGGTGGCGGGAACTTGATGCGTGTATCTGCCCGGTTGAACAGGTAATCAGCCCCTGCGGTAAGGGTGAACCTATCGGTGGGTTGCCAGGTGAAGGTGTCCCGGATCTGGGCGACGTACGAGTTGATGTCTAGGAAGAGCTGATCCCCAAGGCCGAAAAAGATCCAATTTCGGCCAGCCGAGGTCTTGAAGACATTTTTGATGGTGTCGTTCGGTACGAACGTATACTCGATGAGTGTACGATAGAATTCAGTTGATGTGGATGCATCCCGGGCGCGGAGCTCTGGGTTGATATCTGCTGGATTGTCGAACAGCACCTTTAGCTTATCGCTGGATCCAAAGAAAAACAGCTTGAGCTCGTGCGCAGCAGAGGGACGGGTGCTGAAAAGGAACTGGTAGTCGTAATACCTGGGTGCGGCGATCAGGTTCACCGGCGCGTCGCTTGGCACGAATGACTCGATAAACGTATCGATGTAGCTCCGGCGAGCAGCAACAGCAACGGCGGTTTTTTCAGTCAGTGGGACTGAAAGAAATGCACCGGCGTCGAATAGGTTTACATCGATGTACCCGGTGGCGCTCGGTGGATCGAGGCGGGCCAGTCCCACATCCACGATACCTCCGGTGGCTCGGCCATAGCGAACCGAGAAGTTTCCCGGGTAGAAATCGATGCGGTCCAGCATGCCCACTGGAATGACGCTGCGCGTGCCACCAAAGTGATAGATAATAGGAACACTGACCCCTTCGACAAAAATTTCCGAGTCTTCTGGAGAGGAGCCGCGCACAATGATGTTGCCGCTCAGCGGCCCAGAGCGGGCCACGCCAGGCAGGTTTTGCACTGCTTTGAGCACATCGCCAAACGTGCCGGGAATGCGCTCGGCTTCTTCCACGGTCAATGAGGTGCGGCTGACTTCCTTGCGGGTCGTCTCTCCCTCCACCAGAACATCGTAGGGGTTATAATCGGATCGCTCGACGTAATAGCGCGCTTGGGTCAGCTCGTTTGGCGCGATTGTCTCTTCGCTGCGCAAAGGAAAGTATCCCTCTGGACGGGCGAGCACTTTCCATTGGCCCAGGGCCAGGTCCTTAAACTCAAAGCGACCTGCTTTGTCAGTTGTGGCTTCAAAGCCCACTGCTTCATCCCCCTTGCTGCGAAAAACAGTGACGGTCACACCCACAAGCGGCAGGCGTGTGCCGCGTTCGCGCAACTCTCCAATAAAGTTGACGGTCGCTGGTGCCGCAACCTCGGGTGGTGTGGACGGGGTCGCTGTATCGCCGACAGGGGTGTCTGGCTCTGGGGCCTGCAGTGCTGCGGCAGTGAGCTCAAAGCGATAGCGATAGGTAATGCGCACCGGCACTGGTGTATCTCCATCAAGGCCAGGCTCAAACTCAAATTGCCACGCCGCTGCGACAGCTGCTTCATCAAAGCCATAGCCGGGCGGGTCTGCTGGCACCAGCACATTGACCGCTTCGACCTTTCCCTGTACGTCAATGTCTATCTCCATCACCACATCTGTCTCAATGCCGGCCTGAAGTGCTGCCTCAGGGTATGGGGCGCTCACTGCTTTTTTGAGCACAGGCAGAACAAACCCATCATTTGCGATGTCTGGGTCGTCCTCAGATACCACCGGCTCCGCTTGTGGCTCTGAGCTTGGCTGAACATCTTCAGCAATGGCCGGGGCGTCTTCTTGAACTTGTTTTGCCGCGAGTGATGCTGGGGTGACCCCTATCAAATAGATGCACAAGAGTGCGAACCTGCTGGTTTTGTTGAGCGGTTTCATTGGTCTTTCTCCGCGAGCGCAATCGTGCGTTCCTGCCAGTTCACACCGCCCCGTTCATCCTGGATGACCAGATATAGCCGTGCCGTGGGTTCAGAGAGATCATCCGCATCTGGAAGGTCCCACGTATTCTCTCCCAAGCGCGCCAGGGGGATTTCACCGTCGATAAAGGTGCTGCGCGTATCGGTCGTTTCACCAGCAGTGATAAACCAGGTCATAAACAGGCTCTCCCGTCTGGAGGGCGGGTCTGGATCCTCTTCGGTCGGTTCTGGATCGAACAGCTCGGCAGCGGTGTCTGGAATACTCACCTTGAGGTCATAGGACGCGCCTGGCGCGAGCATCGCCGGGCTGTCTTGGTGGAGGATCGTCACTTCTGTCGGAGATGCCCCCTGAAGCACCGCCTGGATCTGGCCGATGCTTGGGTTGGCATTGGGTGTTTCCGATGCATCGGCGACGAGATAAAGATCCTTGATTGCCACGGCAGTGACGTCAGTGGCGGTGGTGGTCAGCCTTATGGTGATGCGCAGGCCTGCGTCGCAGTCCGGGACATCCACAAAGGCGGGAATCTCTTCGGCAATGGCAGCATTGCAGATGGCTTGCACCAGAAGCGGACTGAACCCAAAATCAAACGCAGCGGTCGGTCCTGTGCCCAGATGGAACGGCGGTATCTCGGCTGCTGCAGCCGGATTTATCTCGGCGACTGCGTCCCTTAGCGCTGCCTCGGTTACGGCGCATTCAAATCCATCTGCGCGACCCTTTGTAATGGGGCACCAGCGCCAGTCAAAGCTCGGAGGCGCAGGGTCGGGTGTGAACACGAGCGGGGTAAGGGTGGCGGTCTCCCCTGGTGCGAGGGTCGGGGGATCTGCGCGTATGGCGAGGATGCGGGTCTTGGTGAGCAGGTTGAACGGGTCAAAGTCATCTGAGCAGCCGAACAGTAGGAACACGAGCACTGCACTGACTGTCGCATGTGCAATAGGCGTTGTCCCAATCGGTCGCTTAAATGGGTCGCGGGCGTGTCTGATGGGCATGACGAACCTTCCTTTCAAGTTGCTTTAATGCGAAAGCGGTAGGTGTATTTGAGGTCATAAGCCACGGGCGTGCCATTGCGCTTGGCCGGGGCAAAGCGCTCCAAACCAGCAGCCCGCCGGGCAGCCGCGTCAAACTCGGGGTATCCGGATCCCTTTACGATGCGCACGGCAGTGACAGTGCCTGTTTCATCGATACGGATGCGGACCACCACATTGGCTTCGATACCTCGGGCTTTGAGGGTCTTGGGGTAGTCCAGGGGTACCTGAATCAGCCGCCTGGGTTTTACGATGCGGACTGCATCGCCTGGAATGTCAGTTGCAATGCGATTGGCACTGCCCGACGTTCCCCTACCCAGGGGCTGCCGCGACCCACTTTTAGTCAGTTTATTTGACGTCCTGGGATCTTTGGCAGTGGCTGCGGTCTTGCCCATGCGCGTGTTGCCAACCGCAAAGCTCGGGCCAGATCCTGCCTTGACCGTGGACTCATAGCTAATACCCACCACCCGGCGCCTCGGGGCACTGTCTTTGGTTTGAGATTTTTCAGCAGGCAGATCTACCCAGTCCGCAGGTATAGGTGTTTCGGTACGGCTTGGCCGCTTGGATTTGCGCTGCTTTTTTTGCTTTGGTGTAGATTTTTCTTCCTGGGGTTCAACCTGTGGCGCGACTGGCTTGGATTTGGATAAAGGCTCGGTGTCGCGCACTGCGGGTTGTGGCCTCGGGTCTTTGGCCTGGGTCGTCAGCGTTGTGGTCATCTTTTGCACATACCGTTTGGGCAGGGGTGACTGGGGCAGGGCAGGATGGATCGTCATTGTCACTAAAACAATCCCAGCGTGAATGCCCAATGCGATGATTGTATATGCCAGTGATCTCGCCACTGGTCGGGGTTTTCCTGGGCCTGCTCCAGGCGTCTTGTTATTGTATGCGTGGCCTTGGGATACAGGACGACTGACCCGGGATGCCAACTGTTCCCTGGCCTGGCGCCGCTTTGCAGCGCGCCGCACTGCAATTCCCGGGGTGATACCCGACGTTGAGATGTGAGCGGGCGCAAGCTTGGATTTCCTGGTGCTGTGGGTGTGCATGGGGGGTTACTCCTCAAGCGCTGCGACCTGATCCCGCTCGATGTTCAGGGCGAACGTGCTGACACCACTGGTTTTTACGATGTCGATAACGCGGACGACCTCGCCATAGGACAGGGCCTTGTCAGCGGATATCACCGCCTGAACCTTTGGATTTGTTTGCACGCGCCGCCTGATCTCTGTAGCTGCCTCTGCGTAACCAAAGATCTCGCCGTCCAGTATGAGTTCCTTCTCTCGGGTGACGACCAGGTTCACCGTGGCCTCGACAGAGGCGCCAGCTGCTGCCGCCTGTGGCAGATCCACCTTAATCGCAGCTTTCACAATGGCCGTAGATGTGACCATGAAGATGATCAAAAGCACTAGGACAATGTCTACAAACGGGATGATGTTGATGGTTGCGATCACATCTTCTCGGTCGGTTTTTAAGGGGGATGCCATGATTACACCTCGTCGTCCTTGACAGGAACGGGTTGCGCAGTGTGGATGTCAGCCTTGAAATTGGCGAGCAAGGTACCGGCGAGAAGGTGCATGTTATCTGCCAAGGCGTTTACCCTCGACTTAAATGCGTTAAACGCAATGACCGCTGGAATGGCCACTAGCAGGCCTACGGCGGTTGCGATCAGGGCCTCGGCTATGCCTGCCATTACTGCGTCGCTCGTTTCGTTCATGTTGCCGGCAAGGTCTTTAAACGCGCGTATGATGCCCAGCACCGTGCCGAATAATCCGATAAACGGCGCGTTGCTCGCCACAGTAGCCAGGAAGTTGAGCCGTTTCTCAAAGCGTCCCCGCTCTTTGCGGGCAGCACTTGAGATCAGGTCTTCCACGGATTCAGGACCGAGGCGGTGATCCTTGAGTCCGTGCAACACTACATTTGTCTCCAAGGTATCGTACTGGGACAAATAGTCAGCAGCGCCCTGGAGGTCTCCTTGGTCCAAATGGCGCGTGAGCCCGGTTTGAACTTCGTCGATGTTGAGGCGATGGCGGCGATAAAAGACCAACCGTTCAATGATGACTGCCAAAGAGGCGATCGAGAGTCCGATCAGCAGCCAAAGGACCCACTCTGCCTGGAAAATGGGCAGATCGAGCAAGGTGCCGATTAAACCGTGTGATTCCTGATGCATTGATTCCTTCCTTTTTTAGGTCCTGATAGGACCGGCTTGGTTACCAACCTGACTAATAAATGATTAACTATTGACCAGGTAAATGTCAACATAAACTTGATCAAAAATATATCAGTGATTACATTTGACAAAGAATGAGGAAAGAAAATAAACAGAGAAGGCAGTAATACAATGAACAAGACAGACGAAAATGGACTCCTTAGTATAGGCGGACTGGCCATTGCCAGTGGCGTATCAGCAGAGACCTTGCGGAATTGGGAACGCCGCTATGGATTCCCCAGGCCTGAGCGGCGAATATCCGGTCATCGGCGGTATCCCCTGTCGATTGTATCGAGGCTGCGGTTGATCCGGCAAGTAACGGATCAGGGATACAAGCCTTCGTTTGCGGTCACAGCAGATGTTGATGAACTGGAGCGGATTCTCAGGGAAACAGAGCGCAAAAGCCGAGAAAAGAGCGCAGACGATCCGACTCAAAAGTGGCAACGGGAAGTGGATCAGTGGCTGGTTAGTATCTCCCGTTTTGACGCTGAGGAGATAGAGGTTGGCCTGAGGCGGGCTTGGTTTCGGTATGGGGCGTTTGATTTTCTGACAAAGCTGGCCGTGCCGTTTTTGCGCGCTGTGGGCGACCGCTGGTCCGTGCATGACCTTACGGTGGCAGAGGAGCATTTTGCGAGCGAGATCCTGCAGGGGTTTCTGATGCGTCAGTGGCGACCCCTTTCTGAGCAAGCCGGGAACACGCGGGTCGTGCTCGCCACCCTCGAAGGAGAACGCCACTGTCTGGGCCTGCACATGGCTGCGGTATTTCTGGTGTTAAGCAGAATAGAGGTGATCTATTTGGGACCCAGCACCCCGCGCCTAGATATCACCGGGGCGGCAAAAAAACACGGCGCTGCAGCGGTTGTAATCGGGGCCTCCACAGCCTCAAAACCGACAACTGTCGCTGCAGAGCTTGCAAAACTTCGAGATGCCCTTCCTTTAGAAGTGGCCGTGGTGGTCGGCGGCAACGAAGATCTGCCTGAAATGGAAGGTATTGTTTATGTAACGTCCCTTGAAGATTTTGCCGATTGGACAGGCACATTCGCCCGCACCCGGCGTTCCCCCTTTGAAAAAGGGGGGTAGGGGGATTTCCGGCCCCCTTTTTCAAAGGGGAGGCTTTTTACCCGACATCGAAGACGAGCACAAAGCACTACTATTTAATGATATCAATTAGAGAACCGATTAACTACGGCTTCTGCTTCGGAGGCTGTGCGATCGAACAATTCACTGAGGGTTGGAATGTCATGGGCCAGGCCAATGCCTTGGCCACATGCGAGAATGCCCTTATCCACATTCCCACCTTCGTACATCTCCTGGGCGTTTTCACCTTTAATGACGTCGTATATCTCCATGAAATCGGCTTCGTTTGCTTCCAGTTCTGCGCAATTTTTGGCAGCGTCATTGGACAGAACGCGGTGGGTGGCGTTTAAAGACCGCATGATAAGCATTGTATCGGTTTCCGAAGCATTGATGAGGGCTTGTTTGATATTTTCGTGGATTGGGGCTTCTTTTGTTAGCAGCAGGCGCGTTCCCATGATCACGGCTTGAGCGCCTAGCGCCAGTACAGCTGCCACACCGCGACCGTCAGACACACCACCACCTCCCACGACCGGAAGGTTCACCGCATCGACCACCAATGGAACGAGGACCAAGGTACCCAAATCGAGCTTTCCTGTTGCACCACCGTTTTCGTATCCCACGACCGTCACCACATCAGCGCCCATGGCTTCGACTTTTTTGGCGTATCTCACCCCAACGCATTTGTGGATCCAGGTCATGCCCAAGTCCTTGAACCGACCGACCAGGTCCTCAGGGGCATGGTGTCCAGATGTCTCGACGAACTTGAGGCCGTTATCGGCCATGACATCGATATACTCGTTATTATCGATTTGGGTCATGGCGGGAAAGAGATTGATGTTGACCGCGTAGGGGTTCGAAGTTTTCGATTTCATTCGGGAAATAGCTTCGGCAAACGCTTCTTTGGACTTATAGTTAGCAGAAGCCAAAACCCCGAGTCCGCCGGCTTCTGACATTGCAGCGACATAGTCTGCCGTTGAAATCCACATCATGGTGCCGCCGATAATCGGATATTTTATACCAAACATGTCTGTGATTTTTGTTTTGAGCACTGCGTCCTCCCGGAATTTTTGGATTCTTCTTTGTTTAATTATTTTTGATAGTTATACCAACTGGTCACATCTCGAAGAAACTTCAACGCCTTGAATAAAGCGCTGAAAAACTGATAGCAAAATTGGCAGATCTTAGAAAAACTGTCAAGCACCCGCGGATGGGTGGTGCATGTGACACCAATGCGTCGGCTATGGGCTTGGTTGGAGCGCCTGCTGTATTATGCAGACAAGAGAAATGCACTATGCGGGCAAAAATATTAAATACCACTTTAATTTTGTCTATTCTTATGGCAAAATCAGTAATACTTGAATTGTAAGGAGGTAATCCATTGAAATTGATGTTGACACATAATTGGCGGTTTTGGATTTGTCTTTCCATTTTTTCGCTTTGCTGTTCGGGGTATTTGGCATGCACTGATGATGGTCGGGACGCAAATGCAGATGGATCCGACTCCGACTCAGATTCCGATTCTGACTCAGATTCCGACTCTGATTCCGATTCTGACTCAGATTCCGACTCAGATTCCGACTCAGATTCCGATTCCGACTCAGACTCTGATACCGATACAGACGTGGACACGGACACGGACACGGATTCAGATACAGATACGGATTCAGATACGGATACGGACACGGATTCAGATACGGACACGGATACAGACGCAGATACAGATACTGATACGGATACTGATACAGATACTGACACGGACACTGATACGGACACGGATACAGACACTGAGGAATGCACGCCAACTGCAGAATGGGGGAGTGGTTGGAGCGTGGGTCAGAACGTAAAAAACCTCAATCTGACCGGCTATTTCGATCAGAACAACAATGGAAAGATTGATGAAGACGAAAAAACTGTCGCTTCGTTTACGTTAGAAGATATTTATTGCGCCACGCCGAGAAACAACTCAGTGGTGATCATCGTCTCAGACACCGGGTGACCGAGCTGCCCCCAAATGATGCAGTCACTAGTTAGTGGCGGCTTAGAAGAAGGACTCAACGAGAGAAACAGCACCATGCTCATGTGGGTAACTCAAAACTTTGGTGGTACATCGAGCATAGAGCAGACATTTGACTATTTTACAGGTTATTTTTCGAATGATTATGCGGGATACTATGCCAAAGGCCAGGCAGGTGACCATTTCAACTATACTTATTACGGTATGGTGGGCATCATCAACCTGAGGACTGGGGTGCTAAAGGCCTTTAGCGGCGCTCCTCCGACTTCGGTCAGCCAGCTCCTGAATTACGCAGATGAGGCCAATCAATAGCCCATTCACTGCTGAATGCCTGAAATGCGGCACCTCATCTGGGGGATGGGAAAAGCCTAAAACAGACAAAACATAGGTTGTGATCCAAAAGCGGATTGAAACGCACTTAACTTGCGTTATAGTAAAGGTACACATAGTACCGGATATAGATTCACAGAAAGGAACTCAAGATGAAATGCCTGCCGCTGATATTTGTGTTTGCTTTTTGGGGATGCCGTGGTGACCCTAACGATATCAATACCGAATGTACACCTGACGAGATTCGGAATTGTCCATGTGATGCCGGTCAACCCGAAGGTACGCAGACATGCTTAGAGGACGGCTCTGGATGGACCGAGTGCGATTGCTCAGGAGACACGGGTACGGACACGGACACGGACACGGACACGGGTACGGACACGGACACTGATACTGATACTGATACGGATACAGACACCGACACCGATACCGACACCGATACGGACACCGACACCGGGACCGACACCGACACTGGAACGGACACAGACACTGGAACGGATACGGACACTGGAACGGACACAGACACTGGAACGGATACGGACACTGGAACGGACACAGACACTGGAACGGATACAGACACTGGAACGGATACGGACACTGGAACGGATACAGACACTGGAACGGATACAGACACTGGAACGGATACAGACACTGGAACGGATACAGACACCGGGACCGACACAGACACTGGAACGGACACCGACACTGAAACAGATACAGACACAGGAACCGACACCGACACCGAAACAGATACAGACACAGGAACCGACACCGACACCGAAACAGATACAGACACAGGAACCGACACCGACACGGGAACGGACACCGACACTGAAACCAGCGGCGGAGAAGACTTGGTATGGGTTTCGATTTTAGGTGGTTCATTCCAGATGGGTTCAGATGCGGGTAATGCAGACGAGACACCAGTGCACGGCGTGACAGTGCCGGACTTTGAGATTACCCAAGCGGAAATTACCGTGGCCGAGTATGCGGAATGCGTGAACCTGGGACCGTGCGAGGCGCCAGGGACTGGCGGTAACTGCAACTGGGGTGAAACCGGATATGAAAACCATCCTACAAATTGCATTAGTTGGGTGGCTGCGGAACTGTATTGCGAATGGGTTGGCGGACGCCTACCTAGCGAGTCAGAGTGGGAGTACGCAGCTCGGTCCCAGGGGCAGGCCACATACACCTATCCCTGGGGAGCGACACCAGAGCCTAGCTGCGATTACGCGATCATGAACGACGGAACAGGAGAGGGGTGCGCCACAGGCAGAACATGGGAGGGCTGTTCTAAGCCGCTCGGAAATACCGATCAAGGGTTATGCGACATGGCTGGCAACTTGTACGAATGGATACAAGATATTTATCACGGAACCTACGATTGCACTGATTCAAGTGCTTATAATTGCTCTGGCGTCGGCGAGGCCCCTACAGACGGCAGCGCTTGGGAGGACGTAGTGGAAAACCCAAACTCACGGGTCTATCGCAATGGCGGGTTTGAAGACGGGAACACTGCGATGCGCACTGCAAATCGCTGGGGCAGGAACCAGAATTTTGGAGTGGAAACCGTTGGCTTCCGCTGCTCCCGGTAGAACTTGATTTTTAATGGGGAAGGCCATCACCCACTATTGAACCTGAAAAGCCCCCCAGATCTATTTTAAATTTCGATCTAATCTTGCCGTCACCAAATATGCGTGGAGGTGATAGTCTGCGAACGCCCCCAAAAGCGCATGCTGAAACTGTTATTGAAAAGAACTTGACTTGTATTGTATTATCGGAACATAGCAGCACCTACGTGAAGGTTCAAAGAAAGGAAAATATGATGAAGAGGCTGCCGTTGATTTTGTTGGTTGCACTTTATGGGTGTGGGGGTGATCCAGCTGGCGATGACATCGAATGTACACCCGGCGAGACACAGGGCTGTCCATGCGGTATCGGTGAACCCAATGGCACGCAGACGTGTCTTGATGATGGATCTGGATGGACCGATTGCGACTGCTCAGGAGATACAGATACCGGAACGGACCTGGATACGGATACTGATACCGATACTGACACTGATACCGATACTGACACTGATACCGATACGGATACTGACACTGATACCGATACGGATACTGACACTGATACCGATACGGATACTGACACTGATACCGATACGGATACTGACACTGATACCGATACGGATACTGACACTGATACCGATACGGATACTGATACCGATACGGATACAAACACGGACACCGACACTGGTACGGATACCGATACTGGCACGGATACGGACACCGGCACGGACACCGACACTGGTACGGATACCGATACTGGCACGGATACGGACACCGGTACCGGTACGGATACCGATACTGGCACGGATACCGACACCGGCACGGACACCGACACTGGCACGGATACCGACACCGGCACGGATACGGACACCGGCACGGATACGGACACCGGCACGGACACCGAAACCGGCACGGATACCGACACCAGCACGGACACCGAAACCGGCACGGATACGGACACCGGCACGGACACCGATACTGGCACGGACACCGATACGGACACGAACAGTGGCTCAGAATTGGTATGGATTCCGATATCAGGCGGCTCATTCCAAATGGGATCGAATGATTATAACCCTTATGATAACGAGGTGCCAGTACACGACGTGACAGTTCCGGATTTTGAGATGGCCCAGTCAGAAGTCACTGTTGCACAGTACAGGGCATGTGTGAATGCAGGGACTTGCTCAGAGCCGATCCTCTTGGAAAGCTCCAATTGCGACCCAGCAGACGTCGAAAGTTATGCAGGCAATTGGGGCGTAGCAGGTCGGGATGATCATCCTGTGAACTGCGTCAATTGGCATAGAGCCGTGGCGTTTTGCGAATGGGCCGGGGGCCGCCTGCCGAGCGAGTCAGAGTGGGAGTACGCAGCTCGGTCTCAAGGACAGGCCACGTATGAATATCCCTGGGGTGCGACACCAGGCCCCAGTTGCGACAATGCCATCATGGCCGATGGCAGCTCTTCTGCAGGGTGCGGTGCAGACGGTACATGGCCGGTTTGTTCCAGGCCAAATGGAGACACAGACCAACTGCTATGTGATATGGCCGGCAATCTGGCCGAGTGGGTACAGGATATCTACCACGGATCGTACAATTGCGACACACACCAAGCATTCAATTGTGGAGGATCAGGTGTCGCCCCGGATGATGGCAGCGCTTGGGAGGAGGGAAACCCGATTGATCGCGTTTATCGCAATGGCGCTTTTGATGAAGGTGACATGAATATGCGCACTGCCTACCGCTATGCCATTCACCCGGACACACCGAAATATAACCGAGGCTTCCGCTGTGCCCGATAAATTTTAAGTCCGCCCAATAAATAAAGCCCGTTACAGAAACCTACACAGACCTACAGTCGCCGTACTCAGTCATTTTTTGATCGTCTCGGTCGACAGGCAGGCCCGACCCAGACGGTCTTCAAGCACGCAGACCCCGATACCCGCTCCCTGGGGTAGGGGGATGTATCCATCCTCGTCGAGCACGACCGGCTGGTCGACCAGATCTTTATCAAAATACCTGGCTGTCTCTGACGTGTCTCCGGGCATGGTGAAATAGGGCAGGGCTTGTAGATGAAGGTTAAATGCCCTGCCAATGCCCATCTCCAACATGCCCCCAGACCAAACCCCAAGCCCGTGCACCACGCTGACATTGCTGATGCTTTTTGCTGTTAGCATGCCCCCCACGCGTCCCTGCTTGATATTGACGATGCTGCAGCTGTTGTATCTCACAGCGTTTTCTAGGTCCGTCAGCCCTGTTATCGACTCGTCCAGGCAGATGGGCGTTTGAAGGTGGGCCTGTAAAATCGAGTGGTCATGTAGCGCGGCTGCGACAAAGGGCTGTTCGATCATTGTCAAATTGTATTTGTCGAGCTCGATGAGGGTACTTAGATCATCTAGCGTATATGCCCCATTTGCATCTACCGCAAGCGGGATAGCTGGAAATGCTGCTCTTACAGCTTTGACCACGTCGATGTCTTTTCCCTTTGCGATTTTGATTTTAATGCGGTGGTAGTTTCTGGCTTGCGCTTCCTCAATGGCGCTGAGCAGGGCATCGATGGACCCTTTGAGGCCAATGCTAATGCCTGATTTTATCTTTTTATTTTTGCCACCGATCAGTTTGTAGAGGGGGATGCTTTCTGATTTGGCCAATAGATCCAATACTGCGTTTTCAACCATGGCTTTGGCCATCTCATGGCCTCTCACCCTGGCAAAGGCATTGGCAATAAACCTGAGATCAATGGGTGCTGTGTTCAATACCTCGGGTATCAGGTACTCCCTGGCAATATGATGGGCGGTCTGTATGGTTTCGTAGGTGTAATAGGGGTCTTTAAAGGCAACGCACTCCCCATAGCCACATGTGTCTCCAGAAAAAAGGGCTAAGACGAGAGATTCCCTATGGGTTTCCCTACCATAGCTGGTTTCAAACGGCACTTTCAGGGGCAATCCGACCACATAGAGCGCCGCGCGATCGATAGTATCGATGGTCATCTCACAGTTCCCTCTATCACCTGGATGGCCAAAGGGTCTATCTGTTTGACCAGGCGATTGGTTTGTACCTTTCCTAGAGCAGATCTGGGAATGGACAGCACCAGGACCACGTGGGTGATCCGTTCGAATGGCATTACCACTGCGTTGTAGGCTGTGCACAGGGCTGTAGCAGTTGCCAGGCCCAAGCCCTGTTCTGCAGCAAGGACGAGTGAATGACCGCGCCTGGGGTCAGTCCTGGCAATGATGACCGCGTCTTCTTTTATGCCCTGTTGTTGACGAAGGGTTTCCAGTGTGATTTCCAGGCGGTTGAGATCCACACTCTCCCCGCTTATCTTGAGGAATTTTTCATCTCTTCCAAGGACAATCAATCTGTCGTCTACCACCTTACCCCTGTCTTCGGTCTCGAACCATCCGTGTTTTTTGGGGTCCTCAAATACCGGCCCGTTATCTGCTTCAAACAAATACCCGGTGAAGAGGGCCTTGCTTTTCAGCTGCAGGCGATTTGATGTCCCAACCCGGACAGCCACATGTGAAAGGATGTTCATCTCGGGAAAGTGTTGTTCATTGAGGGATACGAGTGGCGCCGTTGCCACCTGGGATGCGCATTCGGTCAGTCCGTAGCTCGGCAGGACCGGATACCCCAAGGTACGGGCCCGGTGGTACAACTCCCCATCCAGTGCCCCCCCTCCGATAACAATGGCGCGAAGACTGGACGGGCATTTGAGCCCTTGGCTCACCAGGTCGAACAGTTGGGTGGGTACCAGGGCTGAGAGGGTGGTCCAATGGTCGGTAACAGCGCGCACAAATACTTGGGGCGACCAGGCTTGGTCTGCAAACGGCGCTATCACTGATGCGCCGCTGATGTGGGCCCGTGCGTAGATCCCGAGCCCGCCCACGTGAAAATCCGGCAGTGCCGAGAGCCATCGATCTCGATGCGTTACTTCGAGGTGGGCGCTGACAGCCTGGGCCGAGATCAACATGGCCTCGCGGGACAGACCGGTGAGCTTGAACCGACCGCTCGTACCTGAGGTCATCAACCAGATCAGCCCTGGTACAGGCGATCCATCTGCCACCAACTTCTTTGCCCTGGTTGCCTCTTCCCTGGGCATCCTGGGGTTGAGGCGCAGCACTGTGTGATGATGCGCGTCAAAGTCAATCATTCAATCAATCCAACCACAATCCCACGGCGAGCAGTGCGCCGCCGGTGAAATGCAGGGCCGCGGCCTTTGCGAGGTAGCGATTGTAAATCGGGCCTGGTGCGTTTTTTTGCGTGCCGATGATTACAATTGCTGCAAACGGCACTGCAGCAAGGGGCAAGAGGGCTGCCATTGGCTGTGCGTTCTGCCACCAATACGCGCCAATGACAAACGGCAGGATCGCAAGCACTGCGATCTCAGCCCGACCAAACCCGATGCCAAATCGCACGGGCAGGGTTTTTTTCTCAGCTGTGATATCAGTGGCCACATCCCTTAGGTTATTGACCGCGAGCAGCACCGCAGCCCATGCGCCCACCTGTGCACCGGCCACCAAGGCTGCCCACGCCATATCGAGTGTGTGCAAATAGTGGGTGGCGCCCACTGCGATGAGACCGAAAAACAGCAACACAAATACATCCCCGAGTCCCTTATAGGCAAGGGGGAACGGGCCGCCGGTGTAGGCAACGGCAAAGATGAGGGAAAGTACGCCGATCGCGGCAATGGGGATACCCCCCTTTGCTATCAGGGGAACGCCAAATACAGCGGCCATACCCAGACACACGACGCCACCGATGATCACGCTGCGTGGAGATAACAGGCCGGCCTGAGTAACCCGCAGTGGACCAATGCGATCTCCAGTGTCTGATCCTTTTTTAAAATCCAGTGCATCGTTAAACAGGTTGGTGGCCATTTGAATGAAGAGGGCGCCGCTGACCGCGCATCCCACAACGAGCCAGTCCACTGTGTTGTGGGTGGCCTTGGCCAGACACGTACCAACGGCCACTGGCACAACAGCTGCGGTTAGGGTCTTGGGTCGAAACGCGAGCAACCACGGGCGCAATAGGGACCTCATGGCAGGCCTCCAACCATCAGATTGTTCGACGTGATAAAGGCTGCCAACAGTTGGGCCACCACATCTGGTGCTTGCCAGGGCAGGCGATGCCCAGCGCCCTTGACGATGCGCACCTTAAGGGCGTTGTTTGCCATACCAGATAGGTGGTTTGCGACCTGCATGTACTTGGTATCTTGCTCGCCGGCTAGCCACAAGATGGGCACGTTGCTTTGGGCGAGGTTTGGCCGCTGGTCCGGCTGATGGGCCACTGACCAGGCACGCAGTGCATGGGCCAAGGCCTGCCTGTCAAACCGGGCCTCGTCTCTTATGGGTACCTGACCTGGGCCACCTGAGAAGACCGGCTGTTTGGACCAATCGGCAAGCACGTTGTGCCAATTTCCTAGCTCAAATCGCTTGGCCCATGCCTCGTCCCAAGCCTGTCGATCAGAGCAGGCGCCAGGGGTAAGGCCTCCATAATGGGCTGAAACGATCCCCAGCCCTGCTGGTTTTTCCAAAGCGGCAAAGCAGGCCATCAGGGCGATCCGGCCCCCCATAGAGTAGCCGAGCAGTATCTCGTCGGAGGTGCACAAATCCGCAACCCGCTGGACAACCTCGGTTAGGGATAGACCAGAAAAGGACCAAAGATCTAAAGCGGAGATCTCTGCATCCACCCCATGTGCAGCAAGGGCAGGGCCCAGAAACTCCCAATCAGCTGGCAGGCCCAAAAATCCGTGTAGGCATAGGATTTTTAAGCGTCTTGCCATAATGCCTCATATGCCGCGTCAAACGCTGCTGTTTGTTTTGCGCAAGGTAGGATTTCGATCAGAGTGCGGCCTGAGAAGTCCAGCTTGGGCGGGATTGCTGTCAACTTTTCGTAGTCCAGGGACCACTGTTTGGCAATGTGCTCGAACCCAAGTTCATGGGGGGTTTGGAACTGTTCTTCCTCAAAGATGCGGCCAAAGATGCGACCCCCGTGGTTGTTGATCACTGCAATCACAAGGTGGATGTCAGGGTCCAGGCATCTGAGGGCCCAGAGTCCAGAGGTGTCGTACAGGGTCGTGAGATCCCCGAACAGAGCGATGTTGGCACGGCCTGGCGCGCACATACCAAGAAATGTGGCGATCTGGCCATCAATACCATTGGCCCCGCGATTGGCTGCGACCCGTGCGAGGGGTGCCCTGGGGTCGGCCACCAAATCCCAATGGCGAATGGGTAAGCTGTTGCCCAGGTACACCAAGCTGCCGCCTGGCAGGCGCCTAGAAAAATCCCGGACCAATGGGGGTTCGGCCCTGGGGTGATCGTCGAGCAATCCAGACAGGTCTTTGCTCAGCTTGCGATCCTGGCCAAGCAGCCGTTCTAATCTCGGCCATTGCAGGTGTGGGGTAGGCGCCGCATCAATATCTGTCAGCGAACACAAGGCCGCATCGGCCGTGCGGGCCAGGCCTGTAAACGGCCGGTGGGACATGCTGAGCACAGGCAGGTGGGAGAGGGCGCCATCCAGATCCCGCCACGTGCGAAGGGTAGGGACCCCGCCCAGGCGCAATACACCGTCTATTTCCCGGGCCTGTGCGATTTTTTTAACATACCGTTCCCCACTTGTAATGCAGAGGTGGGATAGATCCGACACCCCCCGCAGTTGGGAAAGGGATTCAGCATACACGGGCGCTCCCAGATGCTTTAGGAACGCGGTCATTGAATCTTGACCCCCCAGGGGCAGCTCTCCGAGGATTGCAAGCGGCGCGGTCGCCCGTTCGAAAAACCGGTTCAAGGCCTCTGTTTCTATGCCCATTGTAGGGCGGGGCTTTATGCCCCGCCGTGTATTTGTCGTATTGAATGGTGCGCGGCCGGGGATAAACCCCGACCCTACAATTTCGCCGTCTAAAAGGGGTTCGTCAAAACAAACGTTTAAGTGAATTGGAAGATGGGGCATCTCCGATGGATCTCCGAGGTCCACACTATCATCGATCACATCGATACACCGGGCCACATAGGGGCCAAACAGGCCCACCTGGTCGATGGTCTGCGGGGCTCCGGTACCCCGGTAGGGCGGGGGCCGATCTGCTGTGACGAGCACAAGGGGAATGCAGCTGTAATAGGCCTCAATGGCGGCTGGGAGCAGTTCAGCCGCGGCAGTGCCCGACGTGGTCACCACAGCAGCGGGCGCACCTGTCGCCTTTGCCCGGCCCAGGGCAAAGAATGCAGCAGATCGTTCATCGATAAAGGCGCATACATCTATCCCCTTTGACCGAAAAAAAACCTTCAACAGTGGGGCATTGCGCGCGCCAGCGCAGACGACCGCTGTCCGGACACCCATCATGAAGAGGTGATCAATGACTGCTTGCGCTCGTCTTATATTGCCCATAAAACGGTTATCTGAAAATCCCCTAGAGCCCCAGATGTCTCCTTATGGTCGATTGCTTTTCCAAAAGCTCTTGCCATTCATCGTCAAATCGGCTGGCCGGGACAATACCGCAACCCGCTGCGAGTTGGAGGGTATCAAAGCGCCATTGTACGTTGCGAATCGCCACCACACAGACCCCGTCGTCATCTGGATTGCGCAGGGCAAACGGGGCGCCAAATCTGCCGCGTGGTGCGTGCGCATCGAGCTCTCGTAAGAGCTCGTCAGCTGATCCCCGTGGGCTCGCACCGAGCGCCGGTGTGGGATGCAACGCACGAATAAGGGATACAAATCGCGTGCTTTCATTAAGATCGAGAGATATGGGCGCGCTGAGATGCTCGAGATATCTCAGTGGCGTCACAATGGTCGGCTCGGTGTGGATCTTTCCGAACCGACGCAGGACTGCTTCGATATCTTCGAGCACGATTCGATGTTCAGCCAGCTGCTTGGCATCTGATAACAGGGGTGCTTGTGCAGATGCCCGCGGTCGCGTGCCAGCCATGGCCAGGGATGTGACCCGCTGTCCGGTCTTGCGAATCAAGAGCTCAGGAGTTGCGCCGAGTATCCCCTCTGACGGGCTCCAAAACCCATAGGGTGCGAGCTCGCCAGGGAGGTCTAGCAGTCGCAGGAGTGCCCGGACGATTTGAGCCGGACCGGTGGTGGTCTTGAAGTAGGATGCGCTGTAGGGAACCACCTTGCGCCATTTGCCAGCATCAAAGCCAGCTTGAATTCGGTCGAAATAGGCTTCAAAGACAGCCCTATCTGCCTTTTTTTCCTCAGTAACCCGCCACGCTGCCTGGGGTTGGTCTAAGAGGGCGGCTGCCAACGCTGATTTCTCAACCCTACAGGTCTGTTCAAATACGAGCCACGGGTTCTTTGAAAGCATGAAGAAGTCAGGGGCGTAGATGCTCGGTCGGGTGGTGTCACAGACCTGTGACAGTGTCGGCCCTTGCCCCAAGAATAGGTGATTTTCGTCAAGGGCCAGCAGGGCGCCGGCCTGAAGAAATCGATGTATGTCAACCGGGTTACCACTATCTGAAATCAACGCCTTTGCTGTCGTCGAATTCATTGTCTTTTCCACCACCAGCGCTCTCCTATGACCGACTGAGTATCCTATTGCGCATCTGCGCCGCCTTGTGCGCCGGGTAATTTATGTCATGTGTTCTTGCGGGTCAAACAATGCGTTGTGCAAAGAGGGCTGCACCTGCACAGACTCACGTACTTCGCCTGTCGATCGGGACCTCTGGGGCTATGGATGGGGAGGGTTTTTGCAGTGCAGGTCGACTGATCAGCATTGCTGCGAGCATACCTATGATGCCACCGATACCATCGGCGATCACATCTCCCAGTGAGGAGAAACGGCCCGGGACAAAGTACTGGTGCAGTTCATCCAGGACCCCCAGGGTCAGAACAGCGAAAAGACCGAGGCACAGCATCTGGCCCAAACCCATGCCGCGCTTCAACCGCGCCAGGCCAAGGACTATCAGGAGTCCGATGGGGATGTAAGCAACCACATGGGCAGCCTTATCCCAAACGGAGAATCCGAGATCTTCAAGTGCCGGCCCTGACATATGGGACAAAAGGGAAATCGCCCCATAGTAGATCGCTACTGCGGCGAACAACCGGCTCGATGTGAGATGACTTGAGGATGGGGTGCCTGCAACCATTACATTTTGTACTTGCCAAAAACTTCGTCCGGCAAGTTGGCCAGAAAATCCTCTTTTATCTGTTTGAGATCATCGGGGATCTTAGCGCCGGTTTCCACGGATTCGGCGAGCACCTGTTCTGAAACAAAAATCGGGGTGCCTGCGCGAACAGCCACTGCAATTGCATCAGACGGCCGGGCATCAATATCCTTTTCCCCACTTGGGGTGCGCAAACGCATCGTGGCAAAGAACGTGCCTGCTTCCATGCTGTGTACCCGGATCCAATCGACGGCAATATCGGTTGTCTGGAGAATGGACCACATTAAATCGTGGGTCATGGGCCGGGGCAGGGCGATATTCTCCATTGCCATCACAATGGCAAATGCCTCGGTCTGACCAATCCAAATCGGCAAGACCCGTCCGGTACCCGATTCCTTAAGCAAGACCACACACGTGCCCACATTTGGATCAAACAGCACCCTGTCGACAAAAACTTTTGCATCACTCACGGTAATCCTCCTTAAACAAGGCTGCCTTCTAAGCAATGGGGCATGGCGCGAATGATTTCAACTTCCATAAGCTCTCCCCCCACCTCGGTTAGTTTAACATCACTTGGCATTAAAAAGTTTACGATTTGATTATTTCTCAAGCGGCCTGAGAACTGGCCGGGGTTGCGCCCCCTGCCTTCGACGAGGACGTCATATCTCCTACCAACCAAAGTGGCGCGGATTTCGCGCTCTATTTTTGCAATGATGTCGTGCACAAATGCGAGCCGGCGTTGCTTTTCCAGTTCTGGTACATCGTCCTGCAACTGGGCAGCTGGCGTGCCTGGCCGAGGGGAGTATTTAAATGAAAATACACCTGAAAATCGGACATCCTCCAGCAGTGCAATGGTATCGGCAAAATCCCGGTCAGTCTCTCCAGGGTATCCCACGATGAGGTCGGTTGAAATGAGCATGTCCGGACACCTGTGACGCAGTGCTGCTGTGATTTCCCGGTAGAAATCGCTCGTATACTGCCGACCCATTTTCTCTAGGATGTGATCCGACCCGGACTGCACTGGCAAGTGGATGGATTCACACAAGCTCGGCAGGGTTCCAAACGCATCGATGAGCGCCGGGTCCATGTGTTTGGGGTGGGGTGAGGTAAACCTCAGCCGGGCCAATCCAGGTATCCTGTCCAGCCGCGCCAGCAGGTCGGCAAAGGTCGCGCCATCGCTCGCATAGGCATTTACTTTTTGGCCGAGCAGCGTTATCTCTCGGGCGCCCGCTGCTGTCACTGTCTCCACGTCCTTTACAATGTCATCCATGGGGCGGCACCGCTCCGGCCCCCTGACACTTGGAACGATGCAGTACTTGCACCGTTCATCACAGCCCTTCATGACAGTGACAAAGGCTGTCGGCCCCTGTTTCTTATCGGGGTTGGCAAACAAGAAATCTTCGGAGCGCCCCCGATCAAACCCGGTGGCCAAGATGTGGCGTTCCCTCCCTGCTTGCACCTCGGCAACCAGCTCTGGCAGTGCTGCATAGTGATCCGGCCCTACCACCAAATCGAGTGTTGGCATCTTTTCGAACCAGTGTTCTTTTTCCTGTTCAGCCACGCACCCGGCTGCGACAACCACAACATCTGGGCGCTTTTTCGCGTTGCACACCCGGCCGATCTCTGAGATTCCCTTGTGCCAGGCTTTGTGGCGCACTGAGCAGGTATTGACGATAAGCACGTCCGCATCCCCTGGGTCCTGGGTGAGCTCGTAACCACTCTGGCCCATTACTTCGGCAATGCGGGCAGTGTCGTGCACGTTCATTTGGCAGCCAAATGTTTTTAGATACAGTTTCATCAATGTAGGAAGTGGCGCAAATATGGCCGTAGGTCAATCTGTTCTGATCAAAAACTGCGTTTGGCCGAAAATCGGTTATATTTCTCTTAATAAAACCCAGTACCCGATTGGATCTTGGTTTTTTTTTCATGTATATTTTTTATATGGTCCCAAATCACTGCAGGTAGGAGTCGAATTGACAAGCATGCCCGATAACGACGAGAAACGCGCATACCCCCGGGCACCTGTTGAGCTAAAAGTCGAGTACCGACGACTCAATACGTTCTTTGCTGACTACACAAAGAACATCAGCAGGGGGGGCACATTTATCAAAACCAATAAACCCCTGGACATCGATACCGAGTTTATCTTCAAGCTCTTTGTGCCGACCCTAGATGAGCCCATACTCCTAACCGGAAAGGTACAGTGGATCATCAACCCCGGCGAGGAAAACCCAGGCGAGCACCCTGGCATGGGCATTAAATTTACCTACGATACCTCGACCGAACGCAAAGACATCGAATCAACGGTGGAAAAGCTGATGATAGACAGCTTGGGAGAGCATCTCTACGATAAACTCCTCAAGCGCCACTCTGAATCACCAGATTAGGGTCGTTCATCTGTTTTTGTTTTGTTGCGCTTGACTTCATCAGATTGAATGGATTAGGTGTAGTCTGTTACCAAATAGATGGATAGATCGGGAAACACCATCTGGGTAACACGAGGTTAAGATGCCCAAACGAGACATTGACAAGGAGCGGGTGCGGATATCGGTTGCGCCACCACCCAATTCCGCATTGAAGCAGGTGGATGATGTATTCATTTTGATTACACAGGCCTTTTGTCCAAACGGTCACAGTCTTATCTCGACGGACAGTGATTTATTCGACGGCCAACCAGGGGTGAAGGTCTATCTTGAGTGTGGCAGTGAATCCGGCTACGTCGTCTTGTCTCCGTTTCACGGTGATGCCTCAAAAAAGGGGAAGCTGGACTGGCCTGACGGGACCAGGGTCAAGGTGTGCTGCCCTGAGTGTCGAGAGCCTTTGCCCAAAATGGCTTCGTGTCGGTGTCCAGGGGATGGGGATCTCGTCAAGCTGTTTCTCACGCCCAGTCTCACAGACAGCCACGTATTGGCCATGTGCAACGTTTGGGGCTGTAGGCGGTCACACACCATCAACAACTGGCAGATCATTTCAGAATATCTTGACGGACAGATCGAGGATTAGATGAGCAACTGCTGCTTGTTTATAACACGTTAAGCACATTTCAACGGAACCTACTGATTGTCCTGATTGCGATAGTTGACTATCTTATACTTTCAACTATATTAATAGTATAATTGTTCACTGATGCTAAAAAGGAGAAGTCATGGGCAACAGCACAGAGGACCGCGTTCTATCTGTAAAGGACGTCGCTGAAATGTGCAGAGTCTCCAACGAAACGATTCGCAGGTGGATTCGGAAACACGGACTCAAGGCTTACAATACTGAAGGAGGACTTGCCATCAAGATCATCGAAAGTGATCTTCGGGTATTTGCAGAAGACCTCAATGTTTTTGTCGATTGGGCCTACCTGGACAGGCGGGAAGAAGCCTAAAGCAGGGTTACTGATTCGATGATCACCTGGTCTACTGGCACGTCGGTCATCGATCCGTATGCTGTCTCAACCGCCTTCGTAGGGACCATAGAAATCGCGCGAACAACATCAATACCCTGTTCCACCTTGCCAAACGCTGCATAGGTGCCGTTGAGCTGTGGTCCGTCCCCAGTACAGACGAAGAATTGGCTCGTGGCACTGTTTGGGTCATCGGTCCTAGCCATGGATATGACCCCGGGTTCGTGCTTCAGTCCAGGGATGATTTCGAGGTCAAGGGGCAGATCGGTCTTTACCCGTTTCAAATCCGTGTCAAACCCACCCCCTTGGATCATGAACCCGGTGATGACCCTGTGGAAAATCTTTTCTTGATAGAATCCATCGGCAACATATTTTAGGAAATTTTCCACGGTGCGCGGGGCATCGTTTCCGTAGAGCCCCACGACAAAGCTACCCAGGGACGTCTTTATTTCGACGCGGGCGGTTACCTCATACTCAGGCGGTAGAGGCTTGGCTTTGGGCATACTAACGGGATCGCTCAGCGAAATGAGATCCGCCTGCGTCCTGTCCTCGCTCTCGACTTGGCCACTGCCACAACCAATCGGGAGTAATAGCAACATAGCGCTGAGGACAGCGCGTATCCAGGTTAGTCCGCCCGCGCTCCTATTCGGGCATCTCATATCTCGGTTTCGGTCTGTCTGTCGGCTGGCCGGATTAGTATTTACCGACGAGCATAAACGCGATGATAAGCGCGTAAATGACCAGCGACTCGATGAGCGCCAAACCGAGAATCATGGGTGTAAAGATTTTGCCCGATGCATTTGGATTTCGCGCGATGCCCTCAAGGGCAGTCGATGCGGTACGCGATTGGGCAAGGGCCCCGACAGACGCGGGAATGGCAATCACCAGGGCAGTGGCGAAGAACTTCATCCACGTGCCATCACCACCGCCTTCAGAGGCGGCTTCCTCTGCAAATGCTACTGCTGCGGTGAGCAGGGAGGTCAGCAACACAAAAAGGAATGTCACTGCTTTGCGAATCTGCATGTCTGGTTCTCCTTTCAAGATGGTTATGGCTCAGTGCTCTTCGTGGGCAACGGCGCCACCAATGTACACTGTCGACAAAATACAAAACACAGCTGTTTGAACGATACAGACAACCACGCCGAGCAAAAGCGGGGCAACCGGCAGAAACAGTGGAAAAATTGCAATAAATCCACCGACGACCGCGTGGTCGGCGTACATGTTGCCCATCAATCGAACAGACAGGGAAAGGGGTCTGGCCAAATGGCTGATGAGCTCGATGCAAAACATCAGGATCATCAAAATAATAACAAGGGGATTAAAGCTCCTCAGCGGTCCGCAGAAATGGGCGAAATAGTTTATAAATCCGTGTTCCCGAACGCCATAAATATGGGTCGTTAGGAAAATGACCAGCGCCATAGCTGCGGTGGTGCTCAGATTACTCGTGGGCGGCAAGAAGCCGGGCACAAGTCCGATGAAGTTTGAAAAAAAGATGACAAAGGCGCACGTCCCGATCAGGGGTAGGAAGTATATGGCGGCCTTGCGGTCCATGATCCCTTCCATGGTGCTGAGGACCCCCTCGGTCATGGCCTCGAAGAACGTTCGCGGGCTGAATTTGCCGTCTGGAACCAGGGCCTGATCCAAATTTTTGAAATGTCTACGCGCGATGAGCAGCAGAAAGAAAATGACCAGGGCGATAAATGCGAATCCCAAAACGTATTGAAGGCCGATGGGAACGTGGGCGATGTAGGAGAGTCCTAGCATTTCCTGGGCCCGAGCGAGGAGCCCATCATAAAAGGGGAAAAAACTGAACCAACTGGAATGATCCGGCATTTAGAAATCCTCTTTCAAAGCGGCCTCCCCGCCCGACAGTATCTCACGGGCAGAGTGGGTAAAAATGCCTAACATCAGTGCAGATAGACCGATGACAAAGGCAATGGGATTGACCGGGATCCACACCACGATAGCGGCCACAGCGCTAAACATGACCAGTGTCTTAGCACCGAGAAAGATGCCGTAGCGAATCCGCTGTCTTGCCGTTGCTGCGATAAAGCGCGTCATCAAGAGTCTGAAACCGATCCAGTTCGCACACGCGAGGAGTGCACCGAAAAGCGCACCGAAAAATATCTGCGAGTTGAAAAAGAACCCGGATCCACAGACGAGGAGGACGCCCCAAAACATTACATACGTATCAATCTTTTTCAGAAGACGACGTTCCATTCCCCGTCAGCTCTTTTTTGGCCATTCGAAATGCATCGAATACCGCTTTGCCTGCCGCGCCAACTCCCAGCACAAAACCTATCCAAAAGAAAACAGGCGCGCTGTCGAATTTTTCATCCAGATACCGTCCCCCAAAGATGCCGATAGCCACCGCGATACCCATTTCGAGGCCGACCGCCGCAAAGCGGCCTGCTTGGCGAAGCATCTTACGGCCGTCTGAATCCGTGTAATCCTCCTGAAAAACCTGCATTCACTAATCGAAACGCTCCACCTCTAACACAAGATGCTGCATCGATCAACAGAGCAAAACAGGTTGTTTTAAAATGAATTTTGTCAGGTGTAGGGACAAATTTTCCACTTCGCCAAAACTAGCCATTGCTTACACTTAACACTGGAGCCTCATAAACAAGCTTGTCCCTCCTTGGTAGCCCCCTCCCCGGCCCTCCCCCAATGGAGAATGGGACGCTGGGGGAGGGTGAATAAGGGATAGGCTGTGTCGTGTATGAAGCCCAGGTCCTCAAGTGTAGGCAATAGCCAGCTTGGGCAAAGGAGTGGTCTTTTACCTTACATCGAAGACTTGACAGATATCAGCTCAATGCGAAGGGCCCTCAGGCAGCTTCTGCGAGCGCAACCCTGAGCTTTTTTAAAGCCCTTCTTTCGAGTTGGGATACGCGCTGCTTTGTGATCCCCATTTGCGCGCCGATATCTTTGAGCTGCGTTGGCGCATCGGTTAGATAGCGCTTTTCTACAATCTCTCGCTCCCGAGGGTCTAGCGTGTCCAGAGCAGCTTCGATTTTTGCCGCCCTATCTGCTGCCAGCTCCAACTCCGCAAGCATGTCTTCTTGAGATGGGGATTCTGAGGGCATGATCTCTGCAAGAGGCGCACCGGCTTCCTTTACCGGGGCATCGAGCGATGCATCGCGGCTAGAAAAGTGGCGATCCATCTCTTCGACCGCATCCTTATCCACGCCGACCTCTTGTGCCACTGCCTCGATGACCCTGTCATTTTCAGAGATGCCCTTTGCTGCGAATTTGCTTTTCAGCGCTCTCAGCTTGAAGAAGAGTTTGCGATGGGCCCGTGAAGTGCCCATTTTTATCATCCGCAAGCTACCCATGAGAAACGCGTGGATATACGCGCGAATCCAGTACACAGCATACGATATCAACCGATACCCGCGGTCCGGGTCAAATCGCTTGACCGCCTGCATCAGACCGATGCTGCCCTCTTGAACCATATCTAGCATTCGGGCCTGGTACCCGCGATATTCATTGGCAATTTTCACCACAAAGCGCAGATTTGCCGTAACAAGTGCGTGGGCTGCTGCCATATCGCCGTGATCGCGCCAGCGACGTGCGAGCCGCTGTTCTTCTTCCCACGTTAGTACTGGATACCGGCTGACCTGGGCGATGTATCTATCGAGTTCGTCTACTCTGGCAAGCGCTGTTGTCATTGTCTATCCTATTGCTCCTTAATATCCAAGCTAATCACACGGAGATGCGGGTCAACCCCCTGCTGAATTTTTTATAACTATTTGAAATTAAATACGAAAAATGTGTGTGTGGGGTTGGTTCTTTAGCGGTTGTACGCTTTTTTTAACGCTTTGTAATCTGCGTCAGATGCAGCCAAAATAGAGGTGAGCATCAATGCGCGACACAGATCCTGACCATCTGGCCTCTGGCACAAGCCGACGAGTGCCTTTTTTAGTTTTTCTGCATGCTTTCGTCCCTCACCCATGACCACCACAGCCGGTGGGGGCACGGGTTTGGAAGTGTAGATGACCTGCAGTTCGTCGGCAAATGGCAGTGACGCCATATGTCTTTGCACTGAAGCGTCGACAATGGCGCCGTCAACGCGTCCTCGGGCCACGTTCCTCAGGGACTTGAGCGGTCGGATTTCTGACTTTAGCCCTATCTTGCCCGGTGAAATCTGTTGATCGAGAAGCACATTGTAGATGTATTTTTCGTCGTGAACCACTGTGCCTTCAATCGTTTTTCCGACAAGGGCGGCCAATGAACTGGGCCCGTCTTTCTTGGTGACAATGGCATATGTTTCTGCGCCTCGGCCATCCACTTCGACCTTTGCGATAACTTGCATTCGCAGGGCTTTTTGATGGGCCGCGTAAATAGAAGGGCCGACCAGGGCAATCCCGGGCTTTACTTCAAGGAGTTTTTTGGATGCAGCTGCGCCATCAGGCAGGTAGAGGCCGGTGATGGTTCCTGCAGACCAGCCGAGCTTTGGCTCCAGATACCTGAGCATCTTGTCCACATAGGGTTGGGCCTGGCTGGAGGTTCCTGGAAACCCGGGTAGGCAGAGCAACATCTGTCGGGTGTTGGCCACTGCCATACCCAGGGCCAAGATGACAACCAGATGGCATAATAGTGCGAATCGGGTAGGTCTTTTCACGTCACTGCCTTTCTATTTCAGTGCTGTCGCATGATGGCCCGTTTGGTAAAGGCACTTTCCGGAATGCCGGTGTTTACCTGGCAGTCGAGCAGATGCATCACTGTTTTGGAACCGGTCCGTAAATCCTGGATCTCGAACCGCGTGGGCAAGGTGATGGCACCGAACGTTTTCCACGCATCCCTATCCTGGGTCTTGATGATATAGCCCTTGGCTGAAAAATATTCCAGCCGGGAGACACCGCTGTACTTTTTCAAGACCGTTACCCTGACCTTGGAAAAGGTGGTCTCATTTCCCGGCTTAGGGCGTAAATTGAGGACCCAGGCGACCTCATCTTCGCGCTCGATCTCACCGCCCCATCCGGTTGAAAGCGCAGCCGTGCCCATGTCTTCTGGCGAAAGATCTGTGCCCATGAATCCCTGATTGCGCACGTGGGCTGCGACGCGGCGAACCCGTTTGTAACTGGGTAGATAGATATACATGTGACCCTGGGCAGTGGTGAGGATGGTCATGCCCCGCACATCCCCAGGGGCTGTGAATCTGACCAGCTTCATGGCCAGTCCCTTTAATTTTACCTTGAATTTTAAAGATTTAGTAGTCTTTCCTTCTTTAATTACTTCAATGTTTCCGTCGTACGACTGATCCTCAACCTTGGTGAGATTGGCATCGACCTTGGCCAAGATATCCGCCACTTTATCACCTGCAATAGAGGGATTCGGTATTACGAAAAGAACCGTTGCCGCAACAATTGTTGCCAGACCCGATGATATCCTTGCCAAGGTGGGCTTCCTCCTTTTTTAGTTCACAGACCAAGCATTAGAATTCATATACCTTAACATAGCCGATGCCACCAAGTCCCGTCTACCCAACCGACCGTTTTGGACCGTCTACTTCGTGAGACGCACGACCCCAGATGCGTATTTAAATTGACAGGCTGTGTTGGGTTTTTTAGCTTGTTTTTATGGGCGTCATTGCGGATCGCTGGCCATCGGGTATCTCATGCGACAATGGATTTCGCATTTTAGGAACACCGCTTGGTTTTCAAGGGAGCAAGGGGGCGAGCCTCGTGTTCATCGGCCACCCAGACGAACCCGCACACACCACCCCGCGTCGCGGATCACGGGTGTTGGTTTCTCCTGTTGTCTCTGCAGCTATCAATGCGATGGGGCGGGGATACGACGTGCTCACCCTTGGATATGACCGCATGATCCGCCTGGGACGGATGGACGTCCGCCTGGTGCCTGCTGGATTAGGGCCGGGATCCGCGCAAATCGAGATTTCCCTAAGGGGACGGAAAATCCTCTTTACAAGCGGCATTCGACTGGCACAGCCCATTGCCTCCCAGCCCAGTGTCGAGATACCCCAGTGTGATGTCTTGTTGATCGACGCAACTCCGTCAACGCAGCGTCCCCTGTCCCCGCGGCGGGTATCTCGTCAGCTCAGGGAATGGGTATTGACCACATCTGCGACCCATCAAACAGCCGTATTGTGCGCTGGGTCGCGCGCTGCAGCCATCGATATTGCCTGGTTGCTTCGGGATATTGACATCGAGGTGCGGGCCCATCGGAGCTTTTTTGAGATGCTTCGCCGCATTGGAAAACTGGGCTACACCCTTCCCCGCTTGCGACGCTTGGAGGGCGTGTGGCCAACATCGGGCATTGTCTTGCATCGGTTTGAGCGCTGGCCTGGATCCCGGCTGGCAGCTTCGGGGCGCGCACCTGTTGCAGTGGTAGGGCCGGGAATAGAGCGCCCACCATGGGCAGATGCGGTGTTTCGAATCGGTGAAGTAGAAGATCGCAGTGGATGGGTCGCTTATGCAAAACAGACCGGCGCACGGCAGGTGGCCCTGGGGCCCGGGTGCGATGATGCCATGGCACAGCGCTTGAGCAAGTCCGGCGTGGCTGTCTATCGCGTCCCCCCATCCTGGCAAATGCAATTGCCCCTGTAATAGATCTTGCCTGGGAAACGCACTTAAAACGCCGACTTGGGCTTGACCTGACCGGTGTTTTCAACTAATCAATCATGCGCTTAACCGAGCCGTGGCAGGGTAGCTCAGGTGGTTAGAGCGGTGGATTCATAACCCACAGGTCGGGGGTTCAAGTCCCCCCCCCGCCACAGATTTTGACAGGTGAATAAATAATGCACAGGGCGGCCAATGCGCCGCCCTTGCCGTTTTGGGAGGCTGCGATGGGGCGAACCGTCTATTTCACCACACCGATTTATTACGTCAACGCTGAACCCCACATCGGCCATCTCTACACCACGGTGTTGGTCGATACCCTCAAGCGCTTTCACACGCTCATGGGGGATGAGGTCTACTTTTTGACAGGCACGGACGAACACGGGGAAAAGATCGCGCAAGTCGCCCAAAAGCAGGGCATTGCAGTGGAAACCCTGACCCATCAGGTGACAGAAACCTTTCGCAATACCTGGCGCCAGATAGGCCTTTGCAACGACGACTTCATCCATACAACAGAACCGCGACACAAGGAATATGTCCAGCAGGTGCTGAAGCGTGTGTACGATGCCGGTGATATTTATTTTGATGAGTACACCGGTCTTTACTGTGTGGGCTGTGAACGCTACCTGACCCAAACCGAACTCAAAGACGGCAAATGCCCGGATCATCAGACCGTTCCCAAGGAATTAAAGGAATCCAACTACTTTTTCAAAATGGGCAAGTACCAACAGGCCCTGATCGACCACATTGAGCGCAACCCAACGTGGATTCGACCCGAACGCTTTTGCAATGAGGTGCGTTCGTTCCTCAGACAACCCCTCGATGATTTGTGCATCTCCCGCCCCAAGAGCAGGCTTACGTGGGGGATTGAGCTGCCGTTTGACGAGAATTACGTCACCTACGTCTGGTTTGACGCCTTGCTCAACTACGTTTCAGCGCTAAAGCAGACCTCGGATGGCCGGGATATCCACGATCACTATTGGCCCGGGTGCAATCACGTGATCGCCAAGGACATCCTCAAAACCCACGCCATTTACTGGCCCACCATGCTCATGTCGGCAAACATCCTGCCCCCAAAGCCCCTGTTCAATCAAATCGATGTGCATGGGTATTGGCTGTCTGGTGAGTCAAAGATGTCCAAGAGCTTGGGCAATGTGGTTCGACCGATGACCTTTGATCAGCAGTTCGGCATCGAGAACCTGCGCTACTTTTTCATGCGCGAGATGAAATTTGGCCAGGATGCCAATTTTACCTACGAACTCTTCGTCGAGCGCTACAACGCCGATCTGGCCAACGGCCTGGGCAACCTGCTATCCCGCGTGGCATCGATAGCCAAGCGCAGCCTGGACGGCAAAATCCCCGAGGTGACCGGGTTCACAGAAGCAGAGGCACCGGTTATCACAGCAGCTACTGAGGCGTGCCAGCAATATCCCACTGAGTTTGAAAACCGGCGGTTTCACCTCGCTATCGAATCCATCCGAAAGCTGCTCGCGGCAGCAGATGGATATGTGAACGAATGCCAGCCCTGGCGCCTGGCCAAGGAAGAAGACAAACGGGATGATCTGGCGCGCGTCCTATACACTGGCCTCGAGGTGGTCCGCATCGCAGCCATTCTATTATCACCTGTGATGCCAAAGACCTGCCAGGGGATCCTCGACTACCTGGGAGAAAGACGCCAGCTGTCAGGCGATGTGCTGTTTGCCGATCTTACCGCATGGGGCGGGCTGACACCTGGACATAACCTGGGTGATGTACCGAGGACATTCCCGCGAATCGACGATAAGAAGCTTAAGAGCGTCCTCAAGGCAGCCGAAGATCAGGCCGCAAAGAAAGTGGCCAAGGACGATAATAATACAGGTAAGATGGTCACCATTGATGATGTTGATAAAGTGGATCTGCGGGTAGGAGTGATACTTAAGGCTGAAATGGTAGAAGGTGCAGACAAGCTTATCCGCCTCGCGGTTGACCTGAATGAAGACCGTCCCCGCCAGGTTTTTGCCGGTATCCGAAGCGCCTATCCAGAGCCCCAAGGGCTGGTCGGCACGCAGGTCATTGTGGTGGCCAATCTCAAACCGCGGAAAATGAAATTCGGCGTTTCCGAGGGCATGGTCTTGGCGGCCAGCGGGGGCACGGATCGCCTATGCCTAGCCACCTTTGATGGCGACCTACACCCAGGAGATCGGGTGAGCTAGAAAACAAAATTGTCCCTCACCCTCCCCCAAAGACCCATTGTCCACCGGGGGAGGGCCGGGGTGGGGGCCGGATCTGTTTTTACCTTCCGAATGCCGCATTCTCAAGGCTACCGACGGATCGCAGTGCCTCGTAGAGCGCCACGGATACGGCGTTGGCCAGGTTGAGGGAACGCACGCTGCTATCAATGGTCGGAATGGCGTATTGGGTGTTGGGAAACAATGCCAGGATGTCGGGTTCAAGGCCCCTTGTCTCCTTGCCGAAAACCAACACCGATCCCGGTGCATAGGGAGCATCTAAATAGCATCTATCGGCCTTGGACGTGAACAACAGGGGCGCATCGCACCTGAGGGCTGTCAGACAGGCGTCAAAGTTCGGATGGTGATCCACATGCACAAGGTGCCAATAATCAAGGCCAGCCCGGCGGACAGCTTTTTCGTCGATTTGGAAGCCGAGCCTGCCCACCAGGTGTAGGTGCGATCCCGTGGCAGCACACAACCGCGCGATATTGCCGGTATTTTGTGGGATTTCAGGTTCCACGAGCACGATGTGAAACGGCTGATCAGGCCTTGAAATGCGAAGTCGAAGCGTTTCTGCCATCACTATGAGATAATCAGCGGATCTGTACGGGCGATGGGAATGAACTCGCCCGTGTTGCACAAAAAACCAGCCGCAGCCACGTGAACAGCCGGGCGCACCAGGCCGGCGATGTCTATTCTGGCAGCTGCTTGGATGGCATCGATATCCCGACTGGAAGTTCTGACCCCGCGGGGTCCTAAAAAAGCGGAGAACAACCGCACGATCGTCTTGCCCGAATACTTGGCCGCGCGACGGGCAATGTCCAATCCCATGTCAGTGACCTCCCATTCAATCCTGAGGCATGGATCCACATCGGAAAGGTGTACCCGATCCGAGCCCAAAGGCGCCACGGCAATGGGTTCAGTTTGCTTGGCCATTGCATCTAAACGGATGTACAAGCTGCAGAGTTCAGGGGTTTCTCCCTCTCGCGCTTTGAGTTGATCCAGCACCAGGCGCGCGTCGTAAAGCAGGTGTTGGCGCAGGAGGATTTCGACCATTGTGGTGGTGGCAAACAGCGGATCTGGGACAGGCGTTTCACCCACGATTGACTCACTGCATCAGGGTTTGGACGTGTGCAATGTCCTTTTTTATTTGGGCGATGAGTTGGGCTTCGCTGTCAAATGTCTCATCACCGCGTACCCGGGCGACAAAGCGCAAGACCACATCCCGATCATACAGGTTTTCCGAGACCCCTAAAAGGTGCGCTTCCACTGAATAACCAAACCCCAGTGTGGGACGGTTTCCGATATAGACAGCTGCTTTCTCGGTTTTATCTCCAATGTCGCAGTACGCGGCGTAGATACCGGGTCCGGGAATCACAACCTGAATATTGGCCAGGTTGATAGTGGGTATTCCGATCGCGGTCCCGTGACCACGATCGGCAATCACCTTGCCCGGCATCTCGTGGTATCGTCCGAGTAGCTGCTTCGCTGCTGTCACATCTCCATCTAGCAGGTGTTTGCGAATCCTGGACGACGAGACATCTGCCTCGGCAAATCGAATCAAATGCTCGCCGCTGACCTCAAAGCCGAGCTCCTGCCCGTACTGGCGCAAGAGCGTTACATTGCCTTCGCGGCCATGGCCAAAGCGAAAGTTTTCACCGACGATGACGTGCTTGGCGCAGAGGGCTTTTGCGAGCACATCCGCGGCAAAACACTGGGCCGAGAGGTGGGCAAAGTCACTGTCAAAGCGCTGGATCAACACGAGATCGGCCCCGCTTTGCCCGAGGAGCGCCACTTTTCGCTCAGGAGTGGCGAGGCGAAGGCGGGATGCCTCTGGACTCAGCAGCTCTGTCGGATGAGGCTCAAAGGTCAGCACCGCCAATGCCAGGTCCATCTGATCCGCATCTTGCCGCGCCTTGGCCAGGACAGCCTGGTGTCCCAAGTGCACGCCGTCGAAATTACCGATGGAGATGATTCTCGGCCTGGCCGGAAACGCAGCGAGTGCTTTATAATCGAACACGCATTTCATCGCGCCAACCATACGGATCGATAGCAGCCGGGTCAATGGTCGCGTATAATTTGATGCGACTATTCGGATTTAGAATCCTTCTGAATTTCCTAATATCTGAATTATTAACAACAAATTTCAATAGAGAAAGTTTTAACTGTGGTAAAACAGATGGAAACGGGCACAACGGGTTGACCGATTTCTAGTGTTGGTGTAATTCCATTCCGTGAGGATCGGAATTTTAAGCATCAGGAGCGGGGCGTAGCGCAGCCTGGTAGCGCGCTTGGTTCGGGACCAAGAAGTCGGAGGTTCAAATCCTCTCGCCCCGACCGCAAAGAGGCAAAAGAAAGTAAGGCGACACTAGCACCCCTGTATTGGGAGAAAGGAGGCGACTATGGCGAGTCTATCCTCCCAGGTTGGTATCCTCATCATCGATGATGACAAGGAAATCTGCGATTATATGGAGACTTTTCTCACGCGAGACGGTTTCTTCGTCAAGACGCTGACCGCACCCCAGGACGCTTTAGAGGAGGTTCGTTCTGGCAGTTACCACTTGGTCATTTTAGACCTAATGATGCCCAAAATGGATGGGATCGAGATCCTTAATCATATTAGAAAAATCGACACAGATATTGCCGTTATTATTTTTACGGGATACCCATCCCTTGAAACCGCTGTGGCCTCACTCAAGTTAGATGTGGTCGACTATATAAAAAAGCCGTTCAATCCCGATGAGTTTAGAGAAGTTATAGATCGCGTGCTCAAGCGGAAAGGGCTCGCGCGAGATCCTGAGGAGCAACTTCACAAGGTCATTGGCTCCACCATTCGCTCTTTGCGCAAGGAACGTGGCCTCACCCTGAAACAAATGGCCCGCAGAACCTCTCTTTCGGTCTCTCTGTTATCTCAAATCGAACGCGCGGAAAGCTCGGCTTCTATCTCCTCCCTATACAAGATAGCAGTTGCGCTCGATACCAAGATTACCCAGTTATTTGGTGCCTTTTAGTAGGTCTAGGACGCCCAATTGATGTTAATTTTTGGGGGTGCAAAAAGGAGGTTGGTTGCGTGGATAAGAATCCACCTGTTGCTCAGAGCAAGGCAATGAGCGGCCCACTGGGCCTTGAAATGGACCACCTCTATCGCTTTGCCGGCGTTGTGGGCAGTAACCTGGATGAGGACACCCTCCTAGAGGACGCGCTCTCCCAGCTCGTCATCATGGCAAGGGCCGAAAGGATTCTTGTCGTTCTTGCCCCGGCAGACAGACCAGAGCGAAACACGATCAAACATCGCGGGTGGCCAACGCCGCCAGAGGTTCGGTTTTCTCCGGAGGAAATCGAAGCGCTCGGCATCGATGCGCTAAGCGGGGTTGGTCTTCGGGAATTGCCGCTGCCCCTTGCCCGGGCCTATCCAGACCTGCAAATGGCCTGGGTCATCGTACCCCTACATGCGTATGGTCGCCACCTCGGTTTAATGTTCTTGCTCAGATCCAAAAAGGCCTACGATGCATCCACGCTAAAGTTTCTTAACACCGCCGGCAGGCAGCTCGCTATCGCTGCTGAGAACTCCCGATTGTTCGGAGATCTCCAGAGCTCCTACCGGCGCTTGATCGATGCTCAGGAAGAGCTCATTCGGCAGGAAAGACTGGCGGCACTCGGTGGATTAGCCGCCACCATGGCCCACGAAATTCGCAATCCCCTGGCAACTATATTTTCTTCACTGTCACAGATTCGCAAACACGCCCACATGGTCGGCGATGTGGCCACGCTACTCGAGATTGCCGAAGAAGAGGCGCTGAGGCTAAATCGCATGGTGGGGGGACTGCTGGAATTTGCCAGACCCCAGACGCCTCGCCCTGGAGAAGTGTGGCCAGCAGAGATGGTTCGCAATATTGTCAGTGCTATCGAGCGGGAAGGAGAGTTTCCAGCTGGTGTGGCAGTCGACACCAACAAGTGCAGAGAAGACATCTTGGCCCATTTAGACCCGGAGCTGTTTCGCCAGTCAATGTACCACCTCGTTACCAATGCCGTTGCAGCCGTTGACCCGGGACACGGGCGTATTATTGTCTCATTAGCAACGACCGGTGATGACAACGCTGATTTGGTCGTGACCGTCCAGGACAACGGACCCGGCATTGCGCCAGAGTTGCAACCCAGTATTTTTGAACCGTTCTTCTCGACAAAACCCTCTGGTTCAGGGCTCGGCTTGCCAGTGGTCAAAAGAATTGTCGAGGACCACGGCGGTTCCATCGACCTCAGCTCCGAACCCGGGAATGGAACTGAGTTTCGATTGTTGTTCAAAGGAGCCGTGCACAAGGGGGACGAAAACGGCGTAGAAAAGTAGCGTTTTTTAAGACTTGTAAAGAAGAGAAAATGATGTGTTTAAGATTATCACCACGGCTATTGATGTGCCGCGTCGCTGTTGCAGCCCTTTTAATAAGCGCTCTTGGATGTTCCCGAGCTCGCGAAGAGGAATGCGTGGATCCGCCGAAGAGCGCAACGACTAAGAAAAAATACACCCATGATCAGCTCGGCAAAGTGCCTCAAACGCCCGACCCCAACGCTGACTGGTGCCGCACCTGCGTGAAGAGCCCCAAGGGATGGGCGTCCTGTCAGCTCGTCTATGCCACTGAGGCAGGCGAGGATCGGGCGGAAGTCAAAAAACGATCCCGACAAAGGGCCTGTGATGACGCCGGCTACGCTAAAGGTGCGTGCCCGGATAAGGCGGTGATAGCGGTCAGCTGCAAAGGGGATGCGCCACCGGTCTCTCCGGCTGAAGCGCAAAAGGCGTTGCAGCGATTGTTCTTTCGCAACAAAGGGAAGCAACAGAGTGAAGGCAAGGGGCCGACAAAAGCCCCCCCAGCGAAACCCCAGGCAGCGGAAAATAAATGAAATCCCGGGGCGCATCCAGGCTTAAGGGGTTTTATCGCATGGGTTTGGATGCCCGTCGAAGCGAAATCGAAAAAAGATTGGCGCCCTCGACCCATGCACGGCCGTTCCTGGGATCTGCCCCGCCCGAGCTCATCGATACAATGGTGGAAAATGCGGTTGGCGCCTTTGAGATGCCCCTCGGCATTGCTGTAAATTTTCTTGTCAATGGATCCGATGTGCTGGTGCCCATGGCCATTGAGGAGCCTTCGGTGATCGCGGCCGCGTCCAATGCTGCAAAAATGGCGCGTGCTGGATCTGGATTCCAAGCAACATCAGACCCGCCGTTAACCGTGGGACAGATCGAGATATTAAACCCACAGCAGACAGGTGCAGCGCGCATCGAGACTGCCAGGGAAGAGATACTCGCGCTCGCCAACACGACGCAGGAAGCGCTGGTAGCCCTTGGGGGAGGGGCGCGCGATCTCATCGTTAGAGAGCATGTCGGTGCGTCAGATCGGCTCGTCGTGCATCTCGTCGTAGATTGCGTGGATGCCATGGGTGCCAATGTGGTGAATACGATGGCCGAAGCGGTCTCAGATCGATTGGCCACACTTTCTGGTGGTAGGATTGGCCTGCGCATTGTTACGAATTTGGCAGATCAGAGATTGGCACGGGCCACGTGCGCCATTCCGCTCCACGCACTGGCGCGCCGTGGATTCAAAGGCAGCGAAGTTGCCAAGGGTATTGAGCGCGCATACGCTTTTGCTGCAGCAGATCCCTATCGGGCAGCCACCCACAACAAGGGCATCTTCAACGGTATCGATGCGGTCCTTACTGCCACGGGAAACGACTGGCGTGCTGTTGAGGCCGGGGGACACGCCTATGCAGCGCGCAGCGGTCGATACAGCCCACTGTCAACTTGGCACATTCAGGATGACGGGCTTTTCGGCACTATCGCGCTGCCCCTGGCTGTTGGCATTGTCGGGGGTGCGTCTCGCTCCCATCCCACTGCCAGGGCCTGCCTGGACCTCATGGGCGTGGAAACCGCTGCTGAGCTCGCGTGCGTTGTCGCTGCCACTGGTCTTGCAACCAACCTCGCAGCCTTGGCCGCTCTTAGTTCAGAGGGTATTCAACAGGGCCACATGCGACTGCACAAGCGCAAACCAGATCTGCCCACCGAATCCCCATGACCGAGACATCTGTCGCAGGCATCTATTTTGGGGGCAACGGGGCGTCTGGACAATCCTGTCGGGTGTCACCGACCGAATCGGGCCTGAAGGTGCACATCGAAGGCAGTGCCAGCGTGTTCCTGGATTATCGGCTGCTCACTGTTTATCCAGCTGGCGTAAACGATAAGTATATCTGCTTTAGCGGCGAAAGTGATGGAAAGCCCGCGCGGGTGCTTGTGTCTGATACGCGCATTATCGACAGGATTGCGTTGATCGGTGCGCCGTTTCAAGTGATCACAGCGCTGCGCAGCCTACAGGGGATACGGACGCGTCGGTCGATCTATCGCAAGACCACGTTGGCTGGCATTGTCGGGGTGATCTTACTGACAGTGGTCTCCATTTGGCTCGGGTTTGACGCGGCCGTTGCTTGGTCGGTTCGCTTTTTCCCTGTGGCGTGGGAAGAAGAACTGGGCGCCGCTGCAAGTGATGCCATATTGGCCCAAGACGACCTTTGCTCGGATCCGGAACTCTTACAGGCAGTGGATGAGATCGGCCTGCGCCTGGTCCGCGGATTGCACAAGAGCCCATATGCGTTTCAGGTTCACGTGTTGGACGTTCCCCTGGTCAATGCGTTCGCTTTGCCTGGTGGACAAATTTTTCTTAACCGAGGGTTGATCCAGCGTGCGGATGACGGTTTTGAGGTGGCCGGCGTAATGGCACATGAGATGCAGCACGTGTTGCAGCGACACGGACTGACGCAGGTGGTCCGCCAGGCCGGCTTTTCCCTCTTGCTATCTTTCGTCCTGGGGGATGCAGGGGGGCTCGAGCAATTTATTGCTGCCAATGCTGCCGAGTTCGCAACCATGTCCTATAGCCGAGAGCAGGAGGCACGAGCTGATGCAGACGGGGTGGATCTGATGCGGCGATCATCCATGGATCCGAGTGGATTGGTCAGATTTTTAGAAAAACGCGTCCGCGAAGCGCCTGATAGTGCCGAGGTCACTGCGTTGTTTTCATCACATCCCACGCCCGCGAGTCGCGTTCAGGCGCTTGCCCAGCTAAGTAAGGCAGGCCGACAAGCCCCTGTCGTTCCCCTAAAGGCCAACTGGCCTCGGGTTAGAACCCGTTGCAACCCTTGATTGCTCAAGCGAGGAGTGATTGCACATGCACCATACCCCCCCCTCAGTTCCCAAACTCGCCATGTATCGCCGGGTCCTGCTCCAGGATCAGCAATTGTTGGTCGTGTCTGGCGATATCAGCAATGTTATCCAAGGCATGAAGACATACAATGACCGATATGGCATTGCAAATCCAGACGCGGATATCGTGCCCCAGCTACAGCGGCTTCTAGCAGCAGTGAGCCTAGCCGCCGTACTGTTGTCAGAGCGGGAATCGTGGGGCTGGTCCTTGACATTGCCTGGAGCGCCGTTTGGTTATTTTGTCGGTGCTGAACCAGAGGGTATGCTCTGTGCTCGCATCAAACCGTCAGATCCGGATCGCAGTGTCGCCATTGTCCAGCGTCAGAAAAAGAAGTTTCCGTTATGTGAGAGTGTATTCCATCCTCAAGACGGGGATCCAGTCCACGCAGTGGCCCTGTATTTTAAAAAAGTAGATCAACTCCATGCGCGCCTCGCCGTGGACCCGCAGGGGTGGGGCTGCCTGGTGCATGCCTTGCCCGGCGGCGATCCAGAGGCAATTGCAGATTTGGATGATGCTGATATCTTCGCTTTTGGAAAGAGACATCTCGAAAAACAGTTGGCAAGCAACGTCGGCGAAGTGGTCTTGTTTTACGATTGCCGGTGTCATCAATCAGCTGTCTTAGGTATGGTGGAAAAACTGTCCCAAGCAGGTCAGCAGGAGCTGTGGGGAGGACAGGACACGGCCGATGTCACATGCCCCAGGTGTGGACGTGAGTTCAGGATTATGAGAGGCACCGCGTCCTAAACCTGCGTCCCAGGCTGTGGGAGGGAAAAAAGTATGTTCCAGGTCCAGCTGCGACTGGTTCTTATTAGCGCGATGTTCTTTTTGAGTTGTTGTGACAGGAGCGCAGACAAAAAAACATCTGGGCCGAGTCCCTTGGCCACCCTGCGCGAATTGATGCGGCTCCACGACCTAGAGGGTCGCCAGCCCGAAGATCGGCCAGCAGCGACGCGAAAAAAGCAAGTGGATCAAAAGGCCCTGGCCGCACTGTTCCTAGATTTTGAGCGCCAAGATGGTTTTTTGGCAGATCTCTATGTCGGGTTTATTGTCGGTGCTGTGGCGAGGCATCAGGCGCATCTCAAGGTGAGAACGATCGGTAATCGCGCGGATGTAACCGCAGGGAACGTGCGGGTAAGACTTCGATGGAGCGGGGAACGGTGGCAGATTGCTATCGCTGAATCAATTCCGGATGAGATCAAACAGCGCGCAGCCCAGCTAAAGGCGCGTCACAAGTTATAGGCGCTTATACCTGTGCCATGCCGCCGTCCACGGCCAGCTCTGAGCCAGTGATGTAACCCGCCTCGTTGCTGGACAAGAACAACACGGCGTCGGCGACTTCCTCTGGCTTGCCAAAACGCCCCAGGGGCACTTGGGTCAAGATATTTTGTCCCATCTCATCCATCTGCTCCGCTGGTACGCCCATCTTTCCCCAGATTGGGGTTTCGATGGGGCCGGGGCTCACCGCATTTACCCGAATACCCCTTGGAGCCAGCTCGCCAGCCGCGGTGCGCACAAAGGCGCGAACTGCAGCCTTGCTGGCCGAGTAGATACCGAACCCGGGCATTCCTTTCTGGTTGGCCACCGAAGTGTTGATCACGACTGAACCTCCGTCCCGAAAAAGGCCAGCGGCGTGTTTGATGGCCAGGATGGGGCCCTTGACGTTAATATCAAACAACTGGTCAATGGTTCCGGTCTCGGACGCCTCCACGGGTAGTGGTTTCCCGATGCCAGCGTTGAGGAACAGGACGTCCAGCCCCCCGTGTTTTTCTTTGACAGAATTGAACAGGGCCTCAATGGCCTCTGGAGACCCGGCATCTGAGGCGACGACTTCTGCGCGATCTCCCAGTTCGGCGCGTGCAGCTGCCAGTCCGGCTTCGCTGCGGCCGGTTGTGATGACGGTTGCACCTGCATCGATGAATTTTTTCACTGCAGCCAAGCCGATGCCAGTAGTACCACCTGTAATCAGAACCACTTTACCTTCAAAACGTTTCATCTCCATGCTCCCAGTTAGCCGGCGATTGCCGGTGTTGAAATGGAATGGATCATTCCATCAATACCTACTAATAGGTATTTTATACGTTAAATTTTTTTACGCCTTAATGGAGGCGTTAATAAATTCCGGGATCCCCCGGGCCAGTTTCCTCGGCAATGCAACGTCGTTGTACGCCTTGGCCATAACGAAGATACCCTCTAGGTATGCCAACAGCTTCAGCGCGAGTAAGTCAGTTTTTCCTCTGCGGTTACCAACTATCTCCTTTAGCACTGGCTTGAACATGTTTTTATGACGGTTGAAGATCTCTTTTACCTTTGCGGAGATTTCCGCGTCTTGCCCGCTCAGCTCCACTGCTAGGTTACCAAAGGGGCAACCAGGAACCACTCCCTTGTCCACGAGTGTATCTCTTTGTATCCTCATCACTGTCTCGACAAATTTCATCAATCGCTTCATCGGGTCAGGCTCAGTAGAAGTATTATCCAATATCTGTGCTGCAATCGCGTTCGACTGGCTCCAGTTATACTCCATGGCTTCGAGTACAAGGCGCCTCTTTGATTTGAAATAGTGATAAAATACACCCTTGTTCACGCCAACTGTATCGCATATCTGGTCTGCAGAAATGCTACCGTAGCTTCCGGTCCAAAGCATCTCAGATGCTTTAGAAAGGATGCGTTCGCGATTTCCAGAACCTGGCCGTGCCATATTAATTACCTACCGGTCAGTATAAAACCGGAATGCGGGCTGTCAAGGGGCTATATGCCCTGTGCCCTCAGGTAAGTGTGCTGTGGAGGAGGCTACTGCACCAGATCGATGCTCGAAATGGGGGTGGCCAGGTTGTCTGCCTTTGAAACGTTGATCCGATCTTTCGCGATCGAATAAACAAAATCCTCCATAAAGACGCTCCGCTTTACCTTGCTATTTGGATTGGTCCACCAGTTCTGACAATACCCCCCATTATTTTCCTCGGTCTCTGGGGTCTCGTGGGGAATTCCGCCGAGTTTTTCAAACCCGTTTGCTACAGTGGTATCGTAAACCAGCAACCCACTAAAGGTCATATAGACATCCCAAATATCCTCTTCGGCACCACTCTCATTTTCGCAAATGACCATTGGGAATGCCAACAGGTTTCTCTTCTTGTAATAGTTGAATGCCAGGTGATTGGTCGCCGCATCTGACGTGGACCCACGGGTGCCGATGACTTCCTTGTGAATCAATTGCGGGTTGGCATAATCGTTCACATCCATGATCTGCAGCTGAATCCCTTTAAAGGTTCCCGCTTCCAGGGCATCGTAGCCGATGGTCAAGAGATGGCTGTCATCCATTAAGTGTATATACGTTGAGAAGCCCGGAATCTTGAGCTCGCCCTCGATGAAGGGTGCCTTCGGGTCAGATAGGTTGAGCACAAACAGGGGATCGGTTTCCCGGAATGTGACCACAAATCCCACATCTCCATTAAATCGCGCTGATCGAATATCTTCAGATGGGGCGATGTTGTCGATCAGGCCGGTAAGCAACAGTTCACCACCCTGGTTGGCGAGAATAGATAATGTGTTGTGTACTTGTGAACTGGGTAACCTACCCGTGGTTGTTACAATCCGCAGGTGCGCGTCGTGTTCACCCATGGAAAACTGATTGAGGATGCGCCCCTTGACCCATCCACTGCCCAAGTAAGCAATGGTTTCTGACTCAGGCGCAAGAGCAAACTTGTGCACTGTAGTTGCGTCCTCGACAGTTTCATCGAAATGCCAAGCAGCTACCTGATGTTGGTAATGCCTCGATGCGAGATAGAGGGATTTTCGGGATGCGTAGATGGCACCGGGTCGACCCAGGACTGTCGCGCTGTGGTAATCATCGAGCATTTGAATTTTTGTTGACAGCAGGGTTATCAAGTTCACGCCGTCGCCCTCGGGTGAAATATAGAAATCAGGGCATCCCTGGAGCACTGACTCGGTGATCTCTGTTTCGTCGTCGCCAGTGTAGCGTACGTCCTTGATGATGGGCACTGATGGAGACATGTCCGTTTCCTGGATGATTTTGGTATTTTTTTTCTGTAGTGCGTTGAACATCGATTTAATATCTGACTCAGTGAACGGGATGCTCTCTCCACACGCCCACTGGTACTCAACAAGCGGCTCTGGCACGTATCCAAGGCCTGAAAGATCAATATCAATTTCCGGGAACACGGCGATTGTATACACCGTATCGTCGATGCGTCGGGCATTGAGAAAGGATCCATCGAAAAATGTCTCTCGCACGAGTTTTGGTGCAGTGAGATCAGAAAGATCGAGGACGGTTATCTTGAGTGCACGCCCATCCCCCACAAAATCGCAGTCATACCCATAGGTACACTCACCGTTTTGCCAGTGATACTGGTTGAACGAGGGATCGTTTGTTTGAATCTGTTCGAGGGAGGAGTAGATAAATGCCCGGTTTTGGCTCACGAACATTTTTTTGGGATCCCCTTGGATGGGATAAGACGAAATGGTTTGGGCCTGGTCTGCAGGCCAAGCATCGATGATTTGAAACCGGCCGTCTGCGAGAATATAGATATAGCCCAAGTCGTTTTTGACAAAATCAGCTTCGTACACCCCTTCGACCTGGTTGTTGGTTTCCGATGCATCATCAGATTCATCATCCTCGTCAGCATCGGTATCAGAATCAGCGTCAGCATCGGTGTCAGCATCGGTGTCGGCATCGATGTCCATATCAGTATCAGTATCCGTATCCGTATCGCACTCTCCGTTGAGCTGATTGATAATGCGCTCTTGGTGGGAAAGGAGGATGCTCTCCATTTGCTTAATGTATCGCTGGTTGATCAAGGGCCAGGCTTCCTCGCAATTGAAAGCAGATTTGAGATAGGTGCCTTCTTGCTGATTTTCTGTATCGGTTTCAGTGTCGGTTTCAATGACTGAGGTATCAGTATCTATGCCACTGTCAGACGCCTCTGAAGAGTCAATTCCGATACTGGGCGGTAATTGACAGCTCGCTAGGATCATTGCCATTGCGGTGCCCACAACTAAAAAAAGTATCCCTATCTTCTTCATCCCTGTGCTCCTTTATTTGTTGTTTCTGAGCCAATTCAGAGCAAAAGATGTGCCATTATGCCAAGTTGGGTTAATGGATTATTATATATTAATTTCAATTGGTTAAAATTTTCGCCAAACACAACAGGTGTGCCAGTTGTGCCACTTTTTAGGTTAGCAATGCATGCACAGCTAAGCTGTTGGCAGTGTCGGTGATAGTTTTTGATCTTACGCTTGGGGCGGTGGGATTGTATTTGGTGGCTTTGAAGCAGAAAGCACAACACCATAAGCAGTATCTGGTTTTCGATTATCCGAGGTCGCTCCATTGCTGAGCGCGGTGGGCATGCTGGTCCTCATGGATGCTGCTGGCAGGTAGATGGAGATTCTGGTTCCCTGTCCCTGCCTACTTTGAATGGTTACCTCGCCGTTGTGTTCTGCCACTGTCTTGGCCACCATGGCCAGTCCGAGTCCAGTGCCGCCATCATCCGGATGGGTGGTAAAAAAGGGCTCAAACGCGCGATCGACGATGTCCTGACCCATTCCCAGGCCAGTATCAGAGACTTCGATCACCACATATGCACCTGGGAGTAAATCAGTTTCAAATGGTGCATAGGTCGGTGTTACTTGGACGCGTCGCGTGGTAAGCCGTATCTCTCCGTATCCATCCATGGCATAGGCACTGTTTAAGCAAATATTTAATAAGGCGTGATTCAATTGGCTTGGATTGCCATTGACAAAGGCAGGTCCGGTCTCCAGATCCACTGAGACGCGTATCTTTCGGTCTACTAAATTGGATAGCAGCAACTCGATTTCCCGCACTTGGTTGTTCACGGATACGCGTTCCCGTTGGTCGGGTGTGCCGCGAGCAAACCGCATCAGTGTGTTGGCGAGCTCACCACCCCGTTTGCATGCGTTTACGATGCCTTGCAAATCTGTTCCTATCGAAGTAACTTCTTCCTTTTCATCGGCCAATGACGAGGCAATCGCGCAAATAACGCCCAAGACATTATTGAAGTCGTGGGCGACGCCGGTGGCCATGAGCCCAACGGCCTCGAGTTTTTCAGATCTCTGGAGCTGCTCTTCGACTCGCTTGCGCTCGGCATCTGCCTGGCGTTTTTGGCTGATATCCAAAATGGCAAACCGGATGCCCCCTGGTACGTCTTGTTCGTAAATCGGAAATAGCTCAGCAAATATGGGAAATGTTGCCCCAGACGGGTTGCGCGCCACGTACTCGACCACGCCCAAGGTTTCGCCTTTAAATATTCGGTCCACATGCCGCAGCACCCGCTTTCTCTCTTCGAGTGCGAGAAAGTCCAAGAAATTGTATCCCGGCCTGATTTGCCATTGGGAGCTGCAACAGGGGTTGGCAGAAAGTTTGTCTAAAAACGTGATGTAAAAATCGAGGTCGGTCTCAAAAATAATCTGTGGCTTTAAATCTGATGCATGGGAGCTCAGACGGGCGTTTGCCCGCGCCAGGCTTGAACGGTGTCGAGCAGTTGCGCGTGCTATCTCCTTATCAAGGCGGGCGACATCGATCGGACGGGTAGACAGGACATTTTCAGCACCGCACTCAATTAGGCTGACAGCTGCCTGCTCATCCATCTCCTCTAGCAGTACCAGGATCGGTTTTGGAAAATTAGCGTTCTTAAAAGCGAAAACCCGGTGCTTCAGCGCGTCACTCACCTCGGTTTCAGCGATAACCACGACGTTGGCACCCGAGTGCTTGATTATCTCCTTTATCTCGTCGACAGTTCCCACTGATAGTGCATCGATATGGGTTGCCACTGACAACTTGGAGTGCTCGACAATGCTGTGGATAATGTGCTTGTCACTGGCCAAAAGGGCTATCGATGGGGGATCGTGGTTCATCAAAAAAATCCTTTGAGGTCAAAAAAATCTATATATACTATAACCATCGCCAACTAAAAGATAAACCGGATAGGTAAATTTTAACATCAGCATCAGCGATGCCAGGTGAGGGTATCTACGAGCAGGGCGACCGCGACAAACGCACCCATAATAATGAAAAATAGAATCGCGCCTTGGATCACAATCCGGTACTTTCCAGGGGGTTCATTGGGGTCGATCAGCGGCGATTCGGTTGCTTCCCAGGCGGTATCTGCATCAGATAGGATCATCGAGGTAAGTCGCTGCTGGCGACGATGGGCTTGCACTGCGATCAGTGCGATAAGGGCTGTCACGCCAAACCCGATCAACAGAATAGCAATCATGATCCTTCTTTGAAATGTGCGTTTAAACGCGGTGAGCTCTGCATCGTCCTCGCGTCGGCTGCTGACCAATCTGGGAATTTTTCCGTGCCCGGCATAAAGGCGAGACAATGCAAATGCCGCAGCCATGCGGCGATCATATCCAGCGCCCAATTCGAGTGGGCGAAGGCTTACGTCCCGTGCCCATGCCTGATGACCGTCGATCTCAGCAACCGCTGCGAGTATGTCACGCAGTCCCTGATCCAAGGTTTCGCCCTGTTTCAGCACATAGAAATGCTGAACCGCTACTGTGCGACCCGGGGCAAAGGCAGATGTGGTTATCTGCAGCCGGCAGAGGCCAGAAACTGCGGGGGCGATCTCCATCTTGGTGGATGCCCCCTGAAACCAACCCGAGTGGGCTTGCACCCACCGACCGTCTTGAAAAATATCTGCGTATACCGGCCCACCAGAGGACAACTGCCGCACTGTCACCTTAAGCCGCTCTCCTACCGGCACAATGGGGGTGTGTACAGTGGCCGAGATGCCGCCGTAGATGACCTTGGGAAAGAGACGGCCATCTTGTTTATCTCGAACCCCAGCATCGCCGGCGGTGTTGTCCTTCTCGACAGTCTGCGATCCCAAAACGCGAATGGGAAGGGCCAAGGCCAGTGGTTTGACGGGTCGCGCATAGAGGCCGAGTCGGTCGGTTTGGATGGCCTGGGCTTGTATTTTCTCGTCGCTGTGTTGACCCATCTCGACCTCGAAGCGCGTCGAGATAGGTCGGCCTGCCGCATCTGTTGATCTGAGGAAAAGCACAGAAGTGAGGCCAGTGGGCGCGCCCCGATCCATGGTGAATGCCTCGAAATACTGATCATCTTTTACCACGCGCACCGCATCTGAGGTCTGTACCGCGTCCTCAGGCATCACCAGGGTTTCGTGGGGTGATGTTTGGACAATCTCGATCGGGCTTCGCACCACGCGTCGCCGGTTGTCGAACGCAATGTCCAGCGCCAGAACAGCTGGCCCGGGTGGGATATCCGGTAGGGTAAAGTTTCGCGCCAGGGCGTATCCGCTATCTGATACGGCGCCGTCAAAAAGCAAGTGGCGGTCCTCCCCTCGAACGAGATGGCCAGTAAGGGCAGTTGGTAAGAAATATCCGCCGTCATCTGAGATAAGCACGACCCGCATTGCCGAAGGTCCTCCCGGAACAAGGACTTGCTGACCGAGAACGATAATTGTGTGGTCAATACCGTACTGGGAGACGCGGATAGCAGTGCTGACAAGTACAAACACAATGGCCGGTATGATGGCAAATAGCCCGACGCGCACACTTCGCCGATCAAAAAGATCCCGCTCTTTGCGGTTGTTTGAATACCCGCGGTTCATTTTTTCCATATGTACAATAAAAGCAGCCCGGGCCGCCACTGACTTTTAGTCCTGGGCTGTTTGCGACCTGCGGACCCATTGTTGTCCAAGGTATGTTAGGCGGTATTGTTGGTTTTTGCTTTTTGGTTTGTTGGGTTCTGTCATTTCAACGAGCCCAGCGGCAAGCGCGGGTTGCAGGTAGTTGTTTCGAAAGGTGGGACGATGGGAAAGGCCGATCTCGCGCATGACAGATGTTGCTTTTTGTGGCCCCTTCAATAGTGCTTTGAGCACTGTCTTAACTTGGTCGGTTACTTGGTCGCTATCTTGGTCGGTAATGGCCATCTCCTCAAGCGCTGTCTGAATAGCGATTAGTATAAACTCTATAAAATTCGTAGATTTACCCTCGCTGTCAGCCCGACGGAGGGACGCGTAATACTCGGACTGCCTGTCGCGAACAACACTTTCGATAGGCAACCGTAAAAAGATGGGTTTCCACCTGCTCATTATCAACGTTTGCCACAAGCGACCCAGTCGGCCATTGCCATCCAAGAACGGGTGGATGAATTCAAATTCATAGTGAAATATACTTCCTGCGACGAGAGGATGTTCTGCTGCTGCTTCAAGCCATCTGAGCAGCGCATCAACCAAGTGTGGCACCTGATCGGCGCCGGGAGCTATATGCACCACAGTGGTGCCCCGTTGGATGCCCACGTTGCTCGTTCGAAAACGACCTGGATTATCGACCAATCCACGCATCAAGATCCTGTGGGCATCGCACAAATCCTCTCGATTTGTCGGCTGCCATGCTTCCATTTGATCATAGGCCTCAAGCGCATTTCGAACTTCCTGTATGTCGCGCGGCGCGCCCAAAACCCGCTTGCCGTCCAGAACTGCAGTGACTTGATCTAGTGTGAGTGTGTTGCCTTCGATCTCAAGCGATGCTTGAACAGTCTTGATCCGGTGTTTTCGCCGGAGGTGCGGGGTTGCCGGGAAACCATGGGCTACTTCGATATGCCCGATCCGTTCACTGATTTCAGCAATGAGTCGCACCATGGTCGGTGTCATGTCATAGGGTGGGGTCATGAAAAACAGATCCTCAAGCCGGCGTCCTACTCAGCTCGCAATGCATTATCTGTCTATGACGATCCCTTACCTGGTGGTTGGCGTCAAATGAAAAACCCAATGCCACCTAGACGCGAGCGTCCTTGTGCGGCATATAACCACAGATGGTAATGCCACATAAGAACACATCTCCATCTGCCACGCCCAGGTTAGTGGCCAGAATCGGTTCACTTGTTTTGGCCGGTATGCTCTTCTACTGTTTTCACTTGGCGTTAAAGGACGGATTCGACTGGAAATTTAGCAGCGAATGGGCCATGGTGCGGCCAGACTTCCAGGTGAGTGAGGGACAGCCCACAAAGCAAATCGCCGACTTTGTGCTGCCCGACAGGTTTGGCAACCAGGTGCGACTGAGCCAATTCGCATCGGTGGATCTGCTCATCGTCAATCTCTGGTCCTCTGGATGTCCACCCTGTGAAAAGGAGCTGCCCTCCCTCGCTGAGATGGATCGACGCATCGCCGACTTGGGCAATGTAGCCCTGATTACCATTACAATTGATGAACAATGGGATGATGTGTCGGGCTACTTTCCCCTTGGCACAGACTTGCGAGTCCTCTTTGACCCTGAAAAAAAGGTTGTCGAAGGCATGTTCGGCACTGAAAAATTCCCAGAGACCTTTATCCTCGATAAGGAGCGCCGTATCCGCGCCCGGTTTGATGGGGAGAGAAACTGGCACTCACCCCAAATGTTCAACTATCTCGCCAACTTTATTTGACGTTATTGGACCTGCTAAAAAGTTGCCCATGTGTCGCATAAAGTAATACATTAACCCACATGGAGGTGCGCGCGTGAAACACGTCTTTTTTCTGTTGCTGTTTTTAGTGGGAACGGCCGGGATGCCGGCTCCAGCTTATGCCAAGACCCATCGGGAGCTCACGTATCGGTATAGCCAAGTCTGGAATACAATGATCCGGTTCTTGCGGGTCGACAATGGGTTTCCCGTGATCGAAAAGGACAAAAAATCAGGGTATGTGCTTTTTGAATATACCGGCAGTGGTCGCGAATGCCGAGGATCGGTCGAGTTGATCCCTGCGATCAAAGAGGGCCGCCACTTGATTCGAGCCAGCCTGGAGATCGCTCAAACCCCTAGCTATGTGGAGGTTTTCCTTCAGGATAAGTTTGTCCAAAAGCTTAGAAACGAATATGGGGATCCGCCGCCGCCGCGCAGGGTGGCACTGCCAAAGGATGAACAGGAACCGGTCGACACGCAAGCCGTGTCAGAGGAAGAAAATCGATCAGAAGATCAGGAAGGGCCGGGTACATCACCCGCCCCAGATGGTAATGAGGAGGATTAAACTAAAATGATAGAACGTACATTGTCGATGATTAAGCCAAATGCGGTCCACGCTAGGAACGTCGGAAATATTCTTGCCCGGTTTGAAAAAGAGGGGCTCAAGATCGCAGCCCTAAAAATGATACACCTCTCAAAGCGACAGGCCCAAGCGTTTTACGCCGAGCACAAGGGCAAGCCTTTTTTTGATGAGCTAGTGGGATTCATGTCCTCGGCGCCTATTTGCGCGCTTGTTCTGGAAGGGGAGGGGGTCATCGAGAGAAACAGAGAGATAATGGGCGCCACAAATCCTGCCAAAGCTGCGCCCAATACCCTGAGGGCACTCTACGCGAACAACATGACCGAAAATGCGGTCCATGGCTCTGACTCACCCACCAGCGCGGCCCGCGAGGTGGGGTTTTTCTTTCCAGAGCTGGAGGTGTATTAGCGGCCTAATCCACGGGGATTCCCGGTGCTGGGAACGCCTTGAGCAGTTCTTTTACCTCGCCGGCAACGCGCGCGAGCACATCTTCATTTTCTAGGTTTTCAGCGACCCGGGCCATCCAGTTGGCCAGCGATTCCATTTCGGCCTTGCCCATGCCCCGCGAGGTGATCGCCGGCGTACCGAGGCGCACACCGCTCGGATCCATGGGGGGTCTGGGATCGAACGGCACAGTGTTGTAATTGCAAACAATCCCAGCTTTATCGAGGGCTTTGGCAAAGGGCTTGCCAGTGGTGCCGCGCTTTGTCACGTCGACGAGGACAAGGTGGTTGTCCGTGCCTCCGGAGACCAGGTCGAATCCCTTTTCCAAAAGGCTCGCCGCTAGGTGCTGGGCGTTCTCTACGATTTTATGTGCATAGACTTTAAAGGCCTCGGTATCTGCTTCTTTGAGGGCTACTGCAATGCCGGCAGTGGTGTGGTTATGGGGGCCGCCTTGCAATCCTGGGAAGACAGCCCGGTTGATGGCTTTTCGGTGTTTCTTTTTCATCAAAATGAGCCCGCCGCGGGGGCCCCTGAGGGATTTGTGCGTCGTCGTCGTCACCACGTCTGCAAGGGGAACTGGAGATGGATGGGCCCCACCAGCGACCAGGCCGGCAATATGGGCCATATCCACGCAGAAGATAGCTTCAATCTCTCGAGCAATATCTGCAAATGGTTCAAAATCGATAATCCGCGGGTATGCGGTGGCACCGGCCATGATGACTTTGGGCCGATGCTTTTTGGCCAAGTCCCGCATCATGTCGTAGTCGATACGGTGGGTTTCTGGGTGAAGCTGGTACCGGATCGGCTCAAAATAATCCCCTGTGATACTCACCCCCCAGCCATGCGTAAGGTGGCCGCCATGGTCTAGGGCCAGTCCCATGATGGGATCCCCGGGTCGGCAAAAAGCGAAATATACGGCCAGGTTAGCGGGCGATCCAGAGTAGGGCTGCACATTGGCGGTTTCGGAACCAAACAGGGCCTTGGCTCGGCGAATCGCGGTCAGCTCAATAACGTCGATGAACTGTTGACCCTCGTAATAGCGCTTTTTGGCGTACCCTTCAGAATACTTGTTGGTCAGAATCGAACCAGTGGCTTCCAATACAGCTGTAGAAACATAGTTCTCAGAGGGAATCAGGCGAATCTTATCCCGCTGGCGTTCTGTTTCAGAGGCGATGAGATCGTAGATCTCGGAATCGATGGCCTTAAGTGCTTTCATGTCACACTCCTAGTTTCCCTAGTGTTTAGATACCCAGAGATAGGGTTAGTTACAAGTTTATACACCTATAACAGAATGTCAGGTACGCTATCAATACATACCGGAATTGTGCGCATGCTCGCAACAATGCCGTTGCGATGTATTGGCATTCAGTGTAGATTGGCTCGGATTATGTTGATGTTTCACGCGTTTAACGGCTGCAGTGCTCGCGCCTAGATGATGTCATCGCCTATGATACGGAAGATCTTTTTGGGTCCCTATCAACTTTACACCTGGCTCGTTTTCGCGCCGTTGCTCTTCCTTGGCACAGCGTTTTGGGGAACCGCCACCGTCATTTTAGCCGTTACTATCGGCCCAAGGCTGGCCAGCCGCATTGGCGGGGTCAGCTGGTCGCGCTTAATCGGGTATACAGCGCCGATTTTCGTCAGTGTCATGGGTCGGGAAAATATAGAGAAAAAGCAATCCTACGTCATTGTTTCCAACCACCAGAGCCAGTTCGATATCCCCTTGCTTTACGGATGGTTGGGCGTGGATTTCAAATGGGTCATGAAGCAAGAACTGAGAAAAGTCCCTGCTTTGGGGGTCGCATGCGAAAAAGTCGGCCATATTTTTATCGATCGCAGCAACAAGTTCAAGGCTCTTGAATCCATTAAAAAAGCAAAAAAAAATATAACCGACGGCGTTTCTGTGATCTTCTTTCCAGAGGGCACGCGCAGCAGAACCGGCGAGCTCGGTGCATTTAAAATGGGGGCATTTCGCATGGCACTCGACTTAGATCTCCCTATCTTGCCAGTCACCATCATTGGCACGGGGAAAGTGTTGCCGTCACGCAGTGTGTGCATGTTCCCCGGACGGGTGAAAATGATTATTCACCCCCCCATCGACACCAGTGGCTTAAAGGGTTCAGACATCCGAAGCCTGATGAATAAAACCCGGGAGATCATCGCGTCGGCACAAGATGCACCATCTGCTTAGGTTGTCACTTCTGCACAATATCTTTCCGAGATGAAGATGGGGACAGCGATTTCGGAATTGAATTTGGCTTGCAAAATGCTCAAACCCTGATAACGATTTAGTCGGAGTTGTATGACATTAGACTTGTATAATGTTATTATTTTGGTAATAACAGGTTTTAGTATGTAGACAGAACAATATTATTTGGGTCACGGAGGGGCACGTGAACCGGCAGATTATTATTTTAATCCTTATAAATGCCTATATTTCAGGTGCATGTGCGAGGGCGGATCTTGGCGGTACAAACGACATCGACACCGAGACGGCTGTAAATACGGACACAGACACGGAAACAAGCACTGATACAGATACCAGCGCTGATGCTGATACCGATGTTGATGCTGACACTGACGCTGATTCTGATACTGATTCAGATTCTGACTCTGATGCGGATTCTGATTCAGACGCTGATTCGGACTCAGATTCAGACACCGATGTGGACACCGACTCTGATACAGAAACAGACTCTGATACTGGTATGGAATGCGATCCCGTAGATCCTTGCTGCAATGAAAATGGGGTATTCGAACCCGCAGGTACGACCTGCGGAATGCTTGTCTGCCCAGCAGATGAATGCATAGAGGCAGGAGCAGTCCTTACTTTTAACGACTATCCAGCCACCTGCGATTTAACCTGTGACGGCCAAGGTATCTGCGCTGATACATGCAATTGCGACCTAGAATCGACCCAGTGCACAGTGGATCCGGCCAACGAATGCTGCACTGCCACCTGCGAGGCGCTGACCGGATGTGGATCTGCACCAGGCCTGTGCGGCGATATTTGTGCCGAAGGCACGTCTCCCCTCATTACAGAGAAGTCGTGTACTGGCTGCGGCGAAGCCGGCGCCCTGGGTACTTGCTCATCAGGATTACCCAAGGAGTGCACGAGCAGCGCATCACCCTATGCCTGTAACCCCACCAGCTGTGGAGGACAGACCTACTTTTGTAGCATAACAAATGATACATGGCAGTGGCGCCTCGACAATCCAGAATACGACTGCGGGGATGGATGCTGTGTAGAGAGCGAAAGCTATTGCCTCTGCAAGGAGGATTGTCCAGATCTCCCACTCAATACTACATGGGATGTGGATGCAGAAGACTGGAGTGCACCAGCAGACAATGCCGGACACTGGAGATTAGGCACGGATCCCAATACTGTCTGCGGTGGAGAATGGACTTCAAACCAGCACGCTTACTTTTTCAGGCAAGGGTCAACTTTACCGTACCCTGCGCAATACTACACCATCAGCCTGGTATCGCCGGCGTTTGACATCTCAGGATGTAAATCAGCCAGCCTGCACTTTAATCTTGCGTTCGATGAATACGCCAATGACAGCACCTATCCAGGAGAAGCATTTTCCATCGCCTGCTATACCGGGACATCCTGGACGGAGATTGAGCAGCTCTCAGAGTTGTCTTTTACTTCAGGTTGCCATAAGGATAGCTACAGTATCGAACTAGACCCTGCTTGTGTTGACAGGGCAGATGCCCAAATTCGATTCGTCGCCTCTGGGATTTATTCATACAACATCACCAGTTGGCAAGTGGACGATATACAAATCCAATAAGAGGGCGCCCTTGTGCTGTTGCTGGCCACCGGGGCCGAAATTTCATAAATAATGTAATCCTTGAATAACAATCCAATTTTGTAGTATAACGCCATATGACATCAGGTAATGTCATTTGTGGGTGTAGACCTGTGCACAAATAATGCGAGGTCGTTTAAGCAGTTGATGCTTACTTGTAAAGAACGGCTGATGGACCAGATTCACTTTATTTGCTTACCCATTAAAAAACACGGGAGGACAGCGTGAACCCCATAATATTATTGGCAATCTTAACAAGTGCTTATATTGCAGGTGGGTGTGCAAAGGCGGATATCGTCGACCCGAATAACATCGATACTGAAACTGGATCTACGACAGACTCAGACGCTGACTCTGATTCAGATGCTGATACAGACACGGATACCGATACAGACACCGATACGGACACTGATACTGATACGGACACTGATACTGATACGGACACAGATACAGACATGGACACGGACACGGATACGGACACGGATACGGATACGGACACGGATACAGACACAGATACTGATACAGACGCAGATACTGACACAGACAATGACACGGATACAGACGCAGATACTGACACAGACACCGACACAGATACAGACACTGATACTGATACCGACACGGACACTGTTACTGAATGCGATCCACAAGACGCTTGCTGTAATGACTATGGGTTGTTTGAACCTTCGGGAACGGTCTGCGGCACAGTTTCCTGCCCAGTGGATTATTGCTCAGGCGGGCAGTCAAACCTTATTTTTTACGACTATCCAGCCACGTGTGATTTAACCTGCGACGGTTTTGGTATCTGCTCAGACGATTGTACCTGTGAGGCAGCATCCATTTCGTGCACAGTGAATGGGGCCAACGAGTGTTGCACTGCGACATGCGACGATACGACTGGCTGTGGATCAGTGGCAGGCCAATGTGGTGACGATGTCTGTGCTGAGGGCACGTTTCCCCTGATTACCGAGCCAACCTGCATTGGCTGTGGTGGCAACAACGCCCAGGGTACGTGTGAGGGAAATGCCAGAGAATGCGAAAACAGCACCTCTCCAGATGCGTGCACGCCCATTATCTGTGGGGGTGAGACCTATTTCTGCAGTGCAACAAATAGTACCTGGCAGTGGCACCTCGGCATTCCAGAGGGGTACTGCGGGGATGGGTGTTGCACGGACGGGGATACTTATTGTAACTGCATCGCGGATTGCGCAACTCACTTCCCACTCGATACCACCTGGGATGAGGGTGCTGAGGGGTGGACAACCGTCTCAGACAGTGGTGGCCACTGGAGATTGGGAACCGATCCCCAGGACGACTGCGGTGGAAAATGGGAGTCTAACCAGCATTTCTATTTTTATTGGAAAGGGTTATCCTCTGGTGCAGCTGTGAGAAATTACGAGATCAGCCTGGTGTCACCGACCTTTGATCTCCTAGGGTGCACGTCTGCGGACCTAGAGCTCAATATTGCTTTTGATGAATACGTCGATGATAGCATCATCATAGTAGAGAAATTAATCGCAGAGTGCTACGACGGTACTTCCTGGATAGAAATCGATGATGCCAAGGAAACATGGTACGGCCCAGGATGCCACAAGGACAGCCTGGATCTGTCACTCGACCCAGCTTGTGTGAACAGATCAAATGCGCGCATCAGGTTCAAAGCCGCTGGAACTGACTCCGCACACATCGATAGTTGGCAGTTGGATGATGTGCAAGTCCGGTGATAGTAGCATCCCTTTATAGATGTAATAATATAGTCCTTGTATAGTGGTCTATAACACTGATATATAATTTTTATGAGTTGGGCAGATCAGACCTACCTATCGTAATTATGGGATAAAACGGGAGGAATGAGTGAAAGGGCAGAGGTTTTTGGCAATAGTCACTATTGCCTATATCGCTTATGGATGCGCAGAAGCTGACGTTGAGGGCACAGAGATTGTAGATACCGGTACTGGATCGACCGTGGATTCAGACGCGGATACTGACACAGATACTGGTACGGACACAGACACCGGGTCTGACACGGATACGGGTACGGACTCAGACACTGGTACGGATTCAGACACTGGTACGGATTCAGATACGGGTACGGACTCAGACACTGGTACGGACTCGGACACTGGTACAGACACAGACACCGGGTCTGATACGGAAACCGGCACAGAAACAGATACTGGTACGGACACAGATACTGGTACGGACACAGACACCGGGCCTGACACAGATACCGGTACTGACACAGATACTGGTACGGACACAGACACCGGGTCTGACACGGATACGGGTACGGACACAGACACTGGGACTGATACGGACACGGATACGGGTTCTGATACAGGAGCAGAGTGCAATCCAGTGGATGCATGCTGCGATGAAAATGGATCATTCGAGCCCCAGGGCACGGTCTGCGGCACTGACCCCTGCCCGGCAGATGAGTGCGCGGGCGCGCAACCAGATCTCACCTTTAACGACTATCCAGCTGCATGTGATTTGACCTGCGACGGCCAGGGGAACTGCGCAGATACGTGTACCTGCGTGGCAACGTCGACGGCTTGCGAAACAGATCCAGCTGACGAGTGCTGCACAGCCACCTGTGACGATACCACCGGATGTGGATCTGCAGCAGGGCCGTGCGACGATGTCTGCGGCGTCGGTACAGCTGACCTGATTACAGACCAAACATGCACTGGCTGCGGAGAAAACGGGGCCCAAGGCATCTGTTCTGGGGGCACTTCCCTGGACTGCACGAGCACGTCACCCAATGCGTGTACCTCCACCACCTGTGGGGGCGAGACCTATTTTTGCAGTATCACAGATACCACGTGGCAGTGGGTCCTGGGTATTCCTGCAGACGACTGCAGCGATGGGTGCTGTACAGCCGGAGAGACCTATAATAATTGCCCTGAGGATTGTGATATGCCGCTTGATACCACGTGGGACGAGAACGAAGAAGGCTGGACTAGGTTGCCGATTGACAACACAAACTGGACTTTGGGTACTGTGGCATCATTGACCTGTGGTGATCCATGGGAAACAAACCAGCATTTCTATTTTTACTACTCACCTGGTGTGAATGATTACGCCATCAGCTTGGTTTCACCGATATTTAATCTTGCTGGATACAGCGCAGCTGATCTTCGCTTTAATTTTTTATTCCGTGAGTACTATAATGAAAGCACGCCGGCCGAAACATTTGCCGCAGAATGTTACACTGGGGTATCTTGGGTAGAGATTTGGCAGGTCTCAGAAACATCCTATGATAGCGGCTGCCACACAGAGAACCACAGTATCCCACTCGATGCTGCCTGCCTGGACAGGGAAGAAGCGCAAATACGGTTTACAGCATCTGGGGGCAATTCGGATAACATCTGGAGCTGGCACGTGGACGATATACGAGTCCATTAGCAAGAGCGCACATAAAAAGTATGCGCCAAGGTCTTTATTTGAAAGTCGCGCTGGTTAACTTCGTTCCCGATCCATCTGGAAAGAACTACCTCGGGTTCAATCACGGACTGGCATCTATTTCTGCAAGCCTCAAGCTGGATGGGCATGTCACGCGGCTGTTTACGATTTCCAAAAGCACAGACAACGTGCGCGCCCTGGCCGCATTTGACCCGGACGCGGTGTTCGTCTACCTGACGACCCACCAATACCGCCTCTTTTTGAACTATCAGCGCCAGGTTTTTACACCCTTAGGCGTGCCCGTTTTTTTGGGTGGACCTCATGCCACTGCCGCGCCTGAAGATACAGTGTCAATCCCGGGCGTGGCAGGGATCTGCATCGGAGAGGGGGAATTAAGCGCGCGCCTTTTGCTGGACCGGATCTCACAAAAGGCGTCTTTTGACGACATTCCCAATATTTGGTTTGTGCGGGATGGGGCAGTGGTTAAAAACGAGATCGGCCATTGCGCTGCATCCCTGGACGCGCTGCCCTTTGCAGATAGGAGCATCTTCCCCTATCAAACGCTCCTGAACACGCGGTCCATGGACATTCTCGGGTTTGAGCTCTTTCTCACCCGTGGATGCAAGTATACCTGCACCTATTGCATCAACGCCCGGCTAAAACAGGTGATCCCGCCAAAACACCACCTGCGGTACCGCTCTGTTGATAACGCGATCAAAGAGCTCGAGTGGATAATAAAGACCTATGAGTACCAGGGGGTCATTGGGTTTCAGGACGATATTTTTACGTTGGATCCCAAGTGGCTTGCGACATTTGCCAAGGATTTTCGCAAATACATCGGCTTACCGTTCTGGTGCAACGCCCATATCGATCACCTGAATGAGCCCATTATCAAAACCCTGAGGCAGGCCGGGTGCTTCCGGGTGCAGATCGGCATTGAGAGCGGGAACGAGCACCTCAGACGGTCTTTGCTCGGCAAGCATTTTACCAACCAGCGCATCCTGGAAGTAACGCGCCTGCTAAAAAAGCACCACATGAAAACAGTTGCCTATTTCATGATCGGTTTACCAGACGAAACAGAGGCAGACGTGCTGCAATCCATTCGCCTGTGCCAGCGCATGGCACCGGATTGGATCCTCATATCTGGGTTTTGTCCATATCCAGGCACGCGCATGTACGCCGACCTGGTGGCCAATGGCCGGCTAGACCCGACCTATTACAAAACCCTACCCACAGACACCTACTACGCCCCCTATCTGGTCTACGACCAGGGAGGTCTCACGCAAGAGCAGCTCGCGTACTATTACGCGAGTTTCGTCTCCCTTGCCAAACAATGATAGTTCTGGATGCCAAACTGTTCCCTGGTTCAGCCGCGTTACCAGCACCGCCACTTCTTAGCAGTTAGTTTCTTTTTTGGAAGAAACTTTTTAATATGCTATAAAAACATTCGTGTATAAAAGAAATACATATATAGAGCGAATTCGTCCTTTTATTAATAAGCCCGTTATCAAAATCATTACCGGGATGCGACGGGTCGGTAAGAGCTGTTTTTTGAAGCTGCTCCAAGAATCGCTGACTGAACAGGGTATTCCAGAGAAATCCATTATCTCCATAAATCTCGACACGATAGAGGCAGAACCGCTTCTGAACTTCAAGTCGCTTTACCGTCATATCAAGAAGCTATCACCAAGGGCCGGCAAAACCTACGTCATGATCGATGAGGTCCAGGAGTGCGAGCAGTGGGAACGGACCGTGGAATCCCTATTCGACGACCCGAGGTACGACATTTACATCACGGGGTCCAACGCGCAAATGCTGTCGTCCGAGCTGGCGACAAAACTCTCGGGACGATATGTGGAGTTTCCTATCTATTCCCTTGGCTTTTCGGAGTACCTGGCGTTCATGGGCCATGCCGAGGAAGACGCTTACAACCAATTCCCACGATTTCTCAAAACCGGGGGATTTCCGGCACTCCACCATTTTGATCACGACGAAGAGGTCATCTATCAGTACATAGAGAGCCTGTACAATACGATACTTCTAAAGGACATTATCAAACGCCACAACCTGCGCAACGTGGCCTTGCTGGAGAACATCACTCGCTATACCTTCGACAATATTGGCAATATCTTCTCCTCAAAAAGAATTGCGGACTATGTCAAGTCGCAGCGAATGTCTGTGGGCGTTGAGACAGTACAGAACTACCTCTCCTACATCGTGGACACCTACGCGCTCCATAAGGTAAAGCGCTACGATATCAAGGGAAAACGTTTGCTGGAAATCCATGAGAAATACTACCTCGGAGATGTGGGCCTAAGGCATGCCCTCCTCGGATACAGAGAGGGGGACATCGCAGGCATGCTCGAAAACATCGTATACCTCGAGCTGCGTAGAAGGGGCTATACGGTTCACATCGGCAAGCAGGGCACGCTTGAGGTAGACTTCATCGCCGAACGAGCGAACGAGAAGAGATACATTCAGGTGGCCTATCTCCTGTCCGAAAAAGCGACCCTGGCCCGAGAACTCAAACCGCTTAAGGCGATTAACGATAACTACCCCAAGTTCCTGCTGACAACCGACACACTCTTCGGCCAGGATATCGAAGGCATCAGCAGATTAAACATCGTTGATTTTCTACTGGAATAACCCACCCCAAGCCTAATCGATGTATCCCAATTGGCGCAGGCGGTCCTTTAACGCTGTTTCGTCTTTTGCGCTCAGTGGATCAGTGCGGGCCCGTGCGAGTTCGTTTCTCAATATCTGCCAACCGTTTGATAGTGCAGGATTTTCAGCATCGCTGATATCCAATGTCTCGCCCGGGTCATCTGCCAGGTTAAAGGCTAGATAGCTATCTGTCAGAGGGGTCCAAATCTGTTTGTACTGCCCTGTGGTCAGGGCAAGGCTGCGCCACAGCTGCTTTGGGTCTTTGGGCACGGCTTTGGCGTCGACAAAATCACGACTTGCTGCAGATACTGCGCTCATCAAGGGCGCCGACGCCCCCTGTGTGACGCAATCTCCTAGTGAGACACCGTCAATGTCTGCTGTGGGCATCGGAAGTCCGAGGAGTTGGGCAGCAGTGGCCAATAGGTCGACGGTCCGGGTTAGATCTGTGATGCGCGCGGGTTTTTGACCTTGTGGTGGTCTGATCATAAGTGGCACGCGAAGCACTTCCTCGTACAAGGTGTTGCCGTGTAAGTCAAAGACATCCCTGAGCTCAGCAGTCTCTGGGCGCTCACCCCAGGATTCGCCATGGTCCGATGTGATAAACAACCATGTGGTGTCTAGATCCACCACATCGAGTATCATTGGTAACCACTGCTCACTAAACCCCTCTACTGCGCGGTAATAGAGCTGCTTGGCGTTGTGCCTGGCCCGTTCTCCCGTGCGCATGGCTGCCAGCATGCGCTTGGTCAATGTGAACCAGGTGCGCGTCGTCATTGGGGTCGCCACATACGGAATATGGGTCCACCAGTAATGCACTAAGAGCAGAAATTTTTTTCCCCTGTTTGCCTTGAGCCAACCCATCAGGGCATCTGTATCCTGGGAAGAACCTTTGACCCTGGCCGCTGGGACGCGCCGAAACAGGTGGGTTGGGTCAAATACAAACGAGGCGATCTCATAGTCGGCTTGTGCGGCCAGTTCAAACAGGTTGGGATACGCATCTGGCCAGGGCTGCTCCCATTTGGCAAGTCCGAGCCGGTGGCTGTAGACACCAGTGAGCATGGACGCGATCGACGGCACTGTCCAAGGGCAAGCAGTGATCGTCCGTTCAAATAGAGTGGCTTCACCTGCCAATCGATCCGCAGTTGGGGTCTTGGCTGGGCCGCCGCAGCAGCCCAAAGCGTCGTGCCTCAGGCTATCTGCGACAATAATGATAGCGCTCATTCCGGCGCCTCTGTATGATTTGCCCCAGTGAGTCGATGAAGGCAATGGGCGTTGTGTCCTGTTAATCCTGATGTAGCAACAGACAGGGCGGTGCAACCTGCCCGGCACAACTGACCAAAGGGGCAGTCCCGGCAGAATCCATCCAGGTCGTTCACTGTAAACCGTCGATTATAAGCAAACCCGGCGGGATCGTTCCAAATCTGTGCCACAGGGCGCTCTCGGCAGCTGCCTTCGTCGAGGTGATCTGGCAGGGATAGACACCCGCGCACTGTGCCATCGCTCGTAATGCCGATAACGTTCAACCCTGCCTGACATCCCGCCCAAATGCGGCGTCGGCTTTGGGATCCAGCCCGCAACTGAGGCTCGGCTCGACTAAAATATCCTATATTATCAGCAGCTTGCACAAAAAGCGGACTGCGTTCCATCAATTTCAGTAAGGATTTCTCCAAAGCCGGCAATGCCTCGGGCGACAAACACAGGTCTTGTGCACGGGTCTTTGCCCGGCCATAGGGTAGGGTGAGCTGCACTTGCCACCCCTCAAAACCAGTATCCACAAGTAGATTGTGGATCTCATCGATCCGGTCGAAGTTGCGCTGGTTGACCTGAGTCACCGCGCCAAGGCGCACGCTGCGCTGTTTAAGTGCAGTTGCGCCTTGGAGTAGGCGGTCCAGTGCACCTGGCATATTGCGCAGGCTGTCGTGAACGTCGGCTGGACCGTCGATGGAGTAGGTAACGGCAAAGAAGCAAGCATCGGCGATCGCATCGGCCTGTTCAGCGGTCTGCAGGCCGTTTGTGATCAATTCTGGTCGCATGCCGTGTCGGTGAATGGCCGCGACCAATTCGGGCCAGTCTTCCCGGAGCAGGGGCTCACCTCCAGAAAGCGTGATGGATCGACAGCCGAGCCCTGCAAGGTCGCCAATCAGGGCCAGTGCCTCGTTGGTATCGAGCTCGTTCTCCCTTTGGCGGCCTGCTTTGGATCCACAGTGGTAACAGTTCATGTTGCAGGCCAACGTGATCTCAAACACGCAAAATCGCGGCTGCCAAGGTCTAGGAGGTATCATTGGCCTGGGTAGCTGGCAGTCACTTGCTGAACGCAAAACGGGTTGTTATAGATTGTGCCAGTGACCGCATAGGCCATGGTGGTGCATCCCGCCCGACACACCCTTCGAAACTGACAGTTGCGGCATCCCCCTTCGAGCAATTGCTCATCCCATTCGGTGGTATAGGAAAAGTTCTTGGCATTTTGCCAGATTTCTAAGAACGGTGTGTTGCGCACATTGTCCACGGCAAACGATCGGGGGTGGGATGGACAGCCCTTGACGTCGCCATTGGCACAAATTGCCACCAGGCGATGACCTGCTTTGCAACCGGTCCAAAAGCCGGCCTTGCCGCGAAGAGAGCCCCTGAGTTTGGGCTCGGCTTTGCTGTAATAGCCGATATTGTCACCCACTGCGATCGCTACCCCGCCTTTGTCGATAAGCGCAGAGAGCTGTTCCACAAGGCTCAGGATCTGTGCAGGGTCGATTAAATAGGCGTATTTTAAGCTCAGCAATCGCCCAAGGGGCATTGCGAGCTGGACCTGCCAAACGTCCGCACCGAGGGATACCGCTGTCTCGTGCATCTGAGTCAGGTCATCGATATTGCGCTGGTGCACCTGCGTGATCACCCCTGTTTTCAACGGCGATGCAGCGAGTAATGTAATGGCCTGGATAGCTGCATCATAGGACGACCTACCAGAGGGGCGAGGGGGGCAGCGGATTTCGTCGTGCACTGCCCTTGTGCCGTCCAAGGAGATCGAAACACCGGTAACACCAGACGCTATCAGACGCGCCAGCACCTTTTCATTGACCAGTAGTCCATTGGAAATGACCGTGACATCAATATGCTTTGCTGCGAGACATGCGGCAATGGCAGGCCAATCAGCGCGGACCAGGGGTTCTCCGCCTGTGAGCATGACCTGCTGACACCCTGCCGCAGCCAGATCATCGGCCAGGCTAAGGGCCTCGGGCAGGCCCAACTCGTCTACTGAGCGCTCTCCTGCCTCTGCTTCGCAATGGATGCAGCGCAAATTGCACGCATCGGTGATCTCCCAAAAGCAAGTAACGGGCGCTCTTGGTATGGTGGACAAGAGGTCTTTCATTGGGATGGAAAAGAGACGCCTTTGTAGATTGGGACATCATCGCAGAGAACACCAGCTAAAAAATCGTCTTGTACCGCGTCGAAAGTGGTGTTGAGCGCTTCTTGGTCTTGGCAGCAATTGGTCATGTACTCAAGGGCAGCGGCGATCTGCTCAGGGGTGCCATAGTTGAACAATTCGGTAAGGCCCTCTTCCCAACTCGCATTTAGTGATAAAAAACAGTCGCAGAGAAACGCTTTCCAATCGTTATCCAAGTTCGACCCGTTCAATGCGGTCCACAGAATAGAAGCGTCGTCCAGATCGCAGTTTTGGGGCCAATCAACCACTCCCGAGTTGCTGTCTGTATCTGTATCGGCCGCACCAGTATCGCTACTTGTATCAAAGCCGATATCCGTGTTGAAATCAGAGCTGATGTCGTCAGTTCCTGCATCTACAGTTGCTGTGTTTGCCAGCTCTTCATCGCTACAGGCGGCCATGCCGAACAAGAGAAAACCGCCGAGCACATGTGCGGGAAGGGTCATCAAAAAACCATTTGTCGAAGCGGGTTCGCCCTGGGGGCCGGTGGTCATCAATGCCTGTCTCAGATCGTAAATTAGGTTATCAATATCCCAAGATCTGAGCAGCTCAGCCTGAGGCGCTGGCAGGCGAACGACCCTTGATGGATCGGTTGTATCTTCAATGATCAGCCTCAACAAGCGCGAAAGGGGCTGCCAAAAAGAAGGATCTGTCTTGTTATGGTCCAGCAACCGGTAGAGTTCTCGGTAGGTTTCATCGAGGCCTGACCAAGGGCGAAGTGCGACACCCTGATGACTGAGGAACGCTCGCACTCGCTGTGTCACTGTCGGGCGTATCGTCGGTCCTCTCATCCCACACTCCTTTTCTTCATCCTAAGGTTACCTTAATGATGTGGTCTATGTACACATTAGTTAGATTATGGCACAAATATTACGAATTGTATCACCATATTTGTATCATTGCTGCTAAGCGCTCGAAATTACTCGTATTAACCCAATATCCTACCATCCGCCCTTTGCGATCTTCTGTACGTGTCTGCTCTTATAGTGTAAAATAGTAGTGGATAGTCGGAACACATACTGAGGAATACGGGAAACATACGGCTACATGAGGAAAATCGATGCTTCGCATAGTGCCGAATAATCGCAGGCAGGCCTTGCGATTCCGGCGCTCTCTGACAGCCACAGCGGGCTATGTGTTTATCGCTATCGGCACCATTATTGCCGCCTATAACGGATTTGTCCGCGGGAACGATATACTGTGGGTGTGGATATTTTTCGCTGTGTGGCTGTTTACGAGCATCTGTATCCTCGCCGCCATATCCACCGGGTTCAACAAACGGTTCAAAGACCCCAGCTTGACAGTTTTCCAACTCCTGGTCGCCATTGGTTTTACAACTGCCGGGTGTTTTTTTATAGCGAGCAGCATCCGGGGGATCGGCATCGTCGTCTATGTGTTGATATTTGTGTTTGGCACGTTTCGGTTAGGTGTACGGGAATACCTGTTTCTGCTCGTGTTGACCGTCTTAGGGTACATCTTGGCAATGACGCTCCTCTATCGCACCGATCCTGCCGGAATTAGCCCAAAACTGGAGGCCATCCGAGTCGTCCTGTTGCTGTTGAGCCTGTTGTGGGTCTCCTACATGGCCAACTACATTGCCAACCTCAGGCAGCGCATCAAGCGCATGGCCAGTCACGACCATTTGACCGACATCTATAATCGAAGGGAAATCCTGCGGCTACTGGATAGGGAAAAATCCCTGTCGGATCGCTCTGGCACGACCTTCTCGTTGTGCGTGATCGACATTGACGATTTTAAGATATTGAACGACACCTACGGGCATCAGGCCGGTGATCAGATCCTCAAGGCCTTTGCCGAAGCAATCAAGCACAACATTCGTTCTGAAGATTACGTGGCCAGATACGGGGGAGAAGAGTTCCTCGTGGTATTTGTAAACTACGATTGCACCACCGCCTGTTCGAGCAATATTCAGCGATTGTTAACTGTGACAAAGGCATTGGCCTTTCCAGACATATCCCCGGATCTCACAGTAACTATCTCAATCGGCGCGTCATCCTACCAAGTATCAGAATCCATCGATAGCCTGATTGCAAGGGCGGATGAAGCCCTGTACAGGGCCAAAGCTGCCGGCAAGAATAGAATAGAATATCAGTAAAAATTTCACGCCACTGTTATTTATTTGCCAGGAAAGTGACAATCTGACGAACTCCTCATAAATCGAAATTTATTTTAACAATTTCGTTTGACAACCAAGAATATGCTGCTTAAATGGTTGATAAGTTTGGTTGGATAGGGGCAGTAAATAACAGCAGAGCAGGTGTTGGCTTGAGGGGGAAAGCTCTCTACGAGCGCGTTTAGCGCAAAGGCGGGGTGTATATGAGCCGATCTACAAATCCATTCTTTGATGCAGCTGTCAGCCTTCAAAAAAAATGGACCGAAGCCCTCTTTGATCTGCCGAAAAACGGCGTGGACAATGGCGGGCTAAACCTTGGTGGGTTTGCCAAGATGTGGACTGAGAGCATCCGCAGTGCCGTCAATCAGGGATTGTCACTATCTGACAACGCGGCCCAGGGAGTTCCAGATCTTCTCGACAATATTAAAAAAACAGCGTCAGGTTATGAGGCATTGCTGAACCTATGGATACCAAAAGCACCTGCCGACGATGTCCATCAGGATCCAACACCAGAGCCGTCTTGGCCCAGTGCAAACTGGATGACATCCTTCATGGACACGGTATTGCCGAAGATGCCGAGCCCATTTACCGTTCCCCGTCCAGCCACGCCCGACATTTGGCAGACTGCTACAGCTCAGATGACGCGGAATTGGGCGAAGTTTGTCAGCGATCTCAGCCAGGAAGCTGCCGAGCGCATGAGCGCGGACAGGGAAAAAGAAGTATCTGTCCAGCACTTTTATGAGTCCTGGCTCAAGGCATACGAAACCACTGCCGGCCGATTTTTGAATGTGACGGCCATAGGTCCTGCGCGTTATGACCTGGAAAAGATTAGCGCTGGTGCTGATACGTTCATAAAGTATCAGACTGCCGCGTATGATTTTTTCACGCAAATGTTACAAACCGGCCTGGAAGCATTGGAAGAAGTGGCTAGTCAGGCCAATGAGCGGTTTAGCGGCGAGATAACAGAAGACACGCTCACTGAATTCTTCCATCTGCTGATGAGCATTGGTGAGCAAAAATACCACGAGCTCTTTTCTTCACCCCTGTTTTGCCATTCCCTTGAGACGTTTCTATCAAGGGGGTTGGATTTTCAAAAATCAGTCAACGATGTTACAGAGATCGCGCTTAGATCCACCCCCATTGTGACCCAGTCCCAGGCAGATGAGATCCACAGCGAGGTCTATGCCCTGAAAAAGCGAATACAGGAGTTGGAGCGACTCGTTGGCACAATGCTAGACAGAGCATAAGGAGGCCCAGATGGTTGCGGTAAACAGTGCAGACCAGTTTTCAGAATTGCTGACCAACCGACTCGTGAGCTTTCAGGAGCAGCTATTAAAGGGCACCAAGGTATTGACCGGGCCGTTGGATACGACCACCGGCGCTACGCCAAAAGACGAAGTCCTGGCCGTAGACCGGTGGAAGCTCTATCGCTATCGGCCGGTTGTCCAACATCCAGCACCCATTCCAGTGATCATCTTTTACGCCCTCGTCAATCGGTACTACATGGTGGATATCCAACCGGACCGGAGCATGGTGCGCAAATTTCTCGAGGCCGGGCTCGACGTCTATGTGCTGGACTGGGGTCATCCATATCGGGGAGATCGATTCCTGACCATGGAGGACTACATCGATGGGTACATGAACCAAGCGGTGGACTTTGTCCGGCGCACCTCAAACCAAGATGCGGTAACCCTGTACGGCATCTGTCAGGGCGGCACCTTCAGCACTATCTACACCGCTCTATATCCAGAAAAAGTGAAGAATCTCGCGATAATGGTCACGCCCATAGATTTTCACACCGACACGGGACTGCTCAATGTCTGGTCCAAGTTCCTAGATGTGGACCGGATGGTGAACACCTTTGGCAATGTGCCAGGGGATTTTATGAACGTTGGATTTCTGCTGCTCAATCCCCTGAGGCTCATGTTCCAGAAGTATGTGGATTTTGTCGACCACATGGACGACAAGAACTTTGTTTCCAATTTTGTCAGAATGGAAAAGTGGATTTTCGATTCTCCGGATCAGGCTGGAGAGGCATTCTTGCAGTTTATAAAGTGTATGTATCAAGAAAATCAGCTGGTAAAAGGCGCGTTTCATCTCGGTGGCCGACGTGTGGATTTAAAGCACATCAAGCAGCCTGTCCTCAACGTATTTGGCGAGAAAGACCATCTTGTGCCACCTGCCTGCAGCCGACCTTTTAATGACCTCGTGGGTAGTAAAGACAAGACGATCCTCTCCTATCCAACTGGGCATATCGGACTGTTTACCAGTGGCAAGTCCCAAACCGAATATGCCCCAGCCATTGCAAAATGGCTATCTGATCACTGCCAATCAAACGGTGCCATGACCCGAGCCAAAATAGAAGCGCCGATGACTGCGACAGAGACAGCAGTGCCGCGCAAGACAACTGGCACCAAGGCAACGACCAAAAAGAGAGGCAGGAAAAAGACCGGAGGTGCGCGGTGAGTGGGGCGACAGGTAGATACGAAGCCATTCAAGTGGGCGACAAGGCGAGCTTTTCAAAAACCATCAGCGAGTCCGATGTGTATGGGTACGCCGGCATCACAGGGGATTTCAATCCGGTTCACATCGACCAGGAGGCAGCAGCAGCCAGCGCCTTTAAGACGCGGGTGGCCCACGGCATGATATCAGCCGGACTCATCTCCACTGTCCTGGGCACCAAGCTCCCCGGTCCCGGGACGATCTACTTGGGCCAGGAGTTATCGTTCAAGGCCCCGGTCTTTTTTGGAGATACAGTGACGGCCGAGTGCACGGTCATCGAAAAAAGGGATGATAAGAAAATTTTGCGGTTAGAGACGGCTGTAAAAAACCAGCGGGGCGAAGTCGTTCTTACTGGAGTTGCAACTGTCATGCAGAAGACTTAACCAAAAGAGAGAGGCAGCAAATGGGCGATCAATCACAATGGGTTCAAGACATGATCAGGATTGCGCGGAGTTCCTTTGAAATGGGCATACAAAGCATGGACATGGCACAGGCCCAGGCGCAGAAAAATATCGAAGTCATGATGGCTAACGCCGGCACTCAACAAGACGTAACAAAATCGTCGCTCGAAAGTTGGTTCGATAGTGTAAACAAGGCGCGTAAGCTTTATCTCGATACCATTGAGGAGGGCTTAAGCAATTTGGAGCAACAATTTTCTTCAGATAAAAAACGCTGAAGAATCGGGGCACCTGCTCAATCATTAACAAATGCAGGTCAACAAAAGGAGAATAGGGATGTGGGATGAAAAACAATTCATGAACAGCTGGATGGGGATGGCAAGAACCTCGTTCGAGACCGGAAAGCGCTCGTTGGATAGCTTTGCCGAGCAGACTGAGAAAGCAATGGACCTTGCGCTCAAAAATGCCGACATACTCCGCGACGAGACACGCAAGATGTACAATACATGGGCTGAGAACAACAAGAATCTTCGCCAAATGTACCAGAAGGCGTTTGAAGACGGCCTGAATACCATCGAGCAGCAATTTACCACCAAGGGCAAATCACCTGGTGGCAAGTAGCACCCGCTTTCAACCCCCGCGAGCCAGCCGCACCATCTGAACTACCAATAATCATCGAATAAAATCATTGGTTGTTTACAATCCCCAGGGTATTGCCGCAAAGCGGTAAAGGAATATAGCCTGGGGTTTCCAACCCCAGGGCTAATTCGAAGGAGTAAACCACTGGCCTGCCAGTGGTATGAACAATGGCTACGCCAGTGATTAGTGGGAGCAAGAGCAGGTATTCCCCCTTCGACGAAGGGGGTTAGGGGGATTTTTAAACGTCCAATTGTCCTTTTTG
>JASJCT010000103.1 GCA_030065855.1 Myxococcota bacterium
CCAAGCAATTGTTTTCAAAGGTAAAATTCGATTGGACGTGTCAAAATCCCCCTAACCCCCTTTTTCAAGGGGGAGATCCTTTACCCGGCATAAAAATAGCAAAAATCGCGACATTTGCCCTTAACCGAATGCCATTGTCGCAAAGGGGGGCGGGGGGATTTCGTCTTCCTGTCGGCGGTCAAGCAACACATAAGCAGTCGAGCAGGGAGTCGTTGATTTTTGCCGACCCCTGTTCAGTACTGGGTGCGCTGATATTTTGTTCAGTCCACAGGTGACGTCTGAGCGCGGCGAGCATGTCGCCGAAGGCGGGCTCCCTCTTTTGGCGATACCATGGGGCCCGTCGTCGAGCCCTCCCGACATCCTCCTGCCAGGATCCCTTGCCCAAATACCAGAGGACGACCAAGGCATACACTGTCAGAATGAACGGTGCCGTTCGGATTACCGCTTTTTCGCCGCGCACCGCATGCGGTTTGGGGCCGGGTATCTTTTTATTCTTGCGTTTGCCCCTCGGTCGGCGCCACCAGCCGTTCTGCGGGTCTTCCAAGCCGAGATGCTGTTTTACATTTCGATGCATCTCTTCTTGAGTCCAGCGCAGCGAAAAGTACTGGGCGATCTCCTTTGACGTCATCTCAGCATCAGTGGAGAAATACGCGCGGTCCTCGATGCGGCCGTTCGGGTCGCGAGTGACGATCATCCGTACAAGTCGCCCGCCCGCTACGGTGTACCAAAGACAGGTCTGCGTTTTAACGAGCACCTTGACCTGTCTGCCGTAGAGCAGCATCTCTTGTGGTTTCCACCGGAACGAACGATCTTTGATGAGCTGTTTGGGGGATTTCAGACGCTTGCCTTTTTTGCAAGGACGACCTCGACCCGACTTTTTCTTAGGTGGTGTCTCGTATAGTGCGGCGTCCATGGCCATCGGTCCGATGAAGTCCATTCTTGGGGGCAGATTCCGCACCACTTCACGACAGGCATACTCGGTGTCACCGACGATGATCACCGCGCGCGCTTGCGGAATCTGTGGTTCCAGCTCCGATAGCATCTCTCTGGCCAGCTCGGTGCGCTTGCGGTACTTGGCTTTGGGACATCGCTTCTTTGAACGGTACAAGCGAAATGCCACGGGTACGGCCATCCAACGGTCCTTGTTCCACGGCATTGAAATGCAGACGCAAACGATGACCCAGTTGTGTCCGAAGGAGAAAAACTTCACGAACGACTTTCCGCGACCGTAGTTGGAAAGCAGAGCGTCGTGGTGCATTCCACCTCCCCACAGATGCGCGCCGCTCTTTCGGCAGAGTGTGTCATCGACGGTAAGTATGATCGGAAGATTGTCTGGAATCAGCTTCAAAACGAGTGAAAGAACAACTCGGCCCAGCTTGTCGGAGGTCCAACGGGCCCGTGAAAAGAAACGGTAGAAGATGGAGTGATGTCGCGACTGCTCTTCACCGAAACCAGCTACTTGAATAACTCTGGAGATAGTCCGTCGCCCCGTGCCGAGCGCCCATCCAGAAACGAGCGCCATGAAATTTCTGAACGACGGCTCGGTGAATATCGACGAAAAATTGACAAGCAGTCCCTGAAAGGAGGAATGTTCATTTATCATCTATGCCCTTTCTGCGTTGATTGGTCTCTTCACAGCAAGGGCATTCTTTTTGGGGTCTCAGGTCAAAAAAACGGCAGAAGGACGAAATCCCCCCGCCCCCTTTGCGAAAGGGGGAGAGACTTGCTCGTCTTCTCGAATGCAACCAATTCTGCAAAAATGTGCTCACTACGAGAGGAGAGGGAGTCCTCAAAAATGGCGAAACTCTAGCTTAAACAGATCCCACTAAAATCAGTTCGTCCCCTGGCGCGTGCGATGCAGCCATGTCTCGTAGATGAGGAATCTTTCGATCTCTTTATTTTCGGGATTGACGCGCATGGCCGCACTGAATAGCGCGCCAGCCCGTTTCAGCGCGCCCATGTCTTTTTGAATCAACCCGTTTAAAAACAGGGTTCTTTGCTTCATGTAACGGCTGAGGCGCGTCCAATCATCCGCAGTGACCACGCCCTTGAGATCAGATCTAAATTTAAGGATATGCTCGAGGTTCATTCGCCAGTTTTCCCTGCCGATGCTCTTAAAACTGTAATACTCTAGAAAAGGACGGTCATCCCGGTGGATTTGGCCACCCTTGGAGAATGCCGCAAGCCCTGCAGCGTCGAGCAGCAGGGCGCTCGCCACCCCATAGGCGTCCTGCATCATGAAATCGCCGATCCCGGCCAATACTGCAGCGCTTTTCTCCACATCGAACTGCAGGGCTCCTTGAGTGCCGAGCATCACGGCATGGGAGTGGGCCATCCACAGCGTGGCGTGGGGGAACACTGCCTGAAATGTCTTGACCGTTGATTTGAGCGCAGCGAGCGTCATCCTGTGCAGCGGCAAGTACTGGACAACCACGCCCTCGGGCGAAAGGCGGGCTCTATTCAGCTCAAAGTACTCGATGGTGTACAGGTTGGCACACCCCAGGGTCGGATGGGTTGGATCGCTCGATATGATGTCGTATGTTTCTTCAGTCAACAGGAGATAGTTCCTGCCGTCTCCTGCCATGAATCGCAGTCTCGGATCCTCGATGACCCCCCTGTTCACGTCTTCAAAATACGTTGCCGCTTCTTTGACACCAGGTGCGATCTCAACACAGTCGATTTGTTCGACCGGGTGTTTGGCGATCTCAGCAGTGGTGACGCCAATGCCAAATCCAATGACCAGTACTTTCTTAGCTGACGGCGAGACCAAAAACGGCAAATGACCCAGCATCTTGACCACGTTGAGGGCGTCATAGGTCACCCCGCAGACTTGATTGTTGTTCACATAGAGGGATCGGATGTTGGTGGCAGTATCCTCGCGTACCAACACAGTGCCGTCTGTAGTCTCCTTGTAAAATAGAATTTCGTCTGAAATAACCTCGGACCGAAAGATGGACGGCGGATGGATGATCGTTTTTTCCAAGAGAGCGGGGCCAAGTATAATGATGGCCCCTATTGAAAGCATGCTGCAGCATACTGCGGCCCGTTTATAAGGTTTTTTTGTGATAGTAAGTCCGACGACCCCGCCTAAAAATAAATAGGTCGAGCCCATCGCAACGATGCTGGCAGCGACACCGAATTTGGGGATAAACACCAGCGCAGCGCCCAGGGATCCCGCGATGCTGCCCGCGGTGCTCGCAAAGTAGGCTGCGCCAATGCCGATGCCCAGTCGTTCCTTTTTCCCGGCAATCCCTTTGCAAATCAAGGGGAAGCCCATCCCCATCAGTACTGCGGGTATGAGCAACAGTAGCGCGGACAAGGCAAGACCCGGCACCAGTGTTTTCGCCACAGGGATTTTGAACAGGCTCTGCTCAAGGGAAAAAAGAAACGCAGGCAGCTCGTTGAGGTAGAAGACTGTTGTCGCCACATAGAGTCCGAGACACAGCTCCACTGCGGCCAATATGGTCAGCAGCCGGGGGGATCGGCTGAAAAACCGGGTGAACACAACACTGCCCAGGCCGATACCCAGTAGGAAAATTACCAAAATACTGGTGAACCCATATGTTGAATTCACGATAAAGGTACTAAGGGCGCGGGCAATGAGAATTTCAAAAGAAAGCGCACAAAAGCCATTGAGCCCTGCAACCAAGAGAAGCAATCTTCGGATGCCCCTTTTTGGTGTCCACAGGGCGTGTTGGGGAGCTGGTGTGCTGCTGGCCGGCTTCAAAGCAGGACGCGAAGATTTGAACGCTATGAAAAAAGCAATGCCGCCGAGGACAAGGTTGATCAGCACGGCCAGCAGCTGGGTTCGCAGTTGGCCGAACCAGCCGATGAGATAGTATCCCACGAGGGCTGCACCTGCGATACTCCCAAAGGTATGCAACGCATAGAGTTTTCCAATGGCGCCCCCAAGAGGTTGGCCTTTATCGACCGCGTATTTGGCGAGCACAGGCAAGGTCCCGCCCATTGCAAACGCGGGCACGAACATCAGACCAAATGAGAGAGCAAAGGCGAGCATTGTCGGGGTCTCAAATCCGACCTGCAGGGCATGGTAAAGTCCCTTGTAAAGACCTGGTAACGCTGAGAAAAGAAATGCAATCAATAAACAGGCGCCACCGATGATCCACTGTAGCACTGCAAACAAGCGCAAGGGACGCTTGCCAGTGTCTATCTTTTTGCCCCAAAACAGTCCGCCGAACCCCAGGCCAGCCATGTACACGGCGACCACGATGGCTGTCGACAGGGTGGTCCGACCAAAGACCACCGACAGCACCCGGATCCAAACCAGCTCGTAGGCCAAACCGCAAAACCCGGAAAAGAAGGCCATCAACAGGACCGGCTTGAGACTGGAAGATGCTCTTGAGCCAATTGTCATTGAGCACTGTGCTTGCATCGGGTGAGCATACAAGCACCAGGGTATCCCATATCTGGATCCCAGACAAACCCAGCTCGGATCATTGCAATCCAAAGAAACATGCTCTGAAAGAGAGATTTTGACGTCAGTTCGCTGTCGCGGTAAAAAGTGGATTAATGCGGATTTAAGAGAGTTTTTTCCATGGCTGTTTCCGAGATAAAGTCCATACCACTGGTGGAATCGGCAGCCAGTGATCTATTCGAACGCTTGGGGTACAGACCGGTTGTGGGTAGGGTTTGGGCGGTGCTGATTCTAAGCCCCTATGCCTTAGATGCACGGACAATACAGCAGGTCCTCAATATATCGTCCGGCGCGCTCAGCATGGCCCTCAAGGAGCTCGTGGATCTCGAGCTCACATACCGCGATACAATCGAAAACAATCGACATTTTGTTTATAGGGCTGAAACAGATTTATGGCTGATCGTAAACCGTATGTTCCATAAACGGGAGCGAAAAAAACTAAAGGCTATCTTATTGAAACTCAAACAGGCCGAAGCACTGCAAAAAGGCAGCCCATATGCGAATGACAGCAGCGACATAACGGCGTATCAATTCGATCAAATTCGCCGCCTGGTCAGCCTTGGTGAGTTTATTATCGATGTCCTCGATGCGCTTATGGAGCGAACAAAAGTCGAGCTCAAAGCAGCGCAAAAATGGTTAGCAGTCTCTGGTCGCCTCGGCGGTGAGCCACTGAGTAGAATCCGACGGGCCATCAATGCAAAACGAGTCGGGAAAAGAAAGCAATAAGGGGTATTACACTTCCATAGTATTATTTTATTTTTGACCCACTCATATTCTCTAACCTATAAGGATTCTAAATAAAAATGCCGGGCATGACCCAAAATCCATAGGTCGACCCCAGTTGATTTGCTATACTGCATATGCCATGGCGATAGAAAGTATAGGCCAAAGCGAAAAGGGAGCTAAACAATATGAAATCACCCCATGATATTTTGCGCGGAGAGATAGAGCGGCTTTTTTCCACTGCAGAGCTGAACCAGCTGGTCGTCGACTATCTCGGTATGAACCCAGAAGAGATGGGGGTATCTGATGGGTCGCGCGCGGTTTTTGCCCGCCGGTTGGTTGAATGGTGTGAACAGGAAAAGGCGTCCCAGGCCCTGGCCGACGCTGTTTTCATGGCCAAACAGACCCAGGTCAGTCAGAAATTACGGAAAATCTACAATGAGCGGTTTTCAAGCAGGGATCTTGCGGCCGGAACAGATATTGCGGGGTATGTCGTTAAAGAAAAGAAACAGGATGCTGGATTGTGGTCAGTTTATCTATGCGACCGCGCGACTGCCGGGTATTCAGAGGATGACGATGCATATGTTGCTGAATATGGCGCTGAATATGGGTTGAAGCTCATCAACCCAGGGTATGCATTGGATACCCAAGCCACCCAAAGATTCAAGACCTATATGCGGGCCTTTATATTGGACAAAACCCTGGCGACCCAACAGGTTGAAGCTGTTGGAGACCTGGATGACGGAAGACCTTACTTTGTTTTTCAGTGGGATGAGAGCGAGCCGCTAAGGGCGCGTCTTCCCGTCCCGGTTTCAGAAGCGCTCGATATATTCGAGGCCATCTTGGACGCACTCACGCCTTTACACGAACGCGGATTCTTCCACGGGGACCTCAATCCAGACACGGTGCTGGTTTGTTCAAGCGAGACAGCATTCATTGACAGCAGCGTCCCGAAGATCTGTTTTTGCGATTTCGGGATGGACCGGTTGGTACATCGACCAGGTGCCGATGCATCTGCCTCACCGCTATGCGGATACGTTTGGGGACGAGCGCCAGAGCAGGCACGGGGAGCTGAGCCGACAGCGGCCTCGGATATCTACGCACTGGGTGCGCTGCTCTACGAGGTCATTGCTGGGCGCTCGCCGTTTGCAGGAGATACGCCGATCGATGTGATCGCTGCCCATCTAAACCAGCAGGTTCCCTTATTGAGCGAGGCTGTGACAGATCCCTTGGCCGCAGCGGTCGATGACTTTGTCCAGACCCTTATGGCAAAGGAACAGGAGCGTCGGCCCCGGGATATCGATGCTGTCCGCGCACGCCTTAACGATGTGAGGCGTGCTGCAGACGAAATCACTGCCCGCGCTGCTCAAACCGGTACCCGGGAGGATATCGAGCTATATGTCCAGGATTTCCTGGTGGATCCGGCAGATGAGATCGCCTTTGACGCCTTGAAAGAAGGTGCTGATCAGTACAACGCCTGGGGTGCAGCCGTCGATGTCATCGAAGAAGCCGGAGAGAGCGCAGCAGACGAGATACTATCGCGGCATCTCCTTCTCGAAGCGGCACGGATATCTCGGGAAGTATTAAAGGATTACGAAAGGGCAGCGGAGATCTACGATGGGCTCCTCTCGTCAACTCCCGAAGATCCAGAGGTGAAAGCTGCCGCGATTGATCTGATGCGGATCCGGGGCCAATACGATGCACTGGTTACCGAACTCGCAGCACAGGCAGAGGCAGAAGAGGTGCCTGAAAAGAAAGGCGAGATCATTCGCAACATCGGCGATGTTTACTATGAAAACCTCAAAGACCCGGAACGGGCGTTTGACTACTATCTGGCCTATGCTGAAACCGCCGATCAGGACGATGCGCTGATCGAACGGTTGGGAAAACTGTCTGAACGCACCGAACGGCACGCTGAATTTGCCGGTCACTGTTACGAGATGGCGCAGCAAGCAGAAACAACAGGGGATATTGACGCCGCTCTCTCACTCTACAAAAAGGCCGGTGTTATCTACTTCGATAAGGTCAATGAACCAGAATATGCCCTGACCTGTCTGCAAAAAGTCCTCGAGCACGAGCCAGCAGATGTCGAAGCCCTGCAAACAGTGGCGCAGATATACCTCTCTGCCGAGCAGTGGGGTGAATATGCAGAGGTGCTGATCCATTTGAGCGAGGCCGAGCCCCTGCCTGAAGCGCGCCGTGACCACAAGGCTGCTGCCGGGCAGGTGTTGTATGAACGATTGGGCAACACAGAAGGGGCCATCGAGTTGCTCGAAGCCACCCTTGCCGAAGATCCGACGCACGACAAAGCCGCGTCCCTGCTGGCGACCATTTACGAAGGCGCAGGGACTTGGGACAGACTCACTGCCCTTCTCGAAGGTACGGTGGATGCCCTCCCCGAAGGACCGGCCCGGGCAAGTGGGTTCTACCGACTCGGCCAGCTCTACGAAGAGCAATTGGATGACTTAACTGCAGCTGGCGAGCACTATGAAAACGTCCTCACGGTAGACGCCGACCATATGGAGGCGATGAAGGGGCTCGAACGCATCTATGCGCGCACAGGCGACGTGGCAAAACTGCGGTCCAATCTCGAAACCCAGCTAGATATTGCCGCTTCTGCAAAACAGCAACTTGTGATCAAGGAACGCCTCGCGCTCATCTGCGAAGAGGAGTTTAAGCAGTACGACGATGCCATTCAGTATCTCGTCTCGGTTCTAGAAATAGATGGCAATCACCCCTCCGCCCGGACATCTCTGGCCAGGCTCTACCGGCTGACCGGAGATTGGGAAGCATTGGCCGAGATTTTGGCCGAGCAGGCGAATCGCGTAGATCTGGACGAGCGAAAGGCGTTGCTCAAGGAGCGGGCCACCATTATTCGCGAACAGCTCGGCGATGCCCAGCGCGCGGCAGCAGCGTTTGCCGAAGTTGCATCCCTCGGCGTGGACGACGCACTCGAAACACTGGCCAAAACACAGGAAGACGCTGGGGATTACGACGCTGCCATCGATACCATTCTAAAAATGGCCGACGTCGCACCTGATTCAGATGCAAAAATAGGGTTGCTGTTGCGGGTTGCAACCATCCAGCTCGAATTGAAACAAGTGCCTGCCGAGGCGGTCGCCACGTTGCGCGCACTCAGGGACCTGGTGCCGGAAAACAGGGCGGTGTTGGCACAACTCAAAAAAGCCCTGGTGGCCGAGGGCAACTATGCGGCTGTCTTGGACGTTCTTGGCCAAGAGGTACTACTGGTCGAAGGACCGAGCGCGCGGGCAGGGCTCATCGCCGAGATGGGCGTTATCTGTGTGGACAATATCGGCGATACCGAACGGGCTGTTGAGTATTTTGAGCAAGCACTATTGCTCGATGAAACCAACTTTATCGCAGGCGATAGGGTCTCTGAGCTGTACCGGAAAAACAACGAGTGGGAAAAGGCACTGCCGATATACTTGCGGTGGGCCGATTCGGCGGATGCGCTCCCTCAGGATAAGCAGCTGGAGCTATTTACCCATCTCGGCGAAGCCTTGAATTTTGCGGGTCAAAAGGAAAAGGCGTTTGGGGCGTATGAAAGGGCAATCCTCATCGCCGGAGAGGACATTCATCTCATTCGACGCCTGGGGGAGGTCGGATTGGACGTGGGTCGCTTCGACGTGGCCAAGGACTACCTCCTGGCTTACCTAAACGGGGCTGGTGCAGATATGCCGCCTGATGAAAAGGTAACGCTCCTGATTAGGCTGGGGCGCGCATGTATCGGCGTTGACGACTATGTCGAAGCAGCCAAATTCATCCGTCAAGCACTGGTGATGTCCCCGAATAGTCGGGACGCGCAATTGTGTTTTGCCGACATTCTCGAGCACCGAGAGGATTATCGGGGACTGGTGGATACCTACGACCGCATTTTGGCTGGGATGGAAGATGCAGCACCAGAGGAGCAAGTACACCTTATTAGGCAAGCAGCGGCCGTCCAATTCGAACATTTGAAGGATGGGGACGGTGCAGCGCGTCGACTCAACACCGCCCTTGCCATTGATGGGGGCAACCGGACTGTTTTAAACGATCTGTTAAAGATCCACACGGCCACCAAAAGCTACTCGAGCGTCGTAGATGTTGTATTGCGCATTGCATCCCTCGTAGACGATCCAGAGGAACTGGCGCGCTATTACCTCACCGTTGCTAAAATCTATCGACACGAGCTGAAACGGCCTCAAAAAGCCGTCGAGTTCTACGAGGCGGCACTCGAGCAGGACGAAACCCTTGAAAAAGCAAACACGGCCATTGTCGAGATTCTCGCCGAGCGAAATGAATGGGATAAGCTGGTCTCCTACTACAAGAAAGCCATCGCACGGCTACCCAAGGAGGCTGACAAACAGGAGAAGATCGATCTATATCTGCCGCTGGTCGACATATTTATCAATAAGCTCAACCGTCGCGCAGACGCAATTCTAATCACCGAGGCACTTGCCAAATTGGAGCCTGACAATCCAAAATGGCCTGAACAGCTCGGCGATTTATATGGCTGGGAGGTTGAATACGCGGCAAAGGCAACGGATCTCCACCGGCGCCTCCTCGAGGTCAGTCCTGGCCGGGTGCCGTCCTTTCAAATGCTCTATCGCATTTTTGCTGCTGCTGAAGAGGCGGACAAAGCGTGGTGTGCGGCGTCTCTCCTGACACTGCTCAACCAGGCCTCCCCTGAGGAGCGCACCTATTACCACGAGTACATGCCTCAGGATCTACCGGCACTCGCCGATACCCTCGGGACCGACCAGTGGGAACGCCACCTGAACCATCCCGACATGAATCAGATCATCTCGTCGATTTTTTCGATCATTGCACCGGCGATCATCCAGCAGAAGGGGCGCCCCCTGCCTGACTTGGGCTTCCATCCAGGGGCTGCGATCGATGTGACGCGAGATCCATCGCCCTTTGCCGGGTTTGTCAATTTTGTGGCTATTTCCTTAGGCATCCAACCACCCCCGTTGTTCTATTACGGGGACAATAGGATTGGATTTGAGCTCTTAAACGCAAATCCACCGGCCATCGCAGCTGATGGCACAAGCGCCATTGTCACGGATCGGTTGGGCCTGGCGTTCAGACTCGGCCAACAACTGACGCTTTTAAGGCCCGGACTCTATGTCCATCGGCTCGTCGCCTCAGGCACCGAACTGTCGGCGTGGCTCCTCGCGTCCATCAAAAGCTTTGTGCCCACACTGCCGGTGCCTGGAGAACTTGCCGGTGCAGTGTCAGAGCGCCTCGCACCCATACGATCCCTCGATGCGGGAACACTGGAGCGCTTACAGGGGTACGTCCAATCCTTTGTGGCCAAGACAGCGGATGTCAACATGAAGCGCTGGGGCCGCTCGATCGACTACACCATGGATCGGGCGGGGCTGCTGCTTTGTGGGGATGTCTCGGTCGCGGTCCGCGTTCTCAAGACACAAATCCCGGACAAGGCCAAGTTGGCCGATCGCTTGCGGGCACTCACGCTTTTTGTCATTTCTGAAAGTCACTTCAAACTCAGGGAACACATCGGCATCAAGTTACAGAGCGCGTAGGTGGATTAGGGCAATGTCAAACGAGATGTGTCGGGTGAAGTTAGCAAATCCCCCTTGAAAAAGGGGGGAAGGGGGATTTTGTAACCTCGCAATGCCAGGGGAAAAGACGAAATCCCCCCGGCCCCCTTTTTCAAAGGGGGAGGCCTTTTACCAAACACTGAAGACTGGACAGCGCACTAGGGTGCATCAATCGGTTTCGTAATAATCGAGCCCGAGGTGGGTGATCAAATCCTCGCCAGCCATGTGGCGCAAGGTGTTTTTAAACTTGGTCTTCTGGATGTTGAGGTCGTGCTCTGCGTACAGCCCCTTGGCGGTTTGTGGACTTTTATAGAAAAAGCTGAGCCATTCCTGAATGCCGCTCATGCCAGCCCGTAGTGCCAGGTCTGAAAAGAGCGCGAGGTCGAGGACAATGGGCGCGGCCAGGATCGAATCGCGGCACAGGAAATTGATCTTGATCTGCATCGGATACCCGAGCCAACCAAAGATGTCGATGTTATCCCACCCCTCCTTGGCGTCACCGCGGGGCGGATAGTAATTGATTCTAATCTTATGGTAGAGGTTTTCGTAAAGTTCGGGATATGTTTCAATTTGAAAAATGGTATCGAGCACGCCGGCCTTGGACACTTCTTTGCTCTTGAACGATTCCGGGTCGTCGAGTACTTCGCCGTCCCTGTTGCCCAGGATATTGGTCGAAAACCACCCGTTGACCCCGAGAAGTCTATTTTTCAGGCCAGGGGCGACGATTGTTTTCATCAAGGTCTGTCCGGTTTTGAAGTCCTTTCCGGAAATGGGCACCTTCTCTTGCTTTGACAGTGCCACCAGGGCGTCCGTATCCACTGTCAAGTTGGGGGCGCCATTGGCAAAGGGAACCCCTTCTTTTATCGCCGCATAGGCATAGAGCTGAGATGGGGCAATCGATGGATCGTCCTCTGCAAGGGCGGATTCAAAAGCGCGCACAGAGGCATGGGCTGGTCCTGGCTCCCGATATACCTCGGTCGATGCGGCCCAAACCATCACCACCCGATCGACAGTCTTTTTAAAGTCGCGTATGTCGCGCCTAAGATCGTCTGCCATCTGCTGTCTGTTCCCTGTCTTGACGTGGGTGCCATCCAATTTTTTGACGTAATTCTTGTCGAAGGCGCCGGGAAGTGGCTTAACCGCGCGCAGTTCATCGGCCACCTTTCCCAAATCGCCCGTGTTCAAGACACCCGCCTTTAGAGCAGCTTCGTATGCATTGTCTGGAAATATGTCCCAAGCAGCAACTGCGATGTCTTCGGGGGTTGCGAGTGACACGAGTTCGTTTAATTTGACGAAGCGCTTATCAGTACGCTTGCCGAGTCGGGCCGTGCCCATCCACGCCTGTGATCCAATGGGCTTGGCCAAGCCTTTGCGAATCAGCTCGACACCGGCGATAAAGGTCGTGCTGACCGCTCCTAAACCCACCAGCATGATCCCCAGTTTTCCCTGTGCAGGGCGTATATCCATCTTTTTGTGTACCAACGCGACCTCCTTCAGACCTGGCCCCTTCAGAGAGCCTCCGAGTGAAGCCCATTAGTCAGTTTTCGAGCAAATCTGTCAAGGTGTAATGATTTTAAACTGATTGGCATTGGAACCAGGCCCTCAGATGCCCGCAACAGCATCACATCAGCACGGACTGCAGCAGTAAACCAGACCAAACCGCTGGCGACATGTTCAGTGCTGCTTTTACTGCATACAATCGGTAGCTAGGACACGTCCCCCTCATCGGGTAGGAATGTGAACTTTTTGCTCAATTGTTCCTTTCTAGACGAGATTTGTACCAATAGATATAATATGAAACACCGAAACTCGTCAGTATCGAAATCGAGACATGCGAGTTGGAAAGAAAGGGCATGACGCCTCGGCCACGCAGGAAATACGGCTTATATACTGGTATCGCTTTGCTCGTCCTTATTCGCGGATACGTCGCGATGGCCTCAGAGACACAAACGCCACCGGTGATACTATTCTTGGTCAACGACACTGAGCAGCATCAAGCATTTGTGAGAACCGAAGCCGACTTCGTTGCCGAGTTGGGGCTGAGCTTGGACAAATGTCGGCTTGAACGAATCGCTTTGAAGAAAAATGCACTTGCCAAGCGTTCATTGACCGATCAGATCGCAATCATTGAGAAAATCGCCCTCAGTAAGGGAGCCCTTGCCACCATTTGGCTTGAGAGGCGGGAAAACGGCGACCTGAACCTTCAAGTCGTTGGGATTGGCACCAACAGGTCGGTCATCCATACGATGACAGCCCCTGATGGGGAAGGTGCGATCGAGAGGCTGGCGCTGGCTGTGCGTGTACTGATGGAGGAAACGCAGATGCTGCCGGAGGCAACAGATGAATCTCCCACATCTAAAAAAGAGCCTGTGAGCTCCCCAGTGGCAACAGATGAACCAGACGTTCTCCCGACGCGTCCAGCAATACCAGTGTGCCCTGAAGCGGTCAGACCACCGGCCCGTTGGGGAATGGTAACCGGCGTCAGAATGGGCGGAGGGATCGCGGGACAGCAGGGACCGTCCATCAACGCAGGTGCAACTTTCGCCCTCCAGAGGACTGCAGCCCCGGGCATTCTCATTCGGGGAGCCATTTCAGGGTTGATGGGACCCAAGAAAATGACTGAAGAAGGCGCGCTCTCTGGGTGGCAAGTGGGATTTGCGGTGGATGTGGGATACTGGCTTGGCAGCCACGCATTAAGCATCGGCCCAATGATTCGGGGCGAGGTGCTCGGTTCAGCGGTCGATGCGGCATACGGATTCGGAAACAGCCAACGGTTTACTTGGTGGGGTTTCTCTCTGGGGGTGGGAGGGAGCTTTCAATTATCGCTCACCGATGGCCTTGCGATTGCGCTCGATGTGATGAGTGCTGGCCATTTCAATCGTCGGACCTTCACAAAGCGCTCAGACGATAGCGTCATCCTGCAGACGCCAAGGATTGCTCTGTCTGGCGCGCTCGGCATACACCTATCGATTTGGTGAAAAATCATTGGCCGGGAAGGATTCGAGGGTGTGGTGATATGTCTAGCATATGAGCAGGTGCAATATCAGCGCCGCCGGCAGGGATAGATACCCCGTTGAAACACGCATCGAAAACCTCTTTGTGGCATTCGGATGACGATCTGTTGATGGCGAGGCTCGGTGCTGGAGACACAGCCGCGCTGGATGTGCTCTATTGCCGCTATCGGGGAATGGTGCGGGCAGCGCTGTTGCGGTTTGCCCAAGAAATTACAGTGGACGAGGCAGATGAGCTGACCCAAGATGTATTCCTCACCGTGGCGTTGATGGCACCCAAGTATCAACGGCAGCTACGGTTTCGAGCCTGGCTCTACAGCATCTCGACGCGCAAGGCGCGAACCTGGCGAAGAAATACCTGGCTGCACCGTCGCATCCTGCGAACCCACGGCGCAGCCTGCTCGGGAACTGCCCATTCCCCGAGACTTTCATTGGCCGGACAGATCGCCACGCGCGATCAGGTGGTGAAGGCCTTGGAACGCCTCCCCGTGTCCCAACGGGAGGTGCTCTGGCTCTTTGCCGTGGAGGGGTTCACCGGAGACGAGATATCGAAAATTCTCGGCATCCGACCCAAAACCGTTTGGACGCGGCTTCACCGTGCGCGACAGACGGTAACAGAGGATCTGACGCCCCTAGGGGTACCTCATTTGGATAGGAAGAAACCATGAGCAGTTGCAACGACCGCCTTCGATTCCTAGACGCTGCCCTGAATGAGGCTGAGCAGCGGCGCTTTGAAGACCACATGCAAGTGTGTGACGAGTGCAGCGCGAGCGTTGACAAGTGGCGCTTTTTTAGCCAAACCCTATCTGCAGCAGCGACTAAGGAGGCAGCGGACGGCTTCCCCACCGCGGGTCAGCGGCGGGCACTCGTCGACAGTTACCGTGCCCGCACAGAACCCCGCCCTCACAAAAGGTGGGTCTGGGCAGGGAGTCTCGCTGCAGCCTGTTGCGCCGCAGTGGTGGCCCTACTGTTGGGCTTAGGGAGCCTCCGAGAATCCGATCCACTCGAGATCAAAGTGGAGTTCACCAGCAACGTCGCAATGACCCAGCCCGAATCTCCGATGTTCAATATCGATAGGGGCGGGAAGCTGATCACCAGCATCGGCGTCCATCGAGTCGCCGCAGCAGAGGCCACTGCACTGAAAGTCATGTCAGCCAACATCAATCAGACCCGGCTGCGCTTGGATCGCGGGTCAGTGGCCTGCCGCGTGAAGCCGTTGAAGCCGGGCGCTGAGTTCTTGGTGGATGCGGGGGATGTGGCGGTGCGGGTAGTCGGGACCCAATTCGCGGTCACCCGAAACGAGCGGTCGACAATGGTCGAGGTCATGGCGGGCGCCGTAGAGGTAACGGCTGGAAAAAGCCGTTCCCATCGCCTCACAGCGGGCCAGCAGGGCGTGTTTGGCGGCGACACCGAACACGCCATCACACCCCTCAGCGCTGTGGCGGCCGATCGGTTCGAGCAGATGTTTCACCCCGGGTCTGTCAACCTCGTTGAGCAACCCGAAGCGGTCGACCTCCGACACGATGCATCAACAAATCGAGATGCGGACGCTGAAGTTGCAGACCCAGACAATGCATCGGCAGGAACCGGAAATGCTGGCGAATTGACTACAAAGGGGCCTGAGGTACATCGGCTCCGATCAAAGCCTCCCCTTGAGCGGTGGCGCGAGATGGTGATCTCTGGTCGCCTGGAATCTGCGCGATCGAAGATGACCGCCCACCTCAAAAGGCATCCTTCGGACGCTAAGGTTTGGTCGCTTCTAGCAGACTGCTACCGCAAGCTCGGCCTCTGGTCAGAGGCTGTGGCAGCCTATGAAAAAGTGATTGCATACGGGACCGTAGGTTCGGCCAATCGAGCCAGGTACAAGGCCGCGGCCCTGCTGCAGGACAAATTGGGAGATGATGCCCGGGCAGCAGTGCTACTCGAGGCGTTTATTGACACCGCGTCCAGTGACTTGCTGAAAGGAACCGCCATGGTGCGACTGGCCAAGGCGCTAATCCGTGCCGGGCAGAAAAACCGAGCAGCGGATCTATTAAGCCAAGTGGAGACCGAATATGCGGGCACCCCTGCCGCGGTCACAGCAAGGGAGTTGCTCCGATCCAAAGCGCTTTCACCAAAAAACAGACAGGACTAAAAATGTGATTTTATGAGGGAAGGAATTGTGCCCCAGGTGATATGGCCCAGTAGTAACAGCGCAACCATTTGGAGGTGAAGAGATGAAATCAAAGCGCAGTTTTTGGATGTACCTGCTGGCGGTCACTCTGGCGGGATCGCAGATGGGCAACGCGTGCGACAAGGTCTTTGAGGTCAAGGATGACCCTATTGCTAAGGCCCCGATTGGTTATTCTACGTTGTCGTCCTACTATGACGGCGTGGACATCTTGGTCGTGGTGGACAATTCTTATTCTATGAAACAGGAGCAAGAGATCCTGGCCACTGGCTTTTATACACTTATCAACTCCCTGGTCAGGCCTATCATCGACCCGGAGTGGCCGTTTCCGCCAATAGATAACATGCGGGTAGCGATCGTGTCCTCGGATATGGGCCTGCAATACGGCGACGCGGGCAGTATCGATGGGATACCAACCGACATCGGCGGCTGCGTGGACAGAGGGGATGACGGTGCATTCCTGACGGATATGCCGGATGCGGTGAACATCGCCAGCGGCGTGATCGAATGCACCGAGAGCGGTGATCTGTGCCCTGAAAATTTCACCTGCAACAACGGGGTGTGTAACAGTCCGACGCCGGATGTACCGTATCCGGTTCCTTGTACAGCGCTCAACTCGGGTAACGATTTTGCCGAGACAAGTGGGGGGAATCTAAACAGCAAGCTCGCGATACAAGTGGCGTGTATGGCCCAGGTAGACGACCAGGGCTGCGGCATAGAGCAGCAACTGCAAGCGGCGGTTAAAGGGCTCACCCGGCAGGATCAGCTCGGGAATAACGGCTTTCTGGTGGATTCCCATCTTCTCTCCGTGCTCATCGTAAGCGATGAGGAGGATTGTTCCATCCGGGATCCCGGTCTGTTTCAAACCGACGAATGGATGTCCGGTACTATTCCAAACCCCGGCGATCCTGCTTCTGGATTTCGAAACATGGCCTGCAACTTCCCAGAGGATAACGAGATAGAAAATCTTTTCGACCCCGGCGTGTATTGGGATAAGTTCGTAGCCATCAAGGATGACAAGCCCAGGGCTGTGGTTTTTGGGGCCATTGTGGGCGTGCCCCAGGAGGACGCGTGTCAGGGCCAGGGCAGCGAGCTCGACGGTTGCCTGAACCACCACGACATGCAGCTAGTGCCGATCGAGTATGAGACCGCAGACGGTTTGGTGAAGCACTTTAGACCTGCATGTTCTCGACATGAGGGAGATGTTCTAGTGACAGAGGCAAAGCCGGGCCGGCGATATGTCAGGGTCGCGCAGAATTTTGGTGAAAACGGCTACATTTTTTCGATATGCAACCAAGACTGGAGCCCTGCCTTTACAAATCTATCCCATATGATCGGCCAAAGAATGAACCCCAAAGAATGCTTTCCCAAGACACTCCAGTGGACAAGTGTTCCAGATGGTTGCGAAGGATGCGGGGTCGCTGCCAATGAGATGTATGTCAAATTTGAATTTCCTGCAACTACGCCTGTGTCAGACCTGACGTGTCCCCCAGAGCTCGGCGCAAGTCAGGACGAAGCCATCATCGCCGAAGCAGACGATCCACAAGGCGCCGGTTCGATCTATGAGGTCTACTGCCAGGTTCCCAAGTTGCCCGCCCCGCTCGACTGTCCTTCGGCAATTACCACGTGGATGACTTCAGACCAGCCAGGTTGGTACTACTGTCAGAACCCGTTTGAATTCGAATCGGGATGCGCAGCCCGGGTAAAGCTAAGCCAGAGCATACGCATGGCGATCTCCGGTCACACCATCATCGTGACCGATCCCACCGCGTAAGCGCGTACGAATCACGCCCTATCTCCAAACCAGACTGTAAGCGGATCTACCGACAGTGCGGAATGCTCAGTTAGGAATGTGATTGTGTTCGGGAATGAATTTTGTCATAATTGACATGGTCTCTCAATAAAAGTGCAACCAGTTGGAGGTGAGGAGATGAAACCAAAGTGCAATTCTTGGATGTGGCTGCTGGCCGTCACTCTTGCGGGATTGCTGATGGGGAGTGCATGCGGGGATGAAAGCGACAAGACCCCTGAGATAAACGACGAGATCAACGATGACCCCATCGCTGATGCCCCTATTGGATATGAGTCGTTGCCTTTGTACCATGGCGGCGTGGATATCCTGGTGGTGGTAGACAACTCCAATTCTATGGAACAGGAACAGGAAATCCTGGCCACCGGCTTTTTTACGCTTATTAACGCTCTATCCAAGCCCGTTATCGGCCCGGATTGGCCGTTTCCGCCAATAGAGGACATGCGGGTAGCGATCGTATCCTCGGATATGGGCCTGCAATACGGCGACACGGGCAGCATCGAGGACGTGCCAACCGACATCGGGAACTGCCTGGAAAGAGGGGACGACGGAGAATTATCGACGAATATGCCGGGTACGGTAAGCATCGCGAGCGGTGTGATCGCATGCGCAGAGGATGGTGACCAGTGTCCTGAAGATTTTATCTGCAACAATGGCTTCTGCGATAGTCCGACGCCGGATGAACTGTATCCAGTTCCCTGTCCAGACCTCAACACGGGCAACGATTTTGCCGAGACAAATACGAGTGATCCTAACGGCAACCTCGCGACACAAGTGGCGTGCATGGCCCAAGTCGGCAACCAGGGCTGCGGCATTGAGCAGCAACTGCAAGCGGCGGTTAGAGGGCTCACCCGGCAGGCTCAACTCGGGACAGACGGATTTCTCGTCGACTCACATCTGTTAGCCGTGCTCATCGTAAGCGACGAGGAGGATTGTTCCATCCGGGATCCCGGGTTATTTAAAACAGCCGAGTGGGAATCAGGCACCAATCCCATACCAGGCGATCCCGAGAGCGGCCGTCGCAACATCGCGTGCAATTTTCCAGTCGATAACGAGATCGAAAATCTTTTCGACCCCAGCGTGTATTGGGATAAGTTCGTAACCATCAAGGATGATAAGCCCATGGCTGTGATTTTTGCGGCCATTGTGGGCGTGCCCCAGGAGGATGTGTGTCAGGGCCGGGGCAGCGAGCTCGACGGTTGCCTGGACCACGACGACATGCAGTTCGAACCGATCGAATATGAGTCCCAAGGCAATTTGATCAAGCACTTTAGACCTGCGTGTTCTCGGATCGAAGGAAATGCTCTAGTAACAGAAGCGAGGCCGGGCCGGCGATATGTCAAAATCGCTCAAGATTTTGATAAAAACGGCTACATCTACTCGATATGCAACCAAGACTGGAGCCCTGCCCTTACAAATGTATCTTATATGATTGGCCAGGGAATAAACCCATTGGAATGCTTTTCCAAGACACTCCAATGGACAAGTGTTCCAGATGGTTGCGAAGGATGCGGGGTCGCTGCCAATGAGATGTATGTCAAATTTGAATTTCCTGCAGATACTTCTATGTCAGACCTGACGTGTCCCCCAGAGCTCGGTGCAAGCCCGGATGATATCATCGTCACCAAAGCAGAGGATCCAAATGGCGCTGGTTCGATCTATGAGGTCTATTGTCCGGTTCCCAAGTTGCCCGCGCCGGTCGACTGCCCTTCGGCCGTTGCCATGTGGATGGATTCAGACAAGCTCGGTTGGTACTACTGTGAGAACCCGGGTGAGGCATTCGACTCGTCCTGCAAGGCCCGGGTAAAGCTGAGTCAGAGCACACGGCCGGTGATCTCCGGTCACTTGGTGATCGTGGCCGACCTCGCCGAGTAAGTGCGTGCAAATCAAGTCCCCTGCCACTTTTGATTGACAGCCAGACCCAATCGGACAATAATCCACTCGAAAATTGGCCGGAAGAACAGTCGCCATGAAGAAACAGTACCGCTACTTTTATTATTTTTCGCCGAATTCACCCGATAGGTGAGTTGGTTTCTTCTGTCTGACTGATGACAAACAGCTCACCTCAAACCAGGTGGGCTTTTTTTTTGCCATAGGTGGACCATGATAGTCATCTGCAAACGAAACGCTACCGAATCCCAAATCAAAGCCATTGAAGCGCGCATCATCTCATATGGCCTCCAGGTGCACCGGTCCGATGGTACAGAACACACGGTGTTGGGCATGGTGGGAGATAGGAGCGCTGTGGACCCCGGTACCCTCAATACCATGCCCGGTGTGAGGAATTTGGTCCCGGTCTCCACCCCGTTCAAGCTTGCCAGTCGGGAATTTCATCCGGACGATTCTATTGTTTACGTGAAGGATGTTCCGATTGGTGGGGTCGATATCGCGGTCATTGCAGGTCCCTGTGCTGTGGAGAGCGAGGAACAGATCGGCAGCACCGCTGCTTTTGTGTCTGAGCAAGGGGCACAGCTGCTGCGGGGTGGCGCGTTTAAACCGCGCACATCCCCTTACGCCTTTCAAGGCCATGGTGTTGAGGGCCTGGCCATGCTCCGCCAAGCCGCAGATGCCCAGAAGCTAGCCGTGGTGACCGAGGTCATGACCATCGACCAGATCCCAGCAGTCTCTGCCCATTCAGATCTGATGCAGGTCGGTGCCCGCAATATGCAAAATTTCCCACTGCTCACCGAGCTTGGCAAGCTCGACAAGCCCATCCTGCTCAAACGGGGCTTGGCCGCGACGATTCAGGATTGGCTAATGAGCGCCGAGTATATCCTGGCCTCTGGCAATCCCAATGTCATTTTGTGCGAACGGGGGATTCGCACTTTTGAGACAGCGACCCGTAATACCCTGGATCTGTCTGCTGTGCCAGTGATAAAGCGCCTCTCCCATCTACCGATCATTGTTGACCCGAGTCACGGCGTAGGGGCCCGCCAGTACGTGGCGCCCATGGCCAGGGCAGCAGTGGCTGCCGGTGCAGACGGGATTATGGTCGAGGTACATCCAGACCCGGCGAGCGCCTTGTCTGACGGCCCCCAATCACTGACCTTTGACCAGTTCGCCGCCTTGATGAACCGCTGCCGCATCATCGCCACGACCTTGGGTCGAAAGATTCCCAAGGCTTCAGCAGGACCGAGCAATGAGTGAACAGTCATTGACCATCATCGGATGCGGGCTTATCGGCAGCTCCATCGGTCTGGCCCTCAAGCGACGGCAACCCAACTGGTTTATCGCAGGCTTGGATCTTAGCGACAATTTGCCGTCTATTCAGGAAGCCGGCTTTGCCGATGTCACCGGCACCCTTGAAGACGCCCCCCAGGTGCTCCCCCAAAGCCGGCTCGTTATCTTGGCCACGCCAGTGGAAGTGATCCTCGAACAACTGGCCCAGGTGACCCCCTACCTCACACCAGGCACTGTTGTGACAGACGTGGGTGGCACCAAGCAGGCCATCGTGGCACAGGCCGAACGCACATTGCCAAAGGAGGTGGTGTTTATCGGCGGTCATCCCATTGCCGGATCTGAGAACGCCGGTGTCCAGGCCGCGGATCCGTTGCTGTTTAAAGAGCGGGTCTATGTCCTATGCCCCACGCCGAACACCCCGCCCGATGCACTGCTCATGTTATTGGACCTGGTAGAGGAGCTGATGGCTGTACCCCTGACCCTAGAGCCAGAAGAACACGACGCTGTATTGGCGATGGTCAGTCACGTACCCCAGCTACTCTCCATTGCAATGGTGCATGCGGCCATGCAGAAAGATAGCTTGCACAGCTTGTTGGAGATGACCGCGGGTGGGGGTTTTTTGGATTTGACCCGGATCGCAGCCTCTGGTTTCGAGCAATGGAAGGGCGTCCTCAGCACCAACAGATCCGCCATTGCCGACGCTCTCGATCAACTGACGCTCAGCATTCAGGAGGTTCGCGAGGCCATTGATCAGGACGACCTCGAAGGTCTCTGGTCGACCGTCAGCACCAAGCGGCGGGCCCTAACACCCCACAACCGCCCTAAGAAGCGCAAGCCAGATTTGCGGACATTCATCGACCAGTACGACGAGCGGATATTAAAAGCCTTGAGCGACCGAATGCGCGCTGTAACCCTCATGGGCAAGCTCAAGCAAAGTCAAGGTGCCCCGGTCCACGACCCGGACCGGGAGCGCCGGATGATAGCTGCGAGGCAGGACTGGGGAAAAGCCCTGGGCCTGCCAGAAGATCTCATCGAGGCGCTGTTTAACGTGTTGGTCACCCACAGTAAAAAGAAACAAGTCGGTTAAATGATGCGCAATGAGTTTAGAGATAAAGTGAGTACGGATTGGCTAGCAGTGGACCGGCGCCACGTGTGGCATCCGTATGCGTCGATTGTCGACCCGCTGCCAACTGTTCCTGTGGTGGCCGCAACGGGGGTCCGCCTGATCCTGGAAGACGGTCAAGAGCTGATCGACGGCATGGCCTCTTGGTGGGCCGCGATCCACGGATATAACCATCCCGTGCTCAACCAGGCCATTGCGCAGCAGATGTGCCAAATGTCCCACGTGATGTTTGGTGGTCTGACCCACAAACCCGCTGTTGAACTCGCCGCCCTTTTACTCGATATCGCCCCTGAACCGCTGGAACACGTCTTTCTTGTCGACTCCGGGTCTGTTGCGGTGGAGGTGGCATTAAAGATGGCCATTCAGTATTGGCAAGCAGCGGGTCACCCTAAGAAACAAAAGATGCTCACATTTAAGGGTGGCTATCACGGCGATACCATGGGTGCCATGTCCATTTGCGATCCAGTAAACGGGATGCACACCCTGTTTTCCCACGTGCTTGCAAAACACTATTTTGCCCCAGCACCCACCTGCCAAAGGGATGAGGATTGGCAGGACCGGGATATCGCCCCGTTTCGCCGGCTCATCGAGACCCACAGGCATGAACTTGCCGCTGTTGTTGTAGAGCCCCTTGTTCAGGGCGCTGGTGGGATGCGGTTCTACTGTCCAGAATACCTTCGTCAGATCCGGGCCCTGTGCGACGCAAACGGAGTTCTGCTCATTCTCGACGAAATCGCCACTGGATTCGGGCGTTTGGGCGCGATGTTCGCGTGCGAAAAAGCGTCCATTGCACCTGACATCCTGTGTCTGGGCAAGGCCCTCACCGGCGGCACCCTGAGCCTGGCTGCCACGCTGACCACTCCTGAGGTGGCCCAAACCATATGCAAAAAAGATCCGGGCGTGTTCATGCACGGCCCCACCTACATGGGCAATCCCCTGGCCTGTGCCGCGGCCAAGGCCAGTACGGAACTCTTGCTCGCGAGCCCTTATGGCAAACGGGTTGCCGGCATCGAGCGTCACTTTAAACAAACCCTGCTTCCACTAGGGGAAGTGCCCGGGGTGCGAGACGCGCGGGTCCAGGGGGCCATTGGGGTCATCGAGCTTGAAACAGCAATAGACATGGCTCGAATCCAGCCAGAGTTTGTGCGTCGAGGGGTCTGGGTACGTCCGTTTAGAAACCTCATCTATCTCATGCCGCCTTACATCATCGAGCCGCCAGATCTCGAAAAGCTCACCACCGCTGTTGCAGACATTGTCGCCTTGTCCAGCAATGCACGATAGATCCCTCAAGAAAGCGCAGGCATCTTCGTCGCAGGAGGGAGCACGCGACGGCCAAGTAAATGACCAAGGCACGAATCAGTGCGTCGTAGCTTTCCAATTGTAGCTTTTGATATTGACAGCCTGCGCGCGATTGTGGGTCGACGGCATTTTCAGTTGACAACAATTGAAAATATTGTTACCAGTTCAAAAATATACGAAATAAACTGAGTGGTACTGGGAATCGGAGGGGCCTGTCTGTTGCTGGCAGATGGGGATTTAAGTGCCTGCTTAAACGGCGGCTATTT
>JASJCT010000017.1 GCA_030065855.1 Myxococcota bacterium
ATTGAAAATCCCCCTGCCCCCTTTTTCAAGGGGGATTCTTTTCTGGCGATCCTACGCTATAAAAACACCCAAAAATCCTTAACCGAATGCCATTGCCCTTTGCCAGGGGGAGGTCTTTTACCCGACACCGAAGACTGGACAGAGCTCTGGTCGGCATTGTCTCGCTTTCCCTGCTGAAAGGCTTTTTGTTTGAGACACCTCTTTTATTTGAGACACCCGTATCGAGACAAGAAGTAGAGACAAAGAAAGTACAATCCCCTGTCATTCCCGCGCAGGCGGGTTGTGTTCTCAAAACTGATATTGTATTACCCTTATATCCTCGCATAGAGGACATATTCAGGTGGCATGCGAATTGCTATGGTTGGGCGCGATTGTCAATCCACGTCCCAAGCGGTGAAAGGAGAAAACCGGGATGAAGAAGTATGAGTGCACGGCCTGTGGGTTTGTTTACGACCCCGAAAAGGGACACGAGGCCTCGGGCGTGGCGCCGGGGACTGCATGGGAGGATGTTCCAGAGGATTGGGAGTGTCCCCTGTGCGGTGTGGGCAAGGACATGTTCGAGGAAGTCCAATAACGTGTCCGACTGGATGAAATTGAAAACCTGTCATGGATAAAAGGAGATAGCGATGTCTACGTTTGCAAATGTGGATGAAATTCTCGACTTCGCCATCGAAGGAGAGCAAGCAGCAGTGGATTTGTACATGGGACTGGCTGCCCAAGCAAAAAACCCGACAATCAAAAAGACATTTGAGGAATATGCCCAGGAAGAGCGGGGGCACAAGGCCAAGCTGCAAGAGGTAAAAGCAGGGAAGCGGCTCATCATCCCCTCGAACAAGCCCGTGTTGGACCTCAAAATCAGCGACTACACAGTGGAAGAAGAGATTGGTACAGATGCCGACTACCAATCCGTCCTGCTCTTTGCCATGAAAAAGGAAAAGGCCGCGTTCAAGTTGTATACGGATCTCGCCAGTCGGACCGAAGACGCGGGTATACAGAATCTATTGCTGGGGTTGGCACAGGAAGAGGCCAAGCACAAGCTGCGGTTCGAAATCGAGTATGATGAGCACATTCTCGTCGAGAACTAGCAGCAGCCACAAGGTGCCGCTATGACAGACGCAGTACAAAAAAAAGTCGCTGACGGCTTGATCCGGGCCATGCGAGCAGAGCACGAGGGTCAGTACTTTTACCTGATGGCGTCCAGGACCACCGAGGATGCCAAGGGCAAGGACGTGTTCTTACAGCTCGCCAAAGAAGAGCAGCTACACTTTGACTTTCTCAAAAGGCAATACGAAGCCGTGGTCAAATTCGGCCGGCCCGATGCAACACTGAAGCTCGGGACGCCCATTGCGCTTTCCGGTGGCAGCCCGATTTTCTCTGAGCGCATTCGCTCGCGAATCCAAGAGGCTCATTACGAAATGACCGCGCTGTCAGTAGCGGTCCAGCTCGAATTAGATGCGCAAAACCACTATCGGACCCAGGCAGATGAGGTAAGTGATCTTGTAATTAAGACCTTTTACTCGGAGCTCGCCGACTGGGAGGCTGGGCACTACCGCGCGCTGCTAAAACAGCAAGAAGCCCTTAAAGAAGACTACTGGGATCAGGGCGGATTCGCGCCCTTTTAAATCTTTCATAAAATACTTGTTGAGGAAGTGAAATGACAAACCTCAAAACAGATCTCATTCGCGGTGACCAATGGTCAGGATTGGTCATGGGTAACCACGCTGTGGCGCGCGGCATGATCGAATCGGGCGTGCGCGTGGCCACGACCTATCCCGGATCTCCCACGCCGGAAATCGCAGCCGCCCTATCTGCGGTTCCCGAGGACGTGCGGCCCTATTACTTCGAGTACTCGACCAATGAAAAAGTCGCCCTCGAAGTGGCCACAGGCGCCTCTCTCAACGGGCATCTATCCACGGTTTTCTTCAAGTCGGTCGGCCTCAATGTGGCGTCTGACTCGCTCATTCAGCTCAGCCTCTTCGAGCTCATCGGCGGCATGGTGGTGGTGTTGGGAGACGATCCCGGCGTCAACTCTTCCCAAAACGAACAGGACAATCGCCATTTCTTCCGCATGTCCTACATACCGATGTTCGAGCCGGCCACGCCAACAGAGGCGTACGAAATGTACATCGAGGCTTCCCGGCTTTCAAAACAGTATCGCGCGCCGGTCGCGCTGCGGCTGACGACCCATGTATGTCATGCCAAGGAGGTGGTCCAATTCAGCCCCATCACCAGCGGACCGCCGGATTGGACATCGCGCTTTGACACAGAGAACGGCCCCTACCTGCCCCTTGTGAAGTGGGTATTTCCGATGAAAAAGCGGGCCCTAGAAAAGCTGGAGCAGTTTGAGGGCGAGAGCAACAAGAGTCGATTTAACGAGGTGCACGCCCCAAATAGCAGCGGGCCGATAGACGGAAAGCGGCTCGGCATTATTTCATCTGGGCTACCTGCCCTGGCTATTTTGGAAAACCTGCACGCATCTGGCCATGGGATCGATCTGCTCAAGCTCGGCATGAGTTATCCCATGCCGCAACAGGCCCTAAAGGCCTTTTTGGCGGATCACGACGAGGTGATCATCGTCGAAGAGCTGGATCGGGTGATGGAAACCGAAATCAAAGCCCTGGCGTGGGATTTGAATGTTTCGTGCAACATCCGCTCCCGGTCGACTCGCGATCAACTGATGGGGGAGTTCACACCGGATCGCACCTGGTCCCTATTGAGCGACCACTGGCCATCGTTGTTTCCGGCGCAATCTCCGGTTGAGATACCAGCTGATATCTCGCCTCGAATTGCCCAGATGTGTCCGGGGTGTGGCCACCGGTCGGCCTTCCACGCCATCCGCGCTGCCATGGATGACGATACAATTGCCGTGGGCGATATTGGTTGCCATTCCATGGGATTCTTCCTCCCCCACAACATTGGGGATGTGCTCTTGTCCATGGGGCATTCTACGGCCACTGGTGCAGGGCTATCGATCAACAATACGCGCAAGGTCATCGCATTCTTAGGCGACTCCACATTGTTTCACGCTGGGTGGCCCGGCATCGTGAACGCCATTATCAACAACCACTCGATTACCCTCTTCCTAATGGAGAACGGCACCACCGCCATGACCGGCCATCAGCCCCGCCCTGGCGCGGGCGAAATCGGGGATAAGATACCCCTTAAGGGCGTCTTTGAGGCGCTCGGGGTACAGTTCATTCGGGAAGTGGATACGTATAACCAGGGCCTGCTGACCCAATACGCGCGCGAGGCCATTGCATATGATGGCTTTGCACTGGTTATTGCTCGCCATCCGTGCATGCTCAAGTTTGTCCGAACCCAACGCGCAAAGGTGCCGGACTTTGAGCTCTCCCATGTGGAAATCGACCAGGAAACATGCGATCAGTCCCGGGTGTGCATTGAAAAATTCGGTTGTCCGTCTTTCTATACGCACGAAGACGGCAGTGTTACGGTTCATCCGGACCTATGCATCGGCGATGGCTCCTGTCTCAAGACATGCCCGGTACAGGCGATCCAGAGGGAGTCAAAGAGAGGTTACAAATGAGACCGATGAACATATTCCTCTGCGGTGTGGGTGGCCAGGGCATCGGTTTGCTGTCCGATGTGCTCACCAGGGCATGTTTGGCTGCCGGCTACCGGGTTCGCGGTTGCGATACCCACGGCCTGGCCCAACGCCACGGCACAGTGGTCTCCCACCTGCGCATCGGAAACAACCTCTTCACGCCCCGCACGCCGCCTGGTCAGGCAGATGTGGTGGTTGGATTGGAGCGGCTCGAGGCAATGCGCGGTGCGGCGACCATGCTGCGCACCGGTGGGACCGTTGTGTATTACGATACGGTGTACCAACCCATTCACGTGCGCCTGCGCCAGGCCGATTATCCAAGTGCAACTGCTTTGGAATCTGTAGTGGCTGACCGCGGCGGTACGCTCACCCGGGTATATTTGGACAATCTCAAAGATCCGCGGATGCAAAATGTGGCACTGCTCGGTCGACTGGCAGTGATGTCAGCAGTAGAAGACGTGGGCGTAGATGTGGTCAGGCAAGCCCTTTGCGATACAGTGCCGCCCAAAGTGCTGGACGCAAATCTCAAGGTGTTCGAGCAGGTGGTCAATGCTTCTGATGAATGAAATAGGGTTGTCTTAGAGAAAAATTATCTAAGAAACAAAATCGAGATAGTTGTTCCTGTTCACCTGGGTAAAGTGCGCATCTGGGTAATGGTTTTGCCAATCCTTGGGTATTTTGACCCGCTTTGCCGTTGACCACTTAAACTCATGGGCAGACAAGGATCCGTCGACCTCTTCTATGTAGTCGATTTCCTGACCGTCGTAAGTTCGCCAGAAATAGATGTTTCCATAGAAATCCTCGAATGCTAGTTTTTTTATTCGCTCCATCAACAGAAAATTTTCAAAGAGGGCGCCAGTGTCGTTTCTGTCTTCCAAGGGGTTGAACTGTGAAATGACCGCATTTCTGATGCCCGTATCCAGGAAGTAGTATTTGTTCTTAGACACGACTTCCTTTCTGAGGTTTCTCGAAAAACCGTGGAGCGGTCGTATTACAAAGCTCTTTTCCAAGAGATCGAGAAATCGGCCAACGGTTTTCACATCGACACCAATATTACCGGCAAGCTCGGAAAGGGACACCTCATTGCCGACTTGAAAGGCCAACAGCTTGAGCAGCTTGAGAAGTGCTTTAGGAGACTTTACCCGTTCGTGCGCCAGAACGTCCTTGAGCAGATACGAATCGACGAGATCTTTTAGCAGTCGCGCTTTTTCCCGTTTGCTCGTGCTGGTCAAGACCTCTGGATACGACCCAAAGATCAACAGTTCTGCGAGTCTTTCTTTGAGCTCGTGTCGGTTGTAATGTTTTAAAAGCTCGATTTGACTCATCGGATACAGCACCACGCTTCGCTTTCGCCCGGTCAGGGGCTCGCCTACCTGCTGTGCAAGCTCAAATGATGAAGACCCTGTGGCGATGACAAGTGTTTGTGGCGATTGATCATTGACGATCTTCAGTGCTGCCCCAATGTGTGGAATCTCCTGGGCTTCATCAATGGCGATGAGGTCGTATCCCGATATATAATCTCGTATGCTATCAAAATCTCTGGAGCCGAGGACCTCCTGTGTTCTCACATTGTCGCCGGAGTCGAGCTTGTACCTGTACTGAGATGTGCGCAAATAGCGCTCCAGAAGCGTGGTTTTGCCCACCTGTCTCGCCCCATAGACAATCAAGACTTTATTTTTTGCCAATATTTTCGATAAGTTATCGTAGTATCGATCAAACATTTGCGCGCCTCGGGCATCACCTGTTCACCCAATCAGCATAGATCAATTCCATGAATTTATCAAAAAACATGGAGTACAACTCCACAAATTAATACAAATTCATGGAGTTTGGATCCGTCTTTTCGCGTTTCTCACATTGATGGTTCTCGAAATAGCCCATTTGTCCCGCCCCTGCCCCACGCGCAAAGAGAGGAGATGGGTGTTCTGCTTACCAGATGATCCGCGGCTTGCGCCTGGGTGGTATGCGGTAGAATTGGGCAGCTGGGTGGCCCAGGGCGATGACTGCGGCTGGGTGATAGCCTTTGGGAACGCCGATATATTTGCGCAATCTTTTGTCCTGGGTCAGGGCTGTCAATGCGTATCCGTTGTAGCAGGCGCCGAGGGACATGGCGTCCGCGGTTAGGAGGAGCTGCATTGCCGCCAAATTGCATCCAGCATAGGCGAGATGCCACATGCCAGAGGCATAGGCGATGATGACCACCGGTGCGTTGTAAAAAAGCCTGTCCTGCTCATCGTCCTGGAGGGTGTCAAAGCGGTCTTTGAGCGCGGTCATGTGGTATCGATATATGCCCACCATCTTCGCCCCTTCCTTAAGGGCGATGGCAGCCCGGGTTATTGGATTGTTCATGCGGCGGGCGAGCTTTAGGTAATGGGCACCAATTCTCTTTGACAGTTCGCGAATTGACGTCCTGTCTGTGAGGACAATGTACCGGATGTTTTGCGCGTTGGTCGCAGTGGGTGCATATCGAGTCCTCTCGATGAGCGCTGCTATGTCTTCTCGACTAACAGGGCCATCATCAAAGCGCCTGCAACTTCTGCGCTCTGAAAAGAGCCGCTCGAGAATATCGATATCCCCTGACTGCACGCCCCTCAACGGTTCAAACCGCTGGGCAGGCAGGGCCTTGTGATCAAATGCACCATCGCGACACGCAGCCACACAGTGGCCGCATTTAATGCACCGCCCTCTGTGGTCGATGACGACCCTATCCGATTCCCAGTGAAAGACATCTGATGGACAGGCCTTTTCGCACTCAAAGCACTGTCGGCAACGCGCTTTGTCGATCTTAATGTCAACCCTGTTCGACAAGAAAAAACTCCCTACCTGCTACGACCTCATTTCAGCCCCCACCCCGGCCCTCCCCCGGTGGACGCTTGGAAGTTGGGGGAGGGTGAGGGACAATTTTTATTGGGCCATGATAGCTTACCCGCCCCTGATGTCCAGCATCCCTCAAAGCACTATTCCGCTTCCCCCTCCCCCAACGTCTGCACTTCCACCGGGGGAGGGCCGGGGTGGGGGCTCTCAATGGGTAGCACGGGGCCCCAGTGTTTAGTGTGGGTAATGTTCAGCTTTGGCAATGAAGGGTCAAGGGGCATTCTTGCAATGTAAATCTATTAAATTGACAATTTTAATTTACGAGATTAAAATTGTCTAAATGTGGATAGAACGGCAAATAACACGAGAATTACAGAGAATCGCTGCGGCGTTTCCAGCTATGGTTCTCACCGGGCCGAGGCAAGTGGGCAAGACATCTCTTTTAGAGAGAACCTTCCCGGATTACACATTCGTTTCAATGGATAGTGCCGAGAATGCGGAAATGGCAGAGACCCGGCCAAGGGACTTTCTTTTGCGGTATCCACCGCCAGTGATCCTGGATGAAATTCAGTATGCACCGACATTTTTCCGACACATAAAAACAACTATCGATGCCAGACGCGGTGAAAATGGGCTCTTCTTGCTCACAGGATCCCAGAGCTTTCCCCTAATGGAAGCTGTTTCCGACAGCCTCGCCGGACGTGCGGCAGTAATTCAGTTTCTGGGACTGTCGTCTAGCGAATGGTCTAACGCGACGGTAATCTCTGAGAAAAGCGATGCTGAAGACTTTATTTGGCGCGGTGGATTTCCAGAGCTCTGGGCCACACCAGATGCACCTGTATCTAGAGATCGGTGGTACCAGGGATATCTCGCCACTTATCTGGAAAGGGACGTTCGAAGCCTCCTCAACGTAACCAACTTGCGCGATTTCGAAAGATTCATAAGGGCTTGCGCAGCGCGTACCGCACAAACGCTGAACATGTCGGAGATAGGCCGGGACGTGGGTATTTCGGCAAATGCCGCAAGACAGTGGATTAGCGTACTCGAAGCTTCAGGACAAATTCTGCTGCTAGAGCCTTACTATCGCTCACTTGGGAAACGACTTGCCAAATCCCCAAAACTCTATTTCACAGATACCGGGCTCGCAGTGTTTCTCATGGGGTACGGCTCAAAAGAGTCATTATGGCAAAGCAGAGATGCCGGTGCTGTTTTCGAAAACCATGTCATATGCCAATGGCTGCGTAAAAAGCACTGGGCTTCCCCTGCTGCCACGCTCTGGTATTGGCGCGATCGCGCTGGCCACGAAGTGGATCTGCTTATCGAGTACGATGGCAAATTGACAGCCGTCGAATGCAAACGCTCCCAAAAACCGTCCCCACGGGACATTACGGGTATCAAAAAGCTCATTGAATTTTACGGCAGGGATGCGTTCCACCACGCTTTTGTCGCCTGTACCACTGAAGAAAGATTCGACATCGCAGACGGCATCACCGCGACATCAGGGTTCACCACTTGGGACCTCTAGATGGGGTCTGCCTACATTTGAACTTTGGTTTCGTCTACGTACATGCGCGCGAGCTGGGCGTCTAAGTCGACGATCTTGAGGGCGTGGTTTTGGCAGCCGATGGTGGGGCACGCCTCCACCTGCCCGCCGTCTGGCAGGTGAACGGCGAACATGGGGACATTGCACAGCTTGCAAACAATATCAATCGAAAGGGATGCCCCACAGGTGGGACAGGTGAGATCCACCACATCCCCTTCCTTAAGCGCCAGCTCGCATTTGTATTCGTGGCGACCGTAAAACGGATTGATATAGATGAGCGCCTTGCGACCGGCAATGCTCGCCTGGGCCACCACAGCCCGCTCGCCGCTAAAATGGTGGTCATCTGTCATGAGAGAGTGCCCGCTGGGGCATTTGCCATTGCCGACCCGTAGGCTGGCAGCTACTTTTTTTGTGATAGACATATCCCCCGTCACCTTAGCTCCAATGCCTTTTCCGGGCAAAACCTGGCACACGCTGGATCTCCGCTGCACAGATCGCACTTGAGCGGCAGGCCTTTTCTCTTGTCAAAATGGAGATGCCCAAACGGACAGGCTGCCTCGCAAAGGGAACAACCGATGCATCGGTCCTGAATAACCTCGATAGCACCGGTGGCGTCGTTTCGCTTTAGCGCGTCGGTCGGGCATACAGCAGCGCAGGCCGCGTTTGCGCATTGCAGGCAGGTCAATTGCATGTGCGCGTCTTCTTTGGTCGGGTATACGCGGATTCTGGAATGACCGAGCGATCCATTGACGCCCTTAACCATGGAGCACGCTAGCTCGCAGGTTCGGCATCCAGTGCAGTTTTTGGGGATCACGATGTAGGTCTGTTGCATTGTTCTTTTCCCCGTCTCTCACGCGCCCACGGTTGAAAACCGCTGTGCCGTGCGTTTCTTTTTGCAGGCCGTACAGGTCGTATAATAGCTCTCGTCGAGTTTTTGATGCTGAACGGCAAAGTCGCGATATGCAGCCGTGATGACCGGCGCACCGCAATCCTCACACTGTATAAAATCAAATGTCCGGCCCCATATCTCCCGGGTGCGCGGTTTGTCGGTCATTTGGATATGGCCGGTAGGACAAATCGCCGCGCAGGTGCCGCAGCCCACGCAGGCGATCGCATCTTGGTGAAATGGGGGCGCGATTTCCTTTAGCGTTCCTCGATTCACGGCGCTGATAGCATGACAGCCGACAGCGGCGCACGCCCGCGTGCAGAGGTAGCACATGATGCACTTGGATCCATCTGTATGCCGCTTATACTCGGTCACAGGGCCATGTTTTTCAGCCAGATCCCGAATGACTGCTGATTCAGGACAGCGTGCAACCAGAAGGTCGAGGATGGTCTGCCGCAATCGAACGACCGCTGGGCTATCAGTTGCCACTACGAGTCCATCCACAACCGGGTAGAGGCACGATGTAACCAATCCCTTCCATCCGTTCCAGTCCTCGTGGGTAATCTCGACAGTACAGAGCCGACAGGCCCCGACCGGTTCCAGCGCGTCGTGATGACATAGGGTGGGAATATCCACGCGATTTCGCTTGGCCACGCTCAGGACTGTCTCGCCCTTGGTAGCTATGAGTTTCTTGCCGTTAATAAAGATATGCATTATCGCCTCAATCCCTATCTCGTTAGGACCGCATCGTCTTTGCACACGGTTCGGCAGGCGCCGCACTGGGTGCATAGCTCTCCATCGATAACGTGGGTTTTTTTCTTCTTCCCAGAAATGGCCTGGGGCGGGCATGCCTTAAGGCACAGCATGCATCCGGTACAGGCCTCGGGATCGATGTAGAATGTCGTGAGCTCCCGACACACACCAGCTGGACATTTACCGTCTCGAATATGGGCCTCGTACTCTGTGCGGAAGTTCGCGAGTGTGCTGAGCACCGGGTTGGGCGCTGATTTGCCGAGACCACAGAGGGATCCGACTTGAATATCCTCTGCCAGCCGTTCGATCTTATCAATGTCTCCGGAAGTCCCTTGGCCTTTTGTAAGACCGTCTAGCAGCGCGTGGAGCTGGTAAATCCCCTCGCGGCAGGGCACGCATTTGCCGCAGGATTCTTCGAGCAGGAAGTTTAAAAAATATCGCGCCACGTCTACCATGCACGTGCGGTCATCCATGACGATCATGCCGCCCGACCCCATCATGGACCCGGCCTTGGTGAGGGCGTCAAAGTCAACCGGCAGGTCCAGGGCACCCTCGGGCAGGCAGCCGCCTGACGGGCCACCGGTCTGCACGGCTTTAAAGGGCCGATTATCGATGATGCCGCCGCCGATGCCAAAGATGACCTCTCTCAAGGTCGTGCCCATGGGCACTTCGATCAGACCGGTATTGACCACCTTGCCCACCAGGCAGAAGGCCTTGGTACCAGGTGATTTGGGCGAGCCCATGGCTGCGAACCAGTCGCCCCCTTTTTGGACAATCGCGGGCACACAGGCAAATGTCTCCACGTTATTGAGCACAGTGGGCTTGTCGTAGAGGCCCCGCTCAACCGACCGAATGTACTTGGCCCGCGGCTCCCCCACATTCCCTTCGATACTGCGCATGAGTGCTGATGATTCGCCGCACACAAACGCACCGCCACCGCGGCTGAGTCGTATATCAAATGTTAAATCGCTGCCCAGGATGTGCTCACCCAACAGACCGGCTGTGCGGCACGCGTCAATGGCGTTGCTCAAGCGCTCGACCGCCCTTGGATACTCGTTGCGTACGTAGATAAACCCCTGTCTCGCACCGACCGCGTGGGCGCAGATCATCATCCCTTCGAGCACGCGAAAAGGATCCCCCTCCATGATGCAGCAGTCCATGAACGCACCAGGATCTCCTTCGTCCCCGTTGCAAATAACAAAGCGTTCATTGCCGCCTGCCCGCACGCACGACCGCCACTTTTTGCCGGTGGGAAATCCACCGCCACCGCGTCCTCTAAGTCCAGACATCGCCACTTCGGCAATCACCGCATCTGGTGCCAATGACAGCGCTGTTGCGAGGGCTTGGAATCCGCCTGCAGCAATATACGCATCCAAGCTATCTGGGGCCACGTGGCCACACCCTTCTAGGGCCACAAACGTCTGGCCTTTGTAAAACGGATTATCTGCCCGCCCTTTGGGCCGGTCAGCTTTTTTGTTCTTGGGGTCTTTGTACAACAACCGGGCAATGACCTCTCCATTGACCAGTGTCTGTTGAACAATATCACCTACGGCAGATGGCTTTACCCGAGTGTACAGAATATCGTCAGGCAAAATATGGACAAGAGGACCGACCTGGCAAAACCCCTGACAACCGGTAGTGCCCATGAAAACCGGCTTTTTGGCGTGGGCACACGGCGCCAGTTCAACTTCTACGTCAATGCCCGCCTTTTTAGCTGTCTTGAGCAGTGCCTCATAGACATCTAATGCCCCTGATGCCACACAGCCGGTGCCCGCACATACCAACACGCGCGCTTTGATGTTGGCCTCGGCTTTTTTCAGCGCGTCCTGGTGGGCCTTGAGATCGGTGGTTGTTTGGATTCGCATGTCGCCTCTTTCTAGCCTTTCTCAAGACGCTTCAAGATGGTTCCGGGTTTTACGTCTGCCAAGTATTTTTCATCGGCAATGACCACGGGGGCGAGGGCACAGGCGCCCACGCAATTCACCACCTCAGCGGTATAGGCCATGTCAGCAGTGGTCTCACCCGGGCCAATGCCCAGCCCTTGCCGAATATCCTCGACCACAATCGAGGCACCCCGGATATGACAGCTGGTCCCCAAGCATACCTTGACGATCTTTCGCCCCCTGGGCCTTAGGCTAAAGGCCTTATAAAACGTAGCCACTGAATAGGCCTTGGTGAGGGGTACGGCCAAGTGGTCAGCTACTGCGCGGATGGTCTCCGGGGGCAGCCAGTTGAATGCGGCCTGCATTTCCTGCAACAGATGAACAAGGGAGCTGGCTTCCCCGTGGGGATACCGGTTCAGAATGCCGTCTATTTTTTCCCGGTCTACTTGGTGGGCGATGGTCATTTGTGTGCTCCTCTGAGCGCTGCGCCCTCTGCGTATCCCGCTTCGAAGGCCGCCACGTTTGCCGGAATGAACTTGGCTTTGGCAGCGAATTCCTTTTCGATCATTTCCATGCACAGGGCCTGATCCACAATCCCCGACCACCCCACATAAGCGCCCAGCATCACCAGATTCGATGCGCGAATCGTCCCTGCTTTTTGGGCCAGTGTGCCGGCGTCGATGTACAGCACCTCGCAATCATCCCTATCGGATTGAATCGGCACCAGGGTGGTGTTGACACCGATAAAGCCGCCCGGCTTTACCCTTGGGCCGAATTTCTCTAAGGAGGGCTGGTTCATCACCAACAGGGCAGTTGGCTTGGTAATGTAAGGGGATCCAACGGGTCGATCCGAGATACACACCGTGACATTTGCCGTCCCGCCCCTCATCTCAGGTCCGTATGAGGGCAGCCAGCTCACCTGCTTTCCCCGATGCATTGCAGCGTAGGCAAGGAGTTTGCCCGACAGCAGCATGCCCTGCCCGCCAAATCCAGCCATAAGGACTTCAGTTGTGTTCATCGCGACTCCCTAGGCGTCAGGTACTTTGTGACGAGTAATAAACTCCCCCTTGAAAAGGGGGTTGGGGGGATTTCGTCAATATCCCCGCAGTTTTCGAAAATCCCCCTAACCCCCTTTTTCAAAGGGGGAATGCCAAGGGTTACCCAGCAGAATACGCCTGACATAGCACTAGGCATCTTCTGGACGTTTGTGTATGCCGAGTGGGTAATACGGCATCATGTTCTGCTCGAGCCATTTCTCGGATTCCCGTGGCGAGAGACCCCAATTCGTAGGGCATGTGGACAGGACTTCGACAAATGTAAAACACCGGTCCGCCACCTGGTACTCAAAGGCCTGCTTGATAACCCGTTTGGCGTTGATGGTCTCGCCCGGCGTGTGGACTGAGACGCGGGCGATATACGCCGGTGTCCTGAGCGAGGCGATCATTTCAGCAACCCGTATGGGGTGCCCTGCTTTGTCCACATCCCGACCTGCCGGGCAAGTGGTGGCCCGCTGATTGGGCATGGTCGTGGGGGCCATTTGTCCACCGGTCATGCCGTAAATGGCGTTGTTGACAAAGATGGCAGTAACCTTTTCCCCGCGATTGGCCGTGTGGACGATCTCGGCCATGCCAATGGATGCCAGGTCTCCGTCCCCTTGATATGTAAAGACGATAAGATTGGGTCGCGTGCGCTTGGCCCCGGTCGCCACAGCAGGTGCCCGGCCGTGGGATGCCTCGAACATGTCGCAGTTAAAGTACTCATAGGCGAGCACAGAACATCCCACCGGCGCCACGCCGACGGTTCTACCCCGAATCCCCAACTCCTCGATGCATTCCCCCACCAACCGGTGGATCACGCCATGGGTGCAGCCCGGACAGTAATGGGTGGGCTTGCGGGTCATCCCTTCGGTAAAAGCAAAGATTTTCTTCATTGGCGTCTCCTCATATCTCACTTTTCGAGCAGCGCGCGAATTTTCTCGATGACTTCTTCGACCGAGGGAATGAGCCCACCTGCTTTTCCATAAAAATCAATGGGCCGGCTACCAGCTGCGGCCAGGCGGACATCCTCGATCATCTGGCCCATATTCATCTCCACGCAAAGGGCTTGCTTTGCCTTTTCAAGGGCACTGCGGCAGGCCTCATATGGATACGGATTGACCGTTATCGGCCGGAACAATCCCACGTTAATGCCCTCGGCTTTAAGTGTGTCGATCGCGGTCTTGCAAATACGCGCCATCATGCCAAAGGCGGTGATGAGCAGGTCATAGGGATCATCGCAATTGTAAAGCTCCCATTGCTGTTCGTTTTGAGTGATGCGATCGAATTTTTCCTTTAGTGCCACGTTACGGGCGTGGCATTCCTCTGGATTCAAATAGAGGGAATTCACGATACGACGCTTGCGTCCCTCGCAGCCGGTGAGGGCCCAATCCCCTGGATCGAGGGGCGGTCCCACTGCCATATCTGGGAATTCCACGGGCTCCATCATCTGTCCGATCATGCCGTCGCCGATCACCATGGCGATACATCGATATTTTTCAGCCAACTCGAACGCTTGCATAACCAGGGTGACAGCTTCCTGGACCGATTCCGGCGCCAAAACAATCATATTGAAATCGCCGTGGGCCGTGCCCTTGGTTGCCTGTAGATAATCGCTCTGGGCCGGCAGGATCCCGCCGAGTCCTGGGCCGCTACGCATGATATTGACCAGCACCACTGGAATATCCACAGCAGCGATATAGGACAACGCCTCACTCATGAGGCTGATGCCCGGCGATGAAGACGTGGTCAGCACGCGCATCCCAACGCCTGCGGCACCGTAAATCATATTACTCGCCGCGACCTCGCTCTCTGCTTGTATGTACTCCCCCCCCACCTCGGGCAATCGCCTGGCCAGGTATTCCGGCACTTCGCTCTGGGGGGTGATGGGATATCCAAAAAAATGGAGGCAACCCGCTCGAATCGCGGCTTCTCCAATGGCTTCATTTCCCTTCATCAGTATCTTTGCCATCTGTCAAAGCCTCCTTCCTAATACGCGAAAAATTCGTATTGGGCGCCTTCAACAAACACTTCAATGGCCGAATCCGGACATGAAATGGCACACATGCGGCACCCAATGCAGCGGGGTGGATCGGCCAATACTGCAAAATTGTATCCCTTGGCGTTTAGCTTTGGCGACATTTGCACGATGCGCTGTGGGCATGCGTCATTGCAGCGTTCACACCCCTTGCACCGCTCTACCATGACTTCGATCTTCGGCATTTTCTCTCGGGCTCCTTTAGGGCCTAAAAATCGGTTTTGTTCTGCCAGCCGGCACCTTCTCTTCCGCCCTATCGGGTTTTTCACGAGTTCGCAACCACGGAGGCGCCATTATTCTTTTAAGCTCGAAAATTCGGGCAGTTAGAGCGGTCACAATGGGAGACCTAGCCAGATCGCCCACGGCAGTCACCAGCTCAATGGGAAGGCCACAGGCACGGGAGACCTGTTCGGTTAAGGCATATCCCTCGGCAATAACACTGGGGGTTGTTTCTTCGATGAGATGGGTATTGCAGATGAAGCCAGTCACTTTGAGCCGGGAAGCAGCCTCGATGTCTGATTTCATTTTTAAGCACCCATCTACCGTATCTGTAAACGGGCGCTTGGCATTGATGACCTGCAGGAGGCTGTAATCCGAATCCCCGAGCGCTGCCACAAATGACGACAGCAATGTGGCCCCCACATCATCGCCGCCCACGTCGAAAATGGAAATATGCCCAGCCCCAGGATGGAGCATGCCCTTTATCTCGGGCACGACAATGGGCAAGTCAGCAAATTGGTGGGCACCTGGCGGTATGACCACCCGAATCCCCGCGCTACGCATCAGCGCCTGGGCCTCTCGGCACCTGAAATATGGATTGACAATGTCGAGATCAGCTATTGAGATCTGGTTTCCACACTGGCTCAAATACAGAGCCAGGTTTACTGCGACCTCTGTCTTGCCCGACCCATAGTTGCCCACAATGATGATTAGATTAGACTGGGGAATGTATGTTTCGCCTGTATCATCTACCATGCTGGGTACGCTGTCCTCATCCAGTTGTTCTTCATTAAGACCTAAACCAAATTTTTTCAAAATTGAATACCCTAACAGACGTAAGTTGAATTTTTCTCCAACCGAATAAAGTAACGAATTTATGCTAAATATTTATACAATTGAGCAGTTCTATATTCATCGCAGTATCCGGGTTGGCTTTTTAGAAGGCTTTTCAGAACTAGCGACTCAAAATATACGTAAAATGATATGTGTTTAATTAATTTAGGAAGACGATTGCAATGGGCTCGGACAACACGCCACGCAAACCTGATAGCAGACGTCTGACGTCAAAAGCCGATCGGTCGGCCTATATCGACAATTTTCGCATCTGGTTGACCGCAATGGTCATTTTGCACCATGCTGCCATTGCCTATGGCGGTTCAGGGAGCTGGTGGATTAAAGATCCAGCAGCCGATGAGATCAGCCGGTTCCTGCTGCCCTTGTTTAACGCGTTCAACCAATCCTATTTCATGTCTGCCTTTTTCCTGTTGGCAGGGTTTTTCACCCCTGCCTCGTTCGATGCCAAAGGGGCGGCCACGTTTGTCAAAGGCCGGTTGATGCGATTGGGTATTCCCCTCATTTTCAATGCAATTGTGCTGGTCAATGTCACCCGTTTTTTGATCCGAGCCGGGCGGGATGAGCCGTTTGAGTGGATCTGGACCACAGCCACGACCCACCTATGGTTTGTCCAGGCCCTGTTGATGTTCTCGCTGATTTACGCAGTTGTTCGCCTGGTATTTCCCAGGGCCAAGCCGGTGAAGTGGTCAGCGGGGCGATATCCATCACACCCGCAGTTGTTGGTGACCGCTGTTCTACTGGCAGCCGGCTCCTTTTGCGTTCGGGTGTTTTATCCCATTGGCGAGGAGTGGTTCTATCTTCAGCTCGGCTTCTTCACCCACTACACCTTTTGCTTTTTCATCGGCATCGTTGCCTATCGCGGCGACTGGCTAGGTCGGATTGGCAAGACCCAGAAGCGCCTGGCCAAAGGGATCGCAATCAGCCTGATACCAGCGTTGATGATATTGGGCATCCTGGGCGGCATCCTGGACGACAGCGAACGGTTTGTCCAAAAGGTCAGCGGTGGTATCACCTGGCAGTCACTCGGCTACAGTGTATGGGAATCACTGGCCATGGTGGCGTTAATCACCTATTTTCTCTACTTATTTTTCCATCGGTACAACCGCGCAGGCAACATCAATCGATGGGTCGCAGCCAATACCTACGGCATCTACATCTTTCACGCACCCGTACTTGTTGGGTTTAATGTGGCGCTGCTCCCGGTGCCCATACCCACGATCGCCAAGTTGGTCATCGCCGCAGTGGGAACTGGCTTGCTGAGTCTCGCCATCACAGCCGTGTTGCGAAAAAGCGCATGGGTGCGCCGCGTATTGTGATTTATTTGTCGACGTCACGCCCACCCGAAGAATTTAATGGAGTATCGGATGCATTCAGTAGAACGAAAAACAGCTGTGATCGGTGATACAAAGCTATCGTATCTCGAATCCGGATCCCACCACAAGGCGGTTGCCCTGTTTATTCACGGCATTCCAGCCAGTGCTGAGCTCTGGAGGGAGACGCTTGCAATAACCAGCGTCAGGGGGTGGCACTCCATTGCCCCAGATCTGCCTGGATACGGGCAGACCCGTTTGCCAGCAGGTGGTGATTATGCCATTGCCGGCGCTGCCCGACTGTTGATTCAGTGGCTCGAGCTGGCAGGCCACCAGGACATCTGGCTCATTGCGCACGATATCGGGGGCGGGGTCGCCCAGATCATGATGACTCAGGCAACGGCATTATTCAGCAGGGTGACGTTCAGCAATGTTATCACAGCAGATACTTGGCCGGTTTCCAGCATTGCGATGCTGATATGGATCGCAAAAAGAGGATTGTTCAAACACATGGCAGGGGTGGGTCTCTTTCCAAATTTCATCGCCAATAAGCAGCTGCGCCGTGCTGTTCACGACCCAGACTGCCTCACAAGAGACCGGGTCTCCCGTATTTTCTGGGATGGGAAGGCAACGGATAAGCAGGGTCGGATAGAATTTCAGCGGATGCTCTCTGCCTTGACACCAGAAGACACGATGAGAAATATGGAAGCGCTCAGACGCGTGAACCTCCCTGTTCATCTGGTCTGGGGGATGCAAGATCCAAATCAGCCGTGGGATGGCCCGGGCCGCATATTGCGAGAGACTTTTCCAACAGCAAAAATCACCCAGCTACCCCATGCAGGCCATTTTTTACAGATCGATTCGCCCGGAGAATATGTGGATGCCATTTGTGTTCCAACATCAGAGGGGTCTTAAGCCCTATCAGACATGACGCTCTGGGCACATGGGCTTATTGGCAGAGATCGATGATCGCCTGCACGACCCGGGCTTCTCGACCCGGCCGGATGCTGGACATGTTGCGCACGATGCGCTCATTTTCTGTTACACGGTCCAGTTGCCCCAGCACAGCATGCAATGGATCGTCCAGCAGATCCGCGAGTTCTATTGAGCGCGTCAAGCCATCTTTCAAGCATGCATCCAGTATGGCTTCGACCTGGGAGTGACCGGTTTCTCGCACGCATACGAACGGGGTTTGGCACGCCACCGCATCGTTTACCGTGCCGCCACCAGCCCGGGTAACGATCAGGTCCACTGCAGGCAGGATGTTTTGCAGGGTACCGTTGGGCAGGGTGTCGAAGATCCGCACGTTTGTCAGACGCGGGTGTAGCGCACGTTGTGAGGTCAGGGTGTGCTGGAGTCGATGCGGGACGTAAATGAGCAGGGTGATCTTTCGTTTTTCGAGCTCGCTTTGCCCCTGGGCGCGTAATGCTGGGATGAGCTTTTTCAACAGGGAATCCCAAGCAGGCGTGTCCCCGCCTTGGATGAGGATATTGACCTCACCTGGCTTCAACCCAAATCGCTGTTGGGCTGCTGATCGGGTTAGACCGACATGCCCACCCAACACACCTCCGAGCTCAAAGGGTTGAGCTTTGGCCGTATTTTTCCAATGGCGGTAATAGGGGTCTGGCGTGATGAACCTGGGAAACAGGAAAAGAGATCCCGCCGAAGCCTCGTCCCTCTGGATTTGGACGACGAGCCGCTGCCACGCTTCTCTTTCCTTGTCCGATACTGGAGCGATCCCAGAAGACGCGGCATCTGACAACATCATATCCAATGTTTTGCTCCAGCAGTGGTCAAACACGCCAATACACGGGATCTCGTTTTCCTCAGCCCATCTGGCTGCGGCTGGCACACCGATCTCAACTACCAGATCAAAATCTCGACGAACGGCATCTGTCGGATACCTGTCGCTCGCTGATCTGTAGTCGCCGATGGTCGTCAGGGTCTGCGGGATCGACACAAAACCGTCTTCTTTTTGGAGCTGAATTAGGTTCCACACGGGTTCGACAGTGACCCTGCCCGTTGCAATGGATTTCTTGTACAGCGCTTTGTTGTAGGCAAATCGAGACCTGTTCCACACAGTGATACTGAAGTCGGGCGCTGCTTGGAGCAGGGCCGATGCAATATAATATCCAAACGCAGACGGTCCGAATCCGTCTTCGTTGGGAACGAGTAGGATATGTCTCTCTTTTCCGTTCATCTGTTCAAGCAAGTATCTTCAGACAAGTATCATTCAGGGGTTGGGCTGCCAATGCCATTGGTCTTTAATTAATAAATTGTTTGGCTAAATTGGAAACATTTTCCTGCAAGCGTCCGAAAGGAGGGGTGCCGGCAGCATTGTCCGGGATGATTTGCCGGTGCGGATCTGCGAAAGGAGCATAAAAATGGATCCAGTAACCCGCAACCCAGAGACGATATGCAACAAAGAACGGGAATGGCCGCAACATGGGGAGTGCCCTGAAGAAACACAGGCCCAAGTGGAGATCGCATTGGCGTGTGCCCTCGATCTAATGGCCCTGGGACGGACCGATCAGGCGGACGCCTTGCTCACGGCAATGTTGTTCAGCCATCCGAGAAATGAGGCGCTGTGGTTAGCAGCCGGGATTAGCCGACTGCGCAGGGGATCTATTAAGCGGGCAATGTGCGCCTTTAAGATGAGTGCCTGGCTGGGCGACAATGAAGAGGCCAGAGCGCTTCTGGCACTTTGTCGAATCAGTTCGAATGACGAAAGATCCTGTTAACTGAGAGCGCTTGAAAACACCCGATTTCGAAGCAAAAACGAGCAACAATCGTTCGCTATTGGATGGTCTAGCGCTCGGCTTTAAGGGTGATTACATTGATAATGAGGAAACCGCGGGATCCGCTTACCTGCGGAGTACCCCTCCCCTTTCGGGAGTGCGAGACGGACCGGCTTTCAAGCATCCCTCCCTTGGTTCGTTTCGCGCTCCCTTTTTTCTTCGCCATTATTACCGCAATTCCGATGATATTGCCAGTCAAAATGCTGCTAGGTGGGCATATTTCCATTTCGCTTGGGAACAGGATCTTCGGTTTTTCCCAGGTGGGATTTGAGGTGTCTATATAATTTGTGGCGGGTTTCCTCAGGCGAGATGACAGCGTCAATGTATCCGCGCTGGGCAGCTCGCTCTGGATTCAAAAACTTGTTTTCGTATTCTTCCAGTTTTTTACCTGCCACCACATCCTTGTCTTTGGCACTTGCAATTTCTTTGCTAAAGAGGACCTCCACCGCTCCGGGCGCGCCCATCACCGCAACCTCTGCAGTGGGCCAGGCCAAGTTGACATCGCCACCCACGTGCTTGGAACACATCACGATGTACGCACCCCCATACGCCTTGCGAAGTATCACGGCGATCTTGGGCACCTGGGCCTCGCAATACGCATACATCAGCTTTGCACCGTGTGCGATCACGCCGTTGTGTTCTTGACCAGTGCCTGGCAGGAAACCAGGAACATCGACAAAAGATATGATGGGCATGTTAAATGCGTTGCATGTCCTGATAAAGCGCGCTGCCTTGCGGGATGCATTAAAGTCGAGCACGCCCCCCATGGCTGCGGGTTGATTGGCGATGACCCCGACCGCCATACCTCCCAGCCGAGCAAATCCGATAATGATGTTTTTTGCCCAATTCTTTTGGATCTCAAAGAAGCTCTTTTTATCAAAGATAATCGCGATAATTTTTTTCACGTCATAAACCTGGCGGGAAGATCTGGGCAGAACGTCTTCGATCCCGGCGATGTCCCGGTCGATGGGATCTGTGGGCGTAATGGAGATGGGTCTTACGAGATAGCTGGCAGGCAGATAGTTCAGCAGTTCGCGGACACCGCGAATCGCGGCCTCATCGTCATCGTAGACGAGATGTGCAATGCCAGTGGTCTTTCCGTGGACATCGGCACCACCCAGGGTCTCGGCATCGATGTCCTCAAACGTCACTGTTTTGACAACCTTGGGCCCGGTCAGAAACATGTAGCTCTGCTTGCGGACCATGACCACAAAATCCGTAAGCGCTGGCGAATACACTGCGCCACCGGCACAGGGGCCCATAATCATTGATATTTGTGGGCACATGCCAGACATTCTGACGTTCCTCCTAAAAATTTCGCCATAGCCCCCTAGGGAGTCGATGCCTTCCTGGATACGCGCGCCCCCTGAATCGTTGATGCCGACCAAGGGCGCCTTGGCCTGCATGGCCAAATCCTGGATGCGAGTGATTTTCTTGGCATGCGCCTCGCCCAAGGAGCCCCCCATGACAGATCTGTCCTGAGAAAACGCAAAGACCACCCTACCGTTGACTTCGCCACTGCCGGTGATGACCCCGTCCCCGGGAATTTGCTTTTTATCCAGGCCAAAATCAGTGGATCGATTGACCACACCTGCCCCAATCTCTTCGAAGCTACCCGGGTCAAATAGCAGTTTCAACCGATGCCTCGCGAGATTTTCATTGCCCCGGGCCATAGGGGCACTGCGGCTTGTCTTTGCGGTTCCTGTTTCGGCATCAGAGAGAGGGGCTTGACCCTGTTTTTTTCTCAATTCAGCCGACGGTAAATCAAACATTGGATTTTCTCCTGAAACGTGAGACCCAAGTGGGGGGTGTCCTCGAAATCGGGGTCAGTGTAGACGCAAATATCGCGCCAGAACAACAGAACAGATGATCAGGTGAACGAAAAACCAATAAATTCTATAAGGATTGATAGATTACCGCACACTCAATCTAGGATCCAATCGTCGCATCTGGCCCTTCAAACTGCACCGAGACGTACGCACCTGCAAAGTGCATTTCGCACTGGGTGAACTCGATTGGCAATGTTGTATGGATGATGACCGGCGCTTAAAAATCCCCATCAAATGTTTCGAACTTTTTAAGGGCTTCTTCTAGCAGGCGCCTGCCTTCCTGATCCACGGTGTCGATCACGGTCGGGGTGACCGCGATGATCCCTTCTTCCTGGTCGTCCTGGTGGCTGTTGGTTCCAAAAAAGAGTCCAAAAATCGGTATGCGCGACAGGCCTGGCAGGCCGGATTTGGTCCTGGATTCAGAAACAAAATCGAGTCCGCCCAGGAGAATCGACTGGCCCAAACCGAGGTGCACTGTTGTCTTAACCCGGGAAATGGACCTGCCTGGCACGTTCTGGGTGGTCTCGGTGAGATCCGATACTTCGGCCTCAATGTCCAGGTCCAGGATGTCGCGCCCTTTTGCCAAGCGCGGCAGCACGCTGAGTCGAGCGCCGTAAGGAACCGTGCGCAGCTCAGCTGCCTGGGACCCCGCAACCGCGATGTTGACCTCGCCGCCAGCCTCATACGTGGCCTTGTTGCCGCTCGTGGTCAAGACCGTGGCCCGCTTCCGAATGCGCGCCCAGCCGTGACGGGCAGCCATTTCCAGTGCTGGCAGGGCCTGATCCACTACCTGGTATGAAGCCGATAGGCTGCCGGTAAGCAAGTTGACCGACCCTTCAAGCGCGCCAGAAGCACCGTACGCATCTGGCCAAGAGATACCCGCCCGGTATCCAGAGCGGCGCCTCAGGCCTACAAACGCGAGGTCCAGCCGGATATTGGTCTGGGGCAGCACGACCTCCGCATCCACGGTCACGAGGGAGGCGACCTGGCCGCGGTATACCTTAACCACCTGCTTCACCTTGGTTCGATCAGCATCTGAAGAGACCGTGCCATCGATAAAAATCCGAGGTCCGACCCGACGAAACCCAATGTTCTCAATGCCCGTTAGCAATGCCTTCAACTCCCCAATGATGGTTTCGGGCCGCTGGGCAAACACGGTGATGAACACAGTGTGTTCCTCACCGGAGTGATCGATCAGCAACAAAGACGTTGTCCCTGTTTTCAGGGCCGTGATGATCATTTTTCGACCTTCCCTCGGAATTTTCACTTCTATTACCCCGCGGGTGCTCTCGGAAAAGCTGGCGATATCCCTTGCCTCAATGACCTCTTGTTCGCCGAGGACCATCACCAATTCTTCGGCTTTTTTGATGCCGGCATGTCGGTTTTGGAACTTTTCATCAGGCAGGGTATCTTGGGAAAAAAAAGCGACCATTGCAAAAGAAGCAACCATTGCACACATTTTTAAACGTTTCATTTTTTCACCTCCACCCCTCTGTTCGACCGTTTTAAAAAAAAGTTTCCTCACCCTGCTGTTGAAGGGCAGTCTGGCCTGACTGAGGTTTTGAACGCCTCCCTTTGAGGATGTCGTGAAAGGGAATATTTGATGTATTATCCGTTAGGACGAAATCCCCTAAATCCCCTTTTCAAAGGGGACTTTCGAATGCTCCCCCTTTGAAAAAGGGGGTTGGGGGGATTTTGACAAGACTTTCGTAACACCCACCACGACAGGCGGGGTAGAGATCACCGGCGGTTGTTTTATTTTTTGGGCTTCTTCTTCGGTCCGCGGCTTTTCTTGATGCGGACTTGGTCTGGCGGTTGCCAGGGTATGTTTGCGTGCTCGGCGATCCAGCCCAGCATGGTGTGCCACCAGAGCTTGGCGTTTTGGGGCTTCTTCACAAAGTGGGTCTCGTCCGGAAAAAACAGGAGCTTGGACGCCACTCCCTGGCGCTGTAGCGCGGTGAACAATTGAAGCCCCTGGGTGTAGGGCACCCGGTAGTCGTGCTCTCCGTGGATGACCAGGGTGGGGGTCTTGAAGCGCTTGACGTTTTGAGACGGTGTGTGCTTGGCATACAGGGCCGGGTTGGACCAGGGCGTGCCGTTGAATTCCCATTCGGGAAACCACAGCTCCTCCGTGGCTCCGTAAAAGCTCGCGTGGTCAAAAACCCCGGCGTGAGAAATCAGACACCGAAACCGATCCGTGTTGCCCAGGATCCAGTTGATCATATAGCCGCCATAGGAGGCACCGACAGCGGAGACATTCCTAGGGTCGATGAATTTGAATTTTTTTGTGACGTAGGTCACACCTTTCATGATATCTTCGTACGGCTTGCCGCCCCAGTCTTTGCTCACCGCGTCCTTGAACGCTCGCCCATAGCCCGAGGATCCATGAAAGTTGAACGCTGCCACGACAATGCCTGCCGCGGCGAACAGCTGCAGGTTCCAGCGGGGATGAAACGCATCTGCGACCATTCCCTGAGGCCCGCCGTGTATCAACACCAGCAGGGGGTATTTCTTATTTGCACGAAACCCAGGGGGCGTGATCAAAAAACCGTGCACAGGGTCTGTGTCAGCGCCGGCAAAGGTGATCTCCTGAGATGCACCCATTTTAATGTTGGCGAGCCGCGATCCATTAATCTTCGTCAGCGGCCTCTCACCCGAGCCGAAAATGGAGGCCGCATGAACCTCTGGCGGCCGAGACAAACGCTGCTGCAAAAATAAAATGGTGTCGCCACGTTGCCCGTACTGGGGATACGAGTTGGTGTGCTTGTCGATGAGCTTTGAGAATCTCTTGGCATTTACAAAGAGCCGGTAAACGGGTTTGTGCCCCTGGTCCGGCGCGGCAAATAGGATCTCATGGCCTTTTTTCGACCAGGCGAACTGGGAAACCGAGCGATCGAGCGCCTTTGTAAGGGGGGTCTTGTTTTTGGTCTTAAGGTCGTAGAGGGTGAGCACGCGATGATCAGCTTCATAACCCGGTCGCTCCATGGCGAGGTAGGCCAGGGTACGGCCGTCTGGTGAGAAGGCCGGCCCGGCATCGCATGCCTTATTGGCCGCGGTGATATTCTCGGGTTTTCCCCCGGCCACGGGCACGATAAAAATGTCGTTGTTGGTATTCCAGGCTGGCTGCTCAGTGGCATTGGCTGTAAAGGCCACGTGCTTGCTATCTGGCGAGATGGAGAGATCCATGCCCGATCCCAGATCGAGGGGCGGGGTCTGCCAATTGCCCGGGGTTAGATCCCTGGGTTTGCCCCCCTTAAGCGGCACCCACCAGATATGCCCCACTCGTCCGTCGCGCCAGGTATCCCATACACGATATAGCAGTGCATCGTAAATCCGGGCCTTGACCGGGCTCTTTTTCTGTTGCTCGATCTTTTTCGCAGTGCATCTCAGGGTTTTGCACTCCGGATACACCATGATCTGAGCGGCCAGGTGCATCCCATCTGGCGCGATGGCAAAGTTATTTATCTCCAGCGGTAGATCCGTCAGCTGGCGCGCTTCACCGCCATGGATGTCGATACTCCAAACCTGTGCAGTGCCGGATCGGCGCGATAAAAAGGCCAGCTCCCCGGGGCGTCGCCAACGGGGCGCCCAATCCGAGTTATTTGATCGGGTCAACCGGCGGACAGTGCCCGTGTCGAGAGATACGATCCAAATGGACGAAGTGGCTTTGTTCTTCTCCATGCTGAACCGCTTGACCACGAACGCGGCTACAGGCTCGTCCGGCGATACTGTGAGATCAGAAAGCCACGCCATCCCAAATAGCTGATCCACGTCCAACAGAGATGGCTTCTTTGCCGCTGCCTCAGGGACAATGGCCAAGGCCACGGCGATAAATGCACATACGCTTAGATGATTAATATTTCTATCCATAACTTTCCCTTCTGATAAAGCCCAAAGGCCCTATCTCATGGCGTGACATGATACTCATTACCCCGCCTTTGACAAATAGTCCGCCCTAACCGATATCTATGGCGCGATTGAGAATACGGAGCACACTTTGATAGACACAGTGGTGACCATCGACCATGGAAAACAAATGACGCACCCAAAGAAATTCCGGCTCAAAGCTGCCCAGTTGACCAAGACCCTACCCAATAGTTGGCTGCCGTTTGAAACCACTGCCAAGCTCTCACCGTACAGGGGCATGATCGGCCAGGAGCGGGCCATGCGCGCTGTCGAGATCGGCCTGGGCATTGGCACCAGAGGGTTTAACATCTTTGCCGCGGGGGAACCTGGATCCGGCAAGACCTCCACCTTAGAGCGTATTTTAAAGGAACGCGCAGCTGACGCGCCCATCCCGGACGACCTCTGTTACGTGTACAATTTTCGAGAACCCGAGCGACCGCGCCCCATATTGCTGCCCGCGGGCAAGGGGCGTCAGCTCGCCAGAGATATGGAGCAATTGGTAGGCGAGCTCGAGCGGACCTTGCAACGGGTACTGTCTGACGGCGCCTTTGGCCATATTCGCGCCGGTATTGTGGCAGACACGCGCAAGCAGGCCGATGCATTGACCAAACAGGCCCAGGACGCGGCCGAGCAGCTCGATCTGCGCATCGAGGAGGAAGACGAAAATCTCAAAGTCGTACCGCTGTTGAACGGCAAGGCACTGGATCAAAAGGCCTTTGAAACACTGCCGGCAACCCATCGGCAGCGCATCGAATCGAACGTGGTGGCCTTTCAAGAGCATCTGGACGCGTTTTCATTTGGCCGACGCCAGCTCGAACGGGAGCACAACGAGCGCCTCCTAACGGCAGAAGTGCGCGCTATCTCCCAGTTGGTATCTGAGCTCATCGGCGAGGTATCGGATCGCTATGAGCAGGTCAACGGAGACGTGACAAACTACCTCTCTGAAGTGAGAGATCACATACTGGAAAACCACAGGACGTTCATTCCCCAAGAAGACCCAGAGGGCACCGATGATGGGGATCTTCCCCCGATGGATGTCCATAACATCTATCAGATCAACGTGGCTGTGGATCGCACTGGCCAAAAGGGAGCGCCGGTCATTGTCGAGCGGATGCCGACCCCCTCGAACCTGTGCGGTTATTTTGAATACCGGGAAGCGCCTGGGGGCATGGCAACCGATCACACCATGATCCGGGCCGGGGCCCTGCACCAGGCCAACGGCGGATATCTGCTCATTCAGGTGGGCGATCTTCTATCCCAGGAAGGATCGTGGGATTGCCTGAAGCGCTCCCTACGCCATAAAGGCGTGCGCGTGGATGAGGGCACTGCAAGTGGGGAGGGGCGCTTGCGGGTCGCGGGCATGATGAAGCCAGGCACCGTGGCCCTAAAGCTCAAGGTGATCCTGGTCGGCAATCACGAGGCATATTACTTCTTAAAAACAGAAGACGAAGAATTCGGCCGCCTCTTTAAAGTCAAGGCCGACTTCGAGGGCTCCATGAGGCGTACGCGCGGCAATGTGATGCAGCTGGCCCAATTCCTCGGTCAGGTCTGCCGCGAAGAGAACCACTTACCCCTGCATCGCCAGGGCATGGTCAGGCTCGTGGACTATGCCTCGCGTAGGGTGGGAGATCAGGAGCGAATGACCGCACGTCGGGCCGATCTCCTCGACGTAGTGGCCGAGGCCAATTTGTTTGCCCGAGAGGCAGGTGCCCGGTCCATTCGAGGCCGGGACGTGGATCAGGCGGTTACTGAAAACCGATACAGAAACAGTGCCCTTTGCGATAGGATCGCCCGGGAAATCCGCCAGGGTGCCATCCTTATCCGGACTCGGGGCATGGCCGTGGGCCAGATCAATGGCATCGCCCTGTACGACACGCTTGGGGATTCTTTTGGCATCCCCGTTCGCATCACAGCGCGCACTTACGCGGGCCGCAGGGGGGTGGTCAACATCGACAGGGAAGTCCAGCTATCCGGTGCCATCCACGACAAGGCCGCGATGATCCTGGTTGGGTATCTCGGCGGTCGGTACGCACAGGACCAGCGCCTCGGACTCTCTGCCTCCATCACGTTCGAGCAATCCTACGATGAAATAGACGGGGATTCCGCGTCCAGTGCCGAGCTCTACGCACTGCTGTCTGCCCTATCTGGATGCCCCATCCGCCAGGGCATCGCCGTGACCGGATCGGTGAACCAACTCGGCGAGATCCAACCCATCGGCGGGGTCAACGAAAAGATAGAAGGTATCTTTAAAATTTGCGAAAAGCGTGGCCTCACCGGGAACGAGGGCGTGTTGATTCCCAAGACCAATATCAGGAATCTGATGCTGGAAAAAGAAGTGATCGACGCGGTTGAGAAAAACAAATTCAACATCTACGCGGTCAACACGGTAGACGAAGGCATTGAAGTGCTGACCGGCATCAAAGCCGGCAAGCGATTAAAAAGCGGAAAATTTTCTAAAGACAGTATTAATGATTTAGTAGACAGACGGCTAAAGCAACTCCAGGCAGTCATTCAAAAGGCCGGCCTACGACATTGAGCTGTGATCGCGTGCAGGGTTACTATTCGTTGTGGATCGGCATATTGAACTCAATATTGATACTCGACCCGTAAGTTGTGCCTGACGGGGTTACGAAAAACACGTTCCCAACGACTCGGCCGTAAAGATATCCCAACTGGCCACTGCTGCCGGGCATATAACCGTCTAGCCCATCAGGTAACGACGGCGGACTCTGAGTTGAGGCCATTACCTTGCCCCACTCATCACCTAATGGCGTCTGAACGTCAGTATCCATGTCACCCGCCCACATAGAGAATGGCGCAATCTGACCTGATTGTTCATCAAATGAGAGATACACCGCAAAAAACTGACTCCTGTGGTAACTGGCCCAGCTGCTCAACCGTCCATAAAGCACGATATCGGACGGCCCGTCATACCTGCTGCCGTAGACGAGATCCCATCGGCCGGACAGATCCTGTCTCAGTACGGGCTCCCTGGGAAAGACTCTCTGTGGGTCACCTGTTGACTCGTTTGCCATGACATGATCGCGCTGCATATCGAGGAGCCCGTACCCACCGTTATAAACCTGAGAGTCAAAACAATAGACCGTGTGGGTTACCCCGTCGTTGACGAACGGGGATGGCAGGCTTCCAGTAAAGGCAACTTTCGCAACAGTGTTTTGTGGTGCATGGATTGAGTTTGAATAGGCCGATTCTATACTCCCGTTCACAGCTGACACCCGGAACCAGTGGTCCTGGCACGGCATTAAATCAGTGATCGGCTCAGATGTGGTGTTGGCCGGCACCTGACCCAAGTAGTCAAAGGGACCACTCGCACTATAGAAGGACCTATAGATGCGATACCCGGTTTCGTTGGTTGCGTTGTCTGTCCAGGTCAGGTTGAGCGTTGACAGGGATGACCATTGCCCCTGCAGGTTGGTGGGCGCAGCAGGAGTGTCGGGCACGGTAGACTGCTCCTCCAAAAACACCTCGCTCTGGCACGCCTGGTAGGGAAAGACCGGGCGATTGGGATCGGTTGGCACCTGGGGGGGGCCGGTATTTACCCCAAAGTTGCCCAGGGGAACGGGTCCGGTCGCCTCCATGCGAAAGGGGCGCAGGACAATGTCGGTATTGCTCGGCAGGTTGTAAACAGCGTGCAGGGTCTCAGGCGTATTATCCACGTTAAACGTTCTGACAACAGGTGCGCTGCCGGCAATCGGGATCGTTATTTCGAGGTTGTAGTCCCCTTGGATGCCTTGGCTATCCACGCGCACGCAGGATTGATCGGTCTTGATCAAATCCGCGTTAAACGCAGAGAAGTGACCGACCTTGGCCACGTAGGCATCCCCTTTTTGATTGAGCTTCATGGTGCCTTCAACTTTCCAGATGCCCCGTGCTTCATCATAGATGAGCAGGGGGATAGTGGGTGCAATGGACTTAGGAAACTTTTTTACCTGCAATGGATCGACCGGGATTGTCAGCTCTGCTTGGGCTCCGGTCTTCAGGTTATACGACTTCCCCCCCCCGCCATAGATGTCGATAGTGCCGGCGCCAGTGCTGCGCATCACACCAGTTGTCTCGCCGGTCCGAACCGTGTAGTCCCCTGGCATGCCTTCGGGCGAAAACAGGTCAACCGTTGACATGGAGATGGTGACATTCCCAGTCGGTGGGTTGCCGCTGGCATCGACCAGTGAATTGGCCGGGATCTGCACGGCAAACCCCGGGCTGCACTCGGTTCCGGCCTCGATGATATCAACCACTGCTTGAAGCTCCCCGGGGAAGGGGCCGGTCACAAAGACGCCACTGCTCGAATAAAACCGGGGTGTGTGTTGATTTTTAAAGCGGGACCAGTCAACGCGGCTGCTAAGAGAGCCCCGACACTGGCGACGCCTGAACGGGGCTTTGACAGAGATGGGCTTGGTGGGATCCACCGAATGCTTGATCCCAGGCGGCAGCTGCCAGGTCACGTCGTCAATCGGCTTGTCAAATATGCGAGACAGCAACCCATATCCGGGTTTGCGCACGGTGACGATAAAGGTCTCATCGTCACCTTCCTTGAGCGCTATTTTAAACTTCCCTTTACTGTCGGTCTTGGCAGCATTTCCATTTACGGTAACGTCCGCATTCTGGATCGGCTTGTTGCCCACGGTGACGATCTTTCCACTGAATATAGGGTCTGTGCCGTCATCGATCTTTAAGAAGGCTTGGGTCTGACCACCGCGGCCGTCAGATACCACGAGCTTTAGGTCGTTTTTGCCTGAGGGTCGGCCTGTTTTCCAAGTGATTTTACCCTGTTCAATGGGTTCCAACTGCCCGGCGCCAAATGCAACTTGCCAGTCATAGGTCAGGGCATCACCATCTGGATCCCGAGCGATCGCCTCGATGGTCACTGATGCGTTTGGTTTGATCAATCGGGTAGCCTTGCTGCCTTTGTATGCGACGAGGTGCAGAATTTTTGGCTGCTGATTGCCTGCCAATGCTTTGCTGCCAGCACCCACCTGGGAAAACGCGACGGGTTTTGAATCTTTTTTCTCGGGAACTGCCTTGGCAGCGCCACCTTCCTTGTCAGTATCTGGTGTCTCCAAAACCTCTTGTTGCGCACCTGGCGCCTTGACGCCTTCCTTATGCGCACAACTCAGAACAACCAACGTGAGTACGGATACAAATGCCACTTTTTTCATACAGTCCTCCTTTCGCTGTTTCTAAAAAAATTTGCTATCACTGAATTAATCGGGATTAAAACCACAAGAGATGGGGTCAAGTCAAGGCAGTGGGTGTGATGGGTGGATCTGACGAGGCCCGCCTACGCCGAGCCTCCGGCGGGGTTATCGAGTTTCGAGATGGATTACGAAGAACCAAGATCCCGCCGTAGGCTCGGCGTAGGCGGACACGTCAAAACTCAACACATCTATTAAGATCTTAGTCTTTGCAGACATCTAGAGTTTCGGCAGCAAATGACCTTTGGACCTTTTGGCGCGCAAGTAGCGAACATTGTGTTGCCCCACGCCGGCCAGGTGCGAGACCATTTCAGATACTGTCTGTCCTGCATCTTCCAAGTGCTGGCGCTTGAGGGGATTGTTCGATAGGAGCCGGATGGGCTTGCCTTTTAGCAAAAACCGCAAGGCCACGGCCGCGTCAGTGAAATCCCGGGAATCCTCGGGCAATCCCAAGGACACATTGGCCTGGTAGGTGTCTTGGCCATCGTCTTGCAACAGATAGGTAATGGCCTTGGCCCACAAGCCAATGCCCCTGCCCTCGTGACCAGACATGTACACCACTGCGCCAGACTTCTCTTGAACCAATTGCTCAAAGGCCGCTTCGAGTTGAGGACCGCATTCGCACCGCATGGATCCGAACACGTCACCTGTGAGGCAACAGGAATGGATGCGAACCAGTGGGTTTGGCTGACTGAGAAATCCAGGCAAGGCAAAGATCGAATTGACAGACATGTTGCACTGCACGAGCTCCCGGAATGCGTTCGTGTTTCCGTCTTGCACCCGGTTTGCCGCATCCATAACATTGGCGAGCTCTACTCTACGGACAAATAAAAACCAGGAGAGGGTCCACTCCCTATCCCCGATGACCCGTGGAATGGGAATCGGCCCCAGGATTGACAGGAAGGGTTTTGCCTTGTCTCCTCCGTTTATCGGTCTGCCCTGACAGTCGACCGTTACCAAACGGTCGTCTGTTTCGAGCTTTTCGCGTATTTTTTTATCCACGTAACTGAACAAAGACGTACCTCCGAGGTCGATTTACCACATACCGACAAAAAAACACCACGGGAATTTATTTTGACGTGTCCGCATCCGCAGAGGCCCACGGCGAGAAGTTCTATGCGTGTATTGCGCGGTTGTTCACGTCCAGGGCTGCTTCTTTTACTGCCTCGGACAGGGTTGGGTGGGCGTGCCAGGTGCGGGCCATATCCTCGCTGCTCGCGCCCAGGGCCATGGCTGTGGCCGCCTCAGTGATGAGATCGCCCGCGTGGGGACCGATGATGTGCACGCCGAGTACCCGGTCGGTCGTCGCGTGGGCCAGGATTTTTACCAAGCCATCGATCTTGCCCATGGCCAGGGATCTGCCGATGCCTCGAAACGAAAACGTACCTTTTCGATACGGGATATTTGCTTGCTTCAGGGCTGCCTCTGTTTTTCCGACCTGGGCAACCTCTGGATCTGTGTAGACCACACCAGGCAGGGTGTCGTAGTCCACATGTCCAGTGCCAGTGGCGATCTTCTCCACGCATGCGACCGCTTCTTCAGAGGCCTTGTGGGCGAGCAAGGGCCCGCCGATCACGTCGCCAACAGCGCAGATGCTCGGTACGGAGGTCTGATAGTTATCATCTACTGTGATAAATCCCCGTGGGTTGGTTTGAACGCCCGCGCCTTCCAGGTTTAACCCGCTCGTATTGGGACTTCGACCCACTGCGACCAGAACCTGATCTGCCTGGATCTCTTTGTCGTTGAACGCAACAGTGCATTCATCACCTGTGACCCGGGCACCCGATACCTGTGCGCTAAGCTCAAAAACAATGCCCTGCTTTTTGAATACGCGCTGGCCGTGTTTGGCGATTTCCTCGTCAGCACCGGGCAAGATGCGGTCCATGTATTCGAGAATCGTGACCTCTGAGCCGAGGCGTCGCCACACGGATCCGAGCTCGATCCCGATCGCCCCAGCGCCAATGACCACCAGCCTGGGGGGAACAGCGGGATAGGACAAGGCCTCGGTGCTGCTGCCAATGCGATCTTTGACAAACGGCACATTGGGGAGGGTCGCCGCAGTCGACCCCGTGGCAATGACGATGCGATCAGCCGCCACTGTGACGGTTTGCTCGCCCACAACGCGAACCTGGCCATTGCCCTGGAGTTGCGCCTCGCCTGTGATGGCGTCGATCTTGTTTTTTTTGAAGAGAAAGGCGATGCCCTTGGTCAGTTGGGCCACGATCTTTTCCTTGCGGCGCATCATTGCCGGTAAGTCCAGTCGCACATCGTCGACCAGGATGCCGTGGGTTTTTAGGGATTGGCGCGCCTCGGCAAAGCGCTCGCTAGAGTCCAACAGGGCCTTGCTGGGGATACAACCGATATTGAGGCACGTACCGCCGAGGGTCGATGACTTTTCAATGCACGCGGTGGTGAGCCCGAGCTGGGCAGCCCGGATAGCGCCCACATAACCGGCCGGTCCTCCACCTAAGAATACGATATCATACCGTTTTTCAGTCATGATCACACCTCCACCAACAATCGGCCCGGGCTTTCGATGCGCTCTTTTATTTCTTTGAGAAATGTCACGGCTTCTCGGCCATCAACGATGCGGTGATCATAGGTCAGGGCCACATACATGATGGGACGAATGACGATTTGGCCGTCAATGGCCACGGGGCGGTCCTTGATGGCGTGGAGCCCCAGTACTCCGCTCTGGGGTGGGTTGACGATCGGGGTCGACAGCATGGATCCATAGACACCGCCATTACTGATGGTAAACGTCCCCCCTTCGAGCTCCTCCAGGGTGAGCCCGCCGGTCTTGGCTCGGGCGCCAAAGTCTGCGATACACTGCTCGATGCCGGCAAATCCCAGTCGCTCTGCATTGCGAATCACCGGAACAACGAGCCCTTTGCCACTGCCAATGGCAATGCCGATGTCGCAGTAGTCCCGATATACCATCGCATCACCCCTGATTTCAGCGTTAAGGGCTTCGTACCGCTTGAGGGACGCGACCGTTGCTTTGACAAAAAACGACATGAAGCCGAGCCGAACGCCGTGCTGCTTTTCAAACGCCTCCTTCACTTCAGCGCGCAGGCGTTTAACAGCGGACATATCGATCTCATTAAACGTGGTCAGCAGGGCGCTGTCTTTTTTTGCTTGAACCAGTCGCCTGGCAATGGTGCGGCGGATCGGTGTCATGGGCAGGGTTCGCTCGCCGCGATCTGAAGTGATGGGAGGGGGTGGTGCGTTGGGCGGCGTGTCATTGGCAGCTTTGTCCTGACGCCCAGCAACAGCTGTGAGGGCGTCTTCTTTTAACACCCGGCCGCCCGGACCAGTCGGCGTCACAGCTTCAACCGGCACGTGGTTTTCATCGAGCACGCGCCTTGCCGCAGGCATGACAAACGGCGTTGAAGCACTGGGTTCTGCGGCGCTAGGCGCTGCGGCGCTGGGGGGAGCTGTCGCTTCTTTTTTGGGTCTGGCAGCCCCTGGTTCCGGATCGATCTGGCCGAGGAGCTCTCCGATGAGTGCGGCTTCACCGGTCTGCTTTACTATGGCCACCAGCGTTCCGGAAACCGGTGCAGGTACTTCAATTGAGGCCTTTTCAGACTCGATCTCCACTAAGGGGGCATCCTGTTCAATGGGATCCCCCACTGCCTTTAACCAGGCGCCAACTTCTACTTCGCTGATGGACTCTCCCAGATCTGGTACGGTGACGTCGACTGTCATGGCGTGTTTCCTTTTAACAAAAATGTTGCTCAAGTGAGTGGTGCAAATGCGCGCGCCACGATTTCGGCCTGCTCGTGCTTATGAAGGCTGGCAGACCCGGTGGCCGGACTCGGAGATACCTGTCGACTGACACAATGAAACGGCCAAAATTCAGATAGCCGTTTTTCAAAGCGCAGCCGCATGTAACCGAGTGCCCCCATGTTTTCGGGTTCCTCCTGTACCCACACGATCGGCCTGCCCTGGGGCAGGGCCTGGAGGGTATTTTTAAGGTGTTTGTAAGCAAGGGGATGGAGTTGTTCAATGCGAACAATGGCCACGTCGTCCTGGCGGTTGAGGGTGCGATAGTTAATGAGATCGTAATAAATCTTACCAGTACACAGCAGCACGCGCGAGGCAGTGGCAAGCGGCACATCCCCATCCTCGATGATGTCCAAAAATCGACCTGAGGCCAGAGCGCCCAGTGCTGAGAAAGAGGTGCTCAGGCGCAGCATGCTCTTGGGCGTCATTACAGCCAGGGGAAGGCGGGCTGGCGCCACTATTTGACGCCTGAGCAGGTGAAATAGCTGGGCCGGCGTGGTTGGGCTCGCGACCCGGTAGTTCCCGTCCGCAGCCAGGGAGAGAAATCGCTCCAACCGGGCACTCGCGTGCTCTGGACCCGTGCCTTCCAGCCCGTGGGGGAGGAACAGGGTCAGGCCAGACAGCAGTTGCCACTTGCTCTGGCCCGTGGAAATGAACTGATCGATGTACACCTGGGCAGCGTTGGAAAAATCACCGAACTGGGCTTCCCAAATCACCAGGGCATCTGGGGTCACTGTGCTGTACCCGTATTCAAACCCCAGGGCTGCGCCTTCGGACAAGGGGCTGTTGACGATTTCCACTGGCGCCTGGTCTGGTGAGAGATGGGCCAGGGGCATATGGGCCGCCCCTGTCTCCACATCGTGGAGTACCGCGTGTCTATGGCTAAAAGTACCCCGCTGGGTGTCTTGTCCGCACAGGCGAATCCGAACGCCCTCTGTTGCCAATGAAGCCAGGGCCAGGGCTTCGGCTGTACCCCAGTCGACCAAATGATCGCCAGTTGCCATGGATTTTCGCGTAGCCAAGATTTTTATAATTTTTTTGTGGGCCTTTAAGCCCGGAGGTATGGTGGTCAACCGGTCGAGCAAGCTTTGGAGCACGTCCTCGGCAACCCCGGTGTCCACCGCACCAGCTACTTCACTCCCAGTGGTGCCGTGGTACTTGTCCCACTTGGGTTCAAAGGCGTTTGGCCGGGCTGGGAACTGCTCGCTGTCCCGCGCATCGGTATTTTTAAATTCGCTCTCCAGGTGGGCCAGCTGGTCTTGCTGAATCTCATCGGCTTCGTCCCGGGTCAGCCCGCCCAGGCTGAGGAGGTGCTGGGTGTAGCTCTCCTGCACGGTGGGGCGCTGGGCGATTTTTTTGTACATCAAGGGCTGGGTAAATGTGGGGTCATCGCTTTCATTGTGTCCCCGGCGGCGGTAGCAATACATGTCGATGACCACGTCGCTTTGGAATCGCTGCCTGAAGTCCACACCGAGATGTACAGCCTGGGCCACGGCTTCTGGGTGTTCCCCATTGATGTGAAAGACCGGAATTGGGAGCATGCGCGCCACGTCGGTGGCATACTGACTCGATCGTCCTTGGCCTGGCGGCGTGGTAAAGCCGATCTGATTGTTGACCACGATATGCAATGTCCCACCCACCCGATATGCCGCCAAGTTGCTCAGGTTGAGGGTCTCTTGGACAATGCCCTGGCCCACAAATGACGCGTCCCCATGGATCAGGATGAGCAGGCTCCGCTCCCGGTCCAGATCGCCCATGTTGTCTTGCTCTGCGCGCAGGGCACCCTGGGCCACGGGCGATACAAATTCCAGGTGGCTCGGGTTGAACATCAGGTCCACGTGCATCTTGACGCCGTTTGGATGGACCATGTCCCGGTGGTAGCCCAGGTGGTATTTCACGTCGCTCGCAGCGTCCCCGTTTGCAGGGAGCGCGTCTTGAAACTCGCTAAAGATCTTGCGGGGGTGTTTGCCCAGAATGTTGGCCAGCACGTTCAGGCGACCCCGGTGGGGCATACCGATAATGATCTGCTCAATGCCGTGGTGCGCGGCTTGTTCAATCACCATGTCGAGCAAGGGGATAAGGCTCTCTGCCCCTTCCAATGAAAACGACTTGGCTCCGACGAACTTGCGCTGCACGAATTTTTCAAACACGATCGCGTCGGTCAACCGCCGCAGGATACGAATCTGTTGGTCTCTCGAAAGCTGAATGGTATTGAGAGACGCCTCCATGGTTCGCTGGAGCCACTCACGCTTGGACCGGTTGCCGATATGCATGAACTGAACGCCGATGGCACTGCAGTAGGTCTGCCGGAGTCTCGATATGATCTCCCCCAGGGTGAGCTGTTCCCCTGATGACAGGGTACCGGGGCTGAATTTGAGGTCGAGATCAGCAGCGACAAAACCAAAGTGCCGCGCGTCGAGTTCATCGAGCTCGGGTGGGGTGGTTTCCAAAGGATCCAGGTGGGCGGCGCGGTGCCCCCGCACCCGATAGGCGCGAATCAACTCCCCCACGCGTCGCTGGAGTTCGGACATGGCAAAGACGCGGCCGCAGGTCGTGCACTGCTCGGCGTCGGGCCTTGGTTCATCGACCAGTTGCCGATGACCAATGGCCATGGTGTGGGAATCTTCAGCCCGGGTGAGTGGGTCGCTTTGCAGCGATTCAAAGTAGGCACGCCACTCAGTTGGAACGGTACTCGGATCTCGCGCGTACTTGGTCCAAAGTGCCTCGACGAAATCCAGACTTAAAATACTCGGTGCTTTCATTTTCGCCTGGCATCCAAGTTTATCAGGTGGATGCTCAAGCGAAGTATACCCACTTTAACCATCCCTGCCCAGTAACCACCTTTGAACTTATTTTTCTGTTTGTTGTACTGTTACAATGACCGAACAAACCAAAAAACTAATGGCCGATTCCCTAGCGTTGCCTGCGGCGTAGCGCGCCCTATTGGCACATTGCCATACACCGAGAAGCTATTGGTTTGCGTCAAAAAATAAAGGAGATCCGCTCGGCTTCCTCGCCCTCGCTTGGGGTGAGTTCGGGTAGTTGTCCGTAAGAACTGGCCACGCGCGCGGCCAGATGGGCTGTGCTGAGGACGCTGATCTTGGGTCTAGAGGCCACCTCTGTAGCCGAGAGAACGGGTTGATTTGCCAATGCTTCGGTGTCGGTCGGTGCTGTCTCCAGGGCCGGTAGTGATTGACTTTTTTCTATAGGCTCGAGTCTGGCTGCAGCTGCGGCATCGGGCGATTCACTCTTGCGGATCACTTCGGCCACAACCGCCTCGGCCGAAATTGTCCCGTCAGAGGTCTTTTGCGCCATCACCATGCGGCGCTGAACGATGTTTTCTTCGTAGGCGTACTGCAGTTCGTTTTTAGCCGGGGACTGGAGATGCTGCTGAAACTCAGTCTGGGGTCTCTGCTGAGGAGCTGCAAGTGGGAGTGATCCAACAGCGCGGGATGGCTGCGGGGTCGATCTCGGCCCGTTGACACGAAGGATTTTCGGTGCTGATGTCGGCGCTGAAGGCGCAAAGCGCGGCGCTTTGGCAGTTTGCTGAGCCGTTATCTTGGAGAGTCCTGTGGTGGTAGTGGCATCGGTCAGCCGGGAATAGGTAGTAGTACCAGTCGTCTCCATCGCCCCACACTCCACCTTAAAATATAACGATCGTCTGCCTGGCTGTCATTGCACACTTGCTGAAAAATTACATTCTTCCTGGGATGTTTGGAAACTACCCGGTCGAGGATACTCCAGGGATAAACCCAGCCCTGCAAAGCGGTGTAGCCTGTCGGCATGTCGGTCAAAAAGCCACATGTCATGTATATTTTATGAGGAAAGTAATGCCAAGACATGTTTTTTTGAAAAAAATTTAATTTAATCTCATTTTTAATTGATTTTTTTTGAGGAAATGGCATATTTGACTAACATCGGTTGCGACAGGTAGCGGTCGCTTTCACTGCAAAAGGAGCCATAGATGAGCCACGAGATCTTTCGCGTATTTCCGCACTACGGCGAGAATACCTTTAATTTTGATCTGATGAAGCAGCGGTTGCCAGTGGAATTTTACGACAAATTGATGTTTGCCATTCGCAATCACCGGCCCATTGCACCGGAGACCGCGGACGTAATTGCCCAGGCCATGAAGGAATGGGCCATTGCCAAGGGCGCCACCCACTATACCCACTGGTTTCAGCCGCTGACAGGTCTGACAGCTGAAAAGCACGACTCTTTTTTGGACATCGACAAGCACGGCACGCCCATTGCCCGGTTCCTGGGTCGCCATTTGATCATGAGCGAGCCCGACGCATCGAGCTTTCCCCACGGCGGGTTAAGGTCGACTTTTGAAGCGCGGGGATATGCCGCGTGGGATCCCACCTCTCCTGCGTTCATTATTAGACAGAACAGTGGCGCGACCCTGTGCTTGCCTTCGGTGTTCGTGTCCTACACAGGTGAAGTATTGGACAAGAAGACACCGCTGCTCCGATCTGTTCGCGCTGTAAGCAAGGCAGCGGTTCGCATGTTGCGACTGCTCGGCAATAAGCGAGTGACCAGTGTCACCCCGTATGTCGGCGCAGAACAGGAATTTTTTCTGATCGACATCGACCTGTTTTTGAAGCGCCCGGACCTGTGCGAGGTCGGCACCACGCTCTTGGGACTCCCACCTGCGCGCGGGCAACAGCTCGAAGACCACTATTTTAGGGCTATCAACGAGCGGGTCTTAAAGTTCATGAGCGAGGCAGAGGAAGAGCTCATCCGGCTCGGCGTGCCTGTAAAGACCCGTCATAACGAAGTGGCACCTGCCCAGTTCGAGCTCGCCGCCCTGCACCAACCCGCCAATATCGCGGCGGATCAGAACCAGCTCGTCATGGACGTGTTGCGTCGCGTGGCCCGGCGGCACAACCTGGTCGCCTTGCTCCACGAGAAGCCCTACGCGCTCGTCAATGGATCGGGCAAGCACAACAACTGGTCCCTGGTCGACTCTGAGGGAACGAATTTGCTCGAACCAGGGTCGAATCAATTATCCCAGCTCAGATTCCTGGTGTTTTTAATGGCAACGGTTTGGGGTGTGGAGCGACACAGCTCCCTGCTCTCTGCCATTGTCGCGAGTTCGGGCAACGATCTCAGATTGGGTGGCAACGAAGCCCCTCCTAGAATAACCTCTGTGCACCTGGGCGATTACCTCACTCGCCTACTCGAAAACGTTTCGAGCGCCGGACCGACAATTGAAAATGGCATGGAGGACATCGACCTCGGCCTGGGAGGTGTGGCCCGCCTTCCGCGGGATACAACCGATCGCAACCGTACCTCGCCGTTTGCGTTTACAGGCAACAAGTTTGAGTTCAGGGCAGTGGGATCTTCGAATTCGATTTCGCTGCCAAACGCGCTGATCAACACCATGGTGGCAGAGAGCCTGGACTTCATGTCAGACCGTTTGGAGCAGCGGCTCAACGATGGTCAGTCCCGGTCGGCCGCTGTGCTGGCGCTGCTCAAGGATGTCATTGAGGACGCCAGGAAGTGCCAGTTCGACGGAGACTGTTACACAGAAAAATGGGCAGAAGAGGCCAAAGAGCGGGGGCTCGTGTCCTTTGGCAGCACGCCCGAGGCTTTGGATGCGCTCGTGGCAGGATCGAGTTTGGCCCTGTTCGAGCGCTACCAGATACTCACCCCAGAGGAAATGCAGGCCCGGTACCGGATTCGATTGGACCTGTACATAAAAACCATTTCCGTTGAGCTCCAGGTACTGAGGCGCATGCTCGCAACCCAAGTATTGCCAGCCGGTCTGAACTACCAAGCCGCATCGGCAGGTGCGGTCATTAAGACCCGGGAGGCCTTGGGCCGGGATGCCAAGCATATGGGTGCCCAGACCAGCCACCTGGAGCGCCTGTCTGGATCCGTGAGCGAGCTCGTCGACCACCTCAAGATTTTAGAAGAAGACGATGCTGTGCTCGCACAAATCGATGACATTAAAGTGCGCGCTCATTTCTGTGCCGAGAAAGTGCGGCCCCACCTGGAAGCAGCGCGCAAGGTGGCGGATCAATTGGAACTCATCGTCGATGAAACCCTCTGGCCCTTCCCGAGCTACGATGAACTCCTCCGCGTTGAATAGATAAACTGGGGGAGTTGTAAAGCCGCGAAGCGGTAGAGGAATAAAGACTGGGGTTTCCAACTCCATGATCAAAAGGCAAATAAAAAATAAGCGCCCTGAGGGGGTAGTACATGGCGGTACATACCTGGGGCTAAAGCCACCAGGCTATATTCCTCTACCGCTTCGCGGCTACACTTAGTGGCAGCATTCATTAAAGTATTGTATTGGTTAGTTGTTGAGAAAATCTCAATTTAGGCACAGAGCTCAGTACAAAAAAGGGGGACGAGATGAAAAGCAAAAAGAAGATCGCCATCGCATGTCAAGGCGGCGGCAGTCATACTGCGTTTACCGCTGGGGTGTTAAAAAAATGGCTACTGGACGGTATCCACAAAAAGTATGACATCGTTGGCTTGAGCGGCACCTCTGGCGGTGCCATCTGCGCTGCTTTGGCATGGTTCGGCTTACTCAAAAAGGCCAACGGCGCCAAAGAACCGGTCTATCAACGGCTAGTCGACTTTTGGGAGGACAATCAAACCAACAACAGCTGGGAGCAATTTGCCAATGACTGGCTCGTGGGATCGCTCCGGCTACAGGACCGCGGCTGGATGCCCGCTTATGCCACAAGCCCTTACAACACAGAGTGGATACGGAATTTGAGCCAATGGTTTGCGCCGCGCAAGGAGTTTGTGGACTTGCAAGCGCTCATTGAAAAACATCTCGACTTTGAGGAGGCAGCTCAACTGGCCACGCCAAGAAGCCCGCGACTGCTGCTCGGTGCGGTCGATGTGCTCAACGGCACATTTAAAGCCTTTGATTCCAGAGAAAAGGGCGAGATCAACGTACAATCCCTGTTGGCATCATCGTGTATTCCAAAATTGTTCAAGGCAGTACGGATCGGAAAGCAGGCCTATTGGGACGGTCTGTTTTCACAAAACCCTCCGATTAGCAACTTTATTAAGGATACCCCTGTGAATGATCGCCCTGATGAGATTCGGATCATCCAGATCAACCCTACCACTAGGGGTAGCGAACCTGAGACACCTGAGAGTATCATTGATCGGCGAAATGAGCTCGCTGGCAATCTGTCGATGTTTCAAGAGATCGAATTTATCAAACAAGTTAATAAGTGGATACAAAAAAGGGCTTTTAGTGAAGCCCAGTTAAAGAGATTAAAACCGATTGACATTCGGGTTTACACCATGGACAGCGAATTAGCCGATGGCCTTGATTTTTCATCAAAGCTCGACCGCTCCGCAAAGGCAGTTCAGCGATTATTCGCCGAAGGGGAAGCCTGCGCCTAGTACCGCTGGGTCACTTCGGCACCGTAACGAAGGTAAAGTGACCAAGTAACACTAAGCACTTTCCCAAAAGGATAGCTCATCCGATTTCCGGCACAAGGATGTGATCACGGCACGTCTTATCACCAATATGTTAGTTGAATATGATTGCTTCACAGCGGCGGTGCTGACCCCAAAGGGTTTATTCATATAACTTCATTCAATTTCAAATAATTTTAAGACAGCCGCAGTCATTTCGATAGCCGGGAATTTCTCATTAAATTTCCTAAGGACCTCAATGACGAAAAGTTTGAATCGCGTAAAAACCTTTCTGGATCTTCAAGCAGTTTAATCATTCGCCTGAGGACCTTGTCTGAATCAAATAACTGATAATTACAATTCAGTTTGCTAGCAGATCGAAACAACGAGAGCCGAGAGTCAGCAAAAAAACGTCTTGGGTCTTCAATTAACTCAGCTGTTTTCCGCTTCAGTCGTTCCAAATCAAGATTTGAGAAAACAGTTGCAAGCCCATCGAAAGGACCGCTAGACACTGCTTTTGTAGTAGCACTTATTCGTTCGAATAGATTTTTCATTGTCATTCATCCCAATCGATAGCACTCGCCTAACGATGACAACGCGACACATTTTGAATAAATCATCTTTTTGCAAAAACGTCAAAAAGAAATTATTGATGAAATAGTGTTTCGTGTGAGTAGTCGTTGCCCGCCCCCAGGTCCCACAGATCCGGACGTGCGCATTACTAGCCGGTTCGTTGGGTCACGGATCTACTGCGGGTTGGCGTGCGCTGTGTACTTGTTAAAGGGGCGTGCAGGTGACCTCTACATCCACATCGGTGGGTGGGTAGAGTTCACCGGCTTCTAGGACAAAGACGTAGTCGATCGTTGAGCCAGTGAGGGGCAGGGTGAGGCTGTCGGTATTGTGATTCGTGCAGGTGGTCGGGTCGGTCCAATCGCCGAGCAGCATCACTTCGATGTTCATAGCTGGGTCCACATTGCTGACCCCGATGGTCACGGCGCTGTCACTCGCCACGTTGAGGGTAACAGCGGCTTCTGATCCAGGGTACGTACCGGGACACAGTGTTGGGTCATAGGTGTAATATTCAAACGAACTAAAATCTTTTGCAACCAGTGGTGTGGTGGTGCCGCAGGTAATCGTTGTCGGGTTCCTGGTTATCGCATCACATTCGATACTTCCTGTAAAGTCCGTGCACTCGTCATAGGTGGAGATATCCCCGTCATAGCACGGGCGGCTGTCAGTATCGGCACTGGGAATGCAGTCGCCGCTCCAGCAGGTTGCCCCGTCTCCAAAGCACGGGGCATTTTCGCACAGCCCGCCGTTGGCGACCGGGTCGTGGGTTCCGCATTCGGCTGTGCCGCCGTTGTCCGTACAATTGTCGGTGGTGCAGGGATTAAAATCATCGCACGGCAGCACACCATCGACGCAGACACCGCTTTCGCAGACGTTCTCCCCATTGCACGGATCGCTGTCGTCGCAATCATATCCGTCGACCATGGGAATTTCGTCGCAGTTATTCGTCGCTTCGTTGCATTGGTATTCGGTACAGGGATTGCCGGTGCTCCCAGTGCAAGGGGGCGTACCGGTGCCGGGATCCAAGCACAGGCCGGTCTCGGTGCAGACTTTTTGAACATCCCCGATACAAAATAGTACGTCTGTGCAGGGATCGCCCGCGTTGATCGGCGTTTGAATGCATTCGTCCGCGTCTTCGTCGCAGGATTCATTCATGCACCCAGTACTGCCGGTACATTGGGCAGTGCCGGGCGTGCAGACTCCGGACTGGCAGGTTTCGACCCCGTTGCAGAACGCGCCGTCCCCGCAGGATTGGCCGTCTGTTGCATCCACCTGGTAGCAGTGGAAGGTCGCAGAGCAATAATCGATGGTGCAGGCATTGGCATCGTCGCACTGGGTTGCGTTGCTGCAGCAATCGCCAGTGCCCAATGAGCAGCAGATACCGGTTGTTGGGTTGCAGTTGTCAGATGCACAGTCGGAGTTCTCAACACACGTACCTTGACCATTGGGAATATCAGCAACGCACGTGCTGCCAGTGCAGTGGTATCCCTCTGCGCACAACGCGTCGTCTTCAGCGCCAAGGGGGCTGCAATCGGTCTCGCAGGTGTTGCCCGCGGTGCACAGGAATCCATCGCAGTCGCTATCGTCTGCACAGCAAGTGCCGCTGTTGCAGCAGATCCCGCTCGACACATCGCAGTAGTTGGACAGGCAGTCTGAAGGCTCATCACACGGGAATTCCCCGTTTTGCAAATCCTCATAGCAGGAGCCATTATCGCAGTGAAAGTCTCCCATGGCCGTGCATAGACTATCGTCGTCCCCGCTATTGTCGCACGAGAATTCACAGGACCAGGTACCCGGGTCACACGAGTACGCACCGCATTGGTCGTTGTCGTTGCAGCACCATCCGCCATCGCAACAGATGCCAGTGCTCGTGGTGCAGTAGCCGGATTCGCAGTCCTCGTTCTGGGTACAGGTACCCTGGCCATTGGGTATCTTGTCGATGCAAGCCCCGCTAGAGCAGGCATAGCCATCATTGCACTGGGCGCGCGTGGTGCACGAAGTATAGCAGTCCTCGGCAACCGACCCCGGGCCGCAGGAATAATCCCCGGTGGCCGCATATGCCCCGTCACAGGTATCCACAACCGCGCAGGAGCCCACGCCGTCACAGAGAGAGGCCCCCATGCAGGTGTCGCCGTCGCTCTGGTCAGGCGTGGCGCACGGGCTCACGTCGTGGTACTGGCACGCGTTGTTGCCGTCGCAGTACCTGAGCACGCACAGGGAATTGTCACAATCGCTCGCGTCTTGGCAACACTCTTCTCCTGCAGGACAGCACATGTTGTTTTCGCAGTTGCCAGACGCGCAATCCGAATCCTGTGTGCAGGTATCGCCGTTGGGGGTTCCCTCATCTGGCACGCAGGCATTGGTGTCGCAGACATACCCGTTATTGCACTGCAGGGCATTGACGCAGCTCGCGTGGCAGACTTCCAGGGCTGTGTATTCGGATGCACATGAAAATCCCGTTCCCTGGCCATCTGCGTCCCAGGAATAGGCATCGGTGCATCGATCCAGTGGTACGCAGTTGCCGTATCCATCGCAGCGATTATCTCCAGTGCACTGGAAGCCCGTGGAAGTGTCTTCTTTGCCGCATGAAAGCTCTGCTGGAACGTTGTAGACGCATTGGAAATTTGGATTGCACACGCGCGTATTGCACAGGGTGTCGTTGCAATCGGACGCTTGGGCGCAACATTCTCCGGCTGGGCAGCAGAATCCATCACCGCAGTGGCCAGATTCACATTGGCTGTCCAGGGTGCACGCGGATCCATTTGCCAGCCCAGATGTGATGCATTCACCACCTTCGCAGGTGTATCCGGCATTGCAGTGGCTCACGTTGACGCAACTGGAGAAGCAATCCTCTTGAACCGACGCCTGGTCGCAGGTGTATGTCCCGTCAAATGCATAGGCCCCGTCGCAAGTGGCGACCGTTGCGCAATTGCCCAATCCGTCACACAGGCTTGCACCGTCGCAGGTATCTCCGTCTTCTGTATCGGCTGTGCCGCATGCCAATTCGTTGTAAACACATTGGCTCGACCCGTTGCAAAGGCGGGTTACGCAGCCCGAATCATCGCAGTCTGAGACTTGGGCACAGCATTCCCCAGCCGGGCAACAGAATCCATCACCGCAGTATCCAGACTTGCACTGGAAGCTCTCTCCGCAGGCCTCCCCGTTTTCAAGACCCACATCTGGTAGACAGATCCCATCTTGACACCCGGCGCCTTGGGATTGATCGCAGTTGATGGCTTGGTTTTCCTGAGTACAGCTCGTGTAGCAGTCGGCCTGGGCCGATCCATCGGTGCAGGAGAATTCGCCGTTGGGGTTATACCAGCCGCAATCCACCACTAGCGTGACGCAGTTGCCAAAGCCGTCGCAGACATTATCGCCCGTGCAAACATCCCCATCCCCCAAGTCTTGTTCACCGCATTCGAACACCGCATTGCTGTACATGCATTGAAAGTTGCCCGAGCAATAGAAACCGGTGCAACTGGAATCGTCGCAGTCATCTGCTGATTGACAGCATTCCCCAGATGAGCAGCAGACCCCGCCTTCACAATGGTCGGAGATACACTCGCAGCTATCTTGGCAGGCCTGGCCGTTTAACAGTGTGGCCTCACAGGTTTCCTCTGTGCCCGTGTCTGTGTCAGTGTCAGAAGTCGTATCTGTATCCGCGTCAGTGTCAGTGTCTGTGTCTGTATCCCCGTCCGTATCCCCATCCGTATCGGTATCTGTGTCTGATGCGGTCTCTGAACTCGTATCGACGTTGGTCGTGCTGTCTCCCTCACTTGGCTGGCAAGAGCCGCTCACACAGACTTCGCCCACAGAGCAGTCTGAAGAATTTTCACATTCATCGCTGCCACACCCCATGGCCAAGGCGGTTATCGCCGAGACTGCCAGTATTTCCAATATCCCGTTATGGACCCATTTATAAATCATCGATAATGCTCCCTCTATTGATACGACATGCCAATGCCATAGGGGCCACTGGTATTGTAACTGTACCCGTCGACCACCAGGTAATATGGGGCCTGGGAGGTGCTCAGACTAACTGTAAATCGGGACATGCCAGCATACCAACCGCATCCGTCGTCGTTTTGGGCTACCAGGTTACCGGCGCAGTCGTAGAGTGCAAACTGGCTGTCAAATCCTCCGTAGCCCCCGTCGTCGCACGCGCTGAACCGGACGGTCGCGTTTGCCGTTACGTCGATGCGCCACAGCTGGTCCCGGGCAGCCCATCCCCACCCGATGTCGTGGTTCCGACTGGCGCCACTGGTGTTCCCATCGATGACGTTGTCCGGACTAAACCCAGATCCATCAACGGTGAATGTGCCTTCGACCGGGCCGCTGTACCACGTGCTTGGGTCCACGCAGCTGACCGGACAGCCCCCCTCGGTCACTGTAATTTCGTAGTTGCAGTCGTCACCTGCTGTCGGGGAACAGACGCGATTGATGGCGCTGTATTGGGATACTTCCAGCAGGTACAGCCGATCTGCCTGGGCTGTAAACTGCCATTGAACACTGTTGCCGTTGTTGTTTCGCCGGCACCCCTCATAGTAATATGATTCGTCACAAATGGTCAGCGCAGTTGAAGAGCGTCGCCACATGGACACCACCAAGTCCGCCGCATCGGTAATGGATTCATTGGTCTGCACACAATAGGCAGCACTCCCTTCAGCAGTGGATCGATGAATTTTGAAAATCTCCGCATTGGGCCAAAATTCATTGGCAGAGCCAGTGCCGTGGCAGGCGGATTTTCCAGACCACCCACTGAAACAGCCGTATCCACCACAGGATCCACCGCCCGCGTGCATGCTATTGACCGTGTTGTCCAGGGTGCCGATAAACGTGTCACCAGCTGGGCCCACGTTGGTCAGGTCGTAGACCCGGGCATCGTCGTTTACCCGATCGCATGGGCCAGCCCACCAGCGGCGTTTTTCAACAGTGAGGTAAAAGTTGCCCTGGGTACCGTCCACACCGTCGACAAAGATGAAAACCGTGCGCCAGGATCCGTCAGTGGCGCCGGCCGGCGAGATAACCGCGCTCGCCATGTAGTCAAAGTCATCGTAGCCGGGATCGCTCGGGGTCTCCGGGTCGCAGTTGAATGGATCTTCGGGGTAGGACCACAGGGCATCGCAGTTGCCCGTGTGGGTCCACGGATCATAGCCAGGGTCGCCAGCACCTTGGCACATGTCGCATGCACTGCCGTCGTAGTTGTACCCGCGCTTGCACCACTTGTACCCGCAGGTTTCCCCGGCAATGCAGGGATCGCAGCAGTCTTGACCGTACAGGGTGTTGCCGTTGTCGTTGCACTCGTCTTCCACCACCGGGGGCATGGGTGTGTTTTGATAGGGATAAGAACACCGCTCTGACGGGGCGGCAACAAACGTCTCCGCGTTCTCGTCTGCATCGGGGTTATCCCCTTCTGGACATTCAGATGCAGCGTTAATATCTGTTGCGATGTAGATCCCAATGTCGTAATCAGCCTGCACTTTAATGATGTATGAGAACAGTTGGTATTGATCCGGTTCATTGGTCTGGTATTGAAACACATAGACCAGATCGCGCCCCTCGAACCCGATGTCGTTGCCGGTGAGTATCTCTTCGCACTCATCTCCAGCCGCATAGTAGTTATTATTGGCGCACAAGGTGCTCCCTGTGATCGTTAGGGTCGCGTCTGGGCCGCTTTCGACTGTGTTTGGAATGGCGCCCATGTACGCATCGTGGGTTGTATCGATGGCGGTTCTATCGCCGGGCTCAAACACATCAGAGCACAGATTATTGTACGCATCGTGCATGGTCGGCACGCATGTGCCGTTTACATCGCACAGGCCGTCGTAGCAGTTGGGCGGGTAGTCGGCTGGGTCGTAATCCGTGCAATCCGTGCCCTCAGCTTCTTGCTCACACACGCATGCGTTGTCCACGCAGGCCAGGGCACTGCACCCGACGGGCGGTGCTGGTACCCCTTCGCAGGCCAGGCCGAGGCCAGTGCAGTCGCCAGCGTCGATACAGCAGTTTTCAATGGCTGTCTCGTCGCAGGTATATGTGTTTTCCCCTGTGCTCGCGCAGGTCGACTCTTGGCAGGCATCGGTCGGCGTGCACACTGCTGCTGCGCCGGGCGTACAGGTGCCAGCCCCATCGCAGGCGTCATTGACTGTGCAGCCGTTTGAATCGGCGTTACACGAAGTAGTACCCGGTGCATGACTCGCCTGGCAGCTGTAGTTGTAGTTGTCGCCAAAGTCGTCGCAGTACCCGGTCTGGCACGGTGGATTGTCGAGCGCCGAGCAATCCCACCCACTGCCGATGGTACAGACAGCGCCCACGTCTGGATCACCAGAATCCACACAGGTATCGAGGGTGCATCCATCATTGTCTGCATTGCAGTCCCCTGGGTCTGTCGTGCGGATGACCGCTTCGCAGTGGTAATTGTTGCCGTTGTCATCGATGCATTGGGCTGTGTTGCAGTCCATATCCACGCCGAGGATAGCCTCGCAATCCGCAGCGGTCACCGAGGTGCCGGCCACGCAGCCGCCTGCGCCGTCGCAGTGGTCATTTTGGGTGCAGCCGTTATCGTCGAAATCGCACGCCGTGGTATCGGGCTCGGCAGTGTTGTTGCACTGGTAGGTGTTCCAAGATAAGGCCTGACAGGTATCGGCTGTGCACACGTTGCTATCATCGCAGTCAACAGTGGACAGGACCGTACACGTAAGCGCCTGATCTCCAGCGCCAGGACCCTGGCAGGTCTCGGTCGTACAGCCGCTATCGTCGAGATTACACGCGGTGTCCAGTAGCAGGAGATTATCGTAGTCGCAGTTGCCCGTGGCAGAATCGCACACAGCGTTGTTGCACTGATCGCTCATGCCTGAGCAATCCACAGGAGAAGGATCAGCCACACACGCGCCAGACTGGCAGGTATCGTTTGGTGTACACAGGGATCCGTCTGCATCACAGGCATCGCCTTCGTGGGGTGTGCCGTCCTGTTCGCAAAGCCCTGTGGCTGAATTGCAAAAGCCGGTGTTGCATTGATCGTTGGAGCCCGAACAATCCATGGGGATTGGATCGGCCTCGCAATTGCCCGCGCCGTCGCATTCATCGTTGGGGGTGCACCCGTCGTCGTCTGCATTGCAGGCCGATCCAGCTGGCAGGTTTTGCACCTCGCAGAGACCGGTTCCAGGCGCACACACCCCATTGGTACACTCGGTCGATAGGCCGGAGCAGTCCACCATTGGGCCTGGGGCGCAATTGCCAGTAGCGTCGCACGCGTCGTTTTGGGTGCACAGGCTGCCGTCTGCATCACAGGGGGTGCCTGTCAACGGGGTGTAAACACACACGCCATCTGCGCAGGCATCGCTCGTGCACGGGTTGTCATCGTTACAGTCCATGGGCCCGCCAGCCTGACATACGCCAAACCCGCCCCCATCACCGCATGTATCGCCCACTGTGCACCCATCATCGTCAACACAGGCATCTCCCAGGTGAGACGTATAGTCCAGGGTGCAGTTGTCCTCCCCGTTTCCATCGACGCACGCATAGCTGTTGCACTGGAGGTCATATCCCTCGGGGTTGTACCCGGTGCAGTCGGTTGGGGTGGGATCTTCAAATCCATTAACGCAGATAACGTCTATACAGTCGTCCGTATCGGTATATCCAAAATCGACCGCATTCCCATTCAGACCCGGATTATTACAGCTGGGTATGAGGTGATCCGGATCCGCGTCCACGCAGGTATCTGGAGAGGTGCACCAGTTTGAATCGTCGCAGTCGTATATGTCGCCGACATTACAATCCCCCAACGCATCACAGGCATCTACAGTGCACGCATTATCGTCCGCATTGCATGTATCCCCCACATTGGGGCTGGGATCGTGGGTGCAGAGGCCTTGATCGCACACCTCGGCAGTGCAGCTGTTGCCTTCGTCGTCATCGCAAGCCAGGCCGTTTGTCAGGTCAACCCGGCCTTGGCATATGCCCGATGCATCGCAGCGCTGGTAGTAGCAGCTGGTAAGATCCCCAACCCCTTCCCTGGGATCGTCGCCGTACCATGCTAGATCCACGTTTTGGGGATTGTGGGTACACTCAGCCCCATCGTTGGCGTAGATGTAGCTGCACGCACCACCAATACACCAAGGGGTTGTGCAGTCAGTACTTACCGTGCCGCCACTGACTGGGTCGCAACCAGGTGCCTCTGGGATGCCGTAAAGGATGGAGGCGTTGGCGCAGACACCATCATTGCAGTAATCCTGGGTACAGGGGTTGTCATCGACACAATCCGCGTCTTCGACGCAGGTGTTGAGCCCATCGGCGCACTCAGCGTCTGAACAGAACCCTTGCATTACCCCGGCGTAATCCGCGGGATAGTCTCCCTCACAGCAGTATCCCGGGTATCCGCTCGCAATATCTTGGCACATGGCACCGGGCGTGCTGTACCCGGCAGGCGCGACTGCTTCGCATCCGCCCCAGCAGGAACATGCAAAAAAACCATTGCAATAGGATGGGCCACATAGGCCGGCTTCTGTGCAGAGTCCTGTTCGCGTTGCCCCGTCCCAACAGTCAGATCGAACCGCGCACTCGCAAAGGCCCTGGCCATTGGGTCCGGTCTGTGTGTAGTCGCACGGGTTGCCATTGGGACAGGGTTTGGCTGGAGAGCACGTTACCCCATCCCGGTCAGCATCCATCCACCAACACTGTGAAATGGCGCCCGGATCTGTGCAGCACTCGTCATCTGTGCGATCTGCTGCTGGCTTGATTGCAAGGCTCGCCGAGGCCGGGGCTGCAACCACCACCTCTGGGGCCGGGGCAGTGGCATCGCACCCAAAGCTGAACACAGCCACCAACGAAAGCAGCCAGATCTGAACAGGTGCCCCTTGCTTGGATAAGTTTGCCAAATCGAAACTTAAAGACCATTTCCCATCGCCATTCATTGCGCGATCCTTTCACCCCAAATAAATATAATTATATATTTTATATATGTCATATTATTACAATAAATATGTAACTCATTTTCCCGAGGCCATGCAGCTCATGGTGTACAGGTGACAACTACGTCAAAGCTATCGGGCGGCAGTGTGCTGTCTGCTTCCAGAACAAAGATGTAATCCTCAGCCTGTGACGTAAGGCCAACAGACATGCTATTCGTGCCGCTGGTGCTACATGTGGTAGGAGAGGTCCAGTCGGTTAAATACAGCACTTCAATATCCATGGTCGGTGTCGCGTTTTGTATATCGATGGTTACGGTTGCATCGGCTGAGAGGTTCAGGGTAAGCGGGGCTTCTGGCCCTAAAAAAGTCCCGCTGCAGGTGCCTCCATAGGCGTAATACTCACGCGTTTCAAATACATCAGCGGTGAGGTTTGTGATGGATCCACAGGTGATGACCGACGGTTCAGCGTCGAGTGTCTCGCACTGGATGTCGCCTTCAATATTCGTACACTCGTCAATGGTTGAAATATCGCCGTCATAGCAGGGACGGCTATCAGTATCGCTACTCTCGATACAATTGCCGCTCCAGCAAGTAGCGCCGTCGCCAAAACACGTCGCGTTTTCGCACAAGGCACCGTCGGCTTTGGGGTCGTGGGATCCGCACTCGGCCACCCCGCCGTTATTGACGCAGTTATCTGTGGTGCAGGGATCTTCATCGTCGCAGGGCAGATCAGTGCCAGACACGCAGACGCCGGTATCGCAGACGTTCGTGCCGTTACAGGGATTATTGTCTTGACCAGGGCCAGTTCCCTCGCAGATGTATCCGTCGCTCAGGTTCACCTCGTCACAGGCGTTGGTGTCCTCGTTGCAAAAGTACTCGGTACACGCGCTGCCTGTGCTCCCGGTGCACGGCGGCGTGCCTGTACCCGGATCCTGGCAAAGGCCGGTTCCAGTGCACGTCATGGCAACGTCGCCGAGGCAGAACAGGACGTCAGTGCACGGCTGGCCAATGTTGATGGGTGTGTTGACGCAAGTATCGTTCCCTTCGTCGCAGGACTGGGCCATGCAGGTCGTGCTGTTTGTACATTGGGCCGTGCCTGCGGTGCAGGTGCCGCTTAAACAGTATTCCGCACCATTGCAGAACGCGCCGTCACTGCAGGACTCAAAGTCATCCCGCGGTATGAACACACAGGCAAAGGAAGCAGCGCAATTATCGTTGGTACAGGGATCTCCGTCGTCGCAATGGGCAGGATCGCTACAGCAGGATGCGCCCAAATCGCAGCAAATGCCGAGGCCCTCGTCGCAATTACCTGATGCACAGTCTCCGTCCTGTTGGCATCCAGAATAGCCATTGGGCAGCTTGTACTCGCATGTACTCCCGTTACAGAAGTATCCATCGGCGCACAGGTTGTCATCTCCAGCGCAATCAGCAACGCAGCTGAACGACCCATCGCAGCTGAACCCGGCGCAATCCGCGTCGGTCTGACAGCAGCTCCCGCTGTCACAACAGGTGCCAGTGCTCACGTCGCAGTAGCCGGACAGGCAATCCCCGTTCTCCAGGCAATAGCGTTCGCCGTTCGGGATATCAGGTTCGCACACGCTGTTTTCGCAATGGTAATCCCCAAACGGAATGCAGTCTCCATCTGTGGCGCAATAGGTGAGGCAGGAATCGGTTGTCTCATCGCACGTGATAAGAAAGGCGTCGCACTGGCTATCGCTGTCGCAGCAATACCCGGTGGTGCAGCACACGCCGGTAATGGGATTGCAATTGCCCGTGGCGCAATCCGCATTGCTGTCACATGGGCTTTCGCCGGATTGCAGATCAGCGATACAGGTGCCCGCGTCGCAGTGGTAGGCGGTTTCACAGTCTCCATCATCGGCACAGGTGGACAGGCAATCCTGGTCCACAGATCCCTCGGCGCAGACATAGCCCTCACCCAAGTATCCTCCCTCACACGGAGAGACCGGGACGCAGTTGCCAAACCCGTCGCAGCGGTTATCCCCTAAACATGTATCCCCGACGAGCAGATCCGTTGCCCCGCAAAAATGCGGGTAGTAGGCACACTGCTTGGACCCGAGGCAGGACGGGGTATTGCACTGGGTGTCAGTGGCGCAGTCATTCGCGCTTGCACAGCACTCTCCAGACGCACAGCAATACCCGTTCTCGCAGTGACCCGAGCTGCATTGGACGTCATCGGTGCACGCATCTCCATCTTGCAGGGCGCCTGCTAGGCAGTCCCCAGCGAGGCAGTAATAGCCAGTGGCGCAATAGGCGTCGTCATCCACCCCCTCTGGGTCACAGGTGGGTGAGCAGTAAAATCCCTCGGCGGTCAAGCATTTCATACCGTCACAGTCACTGTCGTCCAAGCAGCAGTAGTCACCAGAGCAACAGATGCCATTGCCTGGATCGCAAAAACCCGAGAGACAGTCTGAGTTCTCATCGCACCATTGGGTGCCGTCTGCCATATCGTCGAGGCACCAGCCATTGTCGCAGTGATAGTCAGATGCCAAGGAACAGCGTGCGTCGTCGTCCTGACCAGTGCCGTCTTTGCACGTTTGAAAACAGGACCAGGTGGTCAACCCGCAGGCATAGCGGCCGCACTGGGTGTCCACATTACAGCAGGTACCGCTTTCGCAGCACACCTGGGTCGTGGCGTCACAGTGGCCAGATGCGCACTGGGCATCTGTCTCACAGCCAGACGCGCCGTTGTCCATCAGGGGGACACATGCTGCGTCGATACAGGTGTGGGTAGATGTGCACTGAGAATCGCTCGTGCAGTCGTCATGGCAGGGATCTTCCACTGTGCCGCTTGTGCATTCATAGGCGCCTGTACCCACATAAGCTGTTGAGTCGCAAGCATCCACGGCAACGCAATTGCCAAACCCGTCGCACCGGTTTGCACCCTCGCAGGCCGATCCTTGTGTGGGATCTGTTGCACCGCAGGGCAGCTCGTTGTAGGTGCATTGGAAGTTCCCGGTACAAAACACCTGGAAGCACGAGATAGCTGGGCACTCAGAGTCGTTGCCCGTGGAGCCGCAACACACCCCGCTGGCGCAGCAGAAGCCGTTGTCGCAGTGGCCGGATTGGCACGCTTCGTTAGAATCGCAAGCTTCTCCGTCTGCTAGGCCGCCAGTGCTGGTATCTGTATCAGTGTCTGTATCGACATCAGTATCTGTATCAGTGTCCGTATCAGTATCAGTGTCTGTATCCGTGTCTACATCAGTGTCCGCATCAGTATCTGTGTCACTCGAGGTGGCGGTGTCTGTTGTATCATTGTCTGTTTCGGCAATGCACGTGCCATCGACGCAGATCTCCCCTGGGCTGCAGTCAGACGAAAAACTACATTCACTACTGCTGTCATCGTCTCCGCAGCTGGTAAGCGAGAGGCAAAAAAGACCTGTAACTGCACTAACGACAACTGATTTTAAACTGGACCGAGAAGACATACACCCCTCCTCCGTACTTTTTATCTAAACCCACCTAAAAAAAGACCTGAGAACATCAGCAAACATTAGTATGACAGCTGAATCGCATAGGGACCATTATTGCTCGCACGTCTGCCGTCCACGAGCAGATAGTAGGGCGACAGAGCAGGGCTGAGCGTTGAGGTGAAATGCGGCCGGTTCGTGCCACACCCATTGGTGTTGCTCGCCACTTGATTGTGCATACAGTCGTAAAGCTTGGCCCGGCTACGGCTAAAACAGCTGCCACTGCCGCTGCAACAGCTGAACGTGACTGTCGCCGTCTGCGTCACATCGATGCGCCACAGATCATCCGGGCCTCTCCAATAGAGCACGTCATAGTTGGACGCCGACCCCGAGCTCGTATCCCCAGAGATCACACTGCCCGGCGAAAAGCCTGTGCCGTCAACTGTGTAGGTGCCAAGGATGGGGCCGCCGTACCAAGTGCTCGGATCCACGCAGGCAGCCGGGCACCCTCCCTCAGTGACAGTGATTTGGTAGTTGCAATCATCTCCGCCTGCAGGAGAGCAGACCTTATTGATCCTGCTGTACTGGGAAACGCCTATCAAATAGAGGCGATCCGCTGCAGCAGTGAATTCCCATCTGACATTATTTCCGTCGTTGTTGCGCCTGCACCCCACGCCTGAGTAAGATTCATCGCAGATGGTAAGGGCACCTGACCGTCTTCTGGAAACATCGACTACCAGGTCTGCGGCATCGGCAATCGATTCATCGGTCTCGATGCAATAATTCTGACTCCCTTCAGCGGCAGTCCTGAAAATTTTAAAATGTTCGCTATTGGGCCAAAATTCGTTTTCCGATCCTGACCCGTGGCAACTTGTCTTGCCCGACCAGCCACAATCACAGCCGTACCCGCCGCAAGAACCTCCACAGTCGTGCACGCTGTTGACCACGTTGGCCAAGGTACCGGTAAAGGTCTCGCCGGTAGTGCCCACGTGGGTGACGTCGTACACACGGGCGTCGTCGTTGATCCGGTCGCAGGGACCGGCCCACCACCTGCGTTTTTCCACAGTGAGGTAGAAGTTGCCCTTAGTGCTGTCCACGCCGTCGATAAAGACGAAGACTTTACGCCAGGATCCATCGGTGGCTCCATCAGGAGAGATTACAGCACTCGCAGCATAGTCATAGTCATCGTAACCTGGATCGCCAGCAGGCGTTTCAGAGTCGCAATTAAACGGGTCTTCAGGGTACACCCAGAGATCGTCGCAGGTGCCCAGATGGGTCCATTCGTCGTATCCCGGGCCACCTGCACCGTCGCACATGTCGCAGCTCGTGCCGTCGTAGTTGTACCCGCGCTTGCACCACTTGTACCCGCAGTACTCGCCTTCAATGCATGGATCGCAGCACTCCTGATTGTTTAAAATATTGCCGCTATCGTCGCACTCATCTTCAACCACCGGGGGCATGGGCGTGTTTTGATAGGGATAGGCGCATCTATTGGAGCTGACACCGAGGAATGTGTCGGCCGGGTCGTCCATATCCGGGTTATTGCCCTCTGGACAGTCCCCGGCGCTGCTGATGTCGGTCTTCAAGTAGATGCCCACGTCGTAATCTGCTTCCACTTTCACGATGTAGGAGTAGAGCTCGTACTGCTCGGTGCCATTGGTCTGGTACTCGAACACGTAGACCAGCTCTGGGCCGCCCTGGCCAATGGGGTTTGACGTAACTTGCTCAATGCATTCGTCACCTGTGGCCCAGTAGTTGTTGTTGGCGCACCGGGTGCTCCCGGTCGTGGTGAGAAGGGCCGCTGCACCCCCAGTTACCGTGTTGGGAATGGCGCCGAGATATGAATCAGCGGTTGTGTCGACAACCGTCGGTGACCCAGAGACAAACACGTCCGAGCACAAATTGTTATACGCGGCGTGCCCAGTGGGCTGGCAGATACCCGCGGCATCGCATAACCCGTCGTAGCAGTTCGGTGGGTAGTCTGCTTGGCTGTAGTCCGTACACGCCGACCCCACCGGCTCTGGGTCGCACACGCACGTGCCGCTGTCACACGCAACTTGAGTACATCCCACGGGCGGTGGATTGCAGGTCACGATGCCCGTGCAATCCGCAGCGTCATTGCACTCGGGGCATGGGTCGATGGGTGTGTAGACGCAACCGCTCAATGGCGCGCATGTATCCTGGGTGCAGCGATCTCCATCGTCACAATCAATGGGCGTTCCCGAGCAGGATCCACCCGCACACACATCGCTCTCAGTGCAGGCATTGGCGTCGTCACAGGCATCTGTGTTGTTGGCATAGGTGCAGCCAACCCCTGGGACGCAAGTGTCGTCTGTGCACGGGTTGGCGTCGTTGCAATCCAGGGGCGTGCCACCGCAGGCACCATCTGCACACACATCGTTCTCAGTACAGGAATTGCCATCGTCACAGCTCGCCGTGTTGTTGTCATACACACAGCCGAGCAGGGCATCGCAGGTATCATCTGTGCAGATATTGCCGTCGTCGCAGTCCACAGGTGCGCCCCCGCAGGTGCCGTTGGAGCAGACATCGTTTTGCGTACAGGCGCTCCCGTCGTCGCAGGCGTCTGTGTTGTACGTATGAACGCATCCAATATCCTTGTCGCAGGAATCGTCTGTGCACGGGTTCTCATCGTCGCAATTGATAGTGTACAGGTATGGATCCGGGCCGTTCCCATTGTCGTAGTCTCTGGCCACGTCTTCGGGCTTCCAGTAGCGTTCGTCCACAATCGCTTCATCGATTTCCACATTGCCCTCTTGGGTGCCTAAGAAATACGCAGGACCTTCACCGCCCGCGTGGAACGTCGCGTCGAACGTGATGATCTCGATATTGTTCACATAGACGTGCACGGTGGTGCCGTCAAAGGTCATGGCCATGCGGGCCCAGACACCGGACTCGATGGTAGAGGGCACCGAAGGTTTTGAAAATCCCACAAAGGTATTGCCATAGCCCGCAAAGATCTGGTTGATGCCATCAATGCCCAGATAGAAGCGCTTGCCCCCGCCGCTGAACGATCCCACGGTCTGGTGGCCGGCAAAGACATTGTCGAATTTTATCCAAAAGGCCATGGTCCTCGAGTTGGCGTGCACCCGGTAGGATGTCTCCACCTGGCCCACATTGCCTCCGGCGCCAGGATCGAACCTGCCGGCCTGGCCCACCTTGCCGTTGGCAATGGGGTAGGCGTCGTTGTCGGACGTACCGTGGTACATATCTGCGGAATCGATGACCTCGTCAGGGGTGCCATCCCAATGATCCTCTTCGAACCGCCAGTGAATCAGCACACCAGCGCATTCTCCCAGGGAGCAATGGTCGTCCACGGTGCAGGCGTTGCCGTCGTCGCACTCGTTTTCTTCGTTAAAGGCATAAACGCAGCCAAGTGCAGCATCGCAGGAATCGTCTGTGCAGAAGTTATCATCATCGCAGTCAATGGGCGCACCTGTGCAGATGCCGCCCACACATGCGTCGCCGCTCGTGCAGACAGTCAGATCGTCGCAGGGATCGGTATTATTGGTAAAAACGCAGCCGATTGCAGGATTGCAGGTATCATCTGTACAGACGTTCGTATCGTCGCACACGGCAGGTGCACCGGGCTGGCAGGATCCATCTGCACAAACATCGTCAACGGTGCAGGCGTTGCCGTCGCTGCAGGCTTCGGTGTTGTTGGCGTTGATGCAACCGGTTGCGATATCGCAGCTGTCATCCGTACAGATGTTGGCATCGTCGCAACTGACCGGTAGACCGGCGCACACCCCGTTTGCGCAGACATCTCCTTCTGTACAAGCATTGGCATCGTCACAGACATCGGTGTTGTTGTCATAGACGCACCCGGTAGCGGTGTTGCAGCTGTCATCGGTGCAGGGGTTCCCGTCTGAGCAGTCCCGGGGGGCGCCCACACAAACCCCATCCGTGCAGACATCGTCTACGGTGCATGCGTTGTTATCATTGCAGGGATCGGTATTGTTGGTGTAGTAGCATCCCGTGGCCGGGTCGCAGGCGTCATCTGTGCAGGGGTTGCCGTCGTCGCAATCGACCGGATCGCCAATACAGGTGCCGCCAGAGCAGGTGTCGTTCTCTGTACAGGCATTGCCATCGTCGCAGGCATCGGCGTTGTTAACGTAGACACATCCCAACTCGGGATCGCAGATGTCATCGGTGCAGATATTGCCGTCATCGCACAGTGTATGATTGGGATCGTATACGCACAGTGTGGTATCCAGATCGCAATAATCCTCTGTGCAGGCCACGCCGTCATCGGGGCAGTCTTCGTCGGATTCACAGGCATCCCCACCCTCGCTCTCGTCGCACGTGAAATCGGCTGAGCAAAACCCGATCTCAGCGTCGGTTTCCTCGCGCAAATCCGGGTGAATGGGGTACTTGCCATTGCAACAGGCCATCTCTTCGGCTTCGCACAACATGGCAGGCGTGTTGGACGGTATGATGTCAGTGCACCCACCCCAGCAAGAGCAAATTTTGTAGCCATTGCAGTAGGACGGTCCGCAGACACCGAGCGATGTGCACACGCCAGCACCGCATTCGGTGGCCGCTGTGCACGTGCAAAGCCCGTACGTCAGATCACAAGAATTGGAAGCGCAGTCACTGTCCGCTGTGCAGGTGACCCCGTCCATCTCAGCGTCTTGTGTCCAGCACTCTGCGAGCTGCCCTGGTTCAGTGCAACACTCGTCGTCCCGTGCGTCCCGAACCGAGGACTGGCTGCCCATTCGCCCCCAATCTGTTGCCATTTGGAGATCAAAAGACGAGGCGCTCGATGGGCTTTCCTGTTGAGCGATTTTAAGAGGGATTGGTTCTGGCGCGCTGGAAGAGCTGGATTCAGAAACACAGCCCAGGATGCCCGCAGCAATGCCAAGAATTCCAATAATGCACTGTATCCGCCTTTGCATGGCGTTACCTCCTCAGTGCGTTCGGCGATCCGATGTTTGATGTTTCGCAGAATTCGAACGGCAAAGGCAAAAAAAGAGCAAAACGCCCAACGTGCCCCATTTATGGCATTCAATCTGCAAAATCATCTTAAGATCGCTTATCGCTTATGTTTTTCCATATCTGTTGCAACCCGAAAGAGGGCGATTCTATTTTAGTATAATCATTATTTTACAATAATGCTACATTTCTCTTCATTAATAGTCGGGGCAGCGGGGGTTGGTTTTTTTCTCGTGCCCTGGTGGGAATTGGGGCTGGCAAAATTAGTTGACAGCTGTTCTCCAAATTTGTTTTATTCTGCCTATCTTTGATGCCAGAAACCAAATGCGAATCTCCGAATTTATAAACAAGTACAGCGCCCTCTGGTTAGGTGTGCTGACATTGGTCTTCGCGGTTTTCTTCTCGAGATACGCTTTCTACTCAAGAGACCATTACTCCCAGCTGCCCACCATTCTTCACTATTTTGACAACGCCCTGTATCAAAGGGATCACGAAATGCAGCTCCTCAACCCGATTGCCGTCAAGGTGGTGCTGCACCTCATCTTATACACTATCGCTAAAATCACGACGTTGAGTCCGATGCACGTTTACTTCGGTGCTTACATCATCAATGTGTTTTTTGTCTTTTATTTGACCTACAAAATAACGTATAAAATGTACGGCAGCTCAATTGCCGGCGTTTTGCCGTGTTTGCTGATATTCCTGTTGTCGGACAACATCGACCTGGCGTCGTCTCGGTTTTTCATCCAGACCAGAGCCGTGGTCCCGTACTTTGCCGGTTTGGCCCTGCACCTTTTTTGCTTCTACCTAGTCCTGCAACAACGGCGGGTGTGGTCGGTCATCATCTGCGGCGTTTTGTTCTTCATCCACGGGCAGATCAGCCTATTTACAGCCACGGCTGTGTTTACGGTTATTGGGTTTTCCCGTCAGGGGCTTTTGTATTTTGTCAAATGCCTGGGTTTGTACGTGCTGCTCATATCGCCGGTAATCGTTTCGTTGGTCATGAATTTCGGCAACCCAGACACGGGAGAAGCGCAATATTCAATTCTGGAGCTCACCAAATTCCGGGTACCCCACCACATCTTTCCGCGCACCCACCGCTTGGTAATCTTTTTCTGCGTGATCGTTGCGATTGTCGCGATGTTACGTCTCGGTAAAAACCACCTCAAAAAAGAGGTGCCGATCTTCGTGTATCCCTTGATAGGCGTCTATCTGGCGGGTATCGTGTTCACCCGGTTTATCCCAGTGGATTTCGTTTTGATCATGTACCTCCTGCGGGTCGATACCAGCCTTCGCATCATCTTTTTCATCCTCTTTTCCGGCAATATTATCCGATCTATCCGGAGATTAATCCGCAAGGAACGGTTCAACGTAAGGCACTGGGTCGAACTGGGAGTGGTAAGCAGCCTTCTCTTGTTCCTGACGGTCGTCTACGCACGGGACCCCATCGGGGTCCGGAAGCCGAAAATCTCACCGCCCAAAGGGGCGTATGCCGACATGGCGCGCTACGCGAGGGACAACACACCAAAAGACACCCTGTTCATCACCCCCCCTCACGGGAAGGGATTCCGGCTCCACGCCGAGAGGAGCAACCTGGTCGAGTTCAAGATAAACCCCATCGGAAGGGGCCATAAGCTCCAGGACGAATGGATGAACCGCATCTTGGCGCTGTGCAACGTGAAGAAGTTCAAACGAAAAAGCTTTGGCATGAGAAAGGAATGCCGCAAAGGCTATTACAAGATGACCCGTTCCGAGTTCGAGGGCCTCTGCAAAACCTACGACGCTGACTACTTCGTCACCGGCCTTGAAAACCCATTCGAAGACAGACAACAAGGGCTGGTCCACAAAAACCGCAAGTACAGTCTATACGAGTGCCCGTAATCGATCATAGATGTCGGCCACATTGACATCTATAAATCGGTAGCATCACGTTCAGACACAGGTCTCCCCATCATCTCAGGGCTTATGGCTCGCCCTCTGCTTTGCGGCTTCGACGATGATAGATGAAGTACAGATTTCTCATGTAGACGATCCAGCCCGTGGACTGGCCCATGATCCCGATGATGTCCTTTCGCCAGATAAAGTATACCAATAGCATGGAGGCGCCGGCCAGGCTCAGCCACCAAAATACCGGTGGCACCACTGATTTTCTTCGCTTCTCAGATGCGATCCACTGGAGGAGCATCCGGCCGGTGTACATCAACTGCCCCAAGAACCCTAACCCCACCCACAAGATGCCCTGCCAGCTCGATGTGCTCAGTAGCATCTGCCACCAGGTGCGCTTGGACTGGCGTTCATAGGCGGCCTCGGCAAACTGGTCAGGGGTGAGATCGTAGGCCTGTCCGCTGATGTCCTCGAGGTGAAACAGGTATTCGTCTCCCTTTTTGGCGAGATGGATCGATTTCACATTCGAGAGGTTGGTCTTGATACTGACCGGCTCTTCCACAGGGCTCTGGGCGATCAGGCTCAACGGCAGCACCAGGAGGGGTATCATCAGGAGCAAAAAGTACCGGTGGCGATACTGTCTCATGGGAAAATGGTCTGGATTCATTCAGTTGCTTTCGGTCGTGTCATAGGTCACGGGCTGCAGCCGCTTGGTCATCCACCGCACGGCCAGGAGATCTAAAAGTCCGGGGATCGCCCGGTTCCACATGTTGTACTTGGCCCTGCCACTTGTCCTGGGAAGGTGGTGCACGGGAATCTCGATCACCTTGTACCCCAGCAGGTTCACATAGTACCCGATGAAGCGGTGCATCCCCCTGTATTGCAGGGGGACCTTCAGTGCTACGTCTTTCCTGATGATCCGGATGCCGCACGACGTATCGCGCACCACGTCTCGAATGATCATTTTTCTGAACGCCTTGCCCACTTTGGAAGAGAACTTTCGAATCAGGTTATCCTTGCGCTTTCCCGACCTGTCCCCTTGTACCATCGGCGCTTTTTCATCAACGGCCCGTTTGTACATCAGGGGTAGGTCCGCGGGATCATTTTGGCGATCCGTGTCGATGGTGGCGATATAACGCCCCTGGGCCACCTGAAATCCGGCCAGATAGGCGGCCCCTTTGCCATCCCCGGTCACTGGTGGGCGATTGGTCATGGTGATGCACCGCAGCCAGGGCTTGTCCCTCATAGCCACCTGTACCTTGGCGCGCGTCTCGTCGGTAGAACCGTCGTCCACCACAATGGCTTCGAACGATATTGTAGACTGCTCGAACGCACGCCCCAAATCCTCCAAAAATGGAATAATGTTATCCTCTTCGTTTTGAGCGGGCGCAACCACAGAAAGATCTACGGAAGATTTTGGTGCGGTGGTGTTTACTTCGCTATCCACGTCGATGCTCTTTATCAATCCGCTTGAAAAAAGGATACACCCAGGTAGAAAAAATCAAAAGAAAATATCGTGAAACGCCAGCTAAGTAGCCAACTCCCGGAAAACAAGCTGGATGCCCTCGGCCTTTAGTTCGTTGGCAAGTGTTTGCCAGACCTGAGCATTGGGATCGGCTGTCCCAGCTGCTTCGCATACTAGTATGACGCGACGGGGTCTTTTTCTCAATACTTCTGCAGAGATCCGATCTGCCACGCGGCTCAAACCCTCTGGATCAGAAAGGCCGATCGTCGCGGCCACGACAGTGCGCTCATCTAACCTGAAGATAGGCGTTCGCTCGGCGGCAAACCGCGTCCATTTGGCCTGCCAACTGGTTTTTTCTGCATGGGATATCCGCTCTGCAGCAAGCGGGGCAAGGTGGGTTGCCCATGGTATGGCGGCAATGCCGCGGGCGGCGATGGCTGTGTCGATCGATACTAAGGCCCCGATGATCCTTGCGGTAGGGAGGTTTGAGGCAGTCAGGTGCTCTGCAATTGCTGAGATGCGTTCGATCGCATCCCGACAAGCCAGGTGGTCATTGCTTGGCAGTGGCGTTTCTGCCGCCGGTAACAGTGCCTCGGCAATGGCACTGAGTACCTTGTCCGATGACTGGGCAAGGGCGGTTAAAACAGCTTTTTTGATTGCCGTGCCGGTCCGGGTCATGGCAACGCCTCGCTGCTGGGTCTTGTTTTCCAGCGCTCGTGAAACCACACCCATTGGGATGGATGTCGCCGGATATGTCTCTCCAGTGCCCCGGTTAGCACAGCTGTGGCTGCTTGTGGATCCATGGGAATGGGGCACTGTTCAATATCCACGATGTGGGTGCGGTGAGCAGCCCGATGAATGGCCCCTATCACTACCGGCGCCTGGGTTCGGGTAGCAAAGGTCGCCGCTCCCAAGGGGGTATGGGCGAGCCTACCAAAGAATTTTACAAACACACTGGGCACGCGCGTGTCCTGGTCGATGAGAAAGCCGAGGATGCGACCTTGCTTGAGCGCACGGCGCATGGCCACAGCAGATCCAGGGCGTCCGCGGTAGATCGCCTCGACACCCGACCGGGTACGAAACCCATGGATCAGGCGCGTAAACCGCGGATCGTAACTCTCTTTGACAACCGTGGAGATAGGAAATCCCTTTGAAACAAGTGCGCTAGCCAGGAGTTCCCAGTTCCCAATGTGCCCTGTGACAAAGACAACCCCACGGCCAACCGCAAGGGCTTTGTCGAGTGCTTGGCGGGCAGTGTCGGGAATAATAACCTCTGGAGAGTTGTCTTTAGACCTGAAAAGACGGCACAACTCTACGGCGCTCAGCCCGAGTTGAAAAAAAACACCCCGGGTGAGCAGCCGGACCCGGGGGTCGGCCGCATTTAGACGAAACGCAAAGGACAATTGCTGGCGCGCCAGTCTGCGTTCTCGGCCGGCAATGCGGTGCGCCAATGCACCAATGCATTTCCCAGCTCGATAAATAAATCGATCGGGCGTGATCCCGATCAGGGTGACGGCAACCCGGGTTAGGTGGTAAATAAGAGCGTTTTTAAGTGCACGGAGCATTTTGTTTTTGGCGATACTACCACAGATGACAGAAGATGACTGAACAAGCTACGCTGGCAACGGCGATGGCCCAGGGCCCGCACGTTGGCATGATGGAGTGCAAATGACAGATATAATTAACTTTCTCGCACGCGGCGGTGTGATTATGATCCCAATCGGTCTGGGATCGGTTATCGCGCTCACTATTTTTCTAGAGCGGATATGGTCACTCCAAACATCCCGCATCCTACCTTCTGATCTGCTCGACCGCGTCATTGGGGCTGTCCGGGAAGGCCGAGTAAAATCAGCGCGCGAAGCATGCCTAAAGAGCAACACCCCCCTTGGAAACGTGCTGTTGGCAGGGCTGGACGGAAAGAATTTGAGCCGCAATGAACTCAAGGGTGTGATCGAGGAAGTGGGCAAACGGGAAGTCTCCAGGATGGAGCGGTTTATCGAGGCCATGGGCACCACGGCAAGTGTCGAGCCCCTGCTCGGGCTGCTCGGTACGGTCGTAGGCATGATTCGGGTGTTTCAAAAGGTCGTGGTGACGTCCCGTGTGGGCGCTGTAGATCCAGGTCAGCTTGCCAACGGTATCTGGCAAGCATTGATCACCACCGCTGCCGGGCTCAGCGTGGCGATTCTGGCGTTTATCGGCTATCGCTACCTACTCTCCCGCAGCAATCGCTACGCACTCGAAATGGAAGAGGGGGCCCTGAAGCTGGTGGATGCACTGCACCCCATGGACGCCCAGGGTGAGAGGAGCGAGTAAACCAATGGACTTTAGCAGTCGACAAAAAGCCCGCGGTGCCATTGTTCTCGAAATTACACCCCTGGTTGACGTCGTGTTTCTCCTTCTCATTTTCTTTTTGCTGACCGCGACCTATGTCAAAAACCCAAACCTCGATATCAATCTGCCCAAAGCTTCGCTCAATCAAACAACCAGTCAAAAAAAGGATATCGCCATCGCGATTAAGACCAGTGGCGAAGTCCGGTTCAACAACCAAGAGGTATCTCTAGAAAAATTGGAAGGGATTCTAAGAGCAGAATATGCGGAAAACGAGGATGCGATTGTAGTGGTACAAGCAGATCAGGACGCAAAGCACGGTAGGGTGGTAGATGTTATGGATTTGGCTAAAAAGGTCGGTTTTGCCAAGTTGGCAATCGCAATTCAGGCAAGCCCTGCTGAAATTGATTGATCTTTAGACAGTTAGACGCAATTCGCCCCCCTTGAATCCGTTGACACCGATAAGTCGATCACCTAGTCTTTCTGATGTAGACTTTCTAAAATGAGGATTCGCCAACATTAAAATTGGACACCACCAATAGGAGTGACGCATGTCTGGAAAGCACATCCTGGCCTTTGAGGCAGATCCGATATATGGGAGAATGTTGACCGAGGAGCTGGGAGAAAAGGGCTATACGGTCGAGGTGGTCAGCGATGGCATCGAAGGCCTCGAAAAAGCGGTGTCATCATTTCCAGATCTCATCTACCTGTGCATCGAATTGCCGAGGATCAGCGGCTTCTCTATCTGCAACAAGCTTCGAAAAAGTACCGAAACCAAGCATATCCCGTTGGTGATCACGTCTGCCGAGGCCATGGAGGAGACCTTTGCAAAGCACAAGAAGTTGAAAGTTAGAGCAGATGAGTATCTGCGAAAGCCGTTTGACGCTGAAAAGATTACTGACGTGATACAACAACTCATTGGCAGCAGCGATGATGATGACACAGATGACGTATTCCTCGAGGATCTGGATGATGCGCTGTCGGTTAGCGATTCTGCCGAAGTTATCATCGATGACAGCGATGAGATTGAAATCGAGGATATTGATAATCTGGAAGACATGGATGATATTGAAGATTTAACAATTGAAGATGCGGACGTAGATGCTGAAGTAGAGGCGTTTACCGACGAGGCTTTTGCATCATTGGAAATAGATGATGAACCCGACACCCCGGAAGCACTTGAGCTCGAAGAAGAGGCCGAAGCGATAGTCGAACCGGCTACCCCTGCTGATGCTGTACCCGCTGCAGCAACAACGCAGGAACCCGCACCTGACACCGAGGCCGTGCCTGACACCGAGGCCGTGCCTGACACTGAGGCCGTGCCTGACACTGAACCAGATCAACCCGCATCAGAGGCAGCAGGCAAAGCAGACGAAGGTGAGCATGAAACAAAGAGCCAGTCAGTGACAAAAGAGTCCATTCTCCAAGACGAGATCGAGCGGCTTGATGTCGAAAATACTGAGCTCAAAGGGAAAATTGCGAGGCTGGAAGAAGAGGTAAAGGAGCCTAAGGTTTCAAAGGGGGGCGGTGTATCGAGCCGCGAGTTCCTCGATTTAAAGGAACTATTAAACAAAAAGGATCGGGAGCTGCTCGATCTAAAAGACAGCCTGACCGGTATGGAGAAGCAACTCCTTGATGCGCGGGATCGCACGACCCAGCTCGAGCGGGAGAAGTTTGATTTTGAGGAGAAAATCGAAGAAGCCGAACAGGCAACCGAAACCCTCCAAGAGACGACAAACACCCTTCGCTCTGACAAAGACGTGCTGGCCAAAAAAGCAGATGACCTCCAGGCCAGGATCGCCCATCTTCAGACCAAAAACGAAGACCTCGAAGTGGAATTTGAGCAATTGAGCGAGACGTCCAATCGGGAAATCGAACGCCTCGCAGCGGAAAGGGCCGAAACAGAGCGCTTGCTTGCAGCGGAAAAGGAAGCCCTTGACGAACAGATTTCCGAGAAAACGGCTGCGATAAATAAGCTCAAAGAAGATTTGGAGGCGGAAAAAGAGGCTGCCCTTCAAGCACAAAAAGAGGCACTTGAATCAGAAGCAAACCAAAGCAGCGAAGCCGCGCTCACCGAACAGCGGTTTCGGCATGAAGCAGAGCTTGAAGAGATCAAGAAAACCCTGGCCGAAGAGAAGCAACAGGCGCTAGAAGATCAAGCAAGAGACCACGACGTCAGGGTTTTTGAAATCGAGGATGAACAGCGGCGAACAGTATCGGATCTCGTCGAAAAACTTGCAGAGGAACAGCAAAAATCCGCAGCTGCCACTGAAAAAAATATCGACCTCGAGGCGTCGTTAAAGGAAGCCCGAGAAGAACTCGACGCCAGCCAGCAGCAGGTCGACGCGTTGACTGAATCCCTTCGCAATACCCAAAACGAACTAGAGGAAGTGGTTCAAGCAACTGCAGCAGCAAGAGAGGCACTAGCGAAGAATAAAGATGAAGTCGAGGCGCTAGAAGGAAAGATTGAAGCGCTTCAGAACCAGGTCAATGGGTTTGATGCTCAGAAGCAGGCACTAGAAACCACCATTGCCGAACAAAAAGAGCGCGCGACTCAGACCGAGGCAGAGCTCGATGAGGCAAACGAGCTTTTAGCCCACAACAACGAACTCGCCGTAAGAACCCGCAAAGCCCTGACCATTGCCACCCAACTGCTGGAAGAGATCGACTTTTCTGCGGTTGAGGAACTCGACATGGATCAGCTAGAAGAGACTGAAGAATAGACGCCCAGCAAAGAGACGTATGAGTGAATGCCACCGGCAAACGGGTCGTATTCACTGCTCCGTTAAAGGGTTAAGACAATGGGTCACCCTCGACCCATTCGGTTGCGTAGTCGTCAATGGCCGGGACAACGCAGAGGAACTGGACCGGCATCGCTCCCCGGTTCTCGAAAGCGTGGACAGTCCGCGGTGGGATGTAAATCGCGTCCCCTTCCCTTGCCAGCGTTGTCTCGCCGTTTAGATGGACCGTCATCTCGCCTTGCAGGATGACCTGGTGATGTTCGATCTTGTCATGCCGATGGGCCGGAATGCTACCACCCGGTGCCATGGTGAAGCGCCGCGTGTAGTAGTTGGGCATACCGTCGTCCGGACCCAGCAGTACCTGGATCGTCACCCCGATTGCCGTGTCTACTTCTGTTGCCAGAACGTCTTTGAGCTCTCGAATTAATGGTTCATTGGCCATTGTGTTAACACTCAGATAGAAGCATCATCTTCGGGATAGATAGATCCCTTAGACGGCAAGACAGTAACCGTCTAGTCGCAGTTCTTGAACCACGCCTTGACGTTCATCCCTTCCAGGACTGCACCTGTTGGCGTACCAGTGACATTCAGGGCACCGCTGCAGATGATTTGCACGAACACATCAAACGGGTTGCTGCCGTAATCCTCCTGGGACAGCTCGCCTTCGTCTGCCTCGGCATAAAGTCTGACATAGCAGGATCCATCATCGGGAATGTCGTCTTCTTTCACTTTCCAAGTGTGGACATTCACGATTTTGGCGCTTGAGAATGTGGTGTAATTATCCTCATCGTTCTTAATTTGACCGTCGCTGTTGTAAACACCATCTTCTGGGGGACCGTCAATCCCGCGGATCTCAAAATATTTGCCGTTTCCGAACCCGTCGAGGCTGGGGTTATCCGAACCGACGGCGATATTCAGATCGTCCCCATCCCGTTCACACCACCCATAGTAATCTTCCCCGCTTTCAGCGACTGATCCATTGACTTCGAGTCTGCCGTCGCACTGGTCACAATCAAAATAACCATACACAAGGGTTGGTGCTGATTCATCCTTACACGTTGACAAAAACAGCGCGGGTATTGCCAGACTAATGCCGATAATGCGCATTTTCATGTCGGTATCTCCTTATTCCTTTGACGAGCGATCTCTACTAGGTGGATTCTATCGCTCTTTGGGAACTCTTCTCAACCCCCAATGGATGATTTTTTTAACGCCCCCGGACCGATACCCATTGCCTCGCGCACTTCAGTCATGGTTTGGCCGGCAATTTTGCGGCACCTCTCAGCCCCCTGGTCGAGCGCCTCGATGACGCGCTTGGGGTTCGCTTCCAGGTCTTTTGCCCGGTTTCGAATGGGCTTAAGGGCGACATCGATGTGCTTGGCAGCGATTTTCTTACAATCAAAGCATCCGAGTTTCCCTGCGCGGCAGTCGGTCTCTATCTCGGCGCAGATTTCTTTGGGCGTAAAATAAGTGTGAATTGTAAAGACATTGCATACTTCTGGTCTCCCTGGATCTGTTTTTCGCAGTCGCTTTGGATCAGTGAAGGCGCGGGCCATTTTTTCCTCAATCATATCAGGAGGATCGAGTACGCCAATGGTATTGCCGAGGCTTTTAGACATTTTTTGTTTACCGTCCAGACCAAGAATGCGCGGGGCTTGCCCAGGTATGCGTGCCACAGCTGGAAAGATATTTCCAAATCGGCGATTAAACCGCTCTGCAATCTCTCGACATAGCTCCAAGTGCTGTTCTTGATCCTCGCCAACCGGCACGAGGCCTGCCTTGTACAGCAATATGTCCGCGGCCTGAAGCACCGGGTAGTCGAACAGGCCTGCCGAAGCATTGGACACGCCCAAGCCCACTTGTAGCTGTTGCATAATGTTGCCCATACCGTCATTGAGTCGGGCTACCAAATCCTCGTTTGGATCAGCTGTGGGATCTAAAGCGGCCAGGTCTGGGCCGATCTGGGCTGCATTTTCGAGCACAGTGGTCGCCACACCCTTGATTTGGTGAAGGATTGTTGCTCGGGCGCCGCCGCTCTTCTTAGATAGGGCCTTGCGAAGTGCGCTTCTGGTCTTCTCCTTGAACTGAATCATCCGAAACAGGGAGCCCAAGGGCGTCACCGAGTTAAAGAGCCATGTGAGCTCTGTATGCTCTGGTACGTGGGATTGCACGAATAGGGTACACGCTTCCGGGTTGATGCCACAGGCCATCACCGCGCGTGCGGCCTCAAACGATCGAATCGGTAGGGACTTGGGGTCAAATTCCACCGTGATCGCGTGGTTATCGACAATGCAATAAATAGCATCGTGGACAGTCGCTATTTCGACCCATTTTTTTATAGCGCCGAGGTAGTTCCCAATGTGAATATCACCGCTCGGTTGAATACCTGAAAATACCCGTTTCTGTTCACCGTTCATTGCGCGTCTCCTTCATTCATGCGGATGGGAGTAGACCAGATACAAAGGCGCTGTGTCAATATTAGCGCAAGGCTTAACGCCCAAATTATAACGAATTACAATTTTTTACTTTTTATCACAATGTCGACAATGCTATAATTCGGCACGAGGGGCATCTCGTAGTTGAGGTTTGAAAGATGCAGAAAACTCTATTTGTAAGCTTCCTAATCCCCTGGCTCATAGCTTGCGGCAAAGAACCCCCGGAATTGCAAGTATTTCCAGACACAGAAGATATAGCTACGGACAGCGATGCTGATAGCGATGTTGATTCAGATACGGATACAGATACAGATACAGATACAGATACGGATGCAGACAGTGATACTGACACTGATACAGATAGTGATACTGATTCGGATTCGGATTCAGATATGGATAGTGATACCGATTCAGATTCAGATTCAGATACGGACACTGATACGGATACGGACACTGATACCGAAATTGACACAGATACGGGCATCAATTTAGATGATTGCTTGGAAGCGCTTCCGTTTTTCAATTTCGAGCCTGGGCCACAGGGCTTCACGCACCACGTTACTGTGCCAAACATGACAGGTGCCTGGCAATACGGCGTGCCTGCGTGGCAGCAGTCGTTCTGTCATTCGAATTACAATTGTTGGGGCACTGGACTGAAATTTTTTCAACCTTCCTATCCCAACTGTGTTTCCGGAGACCTCGTCTCCCCCCCCATCGACTTGACGGCTTGTATCAGCGAGACCGGTAGCTCCTACGAGCCGTTGGTACTTCGATTCTGGCACAGATACGACCTGCCGGCAGCGCAGACGAATGGGAAGTATACCGATGGTGGCATGGTTCAGTTATCCCGAGATGGGAATACATGGGAGGACGCCACCCCAGATGTAGGCTATACCGGCATACTTGATGGGCGTTATAGCCAATGCATGAATGTCGCTGAGATCGACGGCCAACTCGCATGGTCCGGTCAACAAGACCCCGCAGCGTGGCAGCAGGTGACCGTAGAAATCCCCTCGCGTTTGTACACCGTCGCGTTCCGATTTCGGTTCCTGTTCGGAAGTGATCAGTCCCAGTCAGGTAGTGGATGGTATGTCGACGACGCGGAAATCGCTCAGAAGTAGCGTCTAGCGCTTTTTGACGCGCACCGCCGTCCTTAGATCTCCCCTATTTTTGGTACACAACCTCTCCGCCGATGATAGTAAAGAGCACTTCTGTCTTTAGGATCTCGTCGTTGGGCACGGTCATGATGTCCTTGGACAGGACGACGATATCGGCGAGTTTGCCTGGCTTTAGGGAGCCTTTGAGCGATTCTTCAAATGCGGCATAGGCCCCGTTTATTGTATAGGACCGCAGGGCTTGCTCCCGGGTCATTCTTTGATCTGGAAAAAAGACCGTACCGTCCTTGAGTTGCCGTGTCACCGCAGCATGGAAGTTGGCGATAGGATCGACGTCTTCGACCGGTGCATCCGTGCCATTGCATACCATCGCTCCTGTTTCCATGAGCTTTTGCCACACATAGGCGCCCTCTTCAGCCCGTTTCTTACCGAGCCTCTTAAACACCCATGGGCCGTCCGAAGTGCAGTGAATGGCCTGCATCGACGCCGTCACGCCGAGATCCCCAAACCTGGGAATATCTCGTTCTGAAAGGTGCTGGGCGTGCTCGATGCGCCAGCGCAAATCTTTTTTGTCTGGGTGCCTCTTAAACGCTGCTTCATAGATATCGAGGGTCTCCTGATTTGCCCGATCTCCTATGGCGTGGGTTGCCAGTTGAAACCCGTTTTCAATTGCAATCTCAGCTACTTCCTTCATTGAATCGATAGCTTCAGTGTTCAGGCCCGTACTTGTCGGGAGGCTATTGTAGGGCGCGAGCAGCCATGCACCGTGGGCCCCCAACGCACCGTCTATCAGCCGCTTAATGGTGCGAACCGTCAGGTGATGGTCTTGACCGCCTATGATTTTGTAGTCGCGAAGGTGTTCCTTTAGGGTTTTGTTATCTTCACTGACCATGACATTGAAGCGCAGCTTGAGCGTGCCTTCTTTCAGGAGATGCCTCATAAGGTCGATGGTTGCAAAGTCGGTCCCAGCATCGTGAAAGGTGGTAATTCCTTTTGCCAAGCATTCCTTTTCAGCCAATGTCATCGCTTTGATCGCTGCTGCTTGGTCTTGATCGCCCACTTGTGCCTCTTCGTTCTGGTGCTCTCCTCGTTCCAAAAGATCTGTCGCTGTCTCGCGAAAAACACCGATGGGCTCGCCCGCAGTATCTTTTACTATCTCACCGCCCTTGGGATCCCGAGTCTTTGCGGTGATGCCGGCGACCGCCATTGCTTTGGCGTTGGCAATGCACGAGTGACCACTGGCGTGGGTCAAGATCACTGGGTTGCGAGGTGAGATAGCGCTCAATGGCCCGTGCACGGGTAATCCATCTACGTTTGGCTCGGGTGGGGCCGTCCATTTTTCCTGGTGCCAGCCCCGGCCGTATATCCGCTCTCCTGGCGTTGCCTGCTTCACGGCCCTGGCGACCCTATCCAAAACCTCTTGCCAGGTGGTTGTGTCGGTCAGATCCAATCGCATCTTTGCATGGCCCAAGCTCAAAAAATGGGCATGGGATTCGATGAATCCGGGCATTGCGAGCTTGCCCACCAGGTCGATGACGCGCGTTTCTTTGTGGATATATCGCTCGATCTCTGCTGCACTCCCCATGGCCAAAATGCTATCGCCTTTTATCGCGATGGCGGCGACCTCCGGCACATCCGCCTCCACCGTAACGATCTTCCCATTGGTCAGCACCAGGTCGGCTGGCTGGGTGTCAGACGGGGTTACCGTGGCCTCAACTACTTGGGTGCCACTGGGATCACTGTGCAGCGGGGGTTTAGCAGCAGGACAGCAAAGCACCCCGGAAATCCCCACTATCACCGCGCAAAGCATTGTGTACTTTTTGGCTATCATCGATCTTTCCTCCTAAAACAACTGTTCACCAGCTATTGTCCACATCCCCGTGTCTCGCAACGATGAAATCGCCCGGTGGCTTGACGGTGGATACTCACCCGTGCAACGTTGGCAGCGTTACGGAACTGTACACAAGGAGCGCCAAGGCTATGAACGATAAGTATAAAGGGGAACGCGTGCTTGTTTTTGAGCGCAACCTGTTCGATGCCCTCGGGCATTTCAATGGGATAAATAAGGATGCGAATCACTACCTCGATGCTATCTTGGACAAGAAAAACAACCACTTTCACTTGCGCTACCTCGCAGAAGGGGACGAATCGTTAAAGCAAATCATCCCATATGTCCTGCTGTGCTATCAAGACCAGATCTTTTCATACGTCAGGGGCAAGCAGGCTGGAGAAGCCCGGCTCGTCGGCAACCGCTCGGTGGGCATTGGCGGCCACATCAATCCACAGGACGAAATGCTCTTTCAAGACGAAACCTTGGCCACGGATCGCCAGCTGTACCTAGAAGCGGTAGAGCGTGAAATTAAAGAGGAAATCGCCGTTGACCAGGTGCTGAATCCCGAAATCGTCGGCCTCATCAATGACGATTCAAACCCGGTGGGCCGGGTTCATTTCGGCGTTGTCCACATCTGCCGCCTATCGAACCAGAATGTGCGCAAGCGGGAACAACAGATAACTCAGACAGGGTTTCTACCAATTGCCGATCTGGCTGGACCCAAGCGGGAGGAGCTCGAGACCTGGTCCCAGTTGTGTGTGGATTTTCTTGTGGAAACCCGATCCTTTGAGGGCGCCTAATAATAATAAAAGTTCTATTTAAAAGTTCCCTCTTGTATTTAACCCCGCTTTGCGTATAAACTCCTCCTATTGGAATTATTCCTGTCTTGCAGGAAGCATCATTATAGAAAGGTAAAATAGCAAGGGCACGACGGGGTGCATAAAGATCGGTTAGTAGCAACCAACGGTATAACGTTATTCATTTTCAGGGAGCGTTTTTGATGAGACATTTTCTACTATTGAGCTGGATAGTGTTTTTTGGATATTTGGCTGGGTGTCAAGAAACAGATCCAATGCCATCTGGAAATTCCGATTCTGACTCTGATTCTGACTCAGATTCTGACTCAGACTCTGATTCCGATTCTGACTCTGATTCTGACTCAGACTCTGATTCCGATTCCGATTCTGACTCTGATTCTGACTCAGATTCTGACTCAGATTCTGACTCAGACTCTGACTCGGATACCGACACCGATACCGACACGGATACGGATACGGACACCGATACGGACACAGACACAGACACAGACACAGACACAGATACCGACACAGACACAGACACAGATACCGACACAGACACAGACACAGATACCGACACAGAGACAGATCCGCATATTAACGGCGGGGATGACCCACCACAGGTAACGTCAAGTCATCAAGGATGGCGAGAGCCAAACTGTCGAGATTGCCACGACTTAAACCCCGACGTCACTGTCACAGCTGAGTGTGCAGAATGTCACGGAACCAACGGTGCACGTCCGTATTGTGGTAATGGAAGTAATTGTTCAGGGTGCCACGGCAATCGTCACGGGTCGCAAGTCTCCACGTCAAACACGCAATGCAGATTCTGCCATCTCTAGGTAACCAATCGCCTTAGATATCTCTCCGCTAAAACAAAAATGGAATGATGGCCCGGCGCTCCTTTGGATATTCTGGGAACTGTTTGCGATACCATTGATGATTGGACCAGGCTCTGGGCACCAGGTTTGCCGCAGTCCAGATCAAAAAAATAAACCCGGCTGGCGTCCACGTGGCGATCGCCCATCCAGCCCACTGCACGAGCTCGCCGAAATAATTGGCCGATGACACTTGCTTGAACAATCCACCCCGGGGTATGCGATAGCCTGACTGACCGGGTTGGCGCAGGCCGCGCAACAGCATATCTGAGTGCAGGTGAATGCCGAATCCCCCAAAAAACAGTAAAAATCCCAAAACAAAACGCCACCCCATCAGCCAACTGTCCGGGCGGGGATCCAGCAGGTAGAAGAGACAAAACCCATTGAGATAGCCGTTACACAGGTTAAACAGGATACCGAATAGAACCGTGATCGCGGTCATTCGCTTTCCCCCAGTACGCATGCGCATGGGAAAGATGACGGTGCGATACAAATAATGCATCTCCCAGATAACCACACATGCTATCGATGCGGGTTCAAACCGATTTGTGCTGAAGGCAAACATCACCGCCAGCACCACTACTGCCGGCGATTCCATCGCGATCCAGCCCAGCTTTTGATGCACTGTCGGGCCCCACCCCTGACGCGTAAATTTACCGTACGGCGCTGGAACAAAAAAAAGTGCAATGGATACGATTACCGCAAGCGCGGTCCATATGATCATAAACCAAGTAAAAAAAGCAAAATCATTCATCAATGGGGATACCTAGAGAACATGCGGTTTACAAAAGCGCGCGCAGCTCGTCTCCGTCTATCTGTTCTCTCTCAAGGAGTTTGGCTGTGACAACTTCAACTTGATCGCGGTATTCGGTAAGCACCTTATTCGCTCTTACCATTGCCTCTTCAAGTACCATTTTCACTTCAGCATCGATCTTGTCGCTCACCATGCTGCCATGCTCGCAGCTCGGCATGAAGTCGCTTGTCGGCAAGATAGCCTTGTTTTCTGGATCATAGGCCACTGGGCCCAATTCATCGCTCATGCCATACTGACGAACCATTGCCCGGGCAATGTCTGTGGCGCGGGAGAGATCGTTCTGTGCACCAGTGGTAATATCGCCGATAAAGATCTTTTCTGCGGCGCGACCGCCGAGCAGGGCAGCGATCCGATCCCGCAGCTCAGACTTGGTCAGCAGATAGCGATCTTCTGTGGGACGCTGCCATGTCATGCCCAATGCCGCCATACCCCGGGGCACAATAGAAATCTTGTGGGTCTTTTCCGCATGGGGCAGAACTTCTCCCACGACCGCGTGTCCCACCTCGTGATAGGCCACTATCTTGCGCTCCTTTTCCGAGATCAAGCGTCCCTTTTTCTGGAGCCCTGCGACCACCCGGTCAATGGCCTCCTCGAACTCATCCATGGTGACCTTGCCCTTTTTACGGCGCACCGCGAGCAAGGCGGCTTCGTTGACCGCGTTGGCAAGGTCAGCACCGGCAAAGCCCGGGGTGCGCAGTGCCACGGTCTTCAGGTCAACATCTGCCTCCAATCGAACCTTGTCCGCGTGGATGCGCAGGATGGCTTCGCGGCCCGTGAGATCCGGGCGATCCACCAGCACCTGTCTATCGAATCGACCCGGGCGCAGGAGCGCTGGATCCAAGACCTCAGGTCGATTCGTGGCGGCCATAATGACCACGCCCTTGTTTGGATCAAAGCCGTCCATCTCCACCAGGAGCTGGTTCAAGGTCTGCTCCCGCTCGTCGTGTCCGCCCATCATGCCGCCGGCACCCCGCGCTTTGCCCAGAGCGTCGAGCTCGTCGATGAAGATAATGCACGGAGCTTTTTCCTGGGCCTGCTGAAACAGATCCCGAACGCGAGACGCGCCCAAGCCAACGAACATTTCGACGAAGTCAGAACCGCTCATCAAAAAGAACGGCACGCTTGCCTGGCCAGCAACGGCCCGGGCCATGAGGGTTTTGCCGGTGCCTGGCGGACCCACCAGCAGCACGCCCTTGGGGATACGCGCGCCAATGCGGGTGTACTGCTCGGGTTCTTTTAAAAAGTGGACTATCTCCTGGAGCTCCACCTTGGCCTCGTCCAACCCGGCCACGTCGTCAAAACTGACCTGAACATCCTTTTCTCCAACGATCTTGACCCGGTTCTTGCCAAAGGACATCACCCCTCCCTGGGCCATCTTGCCCATTCGCTTCATGATAAATCCCCAGATTAGGATCATCAGGCCAACTGGCAGAATCCAGGCGAGCAGGATCGATCCAAATCCCTCCCGCTCGATAACCCCGGTCGACTGAACGCCCCTTTCTTCTAGGCGCTGGACCAGATCTGGCTCTTCAATGCGAATGGTCTCGAAGCGTTCTCCTTGAACACCGTGATCCCCCTTTAGTCGGCCGACAATCTTTGTCTCCCCGACGTGCACTTCCTGTATCTTGCCCTGGTCGAGGTATTCTTTGAAGGTGGTGTAGGAGATTTGGCGCTGTTGTTCAGAAAGCGTCGACTGAAGCCACCACAGGAATACCAGTCCCAGGATAATATAGATCAGCGTGACTCTGGATCGATTATTCAATGCCTTCTTCCTCCGGCTGCTCACAGGGTATTTTATTTGCCTGTGACGGATTGCATCATAAACAGCAGATGAGGTTTCTTGTCCAGGGGGAGCTGGATAAGTGAGCTCATCATTTTCTTGTCCTCAGATATGGCCTGTTCAAAAAGGTCTGACCGATCAGCGGGGTGTATGGGATAGCAGCGGTCAGTGGGCGTCGATAAACGCGGTTGTGGATCCCTCGAACTGGGCGAGCAACCGTACGGCACCGTCGTTGACGGCAAAGAGGTTTATCACGTTGCCCGCGTCGATGCTGGGTAAACTATAACTGAGGTCTGGTGTCGCGTCATTGTCCACATCAAACCCGAGGGAGTAAGCCCCAGCTGGCAGGTCGAGGTAGTCTCCGATCCCTGCGAAGTCTACGTCCTCGTATAGAATGGCAGGATCCGAGCCCGCAGTGATGTTCCAGATGTCGACCTGGCCCACGCCGGCTGCAGCGTGGATGCCTCTCACGCGGAAATTGGCAGCGTCAAGACCATCATAGTCATCAACCAGTGCCATGGCTTGTATTGCGGCCAGTTCGTTAAACGCCACCGCAGTGTACCGCTTCCCAGGCATCAGGAAGATGTTTTCAATCGACAGTACTGCATCGCCAGCAGATTGCCCCTCTGCGCTGACAAAGAAGCTGTGACCGGCTGCAGGCAGTGCGACATAGTCGGTGGACTGGCCAAAAGCGAGGCCAGTAATGGCCGGGGTTGCGCCGCTATCGACAAATACATCCACGGCCGGCGCATCTGGCGACAGGTGGAGTACCCGAATCTCGGCTGTGGCCGGGTCGATCTGCGCAGTTATGTTTGCTGAGAGTTGGGCGATGAGAAATACGCTGTCTCCCTGGTTCACTGCAAAGAGGGTGGCCACGGTGCCGCCTGGTACATCTGGCAAGGCAAAGGTGAGGTCAGGAATGGCGTCCTCATTCACGTCAAGGCCAAGGGTGTAGGCGCCTGCGGGTAGGTCGAGATAATCACCCACCGCGCCAAAGGGCACGTCGTTGTAGAGCTGCTGTGCATCACCAGATGCCGGGATGTTCCAAATATCCACTGGACCCACGGCCGGGGCTGCGTGAAATGCCCGCACCCGAATGTTGCCCATGTCTAGCGCGTCGTAGTCGTCCACCAGGGCCGACCCTTGAATGGCAGCCACCTCGTTGAATGCCAGGGCTGTGTAGCTACCACCCACGCCAAGGGCGATGTCTGCTAGTGTCAATACCACGTCAGTAGTGCCTGCAGGTGTTACCTCAAAGGTGTAGGTGCCCGCGGGGATAGTGAGGTAGTCTGAGCTGGCTTTAAACGCCAGCCCCTCGATGACCTTGGCGCCGTTTGCCCAGATGTCTACGGCAGGGGCGTCTGACGATAAGTGTATGACCCGGATGTCAGCAGTTGCCGGGTTAATTGTGGCCGTTGTGCTCCCTCCGAGCTGAGCCACTAGAAACACATTGTCACCTTGGTTCACTGCAAAGAGGGTGGCCACGGTGCCACCTGCGAGCTCTGGAAGGGCAAATGTAAGATCAGGCACAGCATCCTCGTTCACATCAACGCCGAGGGTGTAGGCGCCTGCTGGCAGGTCAAAGTAATCTCCCACAGCGCCAAAAGGCACGTCGTTGTAGAGCTGCTGCGGATCCCCGGTCTCTGGCAAATTCCAGATATCAACTGAACCCACGCCCGGCGCTGCATGAAATGCGCGCACCCGAATGTTGGCCATGTCTAGAGCATCATAGTCATCTACTATTGCGCTGCCCTGAATGGCAGCGACTTCGTTAAACGCTAGGGCTGTGTAGCTTTCACCAGCGCTGAGCGCAACGTCAGCAAGGGTCAGCACCACGTCAGTAGTGCCCGCAGGTGTTACCTCAAAGGTGTAGGTGCCCGCAGGTACGGCGAGGTAGTCTGAGCTCGCGGCAAAAGCCAGGTTCTCGATAACCTTGGTACCTCCTGCCCAGATGTCCACGGCCGGGGCATCTGCGGACAAGTGGATGACCCTTATCATTGCGTCGTCCCCATCTGTGGCCGTGTCGGTTTCGGTGTCGGTGTCCGTGTCAGTGTCGGTGTCCGTGTCCGTGTCCATGCTCGAGTCTGTGTCAAGGGTTTCGTTGTCGTCGTCATCGTCGTCGCAAGCGACAATGCCAATGGTCAGAGCCGGCACAATGACCGTCCAGTACTGAATGTGTTTTCCAAGTTTCTTAACAAACATCTTTAGCCTCCTTTGGGCTGGGCTTTGGTGCCCGTTGTTGATTGTCCAACCAAGGACAACAGTTCATCATCAACCACTGTTCTCGCTATTTGCGTTCATCTCAATGGGCTGCATTTGCTAGAACTGTGCCAGAGAGCGTTGCTTTCTTTTTGATTGTCATTAAAATCCACCCCATGGTCGACGCACCGCCCAGCTATCGTTCTGAGCTGATACCGCCAATGCGACCGCGGTCTGAAACAAGGCTGCTGCTAGTGGATGACGACCCGGACTTGGTGGCCCTGACCAAGAAGCGGCTGGAGAAATACGGTTTTGTTGTTGCTTGCGCTGACAATGCTGAAGCCGCCCTTTTGGCGAGTGAAACCGACAACTTCGATGCGGTGGTCACCGATTTGAGCATGCCCGGCATGACCGGTATCGAGCTTACGGAGCGGCTCTCACAAAACCGCCCGAGCATGCCAGTCATCGTCATGACCTCTTTTGGAGATTTGGATACGGCCATTGCCGCGATTCGCGCTGGCGCCTATGACTTCATCACCAAGCCCATTGAGCTCAAGGCACTGCTCCTCGCCTTGGAACGCGCTGTTCAGTTCGGATACCTTCGGGAAGAAGTTCGGGTACTTCGGCACGCGGCTCGCAATGTAGATCGCTTTGAATCGCTCAAGGGCGAGAGCCAGGCAATGCGCGGAATGTACGAAATTATCGCCAAGGCGGCTGAGACAGATGTTACCGTATTAATCACCGGCGAAAGTGGCACGGGAAAGGAGCTGATTGCCCGCGCCCTGCACGATCGCAGCTCCCGCCGCAGCGGTCCGTTTGTCGCGGTGAACTGCTCTGCCCTGCCAGAGAACCTCCTCGAAAGCGAGCTGTTTGGCCATGTTAAGGGCGCCTTTACCGACGCCAAAACCGCGCGCACAGGCCTCTTTGCCCAGGCCCGTGAGGGCACGATTTTTTTAGACGAGATCGGCGATATGCCGCTTGGCCTACAGGCAAAAATCCTTCGCGCCCTGGAGGCGCGGAAAATTCGACCGATCGGCGGCAGTGCAGAAGTTGCCTATAACGCGCGCATCGTGGCCGCGACCAATCGAAATCTCGCAACTGCGGTCAAGGAAAAGCTCTTTCGCGAGGACCTGTTCTACCGCCTCAACGTGGTGCAGATCGCGGTCCCCCCCTTGAGCGAACGCGGGCGGGATATCTTGCTCTTGGCACAGCATTTTATCGAGCAATTCTCGACCGATATGAAACGGGATGTCGCAGGCCTGACAACAGCGGCTGCGGCCCGCCTGCTCGCCTACCACTGGCCCGGCAATGTTCGAGAGCTGCGCAACTGCGTCGAGCAGTCCGTGGCACTGTCTAGTACGAACCAGATAACGGTCGATGATTTACCCGAGCATATCCGTGGCTACAAAGCCAATCATGTGCTGGTTTCAAGCGCTGATCCATCAGACCTCGTACCCCTGGAGGTCATGGAGCAGAGGTACATCAAGCGCGTGCTCGACGCAGTACACGGCAACAAGGCTATGGCAGCCCGGATTCTGGGCTTGCACCGCAAAACCCTGTACCGCAAGCTGGAACACCATGGCCTGATCGGGACTGACAAATCCGAGTAACACCGCTCATCCACCCCCCTTACATCGATGTGTGTCAAATGGTCCCATGTGTCGAATGGACACACATTTGCAAATGAGCCGCGAAAAGAAACGTCATTCTATCATCTGGATAACGCTGTAATTGTAGAAGTTTAGTCAGGTCGATAAATGTGTGTCATACGGCGCCATCTCCCCTTAAATTTTTCAATGATGAGCTGCAGTGACATTGTTGCGTTGATGTTTTGGTCGAGGTTGGGGTAGAATATAAAGTTTGTGCTGGATAGTAAAAGAGGAGAATTTAACCACATGGTAACAATCCAGAATAAAAGGGCAGAGTGATGAAATGGGAGGTTCCGCGTTAGCTCGACAGAGAATAATCGTTGGTTTGCTCCATATCGCGCTTATTTGTACAGGAACATTTTGCGCATGCACTGAAAACAATGATAGCGATGGTTCAAGCGAAGACGATGACAACGAAAATAGCAGCGATGTAGATTCGGACGCTGATTCAGATTCGGACGCTGATTCAGACACTGACGCTGATTCAGACACTGACACCGATTCAGATACTGAATCCGACACAGGCATAGACACCGATCCTGATAAACGGCGATTACGCCTTTGTTCAAAACCCAAAGATAACGCGCATCACACCGAGCGGGTCAATCTCGACATTGAACCCCAACATACCAAGTGCCAACGGCATTACGTTGGATCGTGAAGGATTTCTCTATTTGTCAGATGATGAAATCATCAGAAAGTTAGATCCAGATTCTGGACAGAGTACGGATTTTGCCAGAGTGCCTGCCGATGATTCCAACGGCATTACGTTCAGCCAAGATTATAAAATATTATATGTGAGCACTTGTGGCGGCCATAGCCCTCCGCATGACGGCAAGGTCTATAAAATACCCATTAAAGAGGACGGAACCGCAGGCGAAACAGAACTATTTGCTGAACTTCCAGTGGATTCCCATATGAACGGAATAACAATGGATGAGTGTGGAAATCTGTATGTCGTTGCGTCGATCGGTCTTATCTATCGGCTCTCGCCAGATGCAGAGTGGGAAATGGTGATTGATCTAAACACGAGGGGCGCAGGGAAAAATATGGATATTTCGTCTATTAATTTTGGAAGCGGCATTGGGGGTTGGAAGAATGATTCAATATACATCGCCCCATATAAAAACGATGGCTTTTATGAAGTTGATATGGGGGTGCGCGGCAAATGGGAACCGCATCTCTATTGAAGTGATCGGCGGTGATCGTTTTGTGTGTCATAAGGCGTCATATCGGCAGATAGAGGCTAAACCGAGCCCCGCCCTCGGGTCGATTCTCTGCCCAAATTCTTCCATTGTGGGCTGCTGCGATCTTTTGGGCGATGGCAAGCCCAAGTCCCTGCCCCTCTCCATTGCCCTGGCGCGGGGCTGATCCCCGCCAGAACGGTTTGAAGATGCTCTCAAGCTCGGCAGTCGGTATGCCAAGCCCCTCATCTTCGACCGTTATGGTGAGTCCAGATGGTCCCCGCTGGCACGTCAGATAAACAGTTCCGCCAGCAGGGGAATGGGCAACTGCATTTCCCAAAAGGTTGATGATTACCTGCTCGATCTTGCCTTCATCCAACTGCTGGGATGGCATGGCATCGCACTGACCGAATTCGAATCGAACATTTTTATTTTTGACATCGATACGCGCCAATTCAATGCAGTGGGTTAAAATATCGTCGAGTCGGGTTGCTGTAGGGTGAATCTCAAACCTGCCAGCCTCGATGGCCGAGTAATCCAAGAAATCGTTGACGATTTTCGTCATTGCCTGACTGCGCCGCGCTATCATGCCCAAATATTGGCTGTGCTCCTCGCCGATCTCTTCCCCGATCTCTTCGATGAGCAGCTCAGCAGATGATTGAATAACGCTGATGGGCCGCTTTAAATCGTGCGCAGCCATGGCCAAAAAACGGTTCTTGAGCGTATTTTGCCGGTCGAGTTCTGCCCGGTTGCGCTCAAGCTCCCGGTTGAGATTTAGCAGTTCGTTGTTGAGGCTGAGGAACTCCTTGCGCAGCTTCTCCTGTTCTGCAAAATCCACCGCGCCGAGCGCTGCTATCTGATCGCCTAGGTCGAAAAACCGAAAATACAAGGTCTCTGGGAAGTCGATGAATGTATTCAGCGTGAGCAAATGGGTGCGCTCGTGATCCTGCAAAAGTGTTGTGAAGTCGAAGTCGTTGCGAGCTGTAAAGAACAAATCCGAAAGCGTCTCACCGGTCACATCTCGACCCAACATCCGGGTTGTCTGGGGGCTGCTGTTGAGGATTTTGCCACTGCGATCGAGCAAAAGGAAGACAACAGGCGCATGGTGTTGCACGTAGCGCCTAAACACAGCGTCGAGGTCAGACCCTTCCAAGCTCACCCACCTTAAGTACAAAGTTCTCCACCTCGTGGAGGGAAGATAGATATCGCACGGCTTTGAAGCGGTTGAAAAAATCACCCACGTCCTGCATAAACGCCTGCCCCCCCACCAGTACAGGCAGGTGGGGCATTGCGTCCTGAATCCGCTTGATGGCCTCGGCGAGTTGATCGAGGTTGAAGATCATGCTGAGGGACAGGCCCAGCACATCGGTCGGGGTTTGGATGAGGAATTTAATCAGGTCGTCGACCGGGGTATTGGCCCCAAAGAAAAACCCGTTCCAGCCGTGCAGCTCGAACAGATCACAAACCATCTTAGCGCCGACTTGATGGTATTCATTGGCTACGCAGGCCACGGCAATGGATTTGTTGACGTGATCGCGCTGAAACAGCATTGGATATGTCATCGCCATCAGCCGTTCGGTAATGGCGGTGGAGAGGTGCTCCGTGGCAACCGAAAGCGCGTTGCGCTCCCATAGATGACCGATGTCGTATAGGGACCGCTGGAACAGCTCGGTATATAACGGCTTGAGGCCAATGCCCGCTTCGATGAACCCGGCCACTATCGCCTCGCACGCATGCCTATCCCCACGTCTCAGTGCTGAAAAATATGTCTTGTATTGCTTTTCAGGGATTGTTTCCATAACGAGTTATTTTGGGCTATGTCGACCGGTCCGTACCAACCATGGCTGCCACCGCCTTTGAGGGGGCGATATCTTCGATAATCGACGCCCCTGTCCCTAATATGGGAGCGCTCAGCTCGCTTCTCATGCGTTCTTCCGGACTGAATTTTGTAACAATCGTAGCAGGTTGTATCATATCGCCAAACAGACGAACCCTTTGTTTCCAGAGCCCTGCTAGAAGAGATAACGCCACTCTTGAAGCCCTTTCCTTAACAGTTGGCGGTCCAAGGTGAGCAGCGATTTCCTCATCCAACGCACGCGCCCGATGTCGCTCTTTGTCATTTACTGCATATTTCGCGATGACGGGCAATACCATTCCGTATTCTTTTGTCCTTTGGGCCAGTTCCGCCTTGCGTGTCTCAAGGCATGTATCGAGCTCAGGTGCTGCACACAATGCTTTGTACCCCCTAAAGCACGTCTCAACGATGCGATACAGGGAGCTCGAGTTGACCTCGAAATCCTGGCGAAACGCTGCATTTAGCCATTTTTCCGGCTCGCCGTCAGCAAATGCTGGATGTGTGTAGTTGAGGCACTTCTGCCCGTGGGTATCTTCCCACGCCACGTCTTCTCTGAATGTTTTTCTCGCCTTATGTTCCTCGTAAAGTGCTGTCACCGGCATGGGCGTGAGCAGCATGAACTGAACCATGTCTGCATTGAGATCGACCAGAAAGTCAATGTCCTCCTGCATATTGTCCGGCGTGTGGTGCTCCATGCACAGAATGCCAGATGCCAAAACACTGATACCCCGGTCGCGCAGGTCCTTCACCAGTTGCTTCGCGTCAATGCCTTTGTTTTTGACAAACCGCTCTTGATGACTCCTCGATTCGAATCCAATCCACACAAACTGGGCCCCAAGGCGCACGAGGTTATCAATACCAAACGCCGTGAGCGCTTCAGCAGAAGAAAAGATATGAAAACCAAAAAAGCGCTTTTCTCGCTCCATCTCTGCAATGAGGTCAAGGGCCCGCTGTTTGTCCTTTAAAAAATTTTCGTCCATAACAAAGAAGTTGTCGGTGCCGCGGGCATCTGCGATGCGCTGAGCAGTCTCGAACAGTTCCCTGCCAGACGATATAAACGACGTGTATTTTCGGCCGAAAAAATGGGATGTACAGCAAAAACTGCAGGCGTTGACACAGCCCACACCGGTTACGAGCATGCTCGCGCAGGTGCCCGGAACCGGCGCTCCAAAAATAGATTGCCGCTCCGTAGACGGGAGCACAGGGTGGACAATCGGCGCGTTGGGATCCTGGCCCAGATAGGTCCTAAGCCATCGAATGCCCTCCCCTTGCACCACGTGGTCGCAATCTATCAGATCTTTGACCCCTTCAATCGCAGCGCCGTGCCCACCCAGCAAAATCGTTGAACCAGCCGCGTGAACTCGGGTCAAGCGGGCCATTTCTTTGGCCTTTAAAAAATTTGGAACGATAAACGAAACACCCACGATGTCGTATTGCTTCTTTATCTCCCGGACGAACCTGGCCTTTGAGGGAAAGTCGAGGACAGTGACGTCTGCGTCCACATTTGAGGCGATGAAATACAGGCCAAAGGAGCGATGATGAAAGCGTAAAGACGCTATCCCCTGAGCCTTGGTGACCTGGTTGTGGTACAGCTCCATGATGTTTTCTTTACGCCCGTAAGCGTCATCCACCCCGTAGGGGCCGAACACACTGGTGAGCAAGATGCGTTTGCGCGACCCTTTTTCTCTTTTATTTTTCATTAAACATACTCGCGGTTTCTTCTAGGCGCTGGCAGAAGGGATCCTATTTTCGGTTGCGCTTAGAGATACGGTATAGGGACATAGATAGGTTAAGTCATGGCAATGTCACAGCAACTCAATTTCAACAAAAACGGAAAATTTTATTTGCTTCAAATATACCCCTTGTTTCGAAATGGCGTGACATGCGCGGCTTGACACTGAAGGGGGCCTCTTCTATACTCCTGTGCGGCGCTAATGTCTGTAAAGACTTGTTTTTAAAAAGAAATTCGTCAGCTGCAAAACCGCGCGTGCGCCGCGCAGAAAGACGAGGGTAGGTCCATGAAGAGGTTCCCAAGTTTCTTGCTTCTCGCAGTCATCATTGTCGGAAGTCTGATGGTCGGGTGTCGGGATGAAAACGACCCGGATTATTGGCTCGACCAGATGCACGATCGGCCATGGCGAGAGAGATCGCTCAGGACGCTGAACGAAATCTTCAACCGCGCGATGCAGAAAAACAACAACGATTTGGAAAACCCAGAAGTCAAGAAAATCGTTGATATTATGGTGCCAAAGCTGATGCAGGGGTATCGGGAATTTACCCGCGATAAGTTCAATCGAACAGAAATCATCAAACTGCTCGCTCAGATGCGAGACCCTCGGGCAATCGACGTCTTTCTGGATGGCCTCACGCTTGAAAGTACGAACGACTCCATGATGTTCGAGGTTTCAGCCAATGCCCTTCGTCGGCAAGCTGTGGAAACAGCCCTGCCCAAGTTGCTCTCGGCCTATGACGCCATTGTCGCTGCGAGGAGTCGTCGACCCGGGGCTCCGTATACCAACAGCGAGAATCAGATCGCGCAGGCAGTGATATCAGCAGCGTCGTCTATCACTTCGAAGAATCTGGGCAGTTCGAGCAAAGGCAGGGTTGTAAAGATGCTCTGCGATATCGCTGAGACCTCGGATGAGCTGCAGGAGCTCCGCCTCAACATGAAAGCCCTACAGGGACTCGGCAGAATCGGCGATGCCGCTGGCATTCCCACCTTGGTGAAGGGAATCGCGATGAAGGGAAAACGGCAGCCCATCGGCCTGGGGCAAATAGCTGTCGCTTCCCTGCAACAGATTCACAACCGGGATGCTGTGGTCGATGCAGTTATCAAATTCGCCAACGGAGAAGATGCCTCCTTTAACGATTACTACAAAGATGAGCTGAAGTTCGACCCGCTCATGAGGAATCCCCTTTGGGTGCGGCAAGAGGCCATGACATTGTTCGGCAAGCTGAACTACCCTTCGCCCAAGGTTATGGGATTCTTGACCTCAGAGCTAAATCATACCGAACCCGATGGGCTGGATGAAAAAACCGCGGGTATGACAGACCTAAAAATCACGTTCGATGCAAGTGGATGGGCGGTCATGCGGCGCAATTGGGCAGCTGTCTCCCTGGCCGAGTTGAACCATAAACCCCTACTGGGCACGATCAAAGAACGCATGGGGTCTGGAAAGGGCAAAAAAGGCGGCTCTGGCCTGCAGGCAGAGGAAACAGTGGGATACGTGCGGTCGCTAGGTCTTTTGCAGTACCCAGACCAGTCGTGTGGCATCTTGCTCAAGGTCGCCAAATCGGGCGATGACTCCCTGCGGGACAAAGCCTACTACAACGCCGCGCTGATGTGTGACACCAAGTTCGTAAAGACCATGAATCGTTCGAAGAATAAAATCAACTGCGACAAGATAGTCAAAGAACGATTTCCAGACGGCGCGAGCAAAGAAGATGAGAAGCAAGCGCGTAATGAATGTGATATCATGAAAAAGCGCATTCAAGGATACATCGATCGTATTGAGTACGGTGAAAAATGCGGCACCACACTGGATTGCTATGCGAAGACCCTTGAAAACAAAGGGGATCCAAATGTGGAGCGGGCTGTCAATTCGATTTATCGCATCGCCCGCGACGATCCAAATCAGCGAGAAAAGGCAATCGCGGCCTTGTCTAGCAACCTGAACAACCCGGCAGTGAACTCCTTGCAGGCATCGATTCTCGCACTCGATCGACTGACACCCAAGGGAGATAAGAAGCTCGTCGAGCGGATTCAAACGGTTTGGAAAGAATTCTCCCGCCAATCGGCCTACAAGGACAGGGCCCGTCTGTTAGAGGCGTTTATCGGCCGCGTGCGCAACAGAGCGCGTTGATTCATTCGTCGCCATCCTGAAATGGCCCTTTTTTCGCGCAAACCCATCGTCCCGCTCTCCCTTCCCTGCGCGGGAAGTGGAGACAGAAATAGCTTCAATAACAATAAGTTAAGCGTGGTTGCGCAATTTCAGCTCTAGCGGATGCGGAGAGAGGTAGATCTGCTGCTGTAGGTAGGTCACTTTGTATTTTCGCACATAGTGGTTCAACAAGGTAATCGGAACGATTAAGGGCAGATCCCCTTCTTTGTAACTGTCGATTAGTGCCAGCAGCTCTTGTTTCTCGTCGGTTGATAGGTCTCTCTTAAAATAACCCATCGCGTGATGCATCACATTGGTCTGCTTGGCCGGTGTCGCACGCAGTCGAAGGGCGGCCATCAGCAGTTGTTGGTACTGCTGCAGTAGTTCCCGCCAGCGTTTTTTTGATTTTCCCACCTTGCCCTCGGTGCCTGCCACCAGACGCCCCAACGCCTGGTAGTGCTTGGGGCTGTGGGAGAGGATTAGGAGTTTGTGCTGTGTGTGAAACGCCACCAATTGCCCGGGCGTGCCATTGGTTTCCAGGAACCTGCGAAAGCGGGCGCAAACAAAGATCCGTTCGATAAAATTCTCCCTCAGCAAGAGGTCGTTGAGGCGCCCCTCTTCTTCTACCGGCACCAATGGAAAATGGTCCATAAACATGCGGGCAAAGATGCCGCGACCTACCCGACGGGGCATGCCCTTTTCACTATAGACCTTTACTCTCTCCATGCCGCTGGACGGGGATTTACTCTTAAAAATAAATCCGTCCAGGTGTTCGGCCTCGAGCGCCTTTACCCGGCGTTCAGCCCATTGGGTCATTTGCTCGGTAAGATCAACCCGGGTTCGGCTGGTGACCAGGCGCGGCTGGTCTGGATCGCCGACCAAGCGCATTGCCTCTCTAGGCACGGCCAGTCCACACTCGACCTCTGGACACACTGGTACGTAATTGACAAATGCGCCCAATGAATCCCTGAGAAAGCGGTCCAGCTTGTGGCCGCCATCGTAGCGCACAGGCTCCCCAAGCAAACAACTGCTGATGCCCAAGCGTATCTTTTCCACCCTTTCCTCCACGTCTTTGAAACACACTGCCAGTTGTCCAAGCAGATGGGGTTTGTTATACAACGGGTCGGCGCACTACGACCGCAAAAATCGAAATTACCGATTGGACCCGATGAAGCTGATCCACACTGCTGACTGGCATTTGGGCCACAAGTTCTGCGATGTGGACCGTTTTGCAGAACACGCTGCGTTTCTCGACTGGCTCGTTAAAACGATCTGCGAGCGAGAGGTCGATGCACTGCTCGTGTGCGGCGATATCTTCGATACGGCCAACCCGCCCGCTGAGGTGCAGGAGCAGTGGTACCGCTTTCTCGCGCGATGTAAACGCGCCAAGTCGAGCGTGGACATCATTGCAATCGGTGGCAACCACGACGCTGCAGGGCGGCTCAACGCGCCGAACCCGTTACTGAAGGAGCTCGGCGTTCAGATAGTCGGTGGCCTGCCGCGCTGTGGACGGGAAGTCATCGTGGACGAGGTGCTAAAGCCGATTACTGATCAGGACGGCAACATTGCTGCCTGGGTCACTGCAGTGCCGTTCTTGCGGTCACCTGATTTGCCGCTCGTACAGCGTGACGACCCTCTCATCGAGGGGGTGCGCCAGCGGTATCGAAAGGTCCTCGACGCAGCCCGTGACCGGGCAGGGGATGATTGCGCCATCATCGCCATGGGCCACCTCTACCTTGCTGGCACCCGGATCAGCGAGCTGAGCGAGAGAAAAGTGCTGGGCGGCAACCAGCACGCCCTACCGGTCGATATATTTCCCGAGGATGTGACCTACGTCGCCCTGGGCCACCTACATCGGGCCCAAACAGTTGGCCGCGAAAACGTAAGGTATCCCGGTGCGCCGTTGCCCATGTCAATGCCCGAGCGAACTTACCAGCACCAGGTCGTGGAAGTAGTGCTGGATAAGGCTGAACTCGTCGAATGCGAGCCTATGAAAGTACCCCAGACCCGGCATTTGATGCGGATACCCGACACCGGTGCCATTCTGATGACCGATCTCTTGAGCGCATTGGCAACCCTCCCCGGAGCAGAAGCAGCGACGGGCGAGCCCCCACTGCTCGAAGTGGCAGTCCGACTCGATCGCCCAGAGCCCGGCTTGCGGCGCCAAGTGGAACAGGCCCTCGAGGGCAAACACGCCCGGCTCGTCGCCCTCTTGGCTGACCTCACCGGCCATGAAAAAGCCCTGGCAGATAATCAACAATTCGCGCGTTTGGCAGACCTCCACCCCGAGCAGGTTTTTTTTCAGGCTTGGCGCAAAGCATTTGAGAAAGACCCGCCCCCACAGGCGCTCGAAGCGTTTCACGACCTCGTTGACCAGGTGATGCAGGGGACGGACCGATGAGAATCCTGGCCATTCGCGGTGAGAACCTGGCCAGCCTCGAAGGCCCATTCGAGGTCGAGCTAGACGGTAAGGTTCTCGGGCGGTCCGGCATATTTTCAATCACCGGCCCCACAGGCGCGGGCAAGAGCACCCTCCTCGACGCGATGTGCCTGGCCCTATACGACCAGATTCCTCGCCTCAGTGATGCCAAGGTCGTTCGCATCGGCAGACAAGATGCCGAGAGGGACCGGGAGAATGCAAATGACGTGAAGTCGATCATGCGCCGAGGCGCGGGGTGCTGCCGCGCCGAAGTGGTATTCATCGGCAAGGATGGTGCCCAGTACAAGGCCAAATGGGAAGCACGGCGTGCCCGCAAGAAGCCAGAAGGACGGCTGCAAGACCAGGAGGTCACCCTGGAGCGGCTCGATACGAAAGAGGTGATCGGCCACACAAAGACCGATACCCTGAACGCTATCCAGGAGCGGATTGGCCTCACATTTGATCAATTCCAACGGTCGGTCCTGCTGGCTCAAGGGGATTTTGCAGCGTTCCTCAAGGCAGACGCCACGGCCCGCGCTGACCTGCTCGAGCGTATGACCGGTACGGATATCTATTCCCACATATCCATCGCAGCCTTTGAGCGCATGCGAGCCGAAGAGAACGAGCTGAAAGAGATCAGCGATGAACGGGGTCGCCTTGAAATAATGGGAGATGGGGATCTGGCTGAGCTGGCAGGCGCACTATGCGGCCTAAGGTTTCGCCTCAGGGAAGAAAAAGCCGTCCAAACGCGAGCAGGCAAAGCCGTTGCCTGGTACGAAAGGCTGGCGTCCCTTCAGCAACAAGTGGACGCTCAAGAGCGAGCCGTTGAAGCAGCAGAGCAATGTTGGGACAATGCCGCATCTCGGCGGGACATCATCGCCCGCATAAAAGAGGCCGAACCGTTTCGCAGTGCTGTCCAAGGGATCGATCGCATAGCAGGACAGCGCGAAGAAGCGAAAAAAAAGCGCGATACTGCCCGGGCCCGAGAACAGGAGGCCAGGACCCATTGGGAAGTCGCACAGCGAGCAGTTTCCGGAATTTCATATCAGCTGGCCCAGCACTGCGTCGAGGCCGAGCAAAACATACGCGATGCGGATCAATGGCTCTCAAATCACGATCATCTGGGAGCGATCGAAAAGATTTGGCATCAGTGCGCCAGGGATATCCACACACTGGCAAAGAAGAGCGCGGCCCTGAATCAGGAGATAACCAAGGCAAAAAAACTCGTACCAGCGCTCGAGGGGTTATCTGGAGCTGATTTTGACAAAGCGCTTAAAGTTTCGGTTGTGGATGCTGGAAAAAAGCTAAAAGCAGCCGAAAATGTGCGGTCCCTGGATGACTACCGGGCCGATCTGGTCGACGGCGAACCATGCCCCCTCTGCGGCTCGGCAACCCATCCCTGGGCCAGCGGCTCGCCCCTGTCCAGCCTCGTTCGCGAGCGCCAAGCACTGCTCGATGCCCTTGAACACATCGAACGGCAAATCAGCACATGCAAACCAGTCCTCGAAGATAACCGCGCTCGAATGGCAGATACACTTGCGCCACTGAAAGACTGGGAAACCCAGGTGGAAACAAACGCAAAGAGATTTATCGAGACGCTGGACGAGGATGTGAAGCAATATCGCAAGGAGCGCCAGATACGAACAGCGTCCAAGCAGTTGCTGGACCGGATAGATCTGCTGTTTTCCCCAGAGGATCGCGCGGAAATAGCAGCATCCCAGACCGACCCCAGCGACGCGATCTGGGATTTCGACCCGGATGGGCTCATTGACATGCTGGGAAAGGCGCGCAAGGAGGCCCAGGCCGCCCATACACGAGCGACAGATGCATCTGCCACTATCAGGGCGATTACCGAGCAAATCGAGGCGCTCGATGCCGAGTGGGAAAGCCAGTGTAAGCTACTCGCCTCGGACGCAGCAGTAGCAGCGATTTCACTAGCAGAACTTAAAGAACGCCTCTCATTCGCGCCGGCTTGGGTGGCTGCCGAGGAGAAAACCCTCGCTCAAATAGACCAGGCCTTCCAGACCGCAAGGATTGTGCTCATCGACCGGAGCCGCCTAAAGAAAGCCCACCTGGATACTGCCCTCCCTGGGATGACTGAAGCTCAGGCGCAGACCGAGATAGTGCGGGTCGATGGTCTCATTGAGGCATTGCACAAAAATATTGCCGCCCTGGAAGCCGATGATAAGAGAGATAGAAAAGCGCGGGAAAGGGCAACGCATCTCGATGGGGAGATCGAAAGCCAAGAAAAAAAGACGCAGCTCTGGCAATGTCTCGGGAAGGTCATCGGTTCCGCAGATGGAAAAAAGTTTCGCAGATTTTCCCAGAGCCTTACCCTCGAAGTATTGATAGTCCACGCCAATGTCCATCTCGAGGCGCTCGCGCGCCGCTACAGGCTCGAACGCGTGCCCTTTACGGATATGGATATTCAGGTGGTCGACCAGGAGATGGCAGACGAAATTCGAGGCGTGAACAGTCTTTCCGGAGGTGAGACCTTTCTGGTGTCCCTGGCCTTGGCCTTGGGCCTGGCCTCGCTCTCGGCTCGCGAGATGTCTGTCGAGACTCTGTTCATAGACGAAGGATTCGGCTCCCTCGATCTGGATACATTGGAGATCGCCCTAGCTGCCCTTGAAAACCTCCAAGCCACAAATCGCCAGGTGGGAATCATCTCCCACGTGCAGGGCCTGGCCGATTGCATCGGTGCCCAGATCAAAGTAGAAAAGGTCGGCGCGGGACGCAGTCGCGTATTGGTTAGTGAAGGGGGCGCAGTTAATGATGGTGAGACATAGCCGAGCCGCACGCACACATCGTTCGGCACGTGACTTGTTCGCCCAACAATCCTTGTTATAAGCAGCTAACAACAAGAAGAAGAAAAAAAATGACGAGACCCAGTGTAATTGTAATCGGAAGTGGTTTTGGCGGATTGGCAGCTGCGGTGCGCCAACTCGCCAAGGGATATCAGGTCACTGTCCTCGAAAAGTTGGCCAGTCCCGGGGGTCGTGCGCGCTCGTTTCAGCAAGACGGCTTTGTCTTTGATGCCGGCCCTACAGTGGTCACCGCACCTCAACTATTTGAGGAATTGTGGGCATTGGCCGGTGCTTCGCTTGGCGATTCAGTTCAGTTGAAAGCTGTCGAACCCCTGTATGCGGTGCGATTCCACGACGGCGACACCTTTCATTTTTGCAGCGATGAGGATCAAATGGAGGACCAGATCCGCAGACTGGCTCCTGAGGATCTGGAGGGGTATCGGGATTACATCAACCTCAGCCGCGATATCTTTGACGTGGGGTTTAAGCGCCTCTCAGACGTGCCCTTTGATTCGTTTGGTTCGATGGCCAAAATCGCGCCGAAGATGATTCGTCTTAAAAGCTACCACACGGTGTATGGTCTGATAAAAAAATACATCAAGAACGAAAAACTACGGCAGGTCTTGAGCTTTCATACCCTACTGGTGGGAGGTAATCCGTTTACTACGACATCGATCTACTGCCTTATCAGCTACCTGGAACAAAAATGGGGGGTCAAGTTTCCCATGGGCGGCGTGGGTGCGTTGGTCAATGGACTGGTCGAACTGATCAAACAGCAAGGGGGGGAGGTGCGCTTCAACGCCGAGGTCAGTGAGATAGTGGTTCAAGATGGCCGGGCCACAGGCGTACGACTCAAAAGCGGTGAGACCCTTTCCGCAGACGTTGTCATCGCCAATGCAGATCCTGCTTGGACTTACCGCCACCTCATTCCAGAGGCAGCGCGCCAGCACTGGACCAACCGCCGCATCGAAAAGGCGAACTATTCCATGAGCTGTGTGGTGTGGTACTTCGGTACCAAGCGGCAATACCCGGACGTGCATCAGCACACAATCTTGCTCGGCCCTCGATATCGGGAGCTGCTCGACGATATTTTTCACCGCAAGGTGCTGGCTGAGGATTTTAGTCTCTACCTGCACCGCTCCACAGCTGGGGATCCATCCCTGGCGCCCAAAGGGTGCGATACGTTTTACGTACTGGCACCAGTGCCCAATTTGGCCGCCGATGTGGACTGGACCCGGCAGGCAGAGCCGTATCGAGATGCGATTGAGCAATATCTCGGCCAGACCGTGCTGCCTGACTTGAGCACTGAGATCTGTACCTCACACGTGATAACGCCCCTTGACTTTAGAGATAATCTGCTCTCTTTTCAGGGAGCTGCCTTTGGCATGACCCCGCTGTTTCGTCAAAGCGCCTACTTTCGTCCGCATAACAAAAGTGAGGACGTCGAAAACTTGTTCTTTGTCGGTGCTGGCACCCATCCTGGCGCGGGCATCCCTGGGGTGTTGTCTTCAGCCAAGGTGGTCGATCGCCAGCTGCCGATTGCGCCCTATTTTGTTCAGCGCAACGGCAATGCTGCACTGCCAACAGACGATTCACACTTATCCCTTGAGGCAGATCTCCAGCGCTGCAAGGCAATCCTGAAAAAAGGCTCCAAGAGTTTTGCAGCTGCTGCCTTGCTCATGCCGCGTCGACTGAGATCTCCAGCGGCAGCGGTGTACGCGTTTTGTCGCGTCGCAGACGACGCGGTCGATTTGGCTGAAGTGCCAGGTGACGCCGTAGCTGCCCTTACCGATAAGCTCGATCGCATCTATCGGGGCTGTCCAGACGACCATCCAGCCGAACGCGCATTTTGTGATGTGGTCCACAGGTTCGGCATACCCCGGCCTGTGCCGCAAGCGCTGATCGACGGCTTCCATTGGGACGCCACCAATCGGCAATACCAAACATTGGCCGATCTGGAAGCCTATTGCGTACGGGTCGCGTCCACGGTCGGCGTGATGATCACACTGCTGATGGGCCGTAAGGAGCCAGAGGTCCTTGCCCGGGCCTGCGATCTGGGCTTGGCCATGCAGCTGACCAACATCTGTCGCGATGTGGGCGAAGATGCAGCCATGGGACGCCTCTACTTGCCCCGATCCTGGTTGACCGAGGCCGGGATCGATGCGGAGCAATTCCTGCGCGCGCCCCGATTCGACGACACCCTCGCCGGAGTGGTGCAGCGACTGTTAGAGACAGCAGACGACTACTACCAAAGAGCTGACGTGGGCATCAGCCATCTACCAAGGGATTGCCGCCTCGGCATCTACTCGGCTCGTTTGATTTACGCGGCCATTGGCAGCCAAATAAAACAAAATAAATATGACTCGGTCTCAAAGCGCGCCTACACCTCAAAGGGGCAAAAGGCCGGCTTGATCCTACGCGCACAAAACGCCCGCTTCTGGCGACCGAGGCCCAACGATGCTCCCCCAGCGCCGGCCGCCCGATTCCTGGTCGATGCGGCAGCGGATTAACGCAATCCCCACTTCTTGGTATAGATCCCGAGCCAACGACGGCTGCATCGAATACCGCTTGACCGCAACATCCGCTCGGTCGCGGTGAGATTGCCGCGGCATTGCTCAAAGGCGATTTCTATCTGTTTGCGATAGACCTCGTAATGGGAGCCGACGTCGCCATTTCCAGCGGCAGGTGTATCGACATCGCCCATGGGGGTGGCCGGCTGAGAGGTTTTATTCGTGGCATGTCGCGTTGCCACTGGGCCGTTGCCAAATCGCTGCTGGAAGACCACAGCTACGGCCTCTTTGGGCGGGATGCCAGTGACCATCTTGGCCACCAATCGATCTACCAAGTCTAGGATGCCGCGGACGTTGGTCGCTGCAAAACCATCCAAGCACATGGCTTCGAAGTGATCGGCCCCTAACTGACGAAACACCGCCTCCTCTCCCAATCCGTTCCGTTCGAGCTCCCTCGAAAGCGCGACCATGAAAATGTCAGGGATATCCGCAATGCGCTCTCGCAACGGGGGTATGGTGACCACGCGAAGGCGTGCCAACAAGTCGTGGGCCAATCCATAACCAGGGGGCGGCTCGTTTGATGCAAGTACAAACGTAACCTCCGTGGATCGCCTTTTGGATTCGCCAATGCGCGAGTAGCAATCACCCTCGATCGTACGCAGCAGGGAGCGCTGCACGCGGACCGGGAGATTGTGCACCTCATCCAAGAAGAGTACACCGCCCCTTGCTTGCTCGATCAATCCCGGTCTTGCATCGACATTGGAAAATACGCGGGGGGCCACGCCAAAGAGCGTAGCTGTGGCCTCGTCCTCAGATGTAAACCGGGCTGCATTGTAATCCAGCATCGGCAAGGGGGATTCAGTGGTGCTGAGCATGCGACAGAGGGCACTTGCGGCGAGCTCTTTGCCTGCACCGGACGGCCCAGTGAGTAAAACGTGTCGACTCGACCGCGCCGCTTCGAGGAGTCCCTGGATGATGGTTCCCGAATGAAAGGACCCAGCCATGCCAAACCGATCTAACGGCGGCGGCGTCACCATCGGTGCTGCATCTCGATGAAATACCAGCACAGCTTTACCTAATCGGATCACCGCACCATCCGGACAGGACCGTGCTGCGATAACGCGCGCGCCGTTCAAAAAAGTACCGTTTGTGCTGTTGAGATCCTCGATGGTAAATCCCGCGACTGTGCTGGCCAACGTGAAGTGCCTTTTTGATACCTTCTCATCATCGAACGGAAAATCGCACACAGAGCTTCTGCCCACGGTGAATGGGACGCGAACCAAGCACCGATCCGTGGTCACCGCGCCAGCAGGGGCATGGGCCACCAAAATCCCCGGCCCAGCTGCCTGTGCGCCAAAGACGCCACTGTGTCTGGTCGAACGCAGGGTGGTATCATCGCCGGTCATCCCATCCAATGGATACAAGAATACGCGATCAATGGAAAGAACCAATATCTCGCGTTGCTAGCTGTCGTTGCCGTCACCTAGCTGTGATAGACTACTGATACAGATGCGTTCACCTTTATCAGATACACTGACGCCAGGATCGCTGATCGATGAAAAATATTGCGTCATCGGATCGATTGGTACTGGCGGCATGGGAACGGTTTACGAAGCTGTCACCACAGCCGGTGAAAAAGTGGCCATCAAGGTCCTGCACACGCGATATATTTGCATTACAGAGGTTATCAAACGCTTTCACCGGGAGTCGCGACTCGCAGCAGCCATTGGCCATGTGCACATCTGCGAAGTCATCGATGCGGGAACAGACGCCAATGGCATCCCATACCTGGTCATGCCGCTGCTCGACGGGTGTCCGCTCTCGGCCCTGACAAAATCCGAGACACCCCTTACCTGGGAACGCCTCCAAACCATTGTCTGCCAAACCCTGTCAGCACTGAGTGCTGCCCACCAGGCCGGGGTTGTTCACAGGGATCTGAAACCGGACAACATTTTTATCACATCTCGCAACGGAGAAGACTTCGTCAAGCTGCTCGACTTTGGCGTATCCAAAGTCGCGTCGCCACAGCCCGGGTCGGTTTACACAAAGGAGGGCGCCATTATCGGGACGCCCCATTACATGGCACCGGAACAGGCGAAGAGCGCAAAAAACATCGATCATCGCGCTGATATTTACGCTGTGGGGGTGATTCTCTACGAACTGATGACCGGCAAGCGGCCCTTTGTCGGAGGCAACGCCAATGAAACGATTTTTAAAATCATTGCCGAGCCGTTTTTATCGCCCAGGCGGCTCAATCCGACGATCTCCAAAACAGTGGAGCAGGTGATTCTAAAGGCCATGGCCAGGGATCCGGCGTTCAGATTTTCTAGCGCCCTTGAGATGCGGCAGGCCATAAAAAGCGTCGACCATACCCCATCCATGCCCCCATCGAGGGAGACCTCTGTCCCCACCGAAATCTCCCACAGCGGGGTGCCTTTTGATGCTTTAAATACCACCTCGAAATCCATAAATACCCGGATTGCTTTTATTGTCTTCGCCGCCTTGACCGCGGTCGCCATTGCCGGCACGCTCTTTTTTTTAATTTCTTAGCGATTTATTTTCCTAAAGTATTTGCATACTTGCCACTAATATGCTACATTTGTATACATGAATAGAAAGAGCCATCTTACCCCTGTTACCCTTTGTAAGGTGGCTCTGATCACTGCATGTGTATTTTTTGCCACATATACGGTTCGCGGAGATACCGTGATCAAGGCGATTCCACCTGTGGATATCGTCTATCCGACCACTGAAAATAAACAAACCGAACAACCGGATTTGCCAGGCAGTGAGCTCGGAGACCAGGGACGGGATGTCCGCGGCATTTACGTTCCAACGAGCCGGTTCAGGCTTAAAGAGCCCCGTCCTATTGTGGATTGGATTGTCAAACGTGTTGGTGCGACCGCAGTTATCATCGATGTCAAGGACGATTTTGGCCGCATCACGTTCACCACCGATGTTCCCGAAGCACGGCCCATCTCGAACGTTGTCACGCGCCGCATCCCCAAAGTCGTAGAGCAGCTCAAGGAAATCGGCATTTACGTGATCGGACGCCTGGTCTGCTTTAAGGATAATTTATATCCCCGCGCACACCCGGAAGACGCGATACGGGATCGCCGCACAGGCAAGCTCTGGCGCGATCGATCAGAAATGTCCTGGATCGATCCCTATTCGCCTGCTGCCAGGGAATATATCGCCACGGTGGCCAAGGCCGCCCAAGCAATCGGGTTTGATGAAATCCAGTTGGACTATGTTCGGTTCCCGGTCGAGCCAGAGGCGCGGTACGGGCTTTTTCCAAATCGAGAGGGGAAAGGTGAGCGATACGAAGCCATTGCCGCACTCCTGGCACACGTCGACAGAGAAATCACTATCCCCCTCTCCATTGATGTCTTTGGACTAACCGCATACACTTCAGGAGATCCAGATGGATTGGGCCAATCTCTGGAGCACTTGGCACCCCATATCGATGCCATATCCCCAATGCTGTACCTGGCGAACTTCCCCAGTCGATTCTGGGAAAATCCAAAACCAGAGAGCACCTACGCGCTTGTCCACAACGCGGTTCGGAATATTCGACGCCGTCTGGGCGACCACATCGCCGTGCGTCCCCTGTTGCAGGGATTCCGGTACCGGGCCCTGAACTATGGCGCTGCGTTCCTCAGAAACCAAATCGAAGCGGCCAAGAACGCCGGCTCGTCCGGATATCTGTTTTGGAATCAGACAGGGGGCTACAGCGTGCTCGCCGCGGTTTGGCGGCCCTACCGCGCACCCCACATCCTCACCCCAAGGCCGGACGCAAACTGATCCCCTTAAGTTCGGATGGCAAAGACGTATCTCATGGGGTATAAATAGGATACTTAGTTGTGTGGCCACAGCGGCCACGATTGGGTTTGGCGATGATGGAGCAGTATTATGAGAACTGAGAAAAAAGCTTATCAATGGTCCCTTTTATTCATATGCATGTTATTCATTCACGCTGGGTTTTGCCTGACAGGATGTAACGAGGAAGCAGAGGACGCGTTGTACTGCGATGCCTGGTTCGGCACGTATGAAAAGCAATATGACGCCACTGGCGATCTCGTTAGATGTGTCGGCGAGCTGACCCCTGGCTGCCGGTTCCCCGATGGTGAACAGGTGAATGATGCGACGACAGGCGGTCAGGTCTCTTGGGATTTCAGAACAAGGGGTGACGTACGCCTCACTGCTGTTAAATGGAGCCCCCTCTACGGTACCCAAAGCCTCGCTGTCTTCGAAAGCACGCCCCACAACGGACACTGCGGCTCCGGCCGGATTTCCGTCACCGTGGACGACGGGACCGGTTTAAAAGGCCGGGATATACTGAAGATCTCTGACGACGACTGGGCAGCTGCACGCGACGTGGTCTTCTCAAAGTGACGTCCCGTTGACCCCAACATCCTGGCTGACCAGCGGTCACTATTTCGCATAAAAACCCGTATTGAGGTATCATTCCATTCATGACGATGACACTCGATAGTGCGCGATCCATTTACCAGGCGTATCTGCTTCACGAGTTGCGCGCATCTGACCATACGATCGCCGCCTATAGCCGAGATATAGTTGAGTTTATTGCGTTTGTTTTGGAAAAAGGCCTACCCAACACCCCCGTTCAGATCGATGCTCGAATCATTCGGTCCTATCTGGCCAGCTTGTACGGCAAAAACATTCCGGCCAGTATCGGCCGCAAACGCTCGGCACTTCGCAGCTTTTTTAAATTCCTAAAAAAAAGGGGCTTTGTCGAGGCAAATCCGGCGCTGGAAGTGCGAGGCCCTAAAATGAGGCGCAAATTGCCGCATTTTTTATCGGTGGATGAAGCCGTGGGATACGTTCAATACGATGCGGGCAACCGCCCGATAGACAAGCGCAATACTGCTATTGTCGAGGTGCTGTACGGCAGCGGCCTCCGGGTGAGCGAGCTCGCCGCACTGGATCTGCACGCCATCGACCTGGAAGCAGGGACCGCTAGGGTGATTGGCAAGGGAAACAAGGAGCGGATCGTGCCCTTGGGACGATGGGCGGTTCGGGCGCTTCGCACTTACCTCGATAGTCGCCGCGAACTGGTTCTCGACAGGTACCAACCCGATGCACACGCCCTGTTCGTTAGCAGGTTCGGGCGCAGATTATCAACCCGATCCATTCAACAAATGGTCTCCAACCGGGGCCTTAGCATGGGTACACGGGCGTCGATCCACCCCCATCTGTTGCGGCATTCTTGCGCGACCCATCTTTTGGGAAGCGGTGCAGATATCAGATCGATTCAGGAACTGCTTGGCCATGCGAGCTTATCAACGACCCAAATATACACCCATGTCAGCGTGGAGCGACTGACGCAAGTATACGATAACGCACACCCTCTGGCGCGCAAAAAGCCCCTGATGCGAAAGGAAAACACAGCATGAGCGACGAACACCCCAAATTCCATTCGACCACGATTATCTCTGTTCGCCGAAACGATAGGGTAGCAATGGCAGGCGACGGTCAGGTAACCATGGGGGAAACCGTGGTCAAGACAGGGGCGCGGAAAGTACGCGGACTGGCAGAAGGCCGGGTGATCGCTGGATTTGCCGGCGCAAGCGCGGACGCGTTTACCCTGTTTGCCCGACTCGAAAGCAAGCTCGAAGCGTTCAACAACAACCTCACCCGCGCCGCTGTGGAGCTCGCCAAGGACTGGCGCACGGATCGCATGCTCAGACGCCTAGAAGCCTTGTTAATCGCGGTGGACAAGACCTCTTCTTTGCTTATTTCAGGCACCGGCGACGTCATAGAGCCGGACAAAGGCATATTGGCCATTGGATCCGGGGGATCCTACGCCCGGGCAGCTGCTGTTGCCCTGATGACCCACACGGACATGACCGCAAGTGAAATTGCCCGGGAAGCATTGACAATCGCCCAGACGATCTGCATCTACACCGGAGGTGACATTGCCGTGGAGGAACTTTGAGAATGCGCAACGCACTGCCGACTGGAATGACCTTTACACCTCGAGAGATCGTATCAGAATTGGACCGCTACATCATCGGTCAGAACAAGGCCAAGCGCGCGGTCGCCATTGCCCTTCGCAATCGATGGCGGCGGCAGCAGGTACCTGAAGATCTCCGGGACGAAATTGCCCCGAAAAACATCATTATGATCGGCCCCACCGGTGTGGGTAAGACGGAAATCGCCCGCAGACTGGCGCGTTTGGCCCAGGCCCCGTTCGTAAAGGTGGAGGCTTCAAAATTCACAGAAGTGGGATATGTGGGAAGAGATGTGGATTCCATCGTCCGAGATCTGACAGAGATTGCCGTGGCGCTCGTACGCAAGGAGGAACAGGATCGGGTGGAAACCAAAGCGCGGGATCTGGCCGAGGACCGGGTCGTGAAGATGCTCTCCCAGAACGAAGCCCAAACCGTGGCAGCCCCACCCCCCTACGAGCTAAAGGATCCCACACCTGCCGACGACAAGGAAGAAATTCGAAAGCGCCTTAGGGCCGGTGAGTTTGATGAGCGATACATCGAGCTCGAAGTGTCGGACACGAGCTTTCCCATGGTGGAGGTTTTTACGGCCGCGGGAATGGAAGATATCAATCTGAAGGACATGTTTCAAAACCTGCCCGGGTTTAAGGGGCGCAAGAAGCGGCGCAAAGTCAAGGTGCCAGAGGCGCTCGAAATCTATACCAGCACTGAAGCGGAACAACTCATCGACATGGACGGGGTGCAGCAAGAAGGCCGGCGTCGGGCCGAGCAGGCAGGCATTGTGTTCATCGATGAGATTGACAAAATCGTCGGTCGCAGCCGGGGTGAACGCGGTCCTGATGTCTCGCGTGAAGGCGTGCAGCGAGATCTATTGCCGCTGGTCGAGGGGACGACGGTCAATACCAAGTACGGTCCGGTTAACACAGACCACATTCTATTCGTCGCTGCCGGGGCATTTCACGTCTCCAAACCCGCGGATATGGTGCCCGAACTCCAAGGCCGGTTTCCCATCCGCGTCGAACTCGATTCTTTGGGAGAGGAAGAATTTGTCCGCATCCTGACAGAGCCGAGAAACGCACTGATAAAGCAATATATCGCCCTGATGAAGACCGAAGGCATTGAGCTCATCTTTGAAACGAATGCTATCCAGGCGATCGCAGCCATTGCTGCCCAAGTCAATCAGGCAATGGAAAATATCGGCGCCCGACGCCTGCACACAATCATGGAACATTTGATAGAGGATATTTCGTTCACCGCACCGGAGCGAGCCAATGAAACCATTCGCATCGATGCCGATGGTGTCCGAACACCGCTTAAGGATGTTCTAGAAGATCAAGACCTTTCCCGTTTTATATTGTAGAATCATCATTAAACGGGACGACCTTATTTTTGGTTTATAATAATAGTTGGAACGCGGATGAGATGCCCCGATGCCAATTTGATTCCCAGTCTAGCTGGCAATAACCAAGTGCACAGCGACTTGGATGCCATCTCGCGGCTCGTTTTTTCTTCAGTGGACGGTCAGATGTCGATTCGCGAGATCAGTTATCAATGTGGGTTGGATGAGGCACTGACATGTAGGATCGTGCTGCGCCTGATAGATCGAGGCGTGATCCAACTACCTGGATATAAAAATGTTTCTGACGAGGCATCCCACCCGACCGATACTGGTACCGGCCATACTCCCACCGAGGGCGCCAGTGCTGTCACCAGTATATTGCCCGAGACCGGCACCCTGTACGATTTGCTCGGCGTGGATCCGGATGTGTCCAGGCAGGATCTGAGAACCAAATACTTTGAGCTTTCCAAAAAATATCACCCAGACCGGGTGTTCGATAAGACCAATCCCGACCTCAGACAAAAAATGGAGCGGGTGTTTCGCCGCATGACCGACGCCTACAATACCCTCTCCAATCCCAGGTCGCGCGAGGCCTATGACGCAACCATCGCGGATGAAATCGCGCTAAAGGCAATTGAAAAGCAACTCAAGACCGCGATCAGCCAGCCAGCATCGCCAGCATGGCAGGACGCGCAACCTCAAGATACCGACTCAGGGCGTGCGTCCCAGCCGTCCTCCAGACCGTCTTCAAAGGTACAGACATCCTCATCCCAAAAATCGCCGACACCGCCACCGCCCACTTCTCGGCCGTCCATACCAGAACACGATGCGCGCCGTCTCCAATGGAAAAGAGAGCGGGCCGGGCGGGCAATGGCAGCGATTTTGAACAGAAACTCCATCTCACCGCCAGTCATGGCCCAAGCCAAGGCCCGCCTTGCCGATGCTGAATTCGCACTGGAGCAGGAACGATATGCCAATGCCGTTCAATTACTTTCCGAGGTCCTAGCGATCGACCCCAAGCATGAGCAGGCCCAACAGTTGATAGAAAAAGCCAGGGCAGGATACGCGGTGACCATCGCCAAAGAGAACGTGACCAAGGGACTGCACTTGCAGCGACAGGGGAAGCTGGGGGACGCAGCCCGCCATTTTGAGCAGGCCATGCAGGCCGATGCCAAAAACCTGGACGCCCGGCACTTGCTCGCATCCGTGCTTTTGGAGCAACGGCGAGAGCTGCCCCGGGCCCAGGCCCTGATGAAGGAAGTCATTGGATTAGGGGGTGAACGGGCCAGATATTTTGCTACAATAGGGGATATTTACCTGCTGGCCAAAGATCTGGACCGGGCGGCCCGGGCATTTGAAAGAGCAGTTTTTCTGGCGCCTGACAATAAAGAATATAAAAAAAGAATAAGAGCATGTAAAAAGTAGGGTTGGATTTCAAAGAAGGCTACACTGATGGAAAAAATTGTGGGAATCGATCTTGGGACAACCAACTCCTGCGTTGCGATTGTCGAGGGAGACACGCCAGCGGTCATTCCCAACCGCGGGGGATACAAAACAACGCCGTCGATGGCGGCGGTCACCGAGTCTGGAAAGCGACTGGTCGGCCATATCGCCAAGCGCCAGGCGATTACGAATGCGGAAAGAACTGTGTTCGCCGCCAAGCGCCTCATCGGTCGCAAGTGGCACTCGCCACCGGTATTGGCCGCCAATGAAACAGCACCCTACAAGGTGGTCGAAGGACCCCACGACGATGTGCGGATAGAACTCCGGGATAAAGAGTACTCCATCCCGGAAATATCGGCCATGATCCTTCAGGAGATGAAAATTATCGCCGAGGACTACATCGGAGAGTCTGTTGAAAAGGCGGTCATTACAGTACCAGCGTATTTCAATGACAACCAACGCCAGGCGACCAAGGACGCGGGTACCATCGCAGGCCTCGACGTGATTCGAATGATCAACGAGCCAACTGCTGCTGCCCTGGCCTACGGTTTTGGCAAAAGAATAGATCGCCTGGTAGCCGTCTATGACCTCGGCGGTGGTACGTTCGACATTTCTATCCTGGAAATCGGCGCCAACGAAGTGTTCAAGGTTATCTCGACGGCAGGAGATACTTTTTTGGGCGGCGAAGATTTTGATGCGCGGATCATGGATTGGTTGGTCGAGGGATTCAAGAGTGAACACGATATTGATTTGAGACAGGATCGCATGGCCTTGCAGCGGTTAAAAGACGCAGCTGAAAAGGCAAAGATAGAGCTCTCCAGTCAGTCGGAAACAGAGATAAACTTGCCGTTTATTATCTCTGCAGGCCAGAATGAAGCCCTGCATCTCCAGCGAACGATCAAGCGTCACGTGCTCGAGGAGCTGTGTTCTGATCTGATTCAGCGCACTGTCGACATCTGTGCGGCAACGCTAAAAGAAGCAAGACTCGATAAGTCCGACATCGAGGACGTCATCCTGGTCGGCGGCATGACGCGCGTTGCTGCCGTGCAACAGCGGGTGGGAGAATTTTTCGAACGGGAACCTTGCAAAGGTGTCCATCCAGACGAGGTCGTAGCCCTGGGCGCTGCCATCCAAGCCCACGCCCTGACGGACGAGGCCAGCGAGATGCTCCTGCTGGATGTCACCCCCCACACCCTCGGCATCATGATCGTCGGAGGGTATTTCGAGGAACTCATTCCCCAAAATTCCACAGTGCCTACCTCCCGGTCAAAGACGTTTACGACAGTGCGGGACAACCAGACCGCGGTAAAGATACTCGTACTTCAGGGAGAGAGTGAGCAGGCTCAGGAAAACGAACTACTCGGCGAGTTTATTATGAGCGGGCTTCGCAGAGCCGCAAAGGGCCAAGTGGAAATCGAGGTCACCTTCGAAATCAACGCCGATGGCATTGTCAGCGTTTCAGCCAAGGATCTCGAGACCGGCCTGATGCAATCGATTACCGTGACGGCGTCTTCGGGATTGACCGAAGACGAGATCAAACACATGGCAACAGAAAGCGAGTCGTTTCTCCTGGAGCGGCGGGTATCAGAGGCGTTCGAGGGCGCCAGGCAGGAAGCAGAGCGGATCATTCGCGAGCTGAACCGGATGTTCAGCCAAGTGGAAAGAATGGTCGTTGGGTCTGAATTCGGCCGAGAAGCCCTGGAAAAGGCAAAAGAGATCATTCGGCGGGCCAGATCAGCCGTTAAGGAGAACAACCTGGATCAGCTCAATGCTGAAATCGAAACGCTCAAGCGGACGCAGAAAATGTTTAAGGGCGTCCTAGGAAAATCTTAGGCACCAACTAATGGGGTGTATCTCACAGGTAGATGGGCGAAGATAAAAAAAAGAACAAATGGGTCAAATCCCTCAATGAGGCGGGACTCATCGACGAGGTAGACGACGTATGGGTGCTCGAAGACGACCGCGCTACCATTACCGTTGCACCAAAAGAAGAAGACCCCGAAGCGAACGACGACACTGAGACGGCAGCGAAACAAGACGTGCCGTTTGCCGTGCCTGTACCGACGATCGAACCACCACCGCCAGATGGAGAGGGTAATGGACCGTTTCGCTTAACCAGCTCTGAGCCGCCCCATAGTGCACATCAAAACCCGGTTTCTGCTGATCTGCCAGAACATTTACCCTTAACAAAAACCATACCAGACACCATCGATAAAGCTTTACAGCGGTCCACTCGGGATTTTGCCAATGAGCCGTCCGAAAAAAACATCGAGATTGAAATTCTGGACAATGAGAACCCACCCCGGGGCGATATTGCCCGTCCAGCCTCCTTTGTCAACGTTCGCGGAAAGCGCATATCCGTGTCTGCGGAAAGTCACACCTCTGAGGCATTAGCGTCTGACGAGCCTATCCTTGACGAGCCGCCGATCTCAGATGCAGCATTTACCAAGTCCTCGTCCGAGGCCAAGAGTAGGGTTAAGATCCAACACGCCGTCGCTGAGATGAAGGAGTTTCAAGAAGTCGGGAACTATTCAGGGGCGCTGGCATCTGCCTTGGAAATACTCCAAGACGATCCTGAAAATGCCGAGGCCATAAAATGTCGAGATGCCGTCAAAGAGGTATTGACAGAGATGTATGCCTCTCGAATCGGATCCTTTGATAGGGTGCCCAGGGTGGCGATCTCTAATCAGGAAATTATCTGGCACAACCTGGACGTGGGGACTGCATTTATCCTGTCCCGAATCGACGGCCTCGTCACCTTCGAAGACATCCTCGACATATCTGGCATGCCGAAATTCGATACCTGCCGTATTCTCGACCAATTACTCCGAGACGGCATTATTGAGTAGCTGCTAAAAACCCATCCCCCCTACCCTACGCGGGTGGTGTAGGTTTGGTTAGCAACCAGATGCGGTTGGGGGAAAACCAAAATCGCCAAAGTCATCCATTGGATGGGCAGTGTAGTATTGCAGGACCTGGAATTCATCTTCCCCGAGGTAGGGCGAAGCATTGCAGCGACGCAGGACCACGTCTTTCCAAGGCATGTCAGCAGGTCTGACAACAAATTGGCCGAACCCATCGACAGTGCCGCTGGGCCCAGTCAATTGAAGTCTGTCATCACCGCCAAATCCAGTTACCCCGGACTGGATGTCACAGGTGAGCAAGTCTGCCCGACTGTGGCAGATAGTGATGACTGATCGAGCCGGCAACAGGCGTATTGGTGCGTTGGGTTCGAGCTCCGAAAAGTAAAGGGTTACACCACACGCCGTGTTGTCGTTGGAAATCAGGCATATCGCGTAATCTGTGAGATCGATATCCTCAGCACCGCAATTGTAAAGCTCGATACCCTTGTTCCAACCAGGACCTTCGATATATTCGGAGATGATCAAACACGTATCTTCGGAAATTTCCGTATCTTCCTCTCCACCATCCACGCTGGCATCAATATCTGTATCCGTGTCCGTGTCTGTATCCGTGCCCGTGTCTGTGTCTGCATCCGTGTCCGTGTCTGTGTCTGTATCCGTGTCTGTGTCTGCATCCGTGTCTGTGTCTGTATCTGTGTCTGCATCCGTGTCTGTGTCTGTATCCGTGTCTGTGTCTGTATCTGTGTCTGTATCCGTGTCTGTATCCGTGTCTGCATCGGCATCCATCCCCGATTCAGAGTCCGTATCCATTTCCCCGGTCTCATCTGTGTCGTCTGTTGTGGTACTCGTCTCTGGATCATCAATCAAACTGTCCACATCGAGATCACACTGGGTCTGCACCAATCCCAGCAGCAGTAGCACCGCCATCAGGACGCACCGAAATCCACCGGTCGTTTGGGTTGCTTGTTTTCTCGTCACATACACCATTATGTTACTCCTTTCGCACGGGTCGCCGACACACGTCGGCGCGTTTGGGGGTTTGTGCCCCTCCTATCGACCGGTCCGGCAAAGGCGTTTCCACCTTAACCGGCCAAAAATGGTTCCCTTTTGATAACGGTTCGAAAATATTAGAATATTTGGTTCATTTTTTTTACATATAGCTTCTCGAGTTCCCAGAATTCGGACAGCGCGGTTCAATTTATGGGATATCCCAGGATCTGCCCCCCCACCGAGGCTTGACCCCGACGTCAACTTCAGAGACCCTCAAAGTACGTTTGAAAGAAGTTAGTGTGAAACAAATGAACGCGTCTCAGAAAGCAGCCAATCGGTGGATGTCAGTGCTGTGCTACTTGGGCCTATCTCCTATTTTGCCACCGGTCTGGCGAGGCGTTCTGGCTGATTCACTGCATCTACAGGGTCGGCGCGCCGCAGCTTTGTGGGGCCTGCATTTAGCATGGTGGATGCTGTTCCTCCTGCTATGGGTGGGCTTGGCGTTGCTGGTCAACGCCTATTACCCCGAGTTGATCTGGGCGGGAGAGTGGTTGGGATTGTGGATACCGTATCATCCACTGGTGCTTCTCAGTGTGGCTGGAATACTGCTCTGGTTCGTAGGTCTCGGTTCGGTGCTGATTCAGCTGCCTAGAAAAATCGTGTTGCTGGATCGGTTGGCAGCGATCCCTTGGGTAGTCAAGACCGGATTCTACTGGAACGGTCTCGTGCTCGCCCTATTACTCACGTTCGCAGGCCTTTCACTGCACGCACATACCCTGGTGGCTCAGCCTCAGCGGCCGGCGAAAGTATACATGCTCTATCACAACACGCCTTTTGTACCCTCCTGGGTGCTTGAGCTGGGTTTCTATCGCACCGCGCTCGCTTCCCGGCAAAAATGGGGATCGAACGCTGTGGCCGTTTTGCCCATCTCCAAATCGACATTGACCGAAGCACTGCAGCATGGAGAGGTGATCTGGTTTTCGCTTCACGGGTACTCCCTCGATCGCATGGGAGATTTCGCCCTTTGCGAATCCATTGACAGCCCCTGCAAGCCCATCGGACCAACGGAGGTGTCCAGGATCGGAATTGGGGAAAATCTAAGACTCGTCTACTTGGGGTGGTGTTTCGGCATGCAGAAAATAGAGCAGTGGAAAGCAATCTTCGCCCCAGCCGAAACAGCGAAAAGCTATCCGAATATTTCCCTCTACCCCGAACACCTCTACTGGATCTGGTGGGCATTTCCAGAGAAAATAGAATCTATGGAGGGTTGCGAAAGGAAAATCAGTCGAGCAGCTCCACGATGACTGCCGTGATGTTATCCTTTCCTCCGCGCTCGTTGGCGAGGTCGATCAGTACATCACAGGCTGTGCTGGGATCCTGGGCCAAGATACTGGGAATCTCTGTATCTTCGATATAGCCGTGGAGACCGTCAGAGCAAATGAGGAATTTATCCCTGGGGCATACTGAGATGACCTGGGTGTCCACCTGGACGTAGTCTTTATTGCCGACAGCTCGGGTAATGACGTTCTTGTGGGGGGCGTATTTGGCCTCTTCCTTGGTGATAATGCCCTCTTGAATTTGCCAGTTTATCAGGGTGTGGTCTTCGGTGAGCTGAATTGCCTTATCGTCTCGGACACAATAGATGCGCGTATCTCCAACCTGTCCTGTGACCGCATATGCCCCAATGAGGAGCAGCGCTGAAAATGTGGTCCCCATACCCTGATAGCTCGGCTTTTGCTCGGCAATGCCGTACACCAGATAGGTGGCGGACTGCAATGCACTCTCGACAAGACGACAGATAGCGCTGGATGTATTATCGGTTATGGGGTTTATACGAAATTGCTCTATGGCATCGCGCCCTCTTGATATCATCGCAAAAGCCGCTTCGACCGCCTCCTGGGCTGCCACCTCTCCCCCAGCATGTCCCCCCATGCCGTCTGCAACAGCGTAAAACCCGGTTTCGTCGTCTAAAAGGAAGGCGTCCTGATTCATCTTGCGGCGTTTTCCGATATCGGTTTTACCGAACGAGATGACCCGCATCGACCCTCTGGCTCCTCTCTAAATCAACTTACAGTATGTGTTGTAGCATGATTATACACACTGCGCACTAGATCAGTACGCCTGTCAATAGTACATCTACCACCTGATTGGCAAATTTTTCGAGTGCTGCCCGGGAGCTGAATCGATAATAGGGCGGTGTCAAAAACTCAAACAGGTTGGCCAGCAGCTGCCCGGCCTCCTGGGGATCGTCGCTCTTAAATTTACCGAGTTCCCTTCCCTGCTCGATGATCTGGCCGAGCAATTGGCCGTGTCGATACACGTATCGATTGAGGCGTTCGACGATTTCCGGGAGCATGGCAGCGATAACGTCCTGGCTGTGTGGATATTGGTGAACCAAGTCGTACAAGGTCATGATGCGGTACAACAGGCAGCGACGCAACCGCTCCTCTGGGGGATCACTCCCCGAAGTGATTTGTTCGAGCGCTTCTTGAATGCGTTGATTGGTAAGGTCAGTGAGCGCGAGCATGATCTCGGTTTTTGACCGAAAGTAGATATACACCGTTCCCTTACCCACACCGGCCCGTTTGGCGATATCGTCGATGGTGGTCTTGTTGTATCCGTAGTGTCGGATCAATCCCCATGCGGCCTGGAGGATGATGTCTCGCTTTTCTTTTTTACTACTGGGCGTTTTTTCGTCTGCTATCATTTTAGCAATATATTCCATACGATGGACGGATCATCAAGAGAAATTCCGCTTGGCAGCGGCCCGCGGCCATATCCCCTCGCGCGAAACGGGGAGTCGTGCTATGAGTGCATCCGATGAATGTACGCGCAGTTCTCGTAGGCCTCCTCATGCCAGTCCTGAACGTCCCGGCAGCTTTGGTGTGGGCGCAACCCCAGTCCAGCCCAGATCCCTTCCAATGGCCGGACTACGGAGGTACACCGGATATCCCGGTCGCCGAAGGGGTTGGACTCTCCACAGCGGAGCTCGACAATTACCTCTCCAATCTCTCCTCTCCCAGCCAGTCCGACCGGGCCAAGGCAGTGCGGGACATTGTCATGAACGCCCCGGGATCTGAACAGACATTCCAAAAAGCCCTCTGGGCCCGCCATGGCGCGACCAACGCCGAGATGAAAACCGCGATTCGAACCGCCGTGAAGCAACGTGGGGCCAGCCAGGGTGATCCAGCGCTCGTCGATGCGCTCGTCGCCATCCCAAGGGAGCATCATACAGCGCTCAGCCGAGGTGTATTGGGCGCCCTGCGGATTCTGTCCATGCTTCAAGGCCTCAATACACTAAACACCCTGGCCGCTTATAAAATCATGATTGCATTTTCTCCCAGGCACGCCGGTGTGTTTCGCCATCACATCGGGCAGATGATAGTGGCTCACGGCCTGGATGCCTTGCCCCCGCTTGTCTACAGCCGGGGTAGCGACAATCCAGAGATCCGCATGTTTGCGGTGAAATGGATTCGAGATATGGGCAACCCACTGCTCAGCGAGCAGGTAAAAATAAAAAACCCAAGGCGCTTGGCCCAACTACTTGAGGCCTATGCATCGGTCAACGACCTCGACGTCATTCAAGTCACCCTATCCCTGACCAACCACGACGCGATTTTTGTGCGCACCGCGGCGAGGAAGTGCACTGCCTTGTACGGCCGAAACGCCAGATGGCCCCTGCATCGCCTGTATGAAAATACATTTGGCGAGACACCGCCAAAGACCGCTGACGCGGACAAAATGGCATCTAAGCTCTACGCGTATTTCGACGCGCAACGACTGCGGCCGATGATGCAACAGTTTGATGCTGGCCTGGCAGCTTACAGGGCTGGGCGCTTGGAGCAGATGGCAACTGCGTATCGGGACGTGCTCAAGCACGAGCCCATGTTTCCAAAACGGCGTGAAATGGCCGAGGGATTTTGGGCGTTTAGCAATGCGCTGAGCCGACAAGATCGCACAGATGAGGCCATGACAATGCTCCGTCTGGCAGAGCGCACAGCAGATATGGCATCCCCTTTGGGCAAGCGCATTCGCGCCCACCGCCTCTTTTTAGAAGCCGAGGCACTGCGCGAGACCGGTCTCATCGATCCTGCCCGCTATGTCGAGGTTATCGAGCGCGATCCTGAGCACGAGGCAGCCATTGCGCGATTGCGCGAGGTAACCCAGCCCCACGCCCCCAGTGAAAAGCTGGCAATGAAATCCCTCATCGTCTCGTTTGTGGTCTTTTGTGCCGCACTGCTCGTGTACGTGCGGTTGAGGGGGTAGCTATTACTCGATCATGCTTTCGAGGGAGGAGAGATCCGGGAGCTCGTCGAGATTGGGCTGGAGGACAATCTCGATGCGACGGTTCTGGGCCTTCCCTTCTGCGTCATCGTTGGATGCGGCGGGTTGGGTTTCGGCATATCCGGCTGCAGATAAATTCTCCATGGCAACGCCGTTTTCGATGAGATGCCGCACCACTGCCACTGCCCGGGCTGCCGATAGGGACCAGTTCGATTTAAACCGCTTGTTCTTGATGGGTACGTTGTCTGTATGGCCAGCCACCTGAAAGTTGCGATCCGTAATCGTGGCCAATATACCAGCCACTTCGGTGAGGGCTTCTTCACCTTCATCGGAGAGCTTGGCACTGCCGCTTGGGAAGAGAATCGCAGACGCCATCTCTACGAGCATCTTGTTGTTGACGATCTTTATTTTCAGCTTGCCAGATTCGACCATGGACCGGAATCTTTCGAGCATCTTGCGGAATGTCTCCATCCGCTTTTTCGCCGCTGCTGCCAGCCGGGCGTACTCGCTGCTCTCGCTCGCTATCCGGGCCAGCTCGGCGTTCAGGCCCTTGAGCTGTTGCTCTAACCCCTCTTTTTCAGTGCGCATACTTTCCAGGGCGGCATTGGTCTGCCCCAGTTCACCTCTGGTTTTTTCGATTTCCGCCTTTAGTGCCGCAATATCTGCGTCGTACTTCTCCTGAGGAACGCCGCAGCCAACGGCAATCATGCCGAACACGGCAACCAGGCCTACATACAATCGGAATGAACGCATCTAGAACTCCTTTCTTTGCCTTTCATCACCTTACCTAACTTATGATTAGAGAGTATTGTCGAATTCGTCGAGTGAGGCAATGCAAAACGACAGCACCGTTCCCACATTTCCCATCTTTGTGGGCTTCGCATTGTGCGAGGCACTATCGCGATGTTGACGTGGGTCTGCTCCCGTTGCCGTAGCGAGATTGATGCTGCAATAGATCCCAGTAGTTGGAAACTGATTTATCTGGATGGCCCAGGGCCACGTCGATGAGGTCAGCCCTTGCCGCCACAGAAAAGCGGTTCAGACATCCCAAAATTGGACCGATACTGTCTGCGGGCATTTCCGCGTTGCCGAGGATCGCCCGGAGGATGTGGGATAGGTCTTTGGATGGCTCTGACACCCCGTGTGCGCGGGCGTTTTCACAAAGGAGTGCTGCGGCTTGGCCCTTGAGCTGTAAATCTGTGTCGTCTGCTGCCATTTCAGCGAGGAGGGGCAGGTATCGCTCTTGTATTGGTGGCAGAAGTGCGGCAAGTGCGGCGCCCCGAATCGCGGGATCGCTTTCTTTGAGCAGGTCGCTGAGATCGGTTTTATCAAGGTGCTCCTGCGTGAATAGATGGTGGACAGCAGCAATGGCCGATACCCGAATATCCACGTCTAGGCTGGGATCCGTGGCAACAGACCACACCTGGCTTCCAAGGGCCTCTAGCTGCCCCGGTACAGTCTCGGCGAGATCTGTATCTGGTGCTGACCAGAGCTGATTGATATGGCGGGTGAGCGCTGCAGCGGCGCGAGCAGCGACCTGCCTCTCCCGAGCGCCCATGAGGGCTGCCAGATAGGGCAGCACAGCAACAGGTTGGCCCTCACATCCCGCAACGTCGATGGCGAGGACGCGCTGGGCCCGAGTGCCCTCGTAGATGGCGTGGACAAGCTCGTCAAACAAAGCGAGATCGGCGAAATAGCACACCGAAGCGGGGTCTGGATCCGCGATCAACCGATGCCAGTTCAGCTGCGATGGGGCAGGGGTGGATTTGGCCTGCGCGCCCATGTCTTTGCCAACGCCAAACACCGCAGCTACTAGAAATGCAAAAATTGAAATACTGTTGCGGCAGGCTCGCATGTTGATGCCCACCCTATATCATCCCGGGATACTTGTCGAAGTCTAATGGCCATCTAATGGCGACGTAATGACCACCATATCGAGGGAAAAGCCGGTCATATCGCTGTAGGTATAGGCGCCGACAAGGCCTTCGACGGTTTCGTAGGAGTGATCCGTTGGATCGACGCGATAGGCCCGATCTCCATACCGGGGGATGGACCAGACATACCCGTCGAAGTCAATGGCCACACCCCATAGCTCGCCCTCGGGCAATGTAATCGTGTCTACTACTGCCAGGGTATTGATGTCGATGGCATAGAGCTTATCGTTAATCGAGTTCCACAAGATGTCCTCACCATCGGTCATGCAGCCGCCTGCGTGACCATAGAACCCCTGCCAATCATCGATGAGCTCGGGCCCCTCCCACGTCTCGCTCAGCGGATCGAACCGAGCCACATGGCGATTGCAGGTCCACACCTTGCCGTTTTTGTCCACTGCGATGCCATAGGTGTCCGCGGGCTCATCGTAGATTTTGTAGGAGAAATCGATAAAGTTCACTTTAAAGAGTTGGCTCTTGTGAACCTGCGCGATCCAGAAGTTGTTTCTGGTATCTACCACGCCGCCGTAGCCGCCGTGACCAATGGGCAACGCTGCCTCGGGAATGGGAATCGTCTGCTCCACTGCGCCGGTATCACCGTTTAGAAGAACGACCTCCATGGATCCCGCGGCCGCACTGTTGCCAGTGGCCCAAACCTTGGTGTTTTCCCATATCCCGGTTGCCTCGTTGAGCTGACCCGAGGTCCAAGCAATGGCCCGCATGTTAGAGTATTGTGGGAAGGGCGTATACCAAGCGCGGCATTCTTCTTGGTCCCAGGCCAAAATGTCGTTGGGACCGGTGGAGGTCTGGATACCTGGCGTGCCGTTGGTGTCCAAGCACTTCGTGCGGTCAGAATGGAACATGGAAATCCCGCCCAGCCGCGCTGCCACCACCACGTCTCCGTTCAAGTTTACGGACGTACGGGATGGGCTGCCGCCGTTGTCTGATCTCACCCAATAGCGGCCGAGCTCCACGAGTTGGCGCGTGTTGATCTTTGACACGCTGCCCTCATTTGAATTGGATATCCAAATATAGGATGTTTTGACCGGGTCCGGATCTTCGGGATCCTCATCTGTCAGGCCGTCACAGTCGTCATCAATGCCGTTATCCAGGATCTCCTCCTGACCGGGATTGACATCTGGATTGGTGTCGTCGCAGTCAAAGTCAACGCACCAGTTATCATCGTCCGCATCCACGCAACCTGTATCAGTGTCAACATCTGAATCAGTGTCTGTATCGGTATCTGAATCAGTGTCTGTATCGGTATCTGAATCAGCGTCTGAATCTGAATCCGAATCAGAATCGGCATCAGAATCGGCGTCAGTGTCTGCATCAGTGTCAGTATCAGTGTCTGAATCTGAGGTTCCAGTCTCATCTGTCGATACATTGGCGTCTCGTGAACTGCTTTCACAACCAACTACAAAGATGAGAACGAATAACGCCCAAGTCCTCTTTTTTGGACAAATCATGAGTACCTCCCAAGTGCTCCTACATATAAAATGGTTTTAGGTTACGGGAATAATGGCCAGCTGCATACCGGTCATATCGCTGTAAGTATAAGGCTTTGTGCCGATCTCGACGGTCGTATGTGTTTCGCTGTCCGGGTCGAATTTATAGACTTCGTCTCCCCCTTGGGAGACCATCCACACATATCCATCGATGTCGATACCAATGCCGATCGTCTCGCCGATACCCAGATTGTAGACATCGCTCAAGGTCACGTTCTCCTGGTCGAGTTTCAAAAGCCGCCCGCCGTTCTCAGCAGCCCAGACATAGCCGGCGCTCTTTTCAATGCCTGTGCCCGCGCCCCGCGCCGTGTAGTTGGCCGTGAAGTTTAGTGTTTCCAGGGTGCCGGTCTGGGGATCGTAGCGCTCCACGCAAGACGGTCCAAAGCCGCCAATGGCCCAGACGCGCAGGTCTGTATCCACAGCCATACCATAGCCGCAGCTCGTGGGGATGGTCTGTTCGACAGTCAGTGTTATCAGATTGAATTTATGGAGTGCGTATTTGGCCGCCCGATCCACAATCCAAAGGGCGTCCCGAGATGCCATGGCCGCGCCATAGGCGCATCCCTCAAACGGAATAGTTTCGAGGATCTCTCCGGTCTCTCCGTCCAGCTTGAAGAGAAAATCATCCCGGCCAGGGGACTCTAGTTTGTAGCAAGTGCCCACCCAGACATTGCCGCCTGCGCCCGTATCTGGATCGGTCGACCCATCCCATGCAGCAGCGCGGGCGCCTTTGACGCCGGAGCCTAGGGACGTATGCCAAGCCATGCACTCGTCTTGACCCCAGGGCAGTACATTGTCCGGCCCAGTCGATGTTGTAATGACGTTGTCGCCATTGGTATCGATACACTCTTTCTTATCTGAGATAAACTTGGTCACCGATGCCGGTTCAGCTCCAAATTGGTTGGGGTGTTGGCGATTGACCACGACCATGTCCCCGTGGCGGTTGACCGATGTGCGGGATGGATCCCCGTCACTGACAGCGCCCAGGGGGCTGGTGATATATCTGGCGACTTCGATTTCGGAGCGCGTGTTCACCTTTGAGAGCGTGCCCTCTCCTGTATTGGCAATCCATATAAAGGACAGTGCAACCGTTTCCTCATCTGTATCTGCCGGGTCTTCGTCGATCATGCCGTCGCAATCATCATCAATATTGTTGTCCGGGATCTCAACTTGGCTGGGATTGACATCTGGATTGGTATCGTCGCAATCAAAATCAATACACCAGCCGTCCTCGTCTTCGTCCACGCATCCAGTGTCTGTGTCAATGTCTGAATCCGCGTCCGAATCCGAATCTGAATCCCCATCTGTGTCTGTATCCGTATCAGCGTCCGAATCCGAATCACTATCTGAATCCCCATCTGTGTCTGAATCCCCATCAGCATCTGTATCAGCGTCCGTGTCCGCATCAGTGTCGCCGTCTGCACCAGTATCGAGGTTTGATGAAGGTCTTTCTCCTTCACATGAAAGAAGAAGAAAAAGCAGAGAATATATTAAAACCCTAAAATAAATGCCCATGTTTTGCTCCATTTTTGAGGCTCGTTGATATTAATCATTATTTATTATGTGCCCGCGCTAATCAAAAAAACATGTCTAATTATCCATTTTTGATCAATTTTTGTCTGATATCTAGAAGATTATCTGTTTGATTTGGCAATTTACCTTTCTCGTTCTATTAACTCAGGTAACTCATGGCCATCCCGGAATAACCCTTTTTACGAAAACCCATCCCCCAACCCCCTTCCCTGCAAGTCAATGGCATTCGGTTAAGGATTTTTGGGTGTTTTTATAGCGTAGGATCGCCAGAAAAGAATCCCCCTTGAAAAAGGGGGCAGGGGGATTTTCAATTGTCCAAGCAATTGTTTTCAAAGGTAAAATTCGATTGGACGTG
>JASJCT010000104.1 GCA_030065855.1 Myxococcota bacterium
GTCAAAATCCCCCTAACCCCCTTTTTCAAGGGGGAGATCCTTTACCCGGCATAAAAATAGCAAAAATCGCGACATTTGCCCTTAACCGAATGCCATTGCCTCGCAGGGAAGGGGGCCGGGGGGATGGGTTCTCGTAAAAAGGGCCCTTCGGGATGCTAGCTAACTAGCGAGGGACCGCCTCAATACGCCCGTTGGCCGCGTATTGGCTTTCAGTCTGACCATTGCAGTGACAGTTGCCAAAGTCGCGGCTGCTGCCGTTGCAGTACTGTACTCCCCATGCATCGCCAGTACACGTACACGAACGCTGCTCGCCAGGATCGCATCTGGGAGTGGGAGCCTCCGCAACGTCACTGTCACAACGGGATACTCCCATCACAGTAGAAGCAAAACAAAACATTAATAGTAGGGATGCCCATCCCCTCATGCACACCTCCATAACTTTAAATTTAAGAACGATGCACGCCAACCGCAACCATATGAGGGATGTTCAGGTGGTATCAGTCTTCCCCGCCGAGGTAGCCCAGGGCTTTGAGCTGGCGTTCGGTCTGGGGGTCTATTGTCACTTTGTTCGACCGCTTGGGTCTCCCAGCACGGACTGATGTGGGGGAAAATCGCTTGAGATGGACGCCCACGATGTCCCGCATGCCGCCAAGGGCCACGGGCAGGTGTTTGCTCAGGTCTTGGGACTCACGCGGGTCTTCTTTGAGGTCGTAAAGCAAGGGGCGGGTCCCCTTGTAGATAATTTTGTAGCGGCCGAGTCGCGCGGCTCGCTGGCCAGCCATGAATTCTGAAAAGGCCGCTCCTGGATAGGTGCGCCGCTTGCCGCCTTCGAGCAGTGGCACCAGGGATTGCCCCTCCAGTCCCGCGGGGACCTCGATCCCGAGGAGCTCGCATATGGTCCCATACACGTCCACAAGGCTGACCTCCTCGGCTGTTCGTGCTGCCCCATCTGTGCCATTCCCAGGTACCCGAACCATCAGGGGCACGTGGAGCAGCTCTTCGTACAGGGAATGGCCGTGGCCAACCCGGCCGTGTTCAAAGAACTCCTCGCCGTGGTCCGAGGTCACGATGATCAACGTATTGTCCAGCAGCCCATGCGCTTCCAGGGCCTGGTGTAGGCGAACCAGGTGATCGTCGTGATACGATATCTCCCCGTCATAGAGTGCTTCCAGACGGATCTTATCCCGATCGCTGAGGGTGAGCTTACCGGTCTTTACCCGCTCGAGCAGCTTGGCGGTCTGGGTTGGGGTAACAGGTCCGCGATACGGGCCACTATCGTACATGCTCCAGTATCTCTTTGGAGGTATGTACGGCACGTGGGGGTCTATGGTGTGCACATAGAGAAAAAACGGCTTGCCTGCCGGACGGGTTTTATTAAGCCACGCTATGGCGTCGTCCACCACAAATTGGGCCCGATTGGGCTTGCCTTCTCGCACATAATTGGTCCAGGTGTCCCATCCTCGCTCAAAGCCGAACCTATCTGAAACATAGCCGTTTGCCACAAATCCAGCCGTGGCAAATCCCAGCTCCCGGAGGTGCTCCTGGATGAGCCGCACTGAGTCCGGCAATTTGTCCCGGTCGTCCTTTGTCCCGTGGGTCGATGGATAGACCCCGGAGAGCAGACTCGCCACCGAGGGTTTGGTCCAGTTTTCTGGGACGAGTGCACGCTCAAATACCACTGCTTCGGTCGACAATCGGTCGAGGTAAGGGGTGCGCACGCGGGTGTTCGGATTGTATGATGACAGGCGGTCTGCCCGCAGGGTATCGATAAGCACGAGCGCGATATTGTTGACGGTATTTATCTGTCGATCTTTTGCAGGTTGCGCCACCTCGTAGAGGCCCGCCTCCCGAAGCACCACCGAGCCCATCTCGGCGCGCACATTGAGCGCGAGCATCTGCCCTGCATACGCAGCGAGGTCAATGTCGACGAGCCGGGTCTTTTCCTTCATGCGAATGTCAAAAAGATCCTGCGCGTCACCGCTTGGGGACATGCCGATTACCCCAAGGCGCGCTTCTACACCTGCCTGATGTGCGTGGACCCTGGCTCGAAAGCGCATTCCGTTGGAAATAGGCAGATGATAGGCAATGGATTCCCCGGCGCTCAGCAGCAGACCATCGGGTCCACCGCTCGCGTCTGGATAGAGCACAGCGTTGTACGAGGCAGCAGCAGGGCCAGTGGGATGCGCCTGCGAAGTGATGCGCACGTAATCGACAGCGATGCGTCCTGGATCGCCCTTGGTATTGGGTGTCCGCCCCTGACAGCGAATGAGGATTTCATTCTGTCCCGGCACAAGGCCGTCGTCCATTGTCACTTCGGCGTGTCCAAAGTCGTCTGCAGGCACGTCGATCAGACCCGCATAATCGCCGTTTAGATATACCTTTGCCTGACGAGCGCTTGCGCTGCGGGCGCGAAAGGTCAACCGGGCACCGCCGCCGGCTTCCTCAGGCCAGGCGTCGAAATAGATGTGGGCAGCCCGGGAGGTAATCATGGCGTAGGTCACATCCCCTTCTGAGAATGCACCTGCCCATCCGGTCCGCCAATTGCCAAGGGTGTGCTTGAACTGGGCGTCCGTACCAAAATCGATGACGATGCCATTGGATCGCAAATGCCCCTGGTGCAGGTTTTTCGTCAAATCAAAGATTTTATTAAACGCTTGGGGCGCGGTTTTTTTAATCGCGGTTTCCTTTTGAGTGGTTTTTTGGGGGGGTATGGGGGATCCCTGATGCAGGGAAGGACGCGCAACCGTTCCCTGCCCCCCATTGCCGCAGGAAATAAGACATAGGGTGCCAAGGATCAGGATGCAGTGGCGTGGGGCCGCTATTGTTTCGTTATTGCGCGTCATTTTCATCGCCTTATTTATAACCGGTATAACCGGATAGGCGCGCAAAGGCGAATCCGTGGCCTTTGGTCGCTTATGAGAAATCGTCATCCTGGGGTTTTGGGATCTCATTTTGGGACTGTTGGTCGACCCTGGCTTTTGTTACGCGAATCCCATCGTCACCCCTGAGCCCTGCTTTGAAATAACGGACAGATTTGCGCGCGGTATGGGCCAACCCCGAAAGCCGGGGCAGGCCAAGAAAAAGGAGGATAGCGCCCGTGACGAGCGCGACTTCCAACCAGCCGAACATTCCCCTATCTACCCCTTTTTATCAATCTGTGCCAGTGTTCCCAAAAACTTCAGTATGGGATGAATTTTTTTCACACCTGAAAGCACCACTATGACAAGATTGTCCGGGTCTTTGGCTGATCAGTGGCCGAAGTGTGGTTTTTTCGCCCTGCCGCAGATCCGCTAAGAAAAAAAAAGCAGAATGGTTCTGGTTTGTTAAGCTAAAAATAGGGTTTTTCCACCCCCGCTGGCACCGGGTTTGCAATCCTTTTCAAGAATACGCGATGCGCTTGGTATGACTGCAATTCGCGGAAGTTATAGGTCGTTACTTATGAAGCGGGATTCTCTTTGATATTGATTAATTCTCCAGAATCTTCGCTGTTATATATGGCTTATTCTACTTAGGCTCTTAATCGTTGGTCCTTAAAAGCTTGCTCAGTGCTCCTTCTCTTGTTTAGCCCGTCACTGGCCGCCCTCAGTGACGGGCTCTCCTTTTTTTAGACCCTCAGGCGACCTATGGTGAGGATAGCTTTTCCAAATCGTACTGTGCTGGGTGGTCCACGTATTGTTCAGCAAGGGCATAGTCTGACGCGCGTATAAAGTGCAGGCTGTCTTTGACGAGCTTGAACGCCTCGGTCGTGACATCCACCAGTCGGGGCGGGATCTTGCCGTCTTGATCTTCGATGTCTTCTAAGTACAGGGGTTCTATTTTGCCGTCTCCCCGAGCTACGACAATGCACCCGGTCTCCCCATCATCGAACAGTTTCTTCACGCCAATACCGAGCAAGGTGCAATAGGTCAGGTCAAACGCCGTTGGGCTGCAACAGCGGATGCCGTAACCGATTTCCACAGGCCGGCTTTTAATGTTTATGCCGAGCTGTTGGAGCTTTTTCTGCAGCAGGATGTTGTAAATGTGGGCCTTGCTCACATTGTGGAGCTCTGGATGGCCGTGTTCGTCAAAGGTAAACGTAATCCCGCAATTGAGGATCTCCGCATCGCTCATGTAGTGGAGCATGCCCTCGCTCACCGCCGCGGCCCCGTAGTTTAATCCCATCATGTTGCGCTTGATCATAGACGAGATGATCAGGTTGACGATTTTTTCAAAGGTGATCTCCGTGCCCCTAAACATTTCCGGGATGATAATCATCGGATAGTGACACGCCGCGCCAATGCCATGGGCCAGGTGCCCGGCCTCCCTACCCATGGTCGAGACGACAAACCAATTGCCGCTGGTCCGCGCATCCTCATAAAACGTATTGCAGATTTTTACCGCTTCGTTTCTGGCGCTGTGATAGCCAAACGTGGGTAGGTTGTCAGGCAGGGGCAGGTCATTGTCGATGGTCTTGGGCACGTGAATGTTTTGGACGCTCACCTGCCTTGATTTGAGAAACGCAGCGATGCGGTTGGCAGTCGATGCGGTGTCATCACCGCCGATGGTAACCAGGAGCTTGACGTTGTTTTTCTCGAAGAATGTCGTGTTGAACTCGTCGTCCTTGGGTTTGTACCGGGACATGGACAGCACGGATCCCCCTTTGTTGAAGATCCGATCCGCCATGTCAAAGGTGAGCGCTTCGGTGCTGACAGTATCGGTAAACAGGGTCTTGGTACCGCCGTGAATGCCGAGGACCTGGTAGCCTGCAGATAAGAACGACTTGGTAATTGCACTGATGACGGCATTGATGCCCGGTGCCGGACCGCCGCTACACAAAATAGCAATGGATGCTTTGGTCATTTAAATCACTAAGAGGTGCAGAGAGACTTGTTCTTTCTCATTTCATTGCCCAATGCCTGGGCTTTTTTGGCAAATGGATTTCTTCTATAGCGGCTCTTGATCGCATCTACGATAATCCGCGCGTCTGTACAGTCCCCAAGGGCGAAAAAGGACCGCGCCATGTGGTAAAGAACCTCGGGCGTAAGGTCGCTTTTGGGAAACTTATCGGTAAACTGCCTGAGCACACCCAGGGCTTTGGCCCATCTTCTTTGGTCGATGTAGGATTTGGCAATGATCAGCTGTACATCGTCCGCATCCCGGTGATCTGAATGCCGGCCTAAAAATACTTTCGACAGGGATCGGGCCTCGCCATACCGCTGTGCTGAATAGGCGTCCCGGATGGCCTTTAGATGGTCTGTTGGACTGTCTGGTATCTGTGATGTTTCTACTGGCAGATCGACACCAGCGGCCCGGGCATAGCCGTCGATTCTTTTCTGTGCAGCCTCAAGTGCTTTGCCCGTGGAGGTAATATCGTACTGAATCTCGGCAAAGGAACCATCGATTTCACGCAACCGATCCTTGACCTTCTCCATATCCGCGCCAAAGTCAGCGTTGTTTCGGGCCAGGATGCGGGTCGCCCGATTCAGGGTCTCTTCGAGCTTTTCCACATCTGTGCGCGCCCTGTCTATCATATCGGTGAGGTGCTGGCGTTCCTCGTCTAACTCAGACTCCATTTGAGCCATTCGGTCATTCAGATGATCCACATCTGCGCGCAGGGCACGCCCTTCCTTCTTTGATGTGAAGAAGAAACAAGAAGTTGCAAAAAAGGCGACGCCAAGGAGCAGCATCGCGACAAACGGCTGACGGGTCGTCATGCCATGTGCCATCTATCTGAATTCAACGCGGCGATCCTTGGCCCATCCGGATTCATCCGTACCAGTGGCTTCTTCCTCGCCTTTTGACACAATGCGAACTTTTGACGCGTCAAATCCCAGCGTCTTAATGATTTTCGAGACAATACGCGCGCGGCGTTCCCCAAGGGCCATGTTGTATTCAGTCGTGCCCCTGGGATCGCAGTGACCGGTCAAAGAGACGGAGCCACCTCGCTTGACGAGGCAGTCGTAGTTCTTCTCGGCCTTGCGTCTCATATCAGCGGTGACTTCTGCTGAGTCAAACGCAAAGAAGATGGGCTCGATAATGCAGTCATGCTGGCCGGTGTCTTGACCCGACGTGTCTGGGATGCAGCGATAATTGACACACGACGTTCCAGCCGGGCATTCCTCTGTGGAGCGGCATTCACCTTTTCCACACTTGCCGTTCAGGCACACATTGTCACCGCCGCAATCAGCGTCAGATAGGCAAGGTCCGCATCGGTTGTCGCGACAGACCTGACCCTCAGCGCAATCGCTGCTCTGCGTGCAATACCCCTCGATTTCCCGGCATGCGCCGCCCTGGCACTCCTGTCCTACTGGACAGTCGCCACTGTCGCGGCATTGCTGGCAAAGGTTATTCACGCAGTACTCGCCTTCCTGACAGTGGTCGTCGTTGTCGCAATTTGGGTATTGGGGTCGACACCCGCTGAAGCTGAACGCTGCCATCGCCAGAACCAACCCCACGATAGTGACTCCTCTAACCATCAGTCTACCTCCTCACTCGTTTCAATCCGTTCTACGGGTTCATTGGATCAAATTCAAGACCGTTAATGTCGAAAACGAAACTGCTACACTGAAATAGGGGTAAAAGTCCCTTAAAAATGAAAATTTTATTCTCTCGCTGTAATTTTATACCCCCGACGCTTTATTTGCCGAGGGTTGTTCTATTCTTCGAATCTCTCTTGTAACACCTCTACAGCGCTTTTGGCCAACCCGGGATAGGGATGGGCTGTATCCTCCCGTGCGATCGCCAATGCATACCGCGCGCCCATGAGATCGAAATAGTGCGTATCCAAGGTCAACCCCTTGATATCTTTGAGGCTGATGGTGGCGATTTCCTCCATGGGTAGAATATCTCTGGTTCTAGGGCCAAAGTCAGCGACAAGGGTCGAGATCGCAGCGAGGGTATCTGAGGCGATGCCCTTACCCGCGGAAGCCACCATCAACCCGTGGTCATCAGCTACCAGGGCCACTTTTATTCCATCGAGCCCCGCGATGTTCTGCAATACTTCTTGAGGCGAGGCATCAGGCGGTATGGACGGCAGTGCCCTGGCTTGGGAGGCGGCGGTGAGCCTATCGACCTCTTTTTTTGCCGCATCTGCCTCTGCCTGGGTTATCGATATTTCGGTTAATAAATCGGCGACCCTGTGTTTGCGCTGGTTGAGTTCGTTTTGAAGGCGCAGGCATCGCTCGGTCAGATCCTCGGCTTCCCGCCCCTGTTCCGATGCCAGTTGGGTGGTAGCGCCATTTGCCGCATGCGGCTCCATTTGGGGTGCCACAGAACCGCGCGCCGCAAGCCTATCCTTGAGATGAACGATGACCTGCTTTGATTCTAAGAGCTCCCGCTCGAGGCGCAATCTTTCCTTGCGTTCAAATTTCAGGGCGTCCTGAAATCTATCCACGCTGGTCTTTTTCGGCTGGGCACCTCGAACAGACTCCCCATATAGATAGCCGAGAAAAATGCCGAACACAAAAAGGGCGGCTGCGACTGAGATGACCAGCAGAGGTGCGATAATCCCGGGCACATGGCCGGCTTGGATGCCGTCTGGCAACGCATTGCCGAACAAGATGCTCAGGCCTATGAGAATCGCCCCTCCTAGGATCATCAAAGCGAAGATGGTCGTTCTTTTCATTTATGACCCTTTTCGACGTGCATGGGGTTATTTCATTCGAATATCGATAAACGCGCTCCGCCTGAGTTCTTTTAACCATATCTTTTCCTGGCGCGTCATTTCTTCTTGGGACAATTGGGCCAGGATACGGTCCTTTACTTCTGCAAATGGCTGGACACCGAGCGATTGACGGCTGTTTAAGCGCACGATGTGATAGCCGGCAGGCGTTCGAATCGGACCCGCGACTTCCCCATCCTCGAGATCGGTAAAAACGCGCTCCAGGACAGGGGGGATCTCGCCAGGGGATCGCAGGCCCAGGCTGCCGCCGTTCTGGGATGTGGCACGATCCTCTGAGGCTTGCCTTGCGAGCGCTGCGAAATCCTCTCCTGCCTGTACCTGAGACAGGATATCCTCGGCCCGCTTCCTGACCTTGGCTGCATCTGCTGCCCTGGCATGCTGAGGCACGCGAAGGAGGATGTGGGCGCCTTCAAATGACCCGGTGGCACGGACCTCTCGTACCTGATCATTGTAATACTGTCGTGCTTCGGCTTCTGTTATTTTGATACGGCCGCGCACGCGGAGGTTGAGCACTTTGTAGCGCAACAACTGGCTCCTAACCTGGTTTCGGTAGGCCGCCATGGTCATGCCCTGTTGCTCGAGTACGGCGGCGAGTGCGTCCATATCAAACCCCTGTTGTTTGGCGTTGAATTGGATGGCGTGATCGATTTCGTCAGTAGAAACGGTGAGCTCCATCTCCCGCGCTTCTCGTATCACAAGTGACTCGTCAATCAGGCTTTCAAGGGCTTTTTCCCTGAGCTCTTTGATGCGAGACGAAGCCATAAGATCGCCTTGAGATGCCCCAGCAGCTTTCATCTCCGCTGCCATGGGGGCAATCTTTTCACGAACCTCGCTCAGCAAAATAATCTCGGTACCCACAACTGCTGCTATTTGATCGACGAGAAGGGCATTGTTTTTTTTTGCCAGGGCAGATGTGGAGATGAGCACCAGTATGGCAGCGAGCAAAGGCCCGATGCTTCGGTGCAATATCGTCGAACAGCAGCGTTGGCGGGCGGTGTTAGGGGGTTGCATTTTTTGCCGGCTTGGGTTTGGTTTTCTTGGGTTTAGGGGACAGAGCCGGGCCTGCAGGCCCTCCCGCATGGGGCGCCCGGGGTCCAGGAGGCGACAGCGCCCCTTGGGCATCTACTTTAAGCTTTGCCAAGTTCTCCTCGAAAATCTCGATTTTGGCTTTGTTCTTGAGGTCTTCGATGAACTTGTCCATTGCAGCCGTTCGCTTTTCCCGAAGCAGGCGGTTCTCTATCATCCGCTTGACGCTCTCGAACGATCGATTCATCTCTTCGCGTTTGTTCGTTAGCTTGACGATGTGATACCCAGCATCTGATTTAACGATTTCATCTGCCATATCTCCGGTATTTTCCAGCTTCCACACGGCTTCTGCCACTGCTTGGGGGACGTCTGGCTCATTGTCGGATCTCTCGGCAGGTTTGGAAAAATATCCCAAGTCTCCACTTCGCTCCTTTGTGGCCTGATCAATCGAGAGCTCCTTGGCCTTTTGTCTGAAATAGCGCGCATCAGTGGCATTTGCCTTTAGATCCTTGAGGAGCTTTTCAGCCTCGGGCTTTGTTTTGAGGACGACCTGACTCGCGCGCACTTGGGCAGGCCGGTGATATTTGTCTTTCTCCTTTTCGTATTCTGCTTTTAAGGTCGCCTCATCGATCTCGGTCGGAAACAGCTCCTTTTCGAGATCATTTTTAACCATCAAACGGATCATCATTTGCTTAACAGTGCGCTGCACCTCTGGATCCTCGGACAGTCCGAGTCGCTCTGCTTCTTGGGACAGCAACTCCACCCGAATCAGCTTATCCAGGAATTCCTTGCGCTTTTCCGGCGCGGCCCAGCGGCGCCTGATATAAGGCGACAGGCGGTTGATTTGGCGGGTCACATCCCCAACCGTGATCGTGTTCTGTCCCACCTTTGCCACGACTTTTGCCGCCTGCTCGGGCGTCAGCCCATCTGGCAGCGCATCCCCATCTTTTTTTGAGGTCTTTTTCGATGCCGTGTCTTCTTCTGTTGGCTTTGGGGCACATGCCAGTCCCGAGACCAAAAGGGAACAAAAAACGATTGATTTTGCCATGTTGGAAAAAGAGCTGTGCATGGGAGTACTCCTTGCCTGATTTCATTATAATATCGAAGGGTTGTTATCATATGCGCTCAATCGATGCAAGAAGTGAATGGCCGCGCCCACACCGTCGGTCTCTTCAGCGTGACGCCGCACCTTGATCCGCAGATCACTGGTGAGCTGCACCCTGCCCCGCTCCTCTCTTACTATTTCAATCACCTGATTGGGATCCACGCGGGAATCCTCGGCAAGGTGAAAGATGAGCCACTTTGACGAGACTTCCACACCCCGTATCCCCAGCCCTCGGCTCAAGGCCTTTACGACCATGCCGGAAACGAGGACCTCGGTCTCCTCTGGCAGTGGACCCAGGCGGTCTGCCATCTCAGTCGCAATAGACGCAACCGATGCCTCACTCGACACTGATGCCAACTTTTTGTAATACTGAAGCCGTTGCCCCACCTCTGGGAGATATTTCTCCGGGATATAGCCTGGCTGGTCAAAGGTGAGCTCTGGCTCCACCTCTCGGACGATCTTCTCGCCCCTTAAATCAGCCGTTGCTTCAGCCACTAGATCGCAGAACATCTCGAGTCCCACCGCGTGTACATCGCCGGATTGCTCAGCGCCGAGCAGGTTGCCGGCGCCTCGGATTTCCATATCCATGGTTGCCACAGAAAACCCGGATCCCAGATCCGTGTAGCGCGCCAATGTCTCCACCCGCTCTCGGGAGGCTTCACTCAACATCGCCATTGGGGGGACGATGAGGTAGGCATAGGCCTGGACACTGGATCGGCCCACCCGGCCCCGCAACTGGTAGAGCTGGGCCATGCCAAAGGTATCGGCCCGGTCGATGATAATGGTATTGGCCCGCGGGATATCGAGGCCAGATTCGATGATCGATGTGCACACCAGAATATCGTACCTGCCCGCAACAAAGTCGAGCATCAGGCGTTCGAGCCTGTCCTCTTTCATCTGGCCGTGGCCCACTGCGATGCGCGCATCCGGGACCAGGGCCTGTACGCGCTCAGCCACCCGCTCAATATCTCGAACCCGGTTGTGGACAAAAAATAACTGCCCTTCCCGGGCGAGCTCCCGCTCGATAGCTTGGCGGAGCACCGCCGGATCGTCGCGGCAAATCATCGTGTGCACGGGTCGCCTGTCTGCTGGTGCTGTCGCGATCAGGGACAGGTCCCGAACGCCGCTCAAGGCCATTTGCAGGGTGCGCGGAATGGGCGTGGCCGTGAGGACGAGCGTATCTATCGATGCCTTAAGGGCGCGAATGCGCTCCTTATGGGTAACCCCAAAGCGGTGTTCTTCGTCGATTACGAGCAATCCCAAGCGGTTGAAATGAACGTCTTTTGAGAGCAGCCGGTGGGTACCGATGACGATGTCCAGGGTACCTTCCTTGAGGGCAGCGACCACCTCGCTGTTCTCGGTCTTGGTCTTGAACCGGCTGAGCATTGCCACCCGCACTGGATACGGGGCAAACCGCGCTTCAAAGGTCTGAAAGTGCTGCTGGGCAAGCACCGTGGTGGGCGCGAGCACGGCTGCTTGGCGGCCATCCATGACCACGCGAAACACAGCCCGCAGGGCCACTTCGGTTTTTCCGAATCCCACATCGCCGCACACCAATCGATCCATGGGTTGGGTCCCCTCTAGATCTGCCATGACCTCATCGATGGCCCGCTCCTGGTCTTCGGTCTCCTCAAAGGGAAATGCCGCTTCAAACGCATGATACGTATCATCCAATGCCGGAACGGCTGTGCGGGCTGCGGCAGCGCGTTTTGCATACAAGGTGAGGAGCTGACCGGCCAACTCACGGGATGCCTGCTTTGCTGCGCCAACGGCTCGAGCAAATGTCTGTCCCCCGAGCTTATCGAGGCGCGGCGCGTGGCCCTCGGCTCCCCGGTATTTCTGCACCTGGTTGAGGCGATAGACCGGTACGTAGAGCTTGTCGTCATCCCGGTAGACAATGGTTAAAAAATCCATTTCGGCGTTTCGTATCCGATGCCGGGTCAGGCCCTCGTACCTGCCGATACCGTGCTCTAGGTGAACGACAAAATCACCTCGCTTGAGCTCGGTAAAGTCGGTAAGGGACGGTCGGGACCTGGAGCGCGTCGCACGGCGACGACGGGAGCGCCTTTTAAACACCTCTTCTTCGGCGATCCAACACTGCCCGTCGCCTGGAAGGATACAGCCGCGTGCCAGCTCTCCCACGGCGATGCGAAGGGGCATCGCTTCTGTTCCGGCTGCCGCTGCTTGGGCCAGATGGACGTCGAGTCCCCGATGTCTCAGCATCCCTGCGAGCCTGTCTGCTTGCCCGGGTTGATGTGCGATAATGGTCGTGCAGTACCCTTCAGCGATCAACTTCGCGAGGTATTGGGAAAGTGCGGTCACCAGGTTCATCCCAGCTGTGTCCGATGGGTCCAATTGTTTGATCCGCTCACCCAGATCGGCAGTGTCTTTGGCGTTAAGATCAATGGTGTCCTGACGGGTTTCAAATGGATCATCAGGCCCCCCGAGAACCGCAGGGGCATTGGCGAGAACAGTGGGGTGGGACGTGAAGAACTCAGCCATTTCCTCGGGTTCGACGATAAATGCACTGGGCTCAAAGGACGGGGTTCCCCGGGCGATTCGGCGCTCGAAATCCTCTTCGAGCTTGCGCTGCTGCTTGCGCCATGCCAGGCGCATGGCAGCTGGATTCTCGATACACGCCATGATGGTCGACGGGAGATAGTCGGTGAGCCGGCCAAGGGGGCAATGGAACGCTGGTTCGAGTCCCTGAATACCGGTCAACAGCCGGCCGGATAGGGCATCTTCTATCAGTTGCTCGGTCTGCCGCGTGGGTTGATTGACCGCATCGCATGCGGATCTGAGGCGTGCAATCGCCGCCTGTCTTGCTGCGGCGTCAACAGGTAGCAATGTTGAGCGAATCGGATGAATCCAGACGTCGGGTATTTCTGCCCCACTGGCCTGGGTTTCTGGATCAAAGGAGCGAATTTTTTCAACAGCAGGTCCCCAAAAATCGATCCGCGCCGGGCGCGCCAAGTAGGGAGGATACACGTCGACCAGACTACCGCGCAGGGCATACGTTCCCGGTTCTTCGACGAGCGGGGTACGGTGGTAGCCGCCGCGCTCCAGCAAGGCGATAAGGGTATCCTGTTTAATCTCCATTTCCGGTGTGAGGGGCAGGCAGGCCGATTCAAAGGCTGCTCTGGGTATCACCCGGCGCATCACTGCGTCTGCTGTAACCACGAGAAAGCGCCACTCGTGTCCGTATGCCAGGCGAAATAGCACCCCCGCGCGGGAGAGTGCGGTGCGGCGGTCCGGTGACAATTCATCGTAGGGGCCGTAGTTGAAAGGCCGGAAGAACAGCACTTGATCGCGAGCAGCGGTGACCTCTGCGGCGTCCCAATGGTACCTCAGATCCCTCACCAAGGGTTCGGCATGGCCAAAGGTTTCCACCACGATGACGATGGGGACGCGTCGTCGCTGAGATAGCCTCACGAGAAATGGAGCGAGGCTCCCGCCGCGGGCACCGATCACTGCAACCCGGTCTGTTTCCAACGTGCGGGCGACCGCAGTGTCGAGTGGTGTGCCGCTGGCGAGCTGGGGCACATTGAGGGTGAGGGGATTGGTCAGGTCGGTCACATTCCCTTTGGTGGTCAAGTTAGAAAGGGTTTTCTTCGATACCAGACTTTGTGGGCTTGTCTTTTCCTGGGCCTGGGACTTCTTTTTTCACTGGTGCAGCTTTTTCGGTAGGTTTCTTTTTAACCGGTGCGGTTTCTTCAGGTGTTTTCTTTTTAACCGGTGCGGTTTCTTCAGGTGTTTTCTTTTTGGCAGGTGCAGTCTCTTCAGGTGTCTTCTCTTTGGCAGGTGCGGCTTCTTTGCTCGGCTGCTTTGTTACGGGTTCAGTTTTTTCTTTTGGCTTCTTTTTTTCTGGCGCTGGTATTTCTTTTTTAGTCGGTGGTGGCTCGTCGAATGGGTTTCGCACGTTCAATTCTGCCGAGGTTTCCGTGGCTTTTGGTTTTGGCTTGGGTTTTTGTGGCTGTGCTGGTTTCGGCTTTAGCCCGCTGACCCCCTGCTTTTGCGAAGCGCTCAGCCTGGTCAGCGCCGCATTCAATGTAAGGACAAATACGCCTTCTTCCTCGCTCCACTGGTTCTTTGTCACATTGCCGGCAGTGCTCTCATAACCCAGATGCTTGACCTCATAGGAGAATGCCTCGGGCACCGTTCTCTTTTGCAATTTAAGGGGTATCCTTCCCCACTTCTCCCCGTTAATGAGCACCTGAGCCCCAGGGGGCGCGCCGGCGAAATTGATTGAGAACTGCGCGGGTTTTAATTCGAAGTCGAGGTGCACGGGATTTTCACCTGGCACTACCTTTTCAGATTGGGAGACATACCCAAAGAGTTCTGTTTTTATTTCGATTTCCCGTCCAATCTGCAGATTGTCGATGGTGGTGGGGGTTTGTTTCGGCAAGGGGTTGCCGTCTAGACGGACCATCGCGCCCGGCGGCCTTGTTTCAATTTCCACGCTGGCGAGCGGAACAGTGGCCTTGTCCTTTAATGATTTCGATTTGGGCAAACCAGCTTGTTCAGGGGTGGAGGGGGGTAGCGTTGCTGGGGATGTTCCCGCTTGGGATGCGGTCTGGCTGCCTGTGGCTGGGGGGGCATCGGCATCCTCGGATTGGAACACCTTGAAACCGATAAAACCGCCGACAATAAGAACGATGATACCCCCCAACAACAGGGGTGCGTTCGACGCTTTGGACTTAGCACCGGCTCGCGTACTGATGACCCCCACCCCAGGGGGCTGTGACGGGGTATCCTTTTTTTCCTCTGTCGATGGCCTTTGCTCCTCTGGTGGAGAGGATACTTTTTCGGCATCTACGCTTACATCACCGGGTTGTGCGTTATCTTTTTCAGCGGTTTGCTCACTATGATCGCTTGTGGATGGGGACGCATCTGCCGCGTCGGGTGGTTTGGCTGCTTCCTTATCAGCAGCAGCGAGGTCTTCGTCCAGCGCATTGTCGATCGCCGAAGAAATATCCGCGAGGAGATCGGTTTCCCTGGGCGGGTCGGATGCCTTCTTAACGGCGCTATCTTGAGGAGCGTTGCTTTCCGGAGTGCTGGTGACGCCGTTGGATTCAGTTGTGGCACTCTCGTTTTCACCTGGGGCCCCTGTTTCAGCATCAGCAAGCGGGATGCTTGGTTTGGGCACGGGCGTTGTTTTTCCCGGACCGATCTTATCGAGAGAGGGGCGGGAATCTTTCCTCCTTGGTGGGATTGTTCCCAGACCGATCATCGTGCGTTTGGCTTCTCTAGGGGATGCGGAAGGTCGAACCGGGGCAATGGGTTTCGGCGGCTTTGAAGCGGATTTTTCAGCGAGGACAGGGGCCTCTCCTTCAGCAGCAAGACCCTCTGGCTTGCCTTCCAAGATCGCGTTCAAGTTATCTTGGCTCGTGGGATCGAGCTTTATGAATTTTATGCCCATGCCGGCGGGTGCATCTTCGCTGGTGTCTTCTAAGCGGCGCCAAACAACCCGACCCACCCCTTGAATAATTGATTGGTTATCTCCAATACTGACATCGAACTTTATCAGGGTCCCAGATGGCATAGGAGATTTGGTTTTTACAAAAATGCCCCCCCGGCTAATATCGCGCGAATGCCGATTAACAAAGTCGGCGAGCGTCGCGCTTTTAAAGCGAATTTCGAGAGCAATTGGCTGGCGCGGATCACGCCGTCCGTCTTTTGCCATTTCTTCCTCCAGAGACGGATTCAACTGCAGTGCACACCGGTCATTCTAGCCCTAATTGGCACTGGAACAACACTGTGACCTGGAACGGGTGAAAAATGTTCAATCTGAAACCAACTCCCCGCAATTGCTCGTTCTATTTTTTCGTCATTGTCAATGTATATTCTTTTTTTGTACTCTTATCATCATTTAGCATACCGCGCCCCCTGCCCACGTACTTCACTTGGGCGGCGGGCTTGCGCTGCATGCGGGCTTTGATATTCAAGCGATTGCCTGGGAACTGATAACCGCCGGTGATAAAAAAGCCAGCTTCTGTCGGCTTTTGAATTGATCCCTTGATGGATGCAATACCCTTTGATGTGGGCCCGATTCTCAATGAGCCGTCTTCAGCCCTAAAAATCTTACATCCGACAGGGGGGAGTTTAAACGGCCCAAGGGGTAGGTTTTTGGCATCCAGTGCACAATCGTAATTGCCGATCAGCGCATCCCCTTCGATGGGCTTTCCTGGAATTGGAGCATCGATACTCGCGCCCTGGGGACGGGGAATTTTGCCGCTTGCGGATCCGGATGGTTGCCCTGCCTCCTCTGCAAGGGGCAGCAAGGGCGTGGGTGGTGGTGTTGCTGCCACCGGCTGGGGCGCAGGAGCTTGTTGAACGGGCGGGGCAACCGGCTGAACCTGGGCAGGTGCCTGCGCTTGCGGAGGGGCTGACTCCTGGCCGGCATTACACGCCGACATAATAACCGCGGTCAATCCACAGACTGCCACTGCGATGGAAATAATTCGTGCCACGATATTCCTCCTCTTTGATAAAAGACCTCCTAACCATACAAAAAAAATGGCGCCTTGTGGAGATGTATTTACCAGAAGTTCCCTTATGGACTGGAAGGACTGTTCCAAACGGTGTGATTGTGTTGAATTTACTTGAGAAATTGGGGGGGTAGGGGTGAGCGCGATACGCGGCAAGCGTCTGCAAGTGGGTGGTGCGGGCAATCTCTACTATGATGGTATTTTCGGAATGGGGACGGAGGCGGTCAAGTCGGGCTTCATTGGCGTAATCGGCGGCGTCCTCGCCTCTTACACCTCCTCGTCGCCACTCTATACTTTCTCCTCGTACCTTAACCCTTCGATATCTCTCCCTCTCCTTCCTTGGCACAACATTTGACTAGGGTCTTCAGCATGCGCGTCCCTCGTTCTCTTACTCTTGCCTCTACTGGCGTCTTCCACAAAATGTGGCGGGCTCATAATCGCGAGTTCGTCTTTGCCCATGATTCAGAAAAACACTACTATCTCAACGCCCTGTTCCACTCCTATTCCGACCACTTCAAAAATTGCATCCATGTCCATGGCTTCTGCTTGATGGGAAACCACACCCATGAAGTCGGCCGACTCATCCCCCAGGTCAACGGCGGCCTCAAAACCGCGGTCAAAGCCCTGGGCGATTGGATGCGAAATGCCCACTCTCGCTTTGGCATGGGATACAATATCAGGCACAACCGACAGGGAAAAGTCGCCTACGACCGACCAAAAACACCGGAAATAAAAGACGAATATGAGGTACTTAAAACCATGTTTTACTGCGATGCCAATCCAGTTCGGGCGGGTATCGTGGCACATCCTGGCAATTACAAGCATTCGTCCTATAGCTTCTACGCATATGGAAAGAAGACGTCGTACACGGGGCATCTGAGACCGCCGAGGGGGTATTTGTCGTTGGGCAAGACAGCGGAGCACCGCCGGAGAAGATACCGGCAGCTCTGTGACCTGTACTTGCGCCAGGAGGGTCTGATTGTAGATGTACCGGATGAGGAGGGGGTGGAGGGGGTAGCGTCGCCTTTGGATTTTGAGCACATGTTGTATGGGCTCCGGATACGCGGCCAGCCTCTACGTTCGTAACCAGCAGAAGCTCAAACAGAACAGACCATGCACTTGACGGGCGTGTTCACAAGACAATGCATCGGGATGAATCTATCCGAAAGTAATATGGATCTTTTCTAGTGAGTAGGAAAATCGCCCAAAGTTATGAAGAAAGCGGCTCGTGAGTATGGAATCGGATGGATTGGAGTCAAGACAGGCGATACTAGCGCTGTATAACCAACATCCTATCCCTAAAATTCACCCAACAACCCAATTTCATTGGATAACTACCTCCGTCCCTAATTATCCCCTGATGGTTTACGCGCCCGGGCCAGAAAGGTGATGCGTGCATTGGTGGTAAATGAAGCGACGACTTCGAAGCCACAGACCTCGAGCATCCCCTCGACGCAGGTTTTGCTCGGGCGCCAAAAGACGTTTGCCCGGTGAATACATCGCTTTGATCGATCAGTGGATATATCGGGTAAAAACCCTCCCCCTTTGGCAAAGAGGGAATCTGCTAACTTCACCCACTAAAATTTGTTTGACGTCGCGCCAGATAGGCGCACTTTTGCTTTAGTTTTGAAGACTTACCCAGGCGTCGTCCATTCGAATGCCGAAATTGCCGGCCCAGAATTCAGAGTCTTGCCCGCCATCTTCGAAATAGATAAACCGAAGGCCAGTGCCGTAGGTCTCGAACGTATGGCTCTCCAAGAACCAGATATCGTCTTCATATGATTCGCCGCTGCCTGGGCTATCTTTGCTCACGGACCATGTGTCGATGACCGCGTGGGTATCATCTCTCAGCTCGACCTTAATTTGGTAAGGGTCTGGCCTGAAAATTTCTCTGAACCACTCTTCGACGCGGACAGTCGGCTGTGCGTCCAGCTGTGCCGCTGTGAAGCCGGTTGCAATGAGGTCGATCTCCTGAAATCGGGTCGCTAAGACGTTCGATGTGGCAAATTCCCATGCGCCACTATGTGGATCCCAATAATCATCACTGGAATCGAGTGCTGACCAATCGCCTTCGCTGACAGTCCAACCGCTCATATTGCCGGCTTCTGCACCTGGATTAGACAGAAGATTCACGCCGAAAAGATTCGTTTCGGTGTCGGTGTCCGTCCCAGTGTCGGTGTCGGTGTCCGTCTCTGTGTCGGTGTCCGTCTCTGTGTCGGTGTCCGTCTCTGTGTCGGTGTCCGTCTCTGTGTCGGTGTCCGTCCCTGTGTCTGTGTCGGTGTCCGTCCCTGTGTCTGTCTCAGCGATGCTATTTAATCTTGTATGAAATATATAACTGTAAAGCAAAATATATGGAATTTGATCGGTCCCAAAAAATACGAGTAATTATATCACTTTTTGTTTTAGTTTTGAAGACTTACCCAGGCGTCGTCCATTCGAATACCGTAATTGCCGGCCCAAAATTCAGAGTCTCTGCCCCCATCTTGAAAGTAGATAAACCGAAGGCCGGTGCCGTAGGTCTCGAACGTGTGGCTCTCTGAGAACCAGACATCGTCCGCGTATGTACTGCCAGTGCCAGGGCTTGTGGTGCTTACCGACCATGAGTCGATGACGGCTTGGGTCGCGTCTCTTAGCTCAACACTAATCTCGTAGGGGTCTGGCTCGTAAATTTCTCTAAACCAAGCTTCCACATGAACGCTCGGCTGTGCGTCGAGCTGTGCTGCTGTGAAGCCCTGTGCAATGAGGTCGATTTCCTGGGAACGGGAAACGATTTTGTACGATGTGGCGAATTCCCATTCGCCGCTGTGGGGGTTACCGCCATCATTCGTATCGTTTAGTGCCGACCAACTGTCCCCGGTGAGGATCCAACCGCTCATATCGCCGGCCTCTGCACCTGGGTTGGACAAGAGGTTTACATTAAATAAATCAACACCTGTATCAGTGTCAGTGCCTGTATCCGTGTCGGTATCGGTATTGGTATCGGTGTCGGTATCCGTGTCGGTGTCGGTATCGGTATCGGTGTCAGTGTCAGTGTCGGTATCGGCATCGGTGTCAGTATCGGTGTCGGTGTCGGTGTCGGTGTCGGTGTCAGTGTCAGTGTCAGTGTCAGTGTCAGTGTCAGTGTCAGTGTCAGTGTCAGTGTCAGTGTCGGTGTCGGTGTCGGTGTCGGTGTCGGTGTCAGTGTCAGTGTCAGTGTCGGTGTCGGTGTCAGTGTCAGTGTCGGTGTCAGTGTCAGTGTCAGTATCCGAATCCCCATCAATATCCAAGTCACCAGACGGCCCGATCGGATCTACTTTATCAAGGTCAGCGGTTGCACAGCTCGATAATAGCGAAATCATCAGAGCCAAATAGCAAATCCGAGAGTAGATAATACGCAGTGTCATCCAAGCTTCCTTTTGAGAGATGCGAAACAGAAGTGTCGCCATCTATTACATTAGATTTAACATAATGATAAAATAACCATTAATCTGTAATTTTTTAATAAAAATGTAATTATTCCTACTTGATATTTTATTGGGTGAGGTTGAAAGGGGCTTACCATTTTCTGGGCCCCCTCCCCAATCCCGGTGGACGTTCGGATGCTGGGGGAGTGAGTGCAGAGCTTTTCCGATCCCTCCCCCCAATGGCTATTTGCCTACCGAGGAGAAGCCAGGAGGGGGGCTTGGGGGCACGGCCACCATAATGGTTAAGCGCCCTGTTTTGCTGGGTGAGGTTGAAAATGGAGGTGAAAATCAGTACTGTCCATTGCTATGAAAACATCACTGCGATTTTTATTGGGAGTCGCGTTGATTGTCTGTCTGACAGTCAATCGCCCGGGCCGTTCCTGCACCAGCATTCTCGTTACGCGGGGTGCTTCGACAGACGGTTCAACCATGATCACCTATGCAGCAGATGCCCACGTGCTGTACGGTGAACTCTACTTTACGCCGGCGGGTCGCCACGCCAAAGGGGCAAAGCTCGAGGTTTACGAGTGGGATACGGGCAAGTACCTGGGCCAGATAGATCAAGTGCCAAGGACCTACTCGGTGGTCGGCAACATGAACGAGCACCAACTGGCGATCAGCGAGACCACATTTGGGGGTCGCAAAGAGCTACACAATCCAGACGGCATCATGGATTACGGCAGTTTGATCTACATTACCCTTCAGCGGGCAAAGACGGCCAGAGAAGCCATTGACACCATGGCCGCACTCGTCGACCAGTACGGATATGCCAGCTCTGGGGAATCCCTCTCCATCTCCGATCCCAATGAGGTCTGGATCATGGAGATCATCGGCAAGGGGCCTAAGGCCAAGGGCGCGCTGTGGGTGGCGCGGCGCATTCCAGACGGATACATCTCAGCCCATGCCAATCAAGCGCGCATCCGGCAGTTTCCATTGGGCGATCCGAAAAACTGCCGCTACGCCAAAGACGTCATCTCCTTTGCCCGCAATAGGGGGTACTTTGCTGGAAAAGACGCGGATTTCAGCTTTGCTGATGCCTATGCGCCTTTGGATTTTGGTGCGCTCAGGTTTTGCGAGGCCCGGGTATGGAGCGTCTTTAATCGGGCAGCCCGAGCCCAGAACATTTCCCTGGACTACGTCATGGCCAAAGAAGGCGCCGCGCCCATGCCCCTGTGGGTAAAGCCAGATAAGAAACTCTCGGTTGGCGATGTTATGGCCTTGATGCGGGACCACTTTCAAGGCACGGCATTGGATATGACAGCAGACGTGGGCGCTGGACCGTACGTCCTGCCCTACCGCTGGCGCCCTTTGACGTGGAAAGTCGATGGGGTCGAATACTTTAACGAACGCGCCATCTCCACCCAACAAACCGGCTTTTCATTTGTTTCCCAATCCCGCGCCTGGCTGCCCGATCCCATCGGCGGGGTGCTCTGGTTCGGGGTGGACGACACCTATTCGACCGTGTATGTGCCTATGTACTGCGGTATCCGGGAGGCACCGTTCAACTTTGCTGTGGGCACGGGAGATTTTGATACGTTTACCTGGGATTCGGCTTTCTGGGTGTTCAACGTGGTGTCCAATTACGCATACGCCAGGTACAGTGACATGATAGGCGATATTCAAAAAGTGCAGCAATCCCTGGAAGGGGCCTTTTTAGGGCGGCAAAAGCACATCGAAGATGCCGCGCGCGAACTATATGGCCGATCCCCGGAGTTGGCACGGGACTATCTAACCGAGTACTCGAGTGCCCAGGCCAAGGAAACCGTCACCCGCTGGCGTGCCCTGAGCCAGGCGCTTTTTGTCAAATACCTGGACGGAAATGTACGCGACGAAAAGGGCAAGGTTACCCATCCGGGATACCCCGAGTCCTGGTATCAGCATATCGTCGATCAAAAAGGCGACCATTTTCGCGTAAAGCAGCTAAAAGGTGAATCCGACCCAAGTGCTCCCCTTCCCAGGTGCCAGCCCTGGCAGATCCCCCCCCGTCCCTAGCATCGAACCATGTCAGCTGAATGGCGTTATACCCCCCTCTCCCTAAAAAAGGTTTAAACTTGGGTAGATAGAAATTAGAACATATGATAGGATTTTGATCCTTGAGGTGTTCAGATGGGTTTATCGAAGTGGGTCTTTTATATAAGTGAATATAATTTAGACATTTATTATAAAATCGCGTGCCAACCTGTTGCTCACTTCTCAATATTGTCGGACAATGGGCCCGAATTAGGTATTTTATACGGTTGCAGACGGGCAAAAAGAACGGAGGATCGATGACAGATCACCTCATCAAAGCGTACATGAATTTAAATGCCGTGCTCCAAAATCTGGAAGACCTCGTCATCTTGGATAAAGACATGGCAGCGCTGATCAAAGACTGGCGTGTGGTTATTCAGTTTTCAATAAAGAACGGCCCGGCGGTGCATCTGGCATTTGAGAATGGCGCGTGTCACCATGGCATCGGTCGAAACAAGCGTTCGAACGTCAAGCTGCTTTTCAATTCACCTCAGCATCTCAATAATATGTTCGACGGCAAGGCAAATCCAATTCCCGTAAAGGGGTTTACTCGGCTCGGATTTTTGAAAAATGAATTTACGCCTCTCACAGAGCGGTTGACCTATTACCTGAAGCCGGCAGACGGGGTGACGCTGACCGAACAGGAGCAGGCCATTGCCACACACCTCACCTTGAACACAGCGGTATATGCGTGCCGCGACCTGGCTATGCTCGATCCGATCTGCAAAGTCGTGGCCCAGCATACCCACAAGGGGATTTTGCAGCTGGAAGTCCTACCGGACGGCCCCTTCCTATGCCTCGATTATGGGGAGGAAAAGGTTCGGGCGTTCAAAGGCAAGGCCGAAGCCCCCATGGCAAAGATGACCTTTAGAAACCTGGACATTGCCAGCAAGCTGCTGGCAGGAGAAATAGACCCGTTCGAGGCGATTGCGGTCGGCGACATTCGCCTGCGCGGTCAGATTCTAATGGTCGATAATACAAATATCCTGCTCGATAAAGTCGAGGGGTATCTGGGTTAATAATGATCAATGAGAGAGGGTCCAAGTGAAGACATACGAATATAAAGAAACCACGGCACTCTTCAGACGCGCCGCAAAGGTCATTCCCTGCGGGGTTTACGGCCACTTTGCACCTGCCCCGTATGTGCCGGTCGACCACTACCCGTTTTTTGCCAATCGGGCCCAAGGGTCCAAGTTTTGGGACGTGGACGGCAACGAGTTCATCGACTACATGTGCGGATACGGTCCGATCATCCTGGGGTATAACCACCCGGTCGTGGACGAGGCCTTCCAGGCGCAGATAAAAGAGGTGGATACCACAAGCATTGCCACGCCCCAACTGGTGGAACTCGCAGAGTTGATGGTGGATATGATCACCATCGCAGACTGGGCGTTCTTTGCCAAGAACGGGGCAGATACCACAAACTACGCGGTGACCATCGCACGGGCAGCCACTGGGCGGCCTAAAATCATCGCGTTTAAGGGCGGCTACCACGGCACGAGCCCGTGGATGCAGGCCCCTGGCCACCACGGCGTGACCAAGGACGATCTGAGGAACATCATCCGACTCGATTGGGCCGACTTTGCCCAGTTGGAGCGGGCCATCGATGAAAACGACGGCCAGGTCGCTGGACTCATTGCAAGCCCTTATCACCATCCAATTTTTTCGGACAACGCAGAACCCGAGCCAGGGTACTGGCAAAAAGTGGAGCAATTGCTCCGCAAGAAGGGCATTGTATTCATCGTCGACGACATTCGGTGCGGGTTTCGCCTCAACCTGTGCGGGTCAAATGAGCTCTATGGCTTCAAACCGGACCTCATCTGTTTCTGCAAGGCCATGGCAAACGGATACCCGATTTCCGCACTTGTCGGCACAGACGCGCTTAAGACCGACACCGCCAAGGTATTCCACACGGGCAGCTACTGGTTTGGCGGTGCCTACATGGCAGCGGCCATCGCGTGTCTTAAAGAGATGCAGCGCATCGACGCTCCCAAGATCCTTAAAGAGAAGGGCGAAAAGCTGTTTAACGGCATGACGGATATTGCCAAGGGTCATGGGCTCACCCTATCGGTCACTGGCCATCCTTCCATGGCCTATCCAAAGATCATTGACGACCCGTCCCTAATGCTTCACCAGGACATCTGCGGTGAGAGCACACGGCGCGGGGCGTTCTTTGCATCGCACCATAATTGGTACATTACGACTGAACATACAGACGAGGATATTCAGCGCACATTGGACATTTTCGACGACGCTATCAAGGCGGTGAAAAAACAAAACGCGAGGTGATCCCATCGGTTATCGGCGGTCCCTCACGGATAAAAGAACACAGCGGAGCATGCCATGGCATTGACAGAACAGGAACTCAAAGAACTTAAAAAAATGGCGGCCAAAAACCGCCGGGATATGGTGGACGTGACCGGCTGGTGCGGTGGGGCCCACATCGGCGGCTCCCTCAG